>DATNME010000092.1:0-54741 GCA_035602385.1 Candidatus Dormiibacterota bacterium
GATGTCGGAGTGGGATTCGAATTGGCCTAGTGGGGCGGTGGGAGTTTGTGGGTGGGCTTGAGCGGTTGCGCCGAGGAAGACGAGAGCGGACGAGAGGATCAGGGGGAAATTCTTAGGGAGCATGACGGGCACCTCGCGGTGCGGAATTTTACTACAGAAGAGGCGGGCTGTTGGCTGGTCGTGTCGATTTGCGGCGTGGAGCGGTGTTGCCGAGGTCCCTCCACTGCGGGCCGCCGGAGGCGGCCCTTCGGTCGGGATGACAAATCTAGCAGAGGGTCACGATGTATCGTGCCCCTACAAGCGTTTGATTTGCGAATGCAACCGAGGGATTACCACACCCAATTGTTCTTAAATCGCCATGCGGTAATGCCCAAGCCGGCAAGGAAAATGATCCATGCCAGGAAATTTAGGGTACGGGGCGGGATAGGCCCCCTGTTGTTCCCGAAGCGCTCCGAACGTCGAATCCACATAGTTAGCAACGCCGTCCCCGCAATCACGTCAACCCACATACAGATTCTCGCGAATTCTTCCATAGTGACCTCCTCTAGCTTATGAAAAAGTTCGTTGTTTAGAAGCCAGAGTGAGAGCCTCAGCAGAAATCAAATGACTTGGTTTGAAACCACGTTCACTCGAGAGAACCAACGTCGAGTGAACGGACGTCGACGAAGTGGCCGGCGATGGCGGCGGCGGCGGCCATTACGGGGCTGACGAGGTGGGTGCGGCTGTCTTTACCCTGGCGGCCTTCGAAGTTGCGGTTGGAGGTGCTGGCGCTGCGTTCGTTGGGCGGAAGGATGTCGGGATTCATGGCGATGCACATGCTGCAGCCGGCGTCGCGCCATTCGAATCCCGCGTCGCGAAAAATTTTGTCGAGGCCTTCTTTTTCGGCTTGGGCTTTGACGCCGCGCGAGCCGGGGACGACCAAGGCTTGCTTGATGTTGCGCGCGAGATGCTTGCCGGCGACGAGATGCGCGGCGGCGCGAAGATCGTCGAGGCGGGAATTGGTGCAGGAGCCGATGAAGATGCGGTCAACGGGAATGTCGACGATGGGAGTGCCGGCTTTTAGTCCCATGTAGTGCAGGGCGCGCTCGGTAGCTTTCTGATCGTTGGGATCGGAGAACGAGCCAGGATCGGGAACGCGCGAAGTGACTCCAGTGACCATGCCGGGATTGGTGCCCCAGGTGACTTGCGGCGCGATGTCTGGGGCGTTGAGTTCGACGGTGAGATCGAACTGGGCATTTTTATCGGAATGCAGGAGACGCCAATTTTCGACGGCGGCTTCGAACTGCTTGCCGCGGGGAACGAAAGGGCGGCCCTCCATGTAGGCGAAGGTGGTGTCATCGGGGGCGATCATGCCGGCGCGCGCGCCACCTTCGATGGACATATTGCAAACGGTCATGCGGCCGTCCATGGAAAGGGAATGGATGGCTTCGCCGTCGTATTCAACGACGTGGCCGGTGCCGCCGCCGATGCCGATTTTGCCGATGATGGCGAGGATGAGGTCTTTGGCGGTGATGCCGCGAGGGCGTTTGCCGTGGACAAGAATGTGCATGGTTTTGGATTTGCTTTGCACCAGGCATTGCGTGGCCATAACGTGCTCGACTTCGCTGGTGCCGATGCCGAAGGCGAGCGCGCCGAATGCGCCGTGCGTGGAAGTATGACTGTCGCCGCAGACGAGGGTTTGGCCGGGCTGGGTGAGGCCGAGCTCGGGGCCGATGACGTGAACGATGCCCTGGTCGCGGCTATTCATGTCGATGAGTGGGACGCCGAATTCGCGGCAGTTGCGCGTGAGGGCTTCGAACTGGAGGCGCGCGTCGGTGTCGAGGATTGGGAGAGTGCGATCGGTGGTGAGGACGGAGTGGTCCATCACGGCGAAAGTGAGATCGGGGCGGCGAAGCTTGCGGCCTTCGGCCTTGAGTCCGGCGAAGCCTTGCGGGGAAGTGGCTTCGTGGACGAGGTGGCGGTCGATATAGATGATGGAAGGCTGGCCTGGCTGCTCGTGGACGAGATGGGCGTCCCAAATTTTCTGGTAGAGGGTTTTAGGCGTGGTCGTTTTAGGGGTGTTCATGGTGTTCATAGGAAATAGTAGCACTGGGGAGGTATAAGTCCAATTAAATGGGGAGGCAGGCAAGTATAAGTACGGCTAATTGGGTTTAAAGGGCTAAATTTTATACCTGGAGATTATTTTGGTGAGCGTCTTCGAGCCAACGTTCGAGGATGGTTGCGTGGTCCTTATCGAGATCGTCGAACTTCAGTCCAGCCCCAAGATTGGTTTTAGAGAAGACCACGGTGGCGGGCGCTTGAAACATAACGTCGCCGGCGGAAATTTTAACCAGGACTTTGGTGCCGACGGGGAAGGGATTAATCATATCGAGATAGCAACCGTGCAGGCTGAGCTCGCTGACGCGGCTGGCGATGCGTACTTCAGAATCAGTTTCAATCAATTCCGCGGTGGCGACAAAGGAATATCTCGGTGTACGGCGGCGCTCTTGATCCACGCTAACAGCCTCCCCTAAAGAAGTTAGGTACATCCTACCCTGTGGGATGGCGTAGCGAAAAATAAAATCGCTGGGGATTCCCGTAAACGCACGGTTAGTAAAATAGTAAAGGGAAGCGATGGTTGGGCTTTACCGAGCGGCGGCCATATCGATGACGAAACGGTATTTAACGTCATTGCGGGCTAGGCGGCCGTAGGCTTCGTTTATTTTTGATGGTGGAACGACTTCAATATCGGAAACGATGTTGTGATCGGCGCAATAGTCGAGCATTTCCTGGGTTTCGCGGATGCCGCCAATAGCGGAACCAGCCAGGGAGCGGCGCTTTATCAGCAAGCCAAAGGCGCTGACTTGGGCGGGACGATCCGGAAGACCGACAAGGCAATGGACAGCGTCGCGCTTGAGCAGGTTGAGATACGCGTTCAAATCGTGATCGGCGGAAACGGTGTCGAGAATAAAATCGAAGGTGGCGGCGTGAGCGCGCATGGCCACTTCATTGGTGGAGAGAACGACTTCATGGGCGCCGAGGCGGAGAGCGTCGTCCGTTTTCTTGAGCGACGTAGTGAATTGGACGACGTGAGCGCCAAAGGCTCGGGCAAATTTCAGACCCATGTGGCCGAGTCCACCGAGACCGACGATGCCGACTTTACTGGATTTGCCAACCTTCCAGTGGCGCAGCGGCGAGTAGGTGGTAATGCCGGCGCAGAGGAGCGGGGCGGTAGCGGCTAGATTTAATTTAGGAGAAATTTTCAGGGCGAAGGATTCATCGACGACGATGTTGTCGGCGTAACCGCCGTACGTGGGGTTTCCCTGTTTGTCGCGAGCGTTATACGTGAGAACTGCACCTTTATCGCAGTATTGTTCTTCGCCACTTTTGCAGCTTGCGCAGACACGGCAGGAATCGACCATGCAGCCGACCGCGGCGAGATCACCTTTTTTAAACTTTTTGACTGCAGCGCCGGCCTGGGTGACGCGGCCAACAATTTCGTGGCCGGGAACCATCGGAAAAATCGAGGGACCCCAATCCTCGTTCACCTGATGCAAATCGGAATGGCAGATACCGCAAAAGTCGATGGCGATGACGATGTCGTTGGGGCCAGGATCGCGACGCTCGAAGGTGAATGGCTCGATGTGCGCTTTGGCGCTTTTTGCTGCAAAACCCTTGGAAGCAATCATGGTGATCTCCGAAAAAGAGATGAGGGCCCTAGTTCAACTATTCGATGCAGCTTCCAGGGTGGCTGGTACAGAATTTGCGGTGGGCGGGGAATGCGACACACGATCAGGATGGAGTATATTTCGTGCATGAGGGATTCAGGAAACGGTTTGTTTTACACGACTATGGAGAGTTTGGCTGGGCCGTTGGTGTTGGCGGGTAATTCTGGCGGGCTGCGGCGCATACACTTTGCGAACGGCGGGAGATTTTCGGTTCCTGAAAACTGGAAACAGGACGACGCGCCTTTTGGAGAAGCGGTCCGCCAATTACGAGCGTATTTTTCTGGAGAATTGAGAGAATTCAATTTGCTGTTGGCGTTAGAGGGCACGGCGTTTCAGATGAAGGTGTGGAACAGTTTAAGGACGATTCCTGATGGACGGACCATTTCTTATGCGCAACTGGCGAAGGAAATTGGAAACCCGAAGGCGGTACGCGCCGTGGGACTGGCGAATGGATGCAATCCCGTGCCGATTGTTATTCCGTGCCATCGGGTGATCGGGAGCAATGGAAATTTGACGGGATTCGGCGGCGGATTGCCGGCGAAGAAGGCGCTGCTCGCGCTGGAGAGCCGGCAAAGAAGTTTGCTTGAAGTGTAGTTGGCGACGGCGGAGCTTATCGACCGGCAAATTATTCAGCAGGATTTTTGATGGAACGCAGCTTCCAAATAATCTGGTGAAGCATTCCGAGGCAGACTGCGGCGTCGCGCGCGGAGAACTCAAGGCGGCTGACGAGGCGGCGCGCTTTGGTTTCCGCGTCGGACTCGGAAGCCGGCTTGATGTAGCCGCTCAAGCGTAGCGCTTCGATCAACGCTTTGGTAATTCTTTGTTGTTCCCCTTTGTTGGCAGGAATCGTTTTGGCGGTTGCGCGAGGAATTTTTCGAGCGCGAGCTAACTCGTATAAACATACGACAACCGATTGCGCCAAGTTCATGGACCGGTGTTCGCGGCGAGTGGGGATGCGGAGCAGCCAGTCGCAATGACTGAGATCTTCATTCGAGAGACCAACTCTTTCAGAACCGAACAAGAGAGCGACGCGGCTGGCAGAGATGCGCTTGCGAATCAGCGGCGCAGCATCGGGAAGCGAACGAAGGAGGTGATGCAATTCGCGGGGCCCGACGGAGGTTGTTCCTACTACCAGCGAGCAATCGGCGATGGCGTCCGCAAGGTTTGTGAATTCTTGCGCGGCGGCAAGTATAGGGGAAGCTCCAACGGCGGAGCGCGCTTCGCGAAAAGCAAGTTGGTAAGGATTTACCACGCGGAGGTTACGGAAACCGAAGTTGCTCATGGCGCGGGCAGCAGCGCCGATATTCAAAGGATTTCGCGCGGCAACCAGGATCACGGAAAGATGGTCGAATTCGGAGAGCAGAGACAATACGGAATATTCTATAGCCTGCGGGGTTTTAGCAGAAGTTTAGCCGCCGGCGATTGAGGGGACCAGGAGGACGCGGTCGCCGTCTTTGAGAGCAGAGGATTCGCCACTAAGGAAGCGAATGTCTTCTTCGTTGAGATAGACGTTGAGGAATTGGCGGATTTCTCCTTGCTCATCACGCACGTGTTTACCGAGAGCTGGAAATTTCGCGGTGAGGTCGCGAAGAGCTTCCGCGACGGTAGAGGCGCTGCTTTCGATTTTTGGGGCGCCTTCGGTAAAGCGGCGAAAGGCAGTGGGAATTTCGATGGTTACAGGCATTTTGCTTGCTCCTTCAATTAAATCCAACCGATGGTGCTGAGCCCGAGCCGCAGAGTTATCCCTGCGTCGCTGCTGCACCAACCGTGGCGTTGTTATTCAAATAGGCTTCGAAATCTTCCAGGCGTGGTGCGATTGCTTCTGGGAGAGGGAATTCGTCCACGATCGCGTCGGTGGTTTTCAACCCGTTGCCGGTGATGCTGAGCACGGTGACCTCGTCAGACTGGATGCGTCCCTGGCGCAGTAGTTTTTGTGCGACTCCGACCGTTACTCCGCCGGCAGTTTCGGTAAAAATACCTTCGGTTTCGGCGAGCAGCTTAATGCCTTCGACTATTTCGGGGTCGGAAACATCTTCGGCCCACCCGCCGCTTTCGCGAATCTGTTTCATAGCGAACGGTCCATCAGCTGGATTGCCGATGGCCAGTGACCGGGCGATGGTGTTCGGCTTTTGCGGCTCGAAGCGCGAGAGGTTGCGTTTTACGCCGTCGGAAATCGGGGAGCAGCCAGTAGCCTGCGCGCCAAAGAATTTTACCGGCTTGGGTTCAACCCAGCCGAGCTCGATGAGTTCGCGGAAGGCTTTGGCAATTTTGGTGATCAGCGAACCACCGGCCATGGGGACAACGACGTTGTCCGGGAGTTTCCAACCGAGTTGCTCGGCAATCTCAAAGCCGTGGGTTTTTGAGCCTTCGGAGTAGTAAGGGCGAAGATTAACGTTTACCAACCCCCATTGGAAACGATCGGCGATCTGCGAGCAGAGGCGATTCACCTGGTCGTAATTGCCCTTGATGCGCACGATGCGGGCGCCATAAACGGCGGTGTTGAGAACTTTCGCGGCTTCCAGGTCAGCGGGAATAAAGACGCAGGCGTCAAAACCTTGCTGTGCGCATTGTGCGGCTACGGCATTGGCAAGATTTCCGGTGGAGGAGCAGCCCACGGTTTGGAAATTAAAGCGGCGAGCCGCGGCCAGCGCGGTGGCGACCACGCGGTCTTTGAAGGATAACGACGGAAAGCATACGGCATCATTTTTGAAGTACAAATGCTTGAGTCCCCACTGATCACCAAGCTTGCGCGAGGCGACGAGAGGAGTACCGCCAACGGCGTTTGGGGCGGTAAAACCTTCGGGCAAGGGAAGAAGTTCGGCGTAGCGCCACATGCTGAAAGCACGGGAATTGAGAGCGTCACGGCATAAGGTTTTCTTGAGTGAAGAATAGTCAAAGACCACTTCAAGCGGAGAAAAGCAATCTTCGCAGAAAGAACGAGGAACGTTGCCCCAAGTCTTTTTGCACTCACGGCATTGCAATTGATATAGATCCGGCATAGCGTTTTCCTTTTCGCAGAGCCACAACATGCTGCGCAACAGCGTTTTAGCCGCTGATGCAGCACGCGCATTGGGAACTAAACGGGTCGATGAACAGGGCAGTAGGAGGGGGAAAAAGAAAATCCCTCCGGCCAAAGAGTGCTCGGAGGGTCTCAGAAAATCTTTCTGGGAAACTCTAAATGCTCTTTAGCAGTTTTTTACGTGGAGCAAGTTGCCCTAAATCGCCACGTTTTATGTGCTACAGCTAAGATGCGCGTTCACCGCAACCCAGCACAATATAATTGCTTGAAGAGTAAGCAGTTGTCAAGAACAAATGCGGAACGGCATCGGTTGCAACACAAATTTGATTTCGTGCGTCCAATACGTAGCAGGAAAAAAAATTATAGCCACCCGGCCATACGTACAGGTATTCTCTGGCGCACATTGCGGAAGAGAAGAACCGGCGGCGAAACCCGATGTTATACTTCGGGCAGTCGAGGGCAATACCTGCATAGGAGTCCATTTTCATGGAGCAGCAAGCAGAAGGAATTATGAATTGGGTAAGACAGCGGAAACTTGTTACCGCAATATTAGTTGGATTTACGCTGATCGTGGGCATCATGATCGGTTCGGTAATTTCCGGACGCGTATCCGCGATGAGGACGGTGGCATTCGCGGGAACCAGCGCGACGCCTTTGGCGGTTCCCGACCCGGTGCCCTCCTCTAACTCGTTTTCTTCGATTGTGAATCGCGTGGAACCGGCAGTGGTGAATATCGCCACGACGCAAGTGCTGGAACGGCAACAGCAGAGAAAGAAACGCTCGCAGCCCTACGATCAGGAAGATCCGAGCGAAGATTTTTTCTTTCACTTTTTTGATGGCCAGCCCAATGCGCCACGACAAGCGGAGCGCAGCCTGGGCTCCGGCGTGATTGTAGACAAACGCGGGTACATCCTGACCAACAACCACGTGGTGGAACAGGCGACGAAAATTCAAGTGCAATTGAATGGTGAAACGACCAAATACACGGCAAAAGTGATCGGCGTGGACGAAGATACCGATTTGGCGGTCATTAAGATCGAGCCCGGCAGGGAGCTGCCAGTAGCGAAGTTGGGCAATTCCGATGGCGTACAGGTTGGAGATTGGGTTCTGGCGATTGGCAGCCCGTTCGGCCTTAATGCTACCGTCACCGCGGGAATCATCAGCGCGAAGGACCGCGGAGGAGTAGGGCATCAGTTCCAGAGATTCATTCAGACGGATGCCGCGATTAACCCAGGAAATTCCGGCGGTCCCCTGGTGGATCTTGCCGGGGAAGTAATTGGGATTAATACGGCAATTATTACCGGTAGCCGTGGATACGAAGGCGTAGGTTTCGCTCTTCCATCCACAACCGCAATTAACGTTTACAACCAGATTATCTCGCAGGGTCGCGTAACGCGCGGATCGATTGGTGTGAGCTTCCAGGAAGAGTTGGGAACCAATCCAATGACACTGAAAGCGTTGGGCGCGCCATACGGAGTGGTGATTGAAGGCGTGGAGCCGGGAAGTCCAGCGGAAAAAGCGGGATTGCGCGGCGGAGACGTGATTACAGCGATCAATGGCACGCCAGTGAAGAGCGGCAACGAACTGGTGAATCCCATTGCGACCGCTCCTATCGGCAGCAAGCTCAAACTCAATTACATTCGCGACAGACAGCAGAAAGAAGCGAGCGCTACGGTAGAAGACCGCACGCGCGTATTTCCAAATTCCGCAGGGCGGCTGAATGGAACGAAGGATGAGCCTGCTGCCGCGGAATTCGGGTTACACGTGGAAAGTCTGACACCGGAACGGGCAGTGCGCGCTGGAGTTGAAGGTCAGAAGGGCGTGATCGTGTCCGAAGTAGAACCGGCCAGCTTTGGCGATGACCTGGGATTTGGCCGCGGCGACGTTATCACGGAAATAAATCACGAACAGGTGAACTCCGTCGATGAGTACCGCAAAATCCTGGGGAAACTCAAGGCAGGAGAGAGCGTTGTGTTTAAAGTATTGCGCCGTGCGGATGGTGATCGTGTGTTGACCATCTTCCTGCCGGGCGTGGTACCAGCGGAAACGCGGTAAGGCTGAAAGGCGAGGGCTTTAACTTGCGGCTGAAAACGGTGCGAATTACAGCGTTGCTACTGGCCGGCGCGGGATTATGCGCACAGGCTGGGTGGGGACAAAAATCAACGCACGGCAAGAAAAAGCCCTCGGCTTCCACCAAGGCGGCGGGAAGCGGAAGTACTAATGGCGGAACCAAGAAAACAAAATTGAAACGAACCTCACGAAGATCGCGGCGGGAGAATGGGCAGAAGGCGCCCACTTCCGGGCGGATCATAGAGATTCAGCAATCGCTGGTGAAGAATGGCGTGTATACCGGGCAGCCGAACGGAAAGTGGGACGCTTCGACGGTGGAAGCGATAAAGAGATTCCAGGCGGGGCAGGGACTAAACCCGTCGGGAAAACTGGACGCGAAGACGTTGCAACAGCTGGGGCTGGGTTCGCCCACGGCGGGCGTGGCGCCTCCGGCGCCGCTGGTGAGTTCGGTGGATCGATTGACAAGCTCGAACACGCAAGCAGAGCGACGTAAGTAACACTTCCCGCGCTGGCGAGGAGCTTAGTTTTTTGTAGCCTTCAGCGGTAAATCCACGCAAAAACCAAAAGCAGAAGCAGAAAATCTGGCGGCAGCTTGTTGTTGCCCGAACCACCTCTTGCAGTTTTAGCTTTGAAAAAGGAATTTTTCTGTTTAGTCTAAGCAGCACGAGGTGGAGACGGTATGGGGCAGGATGTGGCCGCGAGCGGCCAGCAGCGTCTCGGTAAGACGATGAGACGCGATTCGTGGTGGCTGGAACTGGTGCCTGTGGTCGTTCTACTGGGTGGATTCGGGTTATACGCAACAGCGCGAGCATTCGAGAACGCGTTTTACGAGTGGGGACCGTATCTCTCGCCATTTTATTCTCCGCTGATCGATCCGCAACATCATTGGTGGCCCTTTTCTCCCGCGCTATTGATTCTTATCTGGCCGCTAGGATTTCGCGCTACCTGCTATTACTATCGCAAAGCATATTACCGGGCATTTTTTCTGGATCCTCCCGCCTGCGCGGTGGGTGAGAGCAATCTTCTCCCGCACATATTTGGGAATTACAAAGGGGAGACAGCGTTTCCTTTTATTTTGCAGAATTTGCACCGCTATTTTCTATATGCCGCCCTCATATTTTTAGTTTTTCTCTGGAAAGACGCCGTACACGCGTTCTTTTTTGATGGGCAATTTGGCATCGGCGTGGGGACGCTGGTGATGCTGTGCAATGTAATACTACTTACGGTTTACGCGACGTCGTGCCATTCGTTGCGACACCTGGCGGGGGGCAAGTTGGATTGCTTTTCTTGCGCCGCTTTCGGAACGCCGCGGCATACCGCGTGGCGAGGACTAAGTTTTCTCAATGAGCGCCATATGTTGTTTGCGTGGGTCAGCCTGGTTGGCGTGGGGCTGACGGATCTTTACGTGCGGCTGGTGGCTAGCGGCGCAATAAGGGATATAAGACTTCTGTGAATCCAGAATACGAAACGCACGAACACGATGTACTAATCATCGGCGCGGGCGGCGCGGGACTTCGCGCGGCGATTGAAGCGTTGGCGCAGGGCGCAAAGGTCGGCGTGGTGTGCAAGTCGCTGCTTGGCAAGGCGCACACGGTGATGGCCGAAGGCGGGATGGCGGCGGCGATGGCGAATGTGGATTCCGCGGATAATTGGCGGACCCATTTTCGCGACACGATGCGCGGCGGAAAATCACTGAATGATTGGCGAATGGCGCAGTTGCATGCGCAAGAATCTCCTGACCGGGTTCGCGAACTGGAACAGTGGGGCGCGCTGTTTGATCGCACGCCGGATGGAAGTATATTGCAACGAGCGTTTGGGGGACACACGTTCCGGCGGCTGTGTCATGTAGGCGATCGGACTGGGCTGGAAATGATCCGCACGTTGCAGGATCGCGGAGTGCAGCAAGGGATTGATGTGTATATGGAATGCACGATCAGCCGGCTGCTGAAGGATGGCGATCGAGTCGCGGGAGCGTTTGGTTATTGGCGAGAGCAAGGGCGATTCGTGGTGTTTAAGGCGAAGTCGGTGGTGATGGCGACGGGCGGGATTGGGAAGGCCTATAAGGTTACGTCGAATTCGTGGGAGTACACGGGCGACGGCATGGCGCTGGCTTACGAAGCGGGCGCGGAATTGAAGGACATGGAGTTTGTGCAATTCCATCCGACGGGGATGGTGTGGCCGCCCGGGGTGCAAGGAATTTTGGTGACGGAAGCGGTGCGCGGCGAAGGCGGAATTTTGCGCAATAAATTGGGCGAGCGCTTCATGGAGAAATACGACCCCAAGCGCATGGAGCTTTCCACGCGCGACGTGGTGGCGCGGTCCATTTATACGGAAGTGCGGGAAGGGCGCGGCACGGAGCACGGTGGCGCGTATCTGGATATTTCGCACAAGCCGGCGGAGTACGTGAAGAAAAAATTGCCGAGTATGTATCACCAGTTTAAAGATTTGGCGGACGTGGATATTACGAAAGTGCCGATGGAAGTGGGGCCCACATGCCATTACATGATGGGCGGAATTCGCGTGGAGGCAGAGACGGCGCAATCAACGGTGGCGGGATTGTTTGCAGCGGGAGAAGCGGCGGCAGGATTGCACGGCGCGAACCGGCTGGGGGGCAACTCGCTGTCCGACCTGGTGGTGTTTGGGCGGAGGGCGGGATTGGCGGCGGCAGCTCATGCGAAGAGCACTCCAGCGGGGAATATTGATGCGGGTCAGATAGAAGAAGCAGCCCGTGAGATGTTGGCGCCGTTTGAGCGCAAAAGTGGCGAGGGGCCTTACGCCATTCATCGCGAGTTGCAGGACACGATGCAGAGCTTGGTGGGAATTTTTCGTACGGAAGAAGATTTGCAGCGTGCGTTGGGAGAGCTCGAAAAATTTAAGGAACGGGCGGCGAAGGTGAGCGTGGAAGGTTCTCGCATGTTTAATCCGGGCTGGCATTTGGCGCAGGACTTGAAGGCGATGCTGATTGTTGCGGAGGCGGTGACGCGAAGCGCGCTGGAGCGGCACGAAAGCCGAGGAGCGCACAGCCGCATTGATTATCCGAAGCTGGATGCCGAGTGGGGAACGAAAAACAATATTATTAGTCGAGCGGGTGACGGGATGGCGCTGCGTCAAGCAGCTGTGCCGGAGATGCCGGCGGAGTTGAAACAGTTGGTTGCGGACGAGACATAGGGCGTAACGTTTGAGGGGGAAGCGTGGCTGAGGCGAACTTCGAGATTTTTCGCGGCAATCGTGAAGGTGGGCAATCCGCGACGTATCGCGTGCCCATTGCGCCGGGAATGGTGGTTCTGGATGCGCTGCATTACATTCAAGGACATCTGGCGCCGGACCTTGCGGTGCGATGGAATTGCAAAGCAGGGAAGTGCGGCTCGTGTTCGGCGGAGGTAAATGGCCGGCCGAGGCTGACGTGTAAAACTCGAATGGATACGCTGCCGCTGGATAAACCCATCACGGTACAGCCGATGAAAACATTTCCAGTGATCAAAGATTTGGTGACGGATGTTTCGTGGAATTACCGGGTAAACAAAAAGATTCCACCATTTGAACCGCGCCCGGGGACGGACTGGAAGGTTTTCCAGAACGACGTAGACCGGGTGCAGGAATTCCGGAAGTGCATTGAATGTTTTTTGTGCCAGGACGTGTGTCACGTTTTGCGCGACCACGAAAAAATGGAGCAGTTTGGCGGGCCGAGGTTTTTTGTCCGGGTAGCCGGTTTGGAGATGCACCCGATCGATAATCGATCTCGCACAAAACTTTTGAAGGACGAGCTGGGGATCGGATTATGCAATATAACCAAATGCTGCACGGAAGTTTGTCCTGAGGAGATTCACATCACGGATAACGCGATCATTCCTTTGAAGGAACGGGTGGTGGATGAGTATTACGATCCGTTGCTGATGCTGGTTCGCAAGATTCGCGGGGCAACACCGTCTTCGTAGGGCTTGTTAGGCTGGTTACCGGACTGTCTTGGGGAGTTTTTATGGAATTCAAGTTAAAAACTATTTCGAAAGCAGGCATTGCGGAAGCGATTGCCAAAGCGGAGCTGTACCGATATTTGAATGAGCCGGAAGAGGCGGAATCGATCTGCAGGGATATTCTTGCGATCGAGCCGGGGCAACAGATGGCGTTGCGGATCTTGGGCTTGGCAATTACCGATCAGTTTCGCGGAAACTCCGAGGATCGCTGCGCGGAGGCGGTGAAGGCATTTCAATCGCTTACCAACCGCTACGAAAATCTTTATTACATGGGGATACTTCACGAGCGAAGAGCGAAAGCGCAAATGAACGCGCAGTACGCGGCGCATTCGCTGGCGCCGCTGTTTCACGAAGCGATGAGGTGTTTTGCGGAAGCGGAGAAAATCCGTTTGGAAGGCAATGACGACACGATTTTGCGCTGGAACCGTTGCGCCAGGCTGCTGCAGACCCATCCAGAATTTGACGAAGAGCAGGAGCCCGCGGGCTTCGACGCCTGCGATACTTAGACGTGTGCGCCAAACCTGAAGTCAAAAAACTTACTGCCTACGGCTACGACGCGGCATCGAACCGGACCAGCTTCACCGATCCAGAGAATGGGGCGACGTCGTACGTTTATGACACGTTGAACCGTTTGCAAACGTTGACGCCCCCGGCCGCCATCAGTGGAGGTAGCTTTGGATTCGGTTACGACGCGCTGAGCCGCCGCACCAGCTTGACGCGGCCCAACAACGTGAACACCGCTTATGGCTATGACAATCTGTCACGACTGCTGAGCGTGACGCACGCCAATGGTGGCACCACGCTCGACGGGGCCGTATATACCATGGACAACGTTGGCAACCGCCTGACACGCACGCCGCAGCCTTCGGGAACGGCCAATACGTTTGGCTACGACAACATTTACGAATTGCTTTCGGTCACTCAGGCGAGCACCACCACGGAAAGTTACACGTATGACCCCGTAGGCAATCGGTTGAGCAATCTGACGACTTCGGGATGGAACAACAACACTTCGAACGAGCTAATTTCGCGCCCCGGCTTGACGTATACCTACGATCTGAACGGCAATACGCGGACCAAGGTCGATTCCACGGGCACAACCACGTATACATGGGATTACGAGAATCGTTTGACCAGCGTCGTGCTTCCGGGTAGCGGCGGCACGGTCAGCTTCGCCTACGATCCATTCGGTCGCCGCGTCAAGAAAGTTTCGCCAACTGCGACGACCGTCTTCGCCTACGACGGTGACAACCTGATCGAGGAAACGAACGCGACGGGTACCGTGGTTGCCCGTTACGAGCAAGGCTTAACTCTCGACGAGCCACTCGCCATGCTGCGAAGTTCGGCCACGAGCTACTATCAAGCGGATGGCTTGGGTTCAGTTACTTCGCTCAGTAATTCTAGTGGAACAAACGTTGCCACTTACACGTTTGATTCGTTTGGAAACCTAACAGCCTCAACCGGTTCGCTAGTGAATCCGTTCCGCTACACCGCCCGCGAGTCGGACACGGAAACTGGTCTCAACTTCTACCGGGCCAGGTATTACGATTCGTCTGCAGGGCGATTTGTAAGTGAAGACCCGAGTGGATTATATGGTGGCGATTCGAATCTGTACCGGTACGTGTGGAACGATGCGTTGAACCTTGTCGACCCCCTAGGGGAGTGGGGCGTGGGGGCAAGCGTGGGTGGATCAGTTGAAGGTGGGGTTGTTGGTGCGGGAGCGGGAGCAACAGGATCGGTGGGTGTGGGCGTATTCCTTGATGGGACACATCCATCGGTTGGTGCGTTTGCGAGTGGAGGAGCTTTCGCGGGAGGACCTGGTTGGGGTGTTTCGACTCCTAAGTGTCCAGACAACCACAACTGGGCTCTCGGAGGCTTCGCTGGTGGAGGGTTGAACTTCTTCGGTACCAACGCTAATAACGTATCGGACCTCTCAGGCCCTTTTAAAACCTACTCTTTGAACGCCGGATGGGGCATACGTGTTTTGAGCGTTCAATTTTCGATTGGAAAGAACGGTGCGGGACGCAGCATCGGCGTTTTGAGTTACGGCGGCCCCGTAGGACTCCCTGTCCCAACCGGTGCCGGCTTTGGCGTCAGCCTAAGCAAGTATAACACCAACACGATAACCACGGCTGGAGGCGGCCAAGGAGGTGGCCAAGGAGGTGGCCAATGCGCATGTCACTAGGAGCCCCGCGCGAATCCAGAATCGGTGTGATAGCGACCTTGGTTGTCATTTGCGCTGGTTTGGTTTGGCTGTCACTGCAAGTCCCGCAGAACCTGTGCAGATTCGCTGGAAGTTTTTTGGTGTGCGTCGGAGCATTAAACGTCTTCTTGTCTCCAACGTTGGGGAAGCAGAGCCGTGCTTGGGCTCGCTCCATGCCGCCGTTTGTGGCCAATTTCTGGGAGCGAAGTGGAGAGAAGGGTGCTCAGTTTCTGTATTTAGGAGTGGGCATTGTCCTGGCAACGGTAGGAATTTTGCTATTGCTGAAATCATTTCCGCGCCACGGCTAATGAAATTCCGTCCCGTCAGGCGCAGCAGGAATCAACAACACCACTGTTTACGGCTACGACGCAGCGTCGAACCGCATCAGCTTCACCGATCCGGAAAATGGCGCGACCGCTGACCTGCTCCCCAAAATCCGCGCACAACGAGATATGATTTTCGGGTTTTTGAGGGGACGGATCCCCTTTTTCTGCGTCATCCCGAGAAGTGAATCTCCAGCAGCTACATAAGCAGGTGCCCGCACTGTGTCAGAACTGTGTCAAAACCCCATCTATTTAAGCCGTTGGGGTTAGCTTTTGAGCGAAAAGCAGATGCCCCAAGTTATAAAGAAACGGAAGGAAACGATAGAGGTTTTGGAGTTATTTCGCGAGCTTGCAAAGCAGGTGCTCTTCGATACCTCACCGACCCGGAAAAGGGCGCGACAACGTACGCTACACCTACAACAACAACGGCAATATTTGACAAAGAGCGACGGAACAGGAACTACAACTTACTTTCTCGCTACCCCTAAGAGCGAGAAGATTTTGCCGCTAGAATTGAAGGCTTGGCGATGTCCGGGTCCTTTGCAAAAAGTTCCTTGGCCTTGGCGAAGAGGGCTTTCGCGATGTCGCCAGTCAGGTGGGCATCGCGGGATTTTTCGTCGGGAAACGTATCGAAGATACCGTATTTCGAAGGACCGATTTTCAAGGCAAACCAAGTGGTAGTGCCCGTCTCTTTCTCGGCCAACGGTTGAGCTGATTTTAAAAAGGCTTCTACCTCCTGCTCTTTTCCTGGTTTGGCTTCGAGCTGCGCCCATATCGCGAACTTGTCCATGATCGTGTCCTCCTGTTAAAGTTTATTCCTACTCAATCGGATTCCACAAATGTGTAAAAGTTTCATTTCTGTCACGTTCCGGAGGAAAAATGTCCACGGCCAGCACTACTCGTTTGTATAAGAATTTTATCAATGGCGAATGGGTGGAATCGCAGAGTGGCAAGACTTATGAAAACCGGAATCCGGCTAACGCGGATGAGGTGGTTGGCACGTTCGTCTCTGGGAACAGTGTGGACGTGGATGCGGCTGTCGATGCGGCGAAGCATGCGTACAAAACGTGGCGGCTGGTGCCTGCGCCGAAGCGAGCGGAAATTTTGTACCGCGCCGCGGAACTGCTGCTGAAGCACAAAGAACAATTTTCGCGGGACATGACACGTGAAATGGGAAAGGTATTGGCCGAGACGCGCGGCGACGTGCAGGAAGCGATTGATATGACGTATTACATGGCTGGGGAGGGGCGCAGATTGTTTGGACAGACCACGCCATCGGAATTGCCGGATAAGTTTGCGATGAGTGTGCGGCAACCGGTGGGCGTGTGCGGAATGATTACGCCATGGAATTTTCCGATGGCGATACCGTCGTGGAAACTGATGCCGGCGCTGGTGAGCGGAAACACCGCGGTGCTGAAGCCGGCTGATGATACGCCGCTATCGTCGTATCATCTGCTCGAAACGCTGACTGAGGCTGGCCTGCCGGCTGGGGTAGTTAATCTTGTCAGCGGAGATGGGCCGTCGGCGGGCGCGCCAGTAGCGCAACACAAAGATGTGCCGGTAATTAGTTTTACGGGGTCGACCGCGGTGGGAAGGATTATTGCGCAGGTGTGCGCGCCGCAGTTTAAACACTGTAGCCTGGAGATGGGCGGAAAAAACATCATCATTGTGATGGATGATGCCAACCTGGATTTAGCGGTGGATGGCGCGATCTGGGGAGGCTTTGGAACTGCGGGGCAGCGCTGCACTGCGGCAAGCCGAGTGGCGGTACACAAAACCGTTTACAGCGAATTTGTGGAGCGATTTGTAGCCCGCGCAAACACGCTGAAGGTGGGCGACGGCCTGGATCCTTCCGTGGAGATGGGTCCGTGCATCAATGAAGAGCAATTGAAGACGGTGATGAAGTACGTGGAGATCGGCAAGAAGGAAGGGGCCAAGCTTTTGACGGGCGGACACCGCCTGGAAAAGGGGGCTCATGCGAAGGGGTGGTTTCACGCGCCAACCGTGTTTGGTGACTGCGCGCCGAAAATGCGAATTGCGCAGGAAGAAATTTTTGGGCCAGTAGTTTCCGTGCTGCCGATACACAATTTTGACGAGGCGATTGAAGTGGCGAACGGGGTGCCGTACGGGCTGTCGGCGTCGATCTATACGAGGAACGTGAATCGCGCGTTCGCGGCGCTTCGAGAGCTGAATACCGGGATTGTGTACGTAAATGCGCCCACGATAGGAGCGGAAACGCACCTGCCGTTTGGAGGAACGAAGCAAACGGGAAACGGTCACAGGGAAGCGGCGATCGCGGCCATTGATTTCTTCACGGAGTGGAAGACGGTATATATCGATTATTCGGATAAGTTGCAGCGGGCGCAGATCGATAATAATTGAGGCGCACAGACATTTCTTTCATCACCTAGGCACCTAGGCCGGGAACGGGGAACCTGACCCTGTTCCCCGTTGACCACACTTGACACGCTTTCTACAATAATAGGTAGCACCGACTGGCATTGGAGTAGAGTGCTGCTATATGCGGAATCCAGCCTTACAAGAGCGACGAAACCGGCAGATTCTGGCTGATCTGGTCCGGACGTATATCGAGACGGGCGAACCGGTATCCTCGCGCGCGATTTCAAAGGGTTTGCAGGAGACACTGAGTACGGCGACCATCCGCAACGTGCTGGCAGACCTGGAGGATGCCGGGTTCCTGTACCAGCCGCATACGTCCGCCGGGCGAGTGCCGACGGCCGCGGCATACCGTTTTTTTGCTCAGGAAATCGCGTCGCAAGCTACGCTAAGCGCGGACGACCGCGAATGGATCAAGAAGAAACTGGGCGGTGCGACCAGCGCGGCAGAGATGACCGAACGCGCGGGGCAGGTGTTGGCTGAAGTGTCGCGCGGCGTGGGCATCATTGTTTCGCCGCCGATAGGGAGGACGGTGTTGGACCACGCAAAGATGTGGTTGCTGCCCGATGGCCGCGTGGTAGTGGTGCTGATGTCGCCGGGGGGCGTTACGCGGGACAAGATACTGCGGCCGAACCGGACGTTTACACAGAACGAGCTGGACGCGACGGCGGATTTTCTGAACCGGCACTTTTCCGGATGGACGCTGGAGGCCATACGAGCGGACCTGTTGCAGAAATTGGCGACGGAGCGGGAGCGGTACGAAGGAATTGTCCGGAGCGCGTTGACGCTTTGCGATCCGGCGGTGTTAAGCGATAGAAGCGCCGAAGAAGTGCATGTGGAAGGCGCGGCGCAAATCGTAGGCACAGCGCAGTTCGCGGACCAGGGGCAAATGCGGGATTTGCTGGAAGCGATTGAAGAAAAGCACCGGTTAGTGGCGGTCCTGAACGCTTGCATTGAAACCCCCGAGCCGGTTTATGTACAGATTGGCGTGAAAGAGATATCGGAGGCGGGAGAGAATCTTGCGTTGATCAGCGCACCCTACACGCGCAGTGATTTAGTGCAAGGATCACTGGGAGTGCTCGGACCGACGCGGATGCATTATGAGCGTGCGATGACCGCGGTAGCGTATGTGGCGGAACTTTTCAGCGAATCGCTGAACAAGGATTGAACTAGAAAACTTGGACGAAGACAGGGGAAGAACCGTGGACGACAAGGAAAACAAGAGGAACGTTCGCAACATTGACGAGAGTAATGACGATTCCGGGGAAGATAAGGCGTTTGCAGCGGAAGGAAAAGCTGAGGACGATGGCGTCCGCAAAGCGATGGAAGATCTGGAAGAGTTGCGTAAAACCATGCTGCGCCGGCAGGCCGATTTCGACAATTACCGGAAACGAATCGAGCGCGAGCGCGGTGAGGACGCAAAACGCGCTACTGCTCGCGTGATTGAGAACTTGATACCAGTGCTGGACGGGTTCGAACAGGCATTGGCAGCGCATCGCGAAGCGGAGTATGAAAGCTACCGCAAGGGATTCGAGCTGATATACAAACAACTGATGGAAAACATAGTGAAACTCGGGGCCGAACGAGCTGAACCAGTAGGAAAATCGTTTGATCCGCACCTGCATCAAGCCATGGACCGCACCGAGACGACGGAGCATCCTGACGGAACGATTTTGCAAGTCTTTCAACCCGGATATCTGTTCCACGGACGAGTGCTGAGACCGGCTATGGTGCGTGTGGCGGTGCATCCTGCTGCGGCATCAAAGGCAGGAGTGAATTAGGAATAGCGGAGAATTGAGTTCGAGATAGGGTCAGGCCAAAGGAAAGGGAAACCAGGGGAATGGCGAAGGCAACTCAAAGAGATTATTACGAAGTTTTGGGCGTTTCGAGAACCGCAGGGCTTGAGGAAATAAAAGGGGAGTACCGGAAAGCAGCGCTTAAATGGCATCCGGACCGGAGTCCAGAAAATAAAGCGGAAGCGGAAGTGAAGTTTCGGGAATGCACCGAAGCGTATAGCGTATTGAGCGATCCAGAGAAAAAGCAAATTTACGACACTTATGGACACGCCGGGTTGGCGGGCTCCGGGGTTGGCGGCGGAGAGACGATTTTCCAGGACTTCCACGACATTTTTGGCGACTTTTTTGGATTTGAGGATGTGTTTTCCGGGCGTCGTCGAGGGCGAGGGCGGGTACAACGCGGCGCGGACCTTCGCTATGACATGAGCATGACGTTCGAGGAAGCGGCAACGGGGGTAACAACCAAAGTAAAATTGCCGCGACAGGAGTTTTGCGAAGTTTGCAACGGTACAGGGGCAAAAGCCGGCACTGGCGTGATGTCTTGCCAGAGCTGCGGCGGACGCGGACAGCTGGTATATCAACAAGGGTTTTTCACCATCAACCGGACATGCCCGGCTTGCCAGGGAGCGGGGCAAATTGTTCGAGAACGATGCCTAGAATGCCGCGGGCAAGGGCGGATAGAGCGGGAGAAAATAATTGAATTGCGCATTCCACCAGGAGTGGACACCGGGACGCGCTTGCGAGTGCAGAATGAAGGCGAACCCGGGCCGAATGGCGGGCCGCCGGGTGATCTTTATGTGGTTTTGGATGTAAAAGAACATCCGTTTTTTGAGCGGCGAGGCGCAGACCTTTACTGCACGATTCCGCTGAGCATGACACAAGCAACGCTGGGGACGGAGTTGCAGGTTCCAGGCCTGAACGGTGAAGAAAGACTGAAAATTCCCGAAGGCACACAGAGTGGCGCGGTGTTTCGCGTGAAAGGCAAGGGTTTGGCCGACCCTCGTGGAGGCGGCAAAGGCGATTTGTATTATCACGTGCGGGTATTAATTCCGACAAAACTGACACGCGACCAGCGAAAACTGCTGGAACAACTGGGATCGACGCTGAAGGTCGAGAACAAGCCGGCGGAGCGTGGGTCGACAATATTCGATAAAGTGAAAGATATTTTCGGGTAACGCAGAAATTTAACTCCGAAGAACAATTTAATTAGCGTACATTCAGGCCGCGAGGATTCCGCAGCGTATTAAGGGTGTCCGCAGGCGGCCTCTGACGGTTTAGAATTTCGCCAGGTTATGAGACGACGATTCTTCATTGAACAGTTTGAAGCAGGTCGCGCTCAGATGGCGGGAGACGAGGCGCATCACTTGGGACGCGTGCTGCGCGCGCAGCCGGGGCAGCTCTATGAATTGAGCGATGGGGAGGACGTGTGGCTGGGGCGGGTTGAAACTGTGGGACGAGAAACTGTGAATTTTGCGTTGGTGGAGAAATTGGACGCGTATCAGCCGAAGCTAGAGGTGACGCTGCTGCTCTCCGTAGTGAAATTCGATGCGTTCGAGTGGGCTCTGGAGAAGGCAACCGAATTGGGCGTGAGCCGAATCGTGCCGATGGCCGCGGAGAGAAGCGAGAAGGGATTGCTGGCGGCGGCGCGGAAGCGCGCGCAACGTTGGGAAAAACTTTTGCTGGAGGCGTCGCAGCAGTCGAGGCGAGTGCGGCTGCCGCTGTTGAGTGAAGTGATGAAGCCGGAGCGAGCGTTTACGGAGTATGCGGAGGGCTCCTGCGTGTTGCTCTCGGAACGGCCAGACGCCGTGCCGCTGCGAGAGGTGCTGGGCGAGGCTGGAACAGGAACAAAGGCGGCACTTGCGATAGGTCCAGAAGGCGGATGGACAGAGACGGAGCTTGCCGCGGGGCGAAATGCGGGATTCCTGGAAGCGTCGCTGGGAAAATTAATTTTACGGACGGAGACGGCGGTAATCGCTTCGCTGGCGGCGATAAATTATGCGCTGGGTACGGATTAATATACAGAGCAAGCCTAATTGGATTCTAGCGCCGGGTGAGATGGGCGTGTTATAAATACAAAGAAGAACAGGACGGGAACTACGGACGAGAAGCCACTTCCGGAAAAGATTGAAGGCGTCGCAGAAGGCGCGCAACCAGTCACGCAACCGCGGGCGATGGTGCAGACTTCGCCGATGGCGGCGTCGGCAATAAATCTGCTGCGCTCTGAAGTGCGTGTGTGGGCAAGGGACCTGCTCATCGCGGTGGGCCTGGCGCTGGTTATAATTATTTTTCTCTACCAACCTGTGAAGGTCGAAGGCACGAGCATGGCGCCGCTGCTTTCCGACCAGGAACGAATTTTCATCAACAAATTTGTTTACCGGTTCGAGTCCATACATCGCGGGGATGTCGTGGTGTTCTGGTACCCGTTGGACCGCTCGAAGAGTTTTATCAAGCGAGTAATTGCGCTGCCTGGAGAAATGGTCGAAATACGGCAAGGAATTTTGTACGTGGATGGCAGAGCGATCGCGGAACCGTATGTGCCGCCGCAATATGAAGATTTGAGTGATTTCGGTCCGGTACGCGTACCCAACGATTGTTATTTTGTAATGGGCGACCATCGCATCAGCTCAAATGATTCGAGAGTGTTTGGGCCGGTTGCCAGCCGATTTATTTACGGGCGAGCGGTCTTCGCTTATTGGCCGGTAGATCATTTCGGATCGCTTTCCAACGAGGAAGTGGAAGCGAAGTAGATAAATATGGACAGAAGCAGCGGCGCTAGAAGCGAATTTATGGACTGGAACGGAGCAGATTCTGAGAGAAGTACAACACCGACCTGCAACGCTCGCGCTGGAAGACGGGCGCATATTTAATGGCCGCGCGGCGGGCGCAATCATGCGCCGCGGCGGTGAAGTAGTTTTCAACACCAGCCTAACAGGCTATCAAGAAGTATTCACCGACCCGAGTTACATGGGCCAGATCGTTTGCCTGACGTATCCGCACATAGGAAATGTGGGAGCGAACCTCGACGACGAGGAAGCGCCGCGGCCGTACATCGATTCGCTAATCGTTCGCGAATTTTCGCAGATAACTTCGAACTGGCGGTCGACGGAATCCGCGCAGTTGTATTTGAACCGGCATAAAATTCCGGTGATCTGGGATATTGATACGCGGGCGCTGGTGCGGCATATTCGAAAAGCCGGCGCAATGCGCGGAGTGGTGGCCACGGATGGAACGCCGGCGGAACAACTGGTTTATGAAGCGAAGCAACTGCCTACCATGGCGGGACAAGAGTTGGCGAGCAAGGTGAGTTGTGGAAAGTCTTACGGTTGGGAGAAGGGCTCGATCGAACTGGCGAGCGCTCCGTGGACGGAGCAAAGCGCCGGGGCGAACGCACCGGGGGAAGGCAAAAACTTTCGAGTGGCAGCATACGATTTCGGAATCAAGCAGAACATTTTGCGTTTGTTGGTGGATCATCATTGCGAGGTGATGGTCGTGCCGGCGAAAACCTCCGCTGAGGATGTGCTGGCGATGAAACCGGATGGTGTATTCCTTTCGAACGGGCCTGGTGATCCGGAGCCAATTTCTTATGCGGTGGAAAATATTCGCAAATTGATTGGCAAGGTGCCGGTGTTTGGAATCTGTCTGGGACATCAGTTGTGCGGGCTGGCGCTGGGCGGCAAGACCTTCAAACTGAAGTTTGGACATCACGGATCGAATCATCCGGTTAAGAATTTGTTGAATGAGAAAGTGGAAATTACCGCGCAAAATCACGGTTTTTGCGTGGACCCGGAGTCGTTGCCATCAAGTGAAGTGGAAATCACGCACGTGAATTTGAATGATCACACCAACGAAGGAATGCGGCACAAGTCTGAGCCCATTTTTAGCGTGCAGTATCATCCGGAAGCTTCGCCGGGACCGCATGATTCGCATTATTTGTTCACACAATTTACGCAGTTGATGAAAGAGTTTCGCGACTAGAAATTCCCAATCTCCGGAACGAGCTGACTGGTAAGAACAGGCCTCCGAAAAAAATGCCGAAGCGAACAGACATCAAGAAAATTCTGATCATAGGATCGGGGCCGATCATTATTGGCCAGGCTTGCGAATTCGACTACTCGGGCGCACAGGCGTGCAAAGCGTTGCGCGCTGAAGGGTATGAAGTGGTGCTGGTGAATTCAAATCCGGCGACCATCATGACCGACCCGGAACTTGCGCACCGAACTTATATTGAGCCGCTCACGAAGGAATATCTGGAAGCGATTATTTCACGGGAAAGGCCGGATGCGTTGTTGCCAACTGTTGGCGGGCAGACGGCGTTGAACCTGGCTGTGGAGCTGGCGGAGAGCGGAATCCTCCAAAAATATAAAGTGGAAATGATTGGCGCATCGCTTCGGGCGATCAAGGTAGCTGAGGACCGCCTGTGGTTCAAGGATGCCTGCAGGAAATTGGGACTGGAGGTGCCGGCTTCCGCGCTGGTGAATAATGCGCAAGATGCGATGCGCCTGTGCGAACAGCTGGGATTCCCGCTGGTGATACGGCCGTCATTCACGATGGGCGGGTCAGGCGGATCAATCGCCTACAACCGTGAGGAATTCGGAGAAGCGATCGCACATGCGCTGGACATGAGCCCGGTGCACGAAGCGCTGGTGGAAGAGTCGGTGCTTGGATGGAAAGAGTACGAATTGGAAGTGATGCGCGACAAGAAAGACAACTTCGTGGTGATTTGCACGATTGAAAACTTTGATCCCATGGGCGTGCACACCGGTGACTCGATTACGGTGGCTCCCGCGCAAACGCTTACCGACAAGGAATATCAACGGATGCGCGACGCGGCTGCCGCGATCATTCGCGAAGTGGGAGTGGAAACGGGCGGATCCAACGTGCAATTCGCGTTGAACCCGGAAAACGGGCGAATGACGGTAATTGAGATGAATCCGCGGGTTTCGCGCAGCTCCGCGCTTGCCAGTAAGGCGACGGGCTTTCCGATCGCCAAGATCGCGGCGCGGCTTGCGGTGGGCATGACGCTGGATGAAATTCCCAACGACATTACGAAAAAAACGCCGGCGAGTTTTGAGCCGACGATCGATTATGTGGTGGTGAAAATTCCGAAGTGGCAATTTGAGAAATTTCCCGGATCGGACAGCACACTGGGCACGCAGATGAAGTCCGTGGGCGAAGTGATGGCCATCGGGCGAACGTTCAAGGAAGCGTTGCAAAAGGGCATACGCTCGCTTGAGCCGAGCACGCCGTGGAGAGCTCCGGCCGAGACGCCGGCATCGCTATTGCGCGAAAAACTCTCGACGCCACGCCCGAACCGGATTCACTGGTTGCTGACCGCAGTGGAACGCGGACTCCCGACGGAAGAAATTTGCGAGCTGACCAAAATAGACCCATGGTTCATTCAACAGATTGAGGAAATTGTGGCGATGAATCGCCGCGCGGCCACGGTAACGGTGGAAACGGCGTCAAAGGAACTGTTGCGCGAAGTCAAACGTCACGGGACCAGCGATGAAACGCTGGCGCGCATTTGGAAAACCACGCCGGCGGCGGTACGTTTGCAGCGGGCGCGTTACGGAGTGACGCCGGTGTTCAAGCGCGTTGACACGTGCGCGGCGGAATTTGAGTCATTTACTCCTTATCTGTATTCGACGTATGAAGATGAAGACGAGTCTGACGCGCAGTCGCGTCCAAAGATTATGATTTTGGGAAGCGGGCCGAACCGTATCGGGCAGGGAATCGAGTTCGATTACTGCTGCTGCCATGCCTCATTCGCGCTGCGTGAAGACGGTTTCGAAACGATTATGGTGAATTGCAATCCGGAGACGGTGTCGACCGATTACGACACGTCGGATCGATTGTACTTCGAGCCGCTCACGTTGGAAGACGTCTTGGCGGTGGTGGAACGCGAAAGGCCGCAAGGGGTTATCGTACAGTTTGGCGGACAGACACCGCTGAATCTGGCATTGGAGCTGAAGCGAAACGGAGTGCCTATTATTGGCACAGCGCCAGAATCAATCGATTTGGCTGAGGATCGCCGGCGATTTGGGCGTCTGCTTGATGAGTTAAAAATCCCGCAACCGCGAAATGGGACGGCATTGGTTCCTGAAGAAGCCGCGCGTCTGGCTGCGGAAATTGGTTTGCCGGTGCTGGTGCGGCCGAGTTACGTGCTCGGTGGCCGGGCAATGGTGATCGCCTACGACGTAAACACGGTTCAGGATTACGTGGCGCAAGCGGCGATGATGGGCCCGGCAAAGCCGGTGTTAATCGATCAATTCTTGGAGGAGGCCACGGAAGTGGATGTGGACGCCCTGGCTGACGGTACGGATGTGGTCATTGGCGGAATCATGGAGCACATTGAAGAAGCGGGCGTGCATTCCGGGGACTCTTCGTGCGTGTTGCCGCCGGTGAGCTTGTCGCCGGCAATTTTGGACACCATTCGTGATTATACGAAGAGATTGGCGATTGCGCTGAAGGTCGTGGGCTTGATGAACGTGCAGTACGCCATCCAACGAGACACGGTGTATGTGCTGGAAGTAAATCCGCGCGCCTCGCGAACAGTACCGTTTGTAAGCAAAGCGACGGGTATTCCACTGGCCAAAGTGGCCGCGCGATTAATGGCCGGGAAAAAACTGGCGGATATCGAGCTTCCGCTTGTCGAACATAACGGGGTGAAAGAAGTGGCGGTACACGAATTTTATTCCGTGAAATCCCCGGTATTTCCGTTCAATAAATTTAAGGGTGTCGATACAATTTTGGGGCCGGAGATGCGCTCGACCGGCGAAGTTATGGGCGTCTCCAATTCGTACGGACAAGCGTTTGCGAAGGCGCAACTCGCGGCAGGCCAGCGCTTGCCACGCTCTGGAACAATATTTATCAGCGTGAACGATCGGGACAAGAAGCACGTTGGGCAACTGGGCAAAGAGCTTGCGTCCCTCGGATTTAAATTGCAGGCTACGCGTGGTACGGCGCAAGCATTGGAAAATGCAAACGTAGCTTGTGAAGAGGTTTTCAAAGTAAACGAAGGACGGCCGAATATCGTAGACCTCATCAAGACGGGCTCGGTGGATTTGGTAATTAACACACCGCTGGGCCGCGAATCGTTTTATGACGAAAAATCCATCCGGCGCGCGGCAATCCGCTACAACATACCGTGCATCACCACGCTTGCCGCGGCGCATGCGGCGTCGCTAGGGATTCGCGCTCTATTGGAACAGAACGTAGAGGTTGCCGCGTTGCAGGATCTACACCGAGGCAAAGTGGTGGCTTCCGGCCGCGCTGCCAGGAAAGAATAGAATGACCACGGTTTTGCAACCTGCCACGGTACGACGATAAGGCTTCGCCTGGCTTAAGCGGCTGTTACCAACCGCCGGAGAGAACATCTAATCAAAAATGGGCTGTCAGACTATTCCTCCCAGCAGTCTGCCGCATCAGACCAAACTCTTTCTTCATTATCTAGAGCAATTTGGAGGCGTCGCGGATTTTTATGCGCATCCGCCGACTTTTGAGGCGGCTGTACGTGTCGCCGAAGCCCTGGAATTTCCTGAGGAGCGGCGAAGCGCAATCGCCGAAATTTTAAAAGAGCAAAATGCGGGATGGGGCGCTGGCCCGGACGTAGAACGGAATTTAGACCGCTTGGGCCGCGGCGCGGCGACGGTAGTAAGCGGGCAGCAAGTGGGATTATTCAGCGGACCGGCCTATGCAGTTTATAAGGCGTTGACCGCCGTGCAGGTGGCGGAAGAGCTGACGCAGCACGGGATCCATGCCGTCCCGGTTTTTTGGATGGCCACCGAGGACCACGACTTAGAGGAAGTACGGCACGCGACGTGGTTCAGTGAAGGTCAACTCCATCGTTTTGAGTTGCCGAGCGGCAGCACAGGCGGAGCAGTTGGCGAAATGCCACTGGGCCCAGAAATCAACGAGTTGTCACGCCAAGCCGCCGAACTGCTGCATGGTCCAGGCGGCGAGAGGCTAGGCAATTTGCTGCGCAAGAGCTATGCGCCCGGGGAAACGTATGGAAGTGCATTTGCGAAATTATTCACGCAATTGTTTGCCGGACGCGGATTGATTTTGCTGGACCCGATTGACGCACGTCTCCACAAAATTGCCGCGCCTGTTTACCGGCAAGCGCTCGAGCAGCGCGATGAGTTGAACGACAAATTGCTGGAACGCGGTAAGGACCTGGAAAAGAAAGGGTACGCTGCGCAAGTTAAGGTGACCGAGCGCAGCACACTCTTGTTCCGAATGGACAAGCAGTCGCGACAGGTAATAAACGCGGACAACAACGGAACGGGTAGCCGATTCAAGAGTGGAAATACAGTCTGGACTCGAGATGAATTGACGAAACTTATTGAGAGCGAGCCCGAAAAGTTTAGTCCCAACGCTCTGCTGCGCCCAGTGGTGCAGGATTATTTACTTCCTACCGTGGCATGCATTGCTGGGCCATCGGAAATCGCTTATTACGCGCAATCCGAGGTGGTTTACCGTCACGTGCTGGGCCGTATGCCGGTGATATTGCCGCGGGCGGACTTTACGTTGGTGGATCCAAAAGCAGCGAGAGTACTGAAGCGATACGATTTATCGGTGGAACAGTTGTGGGAAGGTCCGCAAAAGTTGCAGCAGCGAATGGAAGGGGCGACCGTGCCGAAAGTCTTATTGCGCGAGTTCGAGCGCAACCAAGCGCTGATCGAGAAGTCGTTGCTGAAACTGACCGAGAAGATAGAAAAACTGGACCCGACCCTCCAGGGCGCCATTGAGTTGTCCCGCAAAAAAATGGAATTTCAACTGGAAAAAGTGAAGCGAAAAACGGGGGAGGCGATAGACCGGAAGACCGGACTCATTGCCGAGCATCGAAAATTTCTTGAAGCGGAGTTGTTTCCCAACAAAGAGCTGCAGTCTAGAGAACTGTGTTTCCTGACATTCCTGTCACGATGGGGAACGGGCCTGGACGAACTGCAGAAACTTTCAGGCAGTAAATATTTGGGAAAGCATTACGTTGTTTCCATTCCGTAGCTTTCGGCGCAACCTGAGACGGCACGCCGTTCGCAAAATCACGATAACAGAATCGATGACTTATAGAGTTAGCGAGTAGTGGGCGTGACGGACGCGCCAAGTTCCTTCAGCCTTGCGCGAGCGCGCCGTTCTTCCTCGGTGCCTGGGAAGCGTTTAACGACTTCACGCAACTCACGGACGCCGCTTGCTTTCTGGCCCACTTCAATGAGAGCCATCGCTCGTTTAAGGCGCGCGGGTGCGAGCTTAAAGCTCTTCGGATAATTGTTAAGCACCTTGTCGTATTCGCCGACGGCTTGTTCATAATTTTTCTGGGAATAGGCAATCTCGCCGAGGTAAAACTGCGCGTTCGAGGCCAAGTCAGTATCGCTATAGTAGCGAAGATAATCTTGAAATTCCGAGCGGGCGAGGTCGTATTTTCCACTGGTAATATCGCGAAGGCCGTTGGAGTAAAGTGTGTCCGCCGAAGGCGCCGGGCCCGCGGAACTTCCGGAACCCATGGTGCCGCTGGTGGTAGGCTGAGCAGAAACGGTGTTAGCCGCGGACCCTGTAGATGCAGGCGCGCCGGAGCCAGACATCTTTGCTTCGATATTCTGGACGTTATTTTGCAAATCAACGAGTTGCTGGTTGAGTTTGCCGAGCCGCGATTTAATTTCCTCGAGATTATCGGAGAGACCCTGAACCTGCGTGGACATGGTGTCCAAGCGCGCGCCGGAATTGGCTTGCACATCCTGCACGGATTTCTGCAGTGAATTCATGGTGGAATTCAGCTTGCTGACGGTGTCGTTGGATTGTTCGGCAAGGGTGCGCATGACGGTATGATCCTGCGTCATTTGCGTCGCAAGATCCTTTTGGCCCTGAATCAGCGCGCCGACGTCGCGTTGCAGTTCTATGATTTCGCGGGACACCGCGGAAACAGGGCGGGGACCCGCTACGCTGCCAAGCAAGGCTCCGGCGAAGACGGCGCCGCCGACTACGACAAGGTTTCGAAAACGCATGATTGAATCCTCCTACAGGTTCCGAGTATGGACAGTTTGCGCGGGCCAGGGTGCATCAATCACTTTAAGGGCACTCTAAAGGCAGAGCCGAGCGGGCAACATGTGCCGAGCGCGGCTCTGCCTTGACAAAAAAACTGCGTCAATTCGACTTAACGAAATGCCCCCGTCGATTTTTCTGGTAGCACTCCTCAGTCGCTTCCGTGCAAGTGGGTTTTTCTTTGCCATAGCTCACGGTACTTATGCGATCAGCGGGAATGCCCAGCGAAACGAGGTATTGCTTTACGGCGCTGGCGCGACGATCACCGAGTGCGAGGTTGTATTCCGTGGAGCCGCGCTCATCGCAATGACCTTCAATGTTGACTTTAATTTGCGGATAGCGGCGCAGGAATTCGGCGGTCTTACTCAACGCTTCGCGAGCATCGGGGCGAATGTCAGCCTTGTCGAGATCGAAGTAGGCGTCGTGAACTTCGCGCAAAAACAGCTCGTCGGCGCCAAGTTCGGGAGCTTTTTCCACCGTAGCAGCAACTGGTTGCGTCACGGTAACTCGCGCACTGCCGTCAGCGCTTCCTCCGGGGCCGGTCGCGGTGATGGTGTAAGTAACCGAATCAGCGGGAGAAACTTTGGTGGAACCTTGCGCGGTGACTGGGCCGACTTCAGGCGAAATGGAAACATTGGTGGCGTCAGTGGTGGTCCAATTTAATGTGGCGGATTCGCCTTTATTGATTGAGCTTGGATTGGCGGAGAACGTTACCGTGGGCTTGACGGCAACGGGCTGCGAAGGGGCCGCAGGCGGGGTTGGCGCGGGGCGTTTTTTCGCGCAGCCCGCGGAAAACAGCGAAGCTGTAAAAGCCAAAACCAAGATGTAGGGACGTAAAGACGACTTCATTGCGTGTCCTCCTCGACACTGAATTACCCGAGTGCTGCCACCAGATACAAAATGCTACCACCTGGGAGCTGGGTCCGGGGAATATCTCGTGATGCAGATATTATACTTCGCACACATTTCGCAAAGCCGCGAAGTTTCACTTTATCGACCAATTGGGTGACTCGTTGTGGCCCGTTGTGGTTAATTGGCGGGCTCCGGAGCCATCGGCAAGCATCGTCCAGATCTGCCGCGTGCCGCCGCGGGTCGATTCAAAGACGAGGTGCCGGCCGTCCGGCGCCCAGCTAGGGCGCTCGTTACGCCCGGAGTCGCGGGTGAGCTCGATAATTTGCCGCGTGGCAGCTTCCATGACGTACAGGTCGTAGTTTCCGCTCGGACGGCGCCAACTGAATGCCAGTAGCTGTCCATTGGGCGCCCAAGCAGGATCAATGACGTAGCCCTTGTCCTGCAAATCAAGTTTGGTCATATCCGTACCGTCGGCATTCATGGTGTAAAGCTGAGGCACTCCGCTGCGGTCGCTTACCAGCGCAATGGATTGGCCGGTCTTCGGATTCCAAGCGGGCGAGGTGCAGGAACTGCGGTCACCGAAAGTTAATCGTTTGGGATGGCCGCCGTTGACGTCGGTGACGTAAAGTTCCGGATTGCCTTGCATGGAAGAAGAGAAAACTACCTGCGCACCATCTGGGGACCACGCTGGAGAAGTATTGGTTCCGCGAAAACGCGCGAAGGACACGGTTTTGCCGGTGTCCATGGAATACATACAGATTTGGCCGCTCACCAAACCATTGACTGGCTGGAAACAGGTGAAAGCGATGCGCGAACCGTCGGGCGACCATCGCGGCGTGAGCGAAATGGTACGCAGCGAGGTGAGAGGACGCTGATTGGCGCCATCGTAATCCATTACCCAGATTTCTTTTGTGCCCGTTCGCGAACTTACAAAAGCAATTTGTGTGGAGGCGATGCCGGGAAGTCCGCCGGAAAGTTTGCTGACGATTTCATCGGCGAATTGATGGGCAAATTTCCGGACTTGCGCATCGGTTGGCGCTCCGCGATAAATTTTTCCGACAACGGATTGTGTCGAAGGGCTGCGCACGTCATACAGCCACGCGGAGATGCTGACCTCCGCTGAGGATTCGGTGAGGTTCCCGAGGCCGGTAAAATTGGCGTTGATCGGTTGTTGGCTCCAGACATCGTTGCGAAGCTCAGAAGGCTGAGAAGGCTGCTGGACGGGATAGAAGCTGGGGCTCACGAGGTCTAGGATGCCGCTGAAGGAGAGATCGTCGCGGACAACTTGCGTAAATAAAGCGGAGTGCGACTTCGCCGCGTCGCTGCGCGGCGCGAAATCGGCAATGGCCACGCGAGGTTTTTCCACGCCAAGGCCGGTGCCGGTGCGGAACCAGTCTTGCGCGGAGGCGGAGCCGCACCAAAGCAGGCAAATGAGCAGGCAAATGAGCAGGCAAATGGTGCCGAGAAAAATCAAGGTTCGTTGATACGGACGGATCACTAGCGCCTCCGGAGTACTACCCGTTTGATTGTAGAGAAAGAGAAAATGGTTCATGGAGTCATCGCAAGATCGAAATCAAAAATCACGTCGATCGACTTATGGGAATAGTCGGAGGGCAAGGGTTGAAATTTGTCGATGCTAAGCAAAGCTCGCTGCGCCGAGTTGTCCATGGATTGATTTCCGCTGGTTTGGCTGATGCGAATATTTCTTACCGAGCCGTCGCGGTTGATCGTGAAGGTAACGACGGCGTGTGCCTTGCGCGCTGAACGAACCGCGGGGTCGATGGTGTTTTGCATCCAATTCGCACTGATAAGGCGCTTCACGGAGGCCACGTACCAGCCGTAACGAGAGGAGAAATCGCCGCCGGCATCGCCGGGGATCGTGAGTCCGCCGGACGCGGCAGCGGGAGTCTGCGAAGTGCCCGTGGGAAGATCGGGATTGCCGCCTTTTCCATAGGGAACCGCGTTTTCTGGCGGGGGCGTGCGATCTTCAAAGACTTTGGATTTGTGCGTGGGGGGAAGGGGCTTGTCTTTTTCAAATTTAGGAATTTTCGTGGCGTCGTTTTTTGGCTCGGGCGGTTTGGGAGGTTCTTCCTTGTACATGCCCTTTGTGGGATCGACCACTTTACTCTGAGTGGGATTGACGGGCTTCGGCATGGGGATGCCGGCGCTGCTGACCAGCTTTACCTTTGTTCCGGACTGGCCGCCACCGACACTGCCCCAACGGTTGCCGGAATGTTGCAGGTAGGGGCCAAGGAAAAAAAGAGCGGAAAGCGCGGCATGCAATGAAACAGAGTAGACAATAAATTTCTGAAGCTTGAGGTCATCCGGGTTGGCGATGGCTTGACTCATCATTACTGGGTGCGCGCGCGTTCGCTGATCGGCTCGGTGACGATGCTCACGTTGCTGACACCGGACTGACGAAGGGAATCGATTACGGCCGCAAAGGCCCCGAAGGGCACGGATTCATCGCAGCGGAGAAAGACGGCGTCTTGCGGGCGCTTTAGTTGCGAGTGAACTTTTGCGCCGAGCTGATGAATGTTGACGGGGTCATTGCCCAGATAAATGCGTTGGGTCTTGTCGATGGTGATGACCAGGCGCTGCTCGGTAATTTCGCGGACGGTATGCGTCTTGGGGACGTCTACCTCAATGCCAGATTGCAGGATGGGCGCGGTGATCATAAAAATAATCAGTAGCACAAGAACGACGTCGATGAACGGGACCATATTGATCTCGGACAGCGACGTGCCGGTTTGTTTGAAAAGTTGCGCCATGATGAGCCGTTAAATCCCGCGGGCCTCAGGTATACGTTTTTTCGATTTGCGCGGCGACTTCCAGTGAAAAGGTATCGAGCCGTTGCGCAAGATCGCGAATATTTTGTAAAAATTGATTGTAGAAGATGACTGCTGGGATGGCGGTAAAAAGTCCGGCAGCCGTGGTGAAAAGGGCCTCGGAAATACCGGGAGCGACGGCGTGCAAGGTAGCCGAGCCGGCGTTTCCCAGACCGGAAAAGGCGTCGATGATGCCCCACACCGTTCCAAAGAGGCCGATGAATGGCGAAACGGAAGCGGTAGTAGCCAGCCAGGACATACCCTTTTCGGCGCGACGCACTTCTTCCGCGGAAGCGAGCTGCATGCCGACGGTGACAGCTTGCAAACTCTTGATTTTGGCTGGGGCGGGATTACCAGTTGCGGCGCTGATTTGGCTTTGCAGCTCACGGTAACCCGCGCCGTAAACGGAAGAATACGGTGAACCAGACGAAGCTAGGGCCTGGGGATTGGCTACACCGCGGGTAGCGCGAAAAATCTTGAGGAACTGATCGCTTTCACGACGGATACGGGCAAACAGGCCGAGCTTTTGGAAAATCATCGCCCAGGAAATAATGGAAAAAAGAACAAGGATGAAGAGGACTACGCGAGCTACCCATCCGGTTTGCGCAAGAATGTCTACCAGATTGGCGATAAAAAGCGTTGCAAGCGGAAAAATGATGTGAACCTCGCAATCCGTGGCGATTTTTTTCTACTTCAGCAACGTAGCACACGCTTCCAGAGTGGTCAAAAGGATTGAGATGCGCATGTGCCTGAATTTGCCGCATCTTGCGGAATAATAATGGCGCGGCGCCGGATGAGCAGGTATGCCGATAGGCTATGTTAGACTGGGCATGAAATCATGAGCGAACGATTCGATATCGGCTTGGAACAATTGACCGGGGTCGTAGCCCTCAGCGCAGAACGTGTTTTCCGCGGCGCTACTGATTCGCAACGGACGTTTTTTTTGGAGACGTTTGGCTGCCAGATGAACGATCACGATTCCGAAAAGGTAGCGGGCCTGCTGATTTCGCGGGGCTATCAACAGGTTAAGTCGCCGAATGCAGCCTCCCTGGTGCTCTACAATACTTGCAGCATCCGGGAAAAAGCGGCGCAGAAGGTGTTTTCGCGGCTGGGAGAATTTAGGACCCGACAGGGCGAAGGACAAATCATTGGGGTGCTTGGCTGCGTGGCGCAGCAAGAAGGCGAAGAGATTTTTGAGCGAGCTCCATGGGTGAGCCTGGTTTGCGGTTCGGCCAGCTATCGCAAACTGCCGGAACTTCTGGCCCAAGTGGAAGCGGGGAACCGGCGTGTAACCGGACTGAATAACGACACGACAGAAACTTTTGAGACGGAGATGACGCGGCGCGATGATCCGTGGCGCGCGTATTTGACGATCATCGAAGGGTGCGACAAGGCTTGCTCCTATTGCGTGGTGCCATTCACGCGCGGTCCGGAACGCAGCCGCGCCAGTGATTCGATATTGCAGGAAGTGCGGCAGCTTGCGGAGTTTGGCTACAGCGAAGTGCAACTGCTGGGGCAAACGGTAAATTCATACGCGGATCCGCTGAAGAAGGTGCGGTTTTCCGAATTGCTGGTGAATATTGCGGCGGTGCCGGGCGTTCGCCGCGTGCGTTTCATGACCTCGCATCCTCGGGACTTTACGAAGGACATTGTAGATGCCATTGACGCGACACCGGAACTTTGCGAACACGTGCACTTGCCGGTGCAATCGGGTTCGACAAAAGTGTTGCGGGCGATGCTGCGAACGTATTCGCGAGACGAATACCTGGAAAGAATCGCGTTGATACGGGCTGCGCGGAGACCGATCAGCATTACGTCGGACATTATTGTGGGCTTTCCGGGCGAGACGGACGCGGATTTTGAAGAGACGCTGGGCTTGCTGCGGGAAGTGGAATACGACGGAGTATACGCCTTCAAGTATTCGCCGCGGCCGAACACGGCTTCTTTGGCGATGGGCGATACGATCCCTGATGAGGAGAAGAGCCGGCGGTTGGCTGCGTTGCAGGAACTACAACGGGAAATTCAGACGGTGCGGAATGCGCGGCTGGTGGGACAGGAGCAGGAACTGCTGGTCAATGGGAAATCGAAGCGCGAGAACCAATGGCTGGGGCAAACATCGAGTCATAAAGTTACGAATTTCACTTCACCTGAGAAAGATCTTCTGGGACACTACGTCAAGGTTCGGATTACAAGCGCGGGTCCAAACAGTTTGGCAGGCGAGCAGGTAGGTTGAAGAGCGGAAGAAGTCTCAAAGCGGCTGGAACAGTAGCCGGGAGGATTTATGGAAATTGAGATGAAAATCCGTGGACTGATGATGGACCCGGTAACGAACATGCCGATCGTTGTTTTGAAGGATGTGCAGGGGCAAGCAATTTTGCCGATATGGGTCGGGGTTTACGAGGCAAACGCGATAGCGCTGGAAATCGAGAAAGTGCAGACGCCGCGTCCGATGACGCATGACCTGCTGCGAAATGTTTTTTTGGGTTTGGACGTTCGAGTACAGAAGATTGTGGTGACGGACCTGAGAGACGATACGTTTTTTGCGGTGATCTGGGTGGATCGTTCGGGGGAGATGATGACCATCGACGCACGCCCTAGCGACGCGCTCGCGTTGGCTCTGCGGATGGATTGCCCGATCTTCGTGGACGATCAAGTGTTGAAGAGCACCAAGGTTACCAGCGCGATCACCGAGCGAAGCAGCAACGAGCAATTGCGTTCGTGGCTGGAAGGCCTTTCCGACGAGGATTTGGGCCGTTACAAGATGTAAGTCCAATAAACTGCCTACCCCCCCTCCCCCTTTTTCATAAGTGGTTCATTCTAAAGAGACTTAAAGTCTCTTGTTTTGATACAGTTTAGACGCGTCCATCCAAACAGTTGCACTAGCGCGTACCTAAGACAATTGTTCGCTGATTTGACCCAATTTTAATGCTAGCACGAAATATTAGCTAAGTCAATAGCTACCTAAGAAGTTAGCATTCGAACGGGGTGCAATCGCCAAACTTCAAAAGCCCCACCCTCAAACACCGAGGGTAGGGCACCCTAATTCATCTCCGATCCACTTGGCCCGGGCCACCCGACCAGACTGTAAGCGATCAGTCAACTGGGCGCACTCGTCCAAAAATAAATTGTGGCCCCAGAGGCTACAATCGCCGCAGCGCCCAAGAGACGAGCGGCCATTTGCCAACGTAGAAGTGTTTCCTCCGCGATTACGTGTTCAGGAAATTGCCTGGCGCTCCAATCAGCAATTGTTTCCGGGTAAAGCAATGTGTAAATACCACCTGCAAATAGAAAAAGCGTCATTGCAGGACCCAGCCAAGGGGCATTTGTATAATTTTTTTGAGCGTTGATTTTTTGTAGCCCCGCATGCTGCAACCGGCCATGGATAACACTTAGCAATACACCCACGCTAAGTAAGGTGATGATAAATCCGGCGAACCGGAGCTCCTTTTCAGGTTTATGTGGCCTCTCGACGAGTGACTGCTCTGTTATCCCCGATAGCCGAGCGATAATGGCTCTGTATTTGATCGGCGAAAGCAGTAAAAGCAGACCATTAGCCGCGGCGAATGTCCAAACCACGATAAATAAAAGCGGAAACATGACTTAACCCCTCATCTAAAACATCTTCCCGGCGGGTGGAGCAGAGAAATTGCCAGAAGAAGTTTCTTGGTCATGCAGCACTAGCGGAGTGTATCATCCGGGTACTATCTCTTGTAGGTAGAAGAGTTGGGTGCCGCACCCTTCGGTCTTAAGGGTGGGGGTTTTTCTTCGATGCGCAACCCTCTGCGACGCTACTACGGTGTGGGCGACCTCCATTTTGTGACTTTCAGTTGTTATCGGCGCCGCCCCTTCCTAGGGACGCGGCGCGCACGCGATCGGTTTGTGAAAATACTTGACGGAGTGCGTTCTCGTCACAAGTTCCACGTCCTAGGTTATGTGGTGATGCCAGAACATGTTCATCTGCTGCTCAGTGAGCCAGAGCAGGGTAATCCTTCGAAGGTGTTGCAAGTATTGAAACAAAAGGTTTCCCGTGCGTTGCGCAGGAAGCGAACCAAATCCTCACCGGGTCAGTTGTCTCAGCGCTTTTCTGCTCAAGGGGTGGAGGCGGAGCATTTCTGGCAGAGGCGATTCTACGATTTTAATGTATGGAGCGCGAAAAAAGTTCGCGAGAAATTGAACTACATGCATAGAAACCCGGTCCACCGAAGACTGGTGCTGCATTCGAAAGACTGGCCGTGGAGCAGTTGGTCGCACTATGCGAAGGGAGAAACCGGATTACTACGCATCGATGGTCTTGAAGAGAAGAGAGACGAGGAAACTCCCACTGCAAATTTGAAGAAAGGTCAAATTCCGCACCCTTAAAACCGAAGGGTGCGGCACCCAAAATTCTCCTACCCATCAGCCTGTTGGCCACCCGCCAAATTCAAGTGGAGTACTTTGGCGAGGGTTCCGCAAAATCGTCCAGGAGTTTACGTCGAGCCAGCCTCTCCAGTACGCCATTCAGGAGAATGGTGTTCCCAGGTTCACCATAGAACCATTTACATCCGTAGAAATTGTGAGTGCGCAAGACGGCGGACCATGCGGCGCCACGCGAGCAGAAGAATGACGCCGATTAGTATGAGGGCGGCGCTTAGGCCGACCCATAGGCCGAGGACGCCCATGCCGCGGTGGAAGCAGAGCCATGCGCCGAGGGGGAGGCCGATGAGCCAGTATCCGGTGAAGTGGCACAGCATGGGGGTGCGGGTATCGCCGGAGCCGCGCAATGCTCCGGTAGCGACACATTGAATGCCATCAAAAAGTTGGAAGGCCGCGCCTGCGGCAAGCAGAAGGACGCAACTGCTGATGACACTCTCATCGTGTGTGTATATTCGTGCTATCTGGCGAGGGAAAATCAGCAGCACAATGCCGGCTAGAAACATGAAAGTGGCGCCGACGAGTATCGCGGTACCGCCGGCATCGGCGGCGGCTTGAGGCGCTTTTCGTCCAATGGCTTGTCCTACGCGAACGGATGCTGCGGAGGAAATGCCTAGAGGAACCATGTAGGTGAGCGCGACGGTGTTGAGGGCGATCTGATGGCTGGCGAGCGATACAGCGCCTAGACGCGCGATTAGAAGTGTGGCCAATGCAAAGACGCTAATCTCCAAAAGGATCTGAATTGCGGCAGGCAATCCCAGAGCGATTAAGCGGCGTATGCGCGCGAGATCGATTTCGACTGGCGTTTTCAACAGTTCGGTGTGGTGGCGATGGTCGTACCAGAGAAGATAAACAACGAGAACCGCGGCCATATAAAGACGGGCGATGGCGGTGGACCAACCTGAGCCGGCGACGCCCATGGCGGGAAATCCCCACTTGCCGTAAATGAAGAGCCAGTTGCCGAGCAAGTTGACCAGGTTGGCGGTGACCAACGCGAATGCCACCGGGCGTACCATGTTCATCGCCTGCATGGCGCGACGCACCGCGAAATAAAGGAGCAAGGGAAGTGCGCCTGCGGCGAGAGCTTTAGTGTAGGGAATGGCGAGAACCGCAACGCGCGGCTCGACTCCAATGTGACGGAGCAAAGAAGGGAAGAGCAGAAGCGGCGCCATCAGGATAGGCGTGAGAATAAGGCTGAGATAAATGCCGTTGAGCAGCGAGCGATAGCAGTCTTCGCGGCGTCCCGCACCAAAGGCCTGGGAGACCAGGGGATCCAATCCGATAAGCAATCCTTCACCGAAAAAAACCAAAACGTGAAACAGGTTGGAGCTGACGCTGACGGCGCCGATGGCGGCAGCGCTGTCTGGCAGGCGACCGACCATCATGGTGTCGATGATGGCCATGCTCATCCAGCCCAACTCGGCAAGCACCAGGGGAAGGGCGAGACGCAAGGTGGGGCGAATCTCTGTGCGGAGAGCAGAAAGTTTGAGCATGGGCGGCCTGGAGTCTTTCGAGTGTAAGTCGGAGGTGCGGCGCGGGGCAAATAGATGCAGAGCAGTAACTTTTGAAGCGTATAGGTACGCAAGATCTATTGACCGGGGCGGCCGCGCTCCGTAGGTTGGTTACGGATGAAACGATGGGTAAAGCATTCGGGGACCAGGCATTTGACTAGGTCCCACATTTACTAGGTGAGCTGAAACAGGAGATTTGTATGGAGACGGTCAACGAAGTAAACGCTGCGGCGAGGGTAAAAAAGATGCGTGGAGGTTTTCGCGTAAACTCGCGCGTAGGCATTGCAATTGAATGGATTGACGGCGAAAAGACTCTTCGCGCCGAGGGCTATACCATGGATATTGGGCCCAAAGGGTGCCTCGCGATAGTGCCGCAACGATTGGCAGTAGGGCAGAAATTGCGGATTATCAATTTGCTGGGCGGAGCTGCTTGCCCGGCGCTTTTGATTTGGCGAGGGCATGAGGGGAGTAAAGGTTGGGAATTGGGTTTGGAACTGGAGAATGCGCCCCAGGATTTTTGGGGACTGGAGTTCTAAAGGTCTTAAGTTATCTTCCGCTGATTTCAGGTTTGGCGTTTTCCACCGCGGAATTTTCGCATAACCCCACTTTTTTCTTGCACTAAGACCGCTCGCGCCCTTAGAGTGTCCCTATGCCTTGGGGGTACCTACGGGCGTCTACAACTTATAGAGTCGAAGTTGCCGGGTCGCAGCGAGTGAACAATTACGCGCGGGCGGGGGCAGAAAAGTCATGACTGCCATCATCACGGTTGCGAATCAAAAAGGCGGCGTCGGAAAAACTACTACGGCGATTAATTTGTCCGCAGCAATCGCCAATCGTGGCAAACGCACGCTGCTGATTGACCTGGATCCGCAGGCCAATTCCACTATCGCTTTTTACCATGGCAATGAAGTCACCGCGTCGATGTTCGACGTGCTGGGCGAAAATCGTACGCCGATGATCGAGGTCATCAAGCCCAGCAAGGATCCCATGCTCTTTCTCGGGCCGGGAAAGTTGGCGCTGGCGAAATTGGAGCAAGTGCTGGCCGGACAATTCGACGCGCCCTATCGGCTGAAGGATGCGCTCGCACCGGTGCTGAAAGACTACGAGTATATCGTCCTGGATACTCCGCCATCGTTAGGAATTCTTACGGTGAACGCTCTGGTGGCGTCGACGCATTTGCTGGTGCCGATCCAGGCGGCGTATTTTGCCATCGAGGGCACCGACGATTTGCTGGAAACATACGAAAGAATTCGTGCGCGGCCCAATCCGGGATTAAAAGTGTTGGGTGTGGTGATTACGTTGTTCGACAAGCGAACGAATATTTCGCGGGATACGCACGGCCAAATACGCTCGGTATTTGGAGGAGTGCTATTTAAGACGAAGATCAGCAAAAATGTACGCCTGGAAGAAAGCCCCGCTTACAAGGAAACAATTTTGACGTTTGCGCCGAAATCGCCCGGGGCGATTGAATACAAAAAACTTGCGGTGGAGGTTATCCAACGTGTCGAAGAGAGTCGGGTTACCCGTCACGCTGAAGATGCGGCATGACGCGCACTACGTCGAATCGCTGACCAGTTACAGTGGCGCATCGATCGGCCGGATGATTCCGGTGGAGCAGATTCGCCCCAACCCGGATCAGCCTCGGAAGGCGCTGGGAGATTTGCGCGAACTGACGGAATCGGTGCGCGAAAAGGGAGTGCTCGAGCCGCTGCTGGTGCGGTTTGTGGCGCGCGAGGATTGCTTTTACATTATCTCCGGCGAGCGAAGGTATCACGCGTCGCGGGCCGCCGGTTTACGCGAGCTGCCGTGTATCGAAAAAACCGTGGACGACGCCGAGACGCTTGAAATTGCGCTTATTGAAAATATCCAGCGCAAGGATCTAACACCCTTTGAAGAAGCCGACGGATTGCATGGGCTGGCGACGCAATTCGAATACACCCACGATGATATTGCCAAGAAAATTGGGCGGGCACGATCTTCGGTGACGGAGACGCTTTCGTTGCGCAATATTCCGGAAGCGCTGCGCAAGAAGTGTACCGAGAGCGGCATTGTTTCGAAGTCGTTGCTGCTTCAGGTGGCGCGGCAGCCGACCGAGAAAAAAATGCTGGAGATGATTCGCCGCATCCTGCAAGGCGGATTGACACGGGATGAAGCGCGCCGCGAACGCCGCGAAGAGCAAACCGGTCCGCAACGACCGCAGCCTTTCGTTTTTCACTACGAGCCGGAGAACGATGCGTATAAGTTCCGGGTGCAATTTAAAAAGAGCCATGTCTCGCGCGAGGAATTGATTCATACTTTGCGAGATATTCTGGCGCAACTGGAAGGCGACTCGGAGAAAGCGGACTCGACCGCGGCGTGACGTGGTAGAGTCTGCTCCCTTTTGCTTTTGACAGCTGCAGTCGATCAACGAATTAATTCAGTCAACCACAAGTTCCCGCATGCTAGAACTATCTCCGCAACAAATGAAGACGGTAGAAAAGCTATTTGAAGCAGGATTCCGGCCAATCGCTATCCCACTTTATGAAAATGCGCTTTGCATCGGACGTGGGCAGTGTGTTGCGGTGCTCTCGCCGGCGGAGCCGACAAAGTTGCGACTGGTTGCGCCGCCCTCGTTTCTGGTAGATGGAAACATAAGCGTGCGTCTAAAGCGCGGGACGGGCGAAGTGTTCGTTTGGAAGAAAAAGGAAATCCCAGCCACGGCTGAGCGTCTGGCCGAGCTGGAATTATTTCGCACGGAACTGGCGGAACTCTTAGAACGGGCTTCGATTCAATAAATCGGTCAATTTGCAATTCTCCGGCGGTCGCGGCAAACTCAAATAGTGATGGAAAAGTTTGATTTAATCTGCATTGGAGCTGGGCCGACCGGTTTGGCCACGGCCATCGAAGCGAAGCGCGCGGGATTGCGTCCACTGGTGATCGACAAAGGAAGCCTTTGCAATTCCATTTACCACTACCCGGTGAATATGTATTTCTTTACCACACCAGAGTTATTGGAAATTGGCGACCTGCCGCTGGTGTGCGCCGCGGAAAAGCCGACGCGAACCGAAGCACTAAAGTACTACCGGAAAGTTGTGGAGCATTATGGTCTGGAGTTGCGGTTGTATGAAACCGTGGTGCGGGTGGAAGGACGCGACGAAGCGTTCGTGGTGGTTACCAGAACGGAAAAGGGAATTGAGTGCCGCTATCCGGGGCGAAAAATTGCAGTGGCGACCGGGTATTATGATTTGCCGAACAAGATGAATGTTCCTGGCGAAGATTTGCCTCATGTTTCGCATTATTATACTGAGCCGCACGAGTATTGGAATCAAGATGTTGTGGTAATCGGAGGAAAAAATTCGGCGGCCGAGGCTGCGCTCGATTTATATAGAAATGGCGCGCGCGTAACATTGATTCACCGAAGGCCTGAATTGGGCTCGACGATCAAATACTGGGTGAAACCGGACATTGAAAATCGCATCAAAGCCGGCCAGATTAAGGCGCTGCTGGGTACCCGGGTCAAATCAATTACCGCGGGTGCAGTGATTGTTGAGAATGGGTCTGGAGAAAAACGGGTTCCCGCGCGAGAAGTGTTTGCCTTGACCGGGTACCACCCTGATTTCGAATTCATAGAGAGTTTGGGAATCAAGCTGGATGAAAAAACGCGAAAACCGGTCATGGATCCGGTAACTCACGAGAGCAACGTTCCGGGAATTTACCTTGCTGGAGTGGTGATCGGCGGCTTGCACACCAGCGAAATCTTTATCGAAAACGGGCGCTTTCACGGCAAACAGATTGCGGAAGCGCTTGCGAAAAAAGCGTGAATTGTAGGGCCTGATTTGCCGGGGATAACCGCGTTCTGTTAAGCTTTCTCCATCATGGCGTCCATCATTCAGGAAGTCGGCGAGACATTCAGCACCTTGGTGAAGGGTTTCAGCGTCACGTTTGCCAACATGTTTCGCAAGACGGTGACGGAAAATTATCCTTACGAAAAGGTCCACTTTCAGCCGCGGTATCGCGGGATTCACGTTTTGCACCGCGACGAAAGCGGCCTGGAAAAATGCGTAGGCTGTTTCCTGTGCTCGGCTGCCTGCCCGGCGAATTGTATTTATATTGAAGCCGCGGAAAATGTCGATGCCAATCGCATTTCCGCCGGCGAGCGTTATGCCAGCGTGTACAACATCGATTATTCCCGTTGTATTTTCTGCGGCTATTGCGTGGAAGCCTGCCCAACCGACGCCATTACTCATGGGCACGGGTTCGAGTTGGCGACTTACGATATCAACGCGCTGGTCTATCGTAAAGAACAGCTGCTTGAGAAAATGTCCGCTCCGGCGACTGACAAGACTGCTGTAGCACCCGCGCGCTAATCCATTTAGTAGTATCCCCACTAAGCTCAAACTCATTCCTGCGTCTAACTAACAAGTAAATAATATATTTGTGTCCCATAAGTTATATTATGTTAACTAGAAAATAAGGCTGAATTTATGCCTCTTCCCAAGGCCTCGGGACCGGCGTCCGGCTCTCCCCTAGCCCCTTCCCGTCATTTTCTTGGTTGTGCTTTTTGCGATTGGGTTTTCGCGATTTCGTACTCGATGTATTCCTGTAATCGATGCGGATCGGCACCCACCAAGCGGCGTCCATTCACAAAGATCGTCGGCGTGCTGGTTACTTCCAGAACTTTTCCGTTAGCCACATCGGCGTCAACCTCGGCGCTGGCTCGTGGACTCGCCAGGCATTCCTTGAAGGTTTCCGGATTCAACCCAATCTGTGCGGCGTAGTCGTTCATCTTTGTCCAGGCGTTCTCCGGCGAGATGATGTCCTGGTTGTCGTACAGCAGGTCGTATAGCTTCCAGAATGCCTTGGGGTCCGCCTGATACGCGCAGCGACTCGCCAGTGCGGCGGTTCTTGCCCAAGGATGAACAGCCTCGAGCGGGAATTGTTTGAAAACAACCCTTACTTGCGGATACCTTGGGAGCATATCGCGAAGCGCGTCATGGAGGGCTTTGCAGACCGGGCATTGAAAGTCTGAAAACTCAACCAGCGTTATGGGGGCGTTGGCGGCTCCCATCACGGGTGCGTCTTTGGTTTGCAGCTTTTGGAGCGCTTCCGCGAGCGGATCCTTGGACAGGTCTGAGAGTTCTCCACGCAACAAATACTTGCCATCTTTGGTTACGTACATCGGAGCATCTTCGTGATTGCCGCTCACTGTCAGGCTAATGATGGTTTCCAGGATGCCCGACGTTCCAACTTCGTGTAGCGGGCCGACGACCAGCTCTACTTCAGGACCAAATGCATAGACGTGTCGAAGATAAGCGGCGATGTCCTTCTGGATCTTCGACGGTTCGGTTATTGCCGGTGTTGCAGAGGAAGCCGGGGTTTTGGGTTGTTGCGCGTTCGTCACTGTGGACACCAGTAACAGCGAGGCGAGCGCAATACGGCGTAAATGTATTTTCATGATTGTTCTTCCTCTTCTGATCTAGGGAATAAATTTTTGTGCAATCGGAAATGGCCGCCCAAAACCAAACGCTCGCGAAGTAATCTTCAATCCTGGAGCAGATTGTTTGCGTTTATATTCATTGCGATCGACCAGCAAAGCTACTTGCCGCACAAGTTGCAGGTCAAATCCGCTGTGCGAAGCTATTTCAGCGGGGCTTTTCAATTCTTCTATATAAGCCTTCAGGATACGATCCAGAACCTCGTAAGGTGGCAGGGAATCCTCATCTTTCTGATCGGGCCGTAACTCCGCCGACGGCGGCTTCTCGAGGGAAGATCGCGGGATCAGTTCCCTTTCCCGGTTAATCCATTCCGCCAAAGCATAGACCATGAGTTTTGGCACATCCGAAATAACCGCGAGTCCGCCGGCCATATCGCCATAGAGCGTGCAATAGCCAACCGCAAGTTCAGATTTGTTGCCAGTACTTAATACCATGGAGCCAAATTTGTTGGAAAGCGCCATCAAGTAATTACCGCGGATTCGCGCCTGAATGTTCTCCTCGGTTACGTCCTCGTTCCGATTGACGAAAACCGGCGCAAGCGCTTCGCGATATGAGCTAAAAACGTTCGTGATGGGAATGCTGCGGAATTCAATGCCCAAATTCGTAGCCAGGGCTTGAGCATCGGAGTGGCTTCCCCCGGAAGAATATGGGCCAGGCATGGAAACACCCAGCACATTTTCCTTGCCGAGGGCTCCCACGGCGATGGCGGCGACTACCGCGGAATCGATACCGCCGCTCAGACCGATTAAAACTTTTTTGAATCCACATTTGTGGACGTAATCCCGCGTCCCGGTGACCAGCGCGCGAAATGCGTACTCAATTTCCTGCGTCGGTTGCTCGCGAATTTCTCCTTGGCCGGTGGCGGTATCAAACATCACCAGATCCTCGGCAAAGGCCTTAGCCTGCGCACCCAGCGTGCCGTCCGCGGTTACGGCAACGCTGGCGCCATCAAAAATTAAGGTGTCGTTGCCACCCACCTGATTAACGTAAATCACGGGCCGCCGATAACGCCGCGCCAGCGAACGTAAAATATCCAGCCGTAGTGAACGCTTATCGATGGTGTATGGCGAAGCGGAGACGTTGATCAAAATCGAAGTTCCCTGCCCGATCAGCTCGGCTACAGGATCACGGGGATAAAGTTGTTTCTCCCAGAAATTCTTGTCGTTCCACATGTCTTCGCAAACGGTGATGCCCAGCACATCCGATCCAAGGCCATAAACATATTGCTTGTCGGCGGGCTGGAAGTATCGCGACTCGTCAAAAACATCGTAGGTGGGCAGCAGCATTTTACTTTGTTCAAAGACGATGCGGCCTTCGCAAATCAACGCCGCTTTATTAGCGATGGATTTTCCTGTCGAGTTCTCCACGCGTCCCGCGTATCCCACTATGGCGGGTAGCGGAAGTTTCGCGGCCAGACTCTTTAATTCGCTGTGATTCCGGTCGATGAATGCAGGACGCTCTAGAAGATCTTGAGGAAGGTATCCGCACAGGCACAATTCCGAAAAGACGGCCAAGTCCGCGCCACGGTCCCTGGCACAGGAAGCAAGGCTCAAAATACGGGCGGAATTTCCCGCAAAATCTCCGACGGTGGGGTTAAATTGGGCGAGGGCTATCTTCACTGAATATTAGAATACGGACGCTACAGAAAGATTGCAAACGAGCGATTCCAGTTTTGTCTTCACCTGTTCTTCACCAATGTATTTTTTGTCGTAATGCCCTGCTAGTTTCAGCCAAAAAAAACGGCTCCCGAAACGCTGCTCGAGAGCCTAAAAAGCCAAATTGATACTCGGATTAGACGCTGAAAGAGCTACCGCAGCCGCAGGTGCTCTTAACGTTCGGATTATTAAACTTGAATCCCGCGCCTTCTACGCTTTCGATGTAATCGATCTCCACTCCTTCGAGATACATCGAGCTCATCTGATCGACGGCAACCTTCAGGCCGTTGAAGTCCAGTACTTCGTCGGTATCGTTGGTCTGATGCTCGAATGCCATATGATATTGAAAACCGGAGCAACCACCGCCTACTACCGCAACACGGAGAGCCGTGGGCACGGGGCTCTGCATGTTCATTATTTCCTTCACTTTTGTACTCGCAACTGGTGTCAAACTCACCATAAATTTCCAGCCTCCGTTCGCGGATGCGACCGCGAAATTACTTACATTAACAAGTATAGCAAATCTTCAAGTGACCTGCATAACCGCTTTGTCCTGCAAGGAAACCCTGACGCAGCCTTGTTTCGACAAGGGCAACCGCTTCCCTTACAATAAGATGCATCTATGAGACATAAAGTCACTTTACTTCCTGGCGAAGGAATAGGCCCTGAAGTTTCTGCCGCAGTGCAGCGAATTCTGCAAGCCACGGGCGTGCAAATCGAATGGGAACGGATCGCGGCCCGCGCGGAAAACACCGATAAAGCAACCGAAAAAGGGGCTTTTGTCAACGTCGCTGCCGTGGAGTCTGTGCGGCGTAATCGCGTCGCGCTTAAAGGGCCGATGGCTACCGCGATTGCCGGCGGTGCGCCAAGCGTAAACGTTGCGTTGCGCAAGACTTTGGACCTTTTTGCCAATCTTCGGCCGGTCAAAAATCTGCCGGGCGTGAAGTCGGTCGTTGCCAACGTCGAGTTAGTCCTGATTCGCGAGAATACCGAGGACTTATATTCCGGCTTGGAGCACGAAGTTGTGCCGGGAGTCGTGGAAAGCCTGAAGATTATCACCGAGCGTGCCTCCTCGCGCATTGCGCGGTTTGCTTTTGAATACGCGAAGAAAAACGGTCGCAAGAAGATTCATGCTATCCACAAAGCGAATATCATGAAATTGTCAGACGGACTTTTTCTGAAGTCCATTCGCGCCGTTGCGGAGCAGCATCCCGAGATCGAATACAAGGAGATGATCGTCGACAACGCGTGCATGCAAATCGTGATGAATCCCGAGCAGTTTGACATGTTGCTGCTCCCAAACCTTTATGGCGATGTGATGAGCGACTTGGCCGCGGGTTTGGTAGGTGGATTAGGCGTGGTTCCCAGCGGAAACATTGGCGACGAGTGCGCGATGTTTGAGGCCGTCCACGGAACCGCGCCGGACATTGCCGGCAAAGGTCTCGCAAATCCTACTGCCCTGCTGATGAGCAGCATACTGATGCTCAAACATCTTGGCGAATATTCCGCCGCGGTGCGCATCGAAGCGGCGCTAGATAAAGTTTATCGTGGGGGCAAACATTTCACGCGAGATTTGGGTGGCTCGGCTACGACAAATGAATTTACTGACGCGCTGATCGCTGCGATTCGTCCGGAATAGTTTGCTGTGAATAATTCAGGTCGGTCTGACCGGTAGGTATCCGGTAGATCTGATAAACCATCAGGTACACAATCACGCCCGTGACGCTTACATACAGCCACAGAGGCAGGGTCCACCGCGCGATGATTCTGTGTTTGTCAAATCTTTCTAACCACGCTCGGCGCAGCGTGATTAGAATCAGCGGCACAATGACGATGGCCAGCACGGTGTGCGTCCCCAACAATACAAAATAGAACGGGCGAATCCAGCCATGCCCGTGAAATGCGACGTGACCGACTCGGATGTGATAAACGATATACGAAACTAGAAAAATTGAAGAAACCACGAACGCCGACACCATGTAAGTCTTATGCACGGCAATCTTGCCCTTGCGAATTGCCATGTAACCAAACGTCAGAAGGACTGCGCTTATTCCGTTGAGGGAAGCGTTAAAGGCCGCTTGCGAAAACGTGAATGGAAGATTCATTCAGCGGGGTAGCTTGTCGTAAACCATCAATCCAAGAAGGATTGGAAGGTGCAATACAGTGGCATGCATCAGCCACTTGGCTCGCGCGTTCGAGCGCGTACTGTTGGCCCATAAACACACTTGCACCAGCGCGGTGCAAATAGTCAGCGCGCCGAAGAAGTAGCGCACGCCAGCCATGCCAAGAATTGCGGGGAGCAAACTTACAGCTACAAGCGCCGCAGCGTATAAAATAATCTGCCGGAAGGTGCGAGTGCCAGGGCGATCCACAACCGGAAGCATGAGTATTCCGGCGCGCGCATAGTCTTCTCGATACATCCACGCTATGGCGTGAAAGTGCGGAAACTGCCAAATAAAAAGAATGGCAAACAACAGCCACGCGCCACGATCGAGACTTCCGGTAGCTGCAACCCAACCGATCATCGGCGGTATCGCACCGGGAAACGCGCCAACAAAAGTGGCCCACACGGTACGCTTTTTTAGTGGCGTGTAAGCCAGCAAATAACTCAAACACGTGATCACGCCCAATGCGGAAGCCAAAAATCCCGCGGCAACGTACAAGTCGACGGCGCCAGCTATGCATAGCGCTACGCCGAAATAAAGCACCGCTTGAGGTGTAAGTTGCCCGCTGGGCAGCGGCCGAGCAGATGTTCTGCGCATGTACCGGTCGGAATCGCGCTCAATGTAATGGTTCAAAGCCGCAGTTCCCGCCGCAATGATCATCGTGCCTACGACGACGTGAATCATGTGCAGCCAATTGACAGTGCCGCGAACGCCCATGTAATACCCCGCGGCGGTGGTCATCAAGACAAGGAAGGATACGTCGGGTTTGGTCAACGCTAGGTAAGCGCTAAATTTGCTCGAGGTCAGCAATGCACTGGTTTGAGCTGTCGTGCTCATCAGGCGGTCACCTGTCGCTCCGCGCTGACCGTGACCTGCCCACGCCGCGGTACGAGACGGTAGCAAATCAGAACGACCAGAACAGAAGTGGCAAACAAAATCGCCCCGACCACCGTGTGCAGCACGGTCAAAGCGACCATCACCGGCATTGGCTGCGGGGCATCGGCGGTAGTGATCCGTGACCAGAGCGCAGCGAATCCAAGCAAGAATTGAAGTCCGAATATTCCGTGCAACATCTTTCGCGCTTTGACAAATTCCGTGGAAGCGCCAAATCTCCTGCGTAGCGTTGCCGCCGTCCAACTGATCATTCCTAAAACCACAAATGCGCCGATGACGTGCGGCTTCACTGAAATCTCTTTGTGCCGGAAACCTGCGCCAAGAATCACCTGGAAATAAATCACCGCAGAATTTAGGAGCGCAATCGTGTGAATACCCGGCGAACCGGCATCCTGCAACATTGGTTTTTCTTCCAGCCACCACCGGCTGGTAAAAACCGCGATGCTGATCAAGGCTGCAAACACGAGCTGCGCGAAGCACGCGTGCATTACCGGCAACCAATAGTGCAATAGCCGTATGACGACCTGTCCTCCCAGAACTGCCTGTATGGCGATGCCCAGCACTGCAATAACGCTGAACCATTTCAGCCACAGGCGTTTCTCCGTGACCCACAGCGCTCCGGAGAGGATCAAAGTCAAAATTCCCAAACCAGCCGCGACGACGCGATGCGTATGTTCAAAGAACGCTCCGCCGTTGAGGACCGCCCAAGAAGGAAACCATGTGCCGAACGACTTAGGCCAGTCCGCCACCGATAACGCGGCGTCCTTCGAAGTGACCAGCGCGCCCGCTACCAGGAGCAACAGGGTCCAGCAAACCACAAAAATAGAAAAGCGGTGGAGTCCTGAATTGTATGCAAACTTCATGCGATCGACGCCCACTCCTTCCCCGCCGGGATTATACCTCAGAGAACGCTTCTCTGGCTTTTGCCGAGTCGTCCGGCGTATCGCCACCAATTCCGACCGCGCGTAATACTAAATCCTTCAAAGCGGCAATAAATAGCGGCGAATCGCCCACGGCCGGCATCATCAGAAATTTTTCGACTCCCGCTTTTTTGGCATCTTCCCGGGCTTCGATATTGATCTCGTGCAGCGTTTCAATGTGCTCGGTTACGAAGGATATGGGCACGATCAGCATCTCTTTCACGCCTTCGCTGCCGAGTCGCGCGATTGTCGATGTCAAAGGAGGCTGCAACCACTTCGCCGGCCCCACGCGACTCTGATAGCAAAGCAGATGCGTTCGTGGCCAATTAGGAAATTGCTTGGCTCCGAGCTCGCAAGTTAGCCGCACCGTCTCCTCGATGTGCTTGGGGTACGGGTCGCCCTTTTCCACCAGGCTCATTGGCAATCCGTGCGCGCTAAAAACGAGATGAATCGCGGAGCTATCCGCGAATTGGCGCAGCATCTTTCCGATATTGCTGACCAACGCCTGGATATAGAGCGGATGGTTGTAATACTGACCGACGGTGTGCTCCGGCAGTTCTTTACGGGGTGGGCCGTAAACGCGCCGCCACTCTTTCAGGCTGCTCAACGTGGTGGCGTAAGAAAAATGAGGATAGAGCGGAAGCAGCACAATCTCGTCCAGCGGACCAGCCTGGCGTAATGTTTCCACAGCGTCCGAAGTTAGCGGACGCCAATAACGCATAGCGACTGTCGCGACGGGATCGATGTACGGAGAAACCGCAGCAACCAGTCGCACCCGTTGGCGTTCTGTGAGCAATGCGATCGGCGAACGACGGCCGATTTCGGCGTATTTTCTCGCTACTGGCACTGATCGCCGAGACGAGATGAGCTTTGCGATAGGCTTTCGCAATAATCCGAGCGGGCCGAGCGGGATAATGTCAGGGTCCAAAAATAAATTCATCAGAAAAGGCTCGACATTCTCGAGCGAGTCCGGTCCGCCAAGTTGGAAGATGACGATTCCAACGCGCTTCTTTCGAGATTGTTCAGCGGGCATACGCGGAAGCCGTCACTTTCTCTCTGTAAGCGCCCGTTTCATCCGCGCGAGGTCTTTGCGCAATGCCAAGGTACGGCTCGCCACCGTCAAGTAATAAACAAAAAACACCGCCCAGCCGATGGCGTACGCAGCAAAAACGCTGTTGAGGTTTTTCATTGGGTCTCCGCTTCGCGCCGTATGGTTTCAAGCTCCCCGCGCATAGCTTCCAGTTGATAACGCTGGCTCATGAGCAACGCCATTAACGCGAGGCACGAAAACCAGAAAAAGAATGTCACCTTCCACATCGTCGGGTCCAACCCCGAGCCTGCGCCGCCCATGAAGACGGGCTGAGGATGCTGGGTCCGCCACCAGCGAATGGAACCAAATACCAGCGGCGCATCCAAAAAACAAAAAATTCCAAACAGCGCGCTCAAAAGTCCTCGCCTTTCCGGTTCTTCAACCAGGGTGCGCAACACAAGGTAGGATGCGTACAACAGCCACAGAACAAATGTTGACGTCAGTCGCGCGTCCCACGTCCACCATATACCCCATACGGGATGAGCCCAAATTGGCCCGGTAATTAACACCACGGTTGTAAACGCGAGCCCGACTTCCGCCGCCGCCACGCCCAGCCAATCCCACCGGGGCTGCCTCCGGAACACGTAGAGCAGGTTGCCGACGAAACAGATGAAGAAGGCCGTCAGGCCTGTCCACGCGCTGGACACATGAAGATAAAAGATGCGTTGAATCGTACCCATGGTACGTTCCGTCGGCGCGACGAAAAGAGCTGCGTATCCCGCCAACACTACAAGAATTATCGTTGTTGCCGCGCCGACAAACTGCTTCTTCATGCTCGCTATTCCTCTAGAAGATATTCGCCGAAAAGCCACAAGGCCGTCAAAAACACAACGTCAAAGACAATCAAAAATCCGATTCCCTTCCACTGCACCGTGGCCGGCGATTCCAACAATCCTACGGTGACCTCGGTGCTGGCTACGAGCACTGGCGTCAGTAGCGGCAATAACAACAACGGAAGCAAAAGCTCCCGCATGCGAGCTTGCGCGGAAACGGCCGCCAGCGCCGTTCCGGCAATCGAGACGCCAAGGCTACCGAGAGAAAACACCAAAACCAGCCAATGCAATTGACGAAGTACCGCAACATTGTACAAAATGGAAAATACCGGGAGCATCAGCAATTCGGTAAGCAGCAAAAAAATCATGTTGGCGATCAGCTTGGCCAAAAAAATGGCAAAGGGGTCGTCGACGGTCAATCGTAATGCGCTGAGTGTGTCGTTGGTCTGCTCGCGAAGAAAACATGGTTGCAGCATCAAGGACGCGGCAAACAAAAAAGCCATCCACAGCAACCCCGGACCGAAGCGGTGTGATTCGTTGTAACTTGGGTCAAAGGTAAAGCTGAACAGCACCACGATCATCAGGATAAAAACAACGGTAGTGACGAGCAGTTCGCGCGAGCGGAACTCCGTGCGAAGTTCCTTGCCAAGCAGGACCGCGGTATTGGAAGCAAGTCCCATTCAGCCATTCGAAAGCGCGAAGATCGAATTCATTGGCGCGCCTGCCCGCGTATCGGCGGCCACACAGCCGCTTTCCAAGCGAATGGCGCGAGTCGCCAGTGATGAAATTTCCGATTCACCGTGAAGGCTCATCAGGATAGTGCATCCGGCGTGGCGCAGCGAGCGCAGTGTGTTGGCCAGCCAGTTCACGCCGACCGTGTCCAGGCCTGTCGCCGGCTCGTCCAAAAATAAAACAGTTGGCTCTGCCAGCAAAGCGCGCGAAAGTGCCATACGCTGGCGCATTCCTCGCGAAAACGTCCGCACCAGGGAATCTCTCCGATCCAGCAGGCCAGTGGCGTTCAGCAGCGATTCGACACGGGATTCCGGTTTATCGACATTCTGCAGCCGCGCAAACAGAATTAAATTTTCTTCGGCCGTCAACTCGTCATAGACCATGCTCGCGTGCCCGACATAGCCTGTAGAGGGTCGCTGCTTGGCAACACCGGTGAAGTGGAAAGCTCCAGCGCTTGGTCGAACCAGCTTGGCAGCGACGCGAAGCAGCGTGGTTTTGCCCGATCCGTTTCGACCTGCCAGAGCGACGCACTCGCCGAGTTCGATCTCCAACGAAACCTGTCGAAGCGCATAAATTCCGCCATACCGTTTATCGATTTTATCGAAGCGTAGGCCAGAGGCACCGGCGGTTTGCAATGTCAAAGCTATCCCTCATCAAATTTCGCGCCGGCAACAATTTCACGCCAATTGAGTATTCCGCGCGACGAAATCAGCCACGAACCAGCTCGCGTAGCAGCTTTTCCGTTTTGGCCCGTTCCCGCGCGTACTCTTCTTCCGAAATCGTTCCAGCTTGGCGCCTTAGTTCCATCCGGAAGATAGCGTCCTTTAGCGCCTCAAGATTCCCGCTCACTTGCGCATCGATTGCCGCCAAGGATCCAGATGGCGGGCCCGGTGCAGGCGCCGACGCCGCCGCTGGAGAATTTACGGCCATTGGCGCCCCACTTGGAGCGACTACCGCAACGGGCTTGCGCGCTAGTAACAAAGCGCCAATTGCAAAAAGCACTCCGAATCCACCCAACAGTGGCCACTTTAAGACATCGAGCCTTCCTGGAATTGCTTGGACGTTTGCGCTCTCCGTGCGCGAATTGCCTTGCTGCGGCATCTCCTGCGGCGACTGTGCGCCTGCATCGGGCGCTGCCGCCGCTGCGGCAGTTCCTGTCAAGTTGACGGATAGGAACGCCTTTTCCGCGAGAGGCTCGTGCGTGTAAATGTTCATTCCCTGCTCTTGCCCGGCAGACTGCAAGCCGTCGCCGGAAATCTGTACGCCAGGCGGAGCTACGACTAACAACCGCGTGCCGCTATACGAAGTGGGAATCTTCACGCTTGCGGAATTGCCGGTATAAGGCAGCTCATAGGAGAACCGAATATTCGTTTCGCCGGGGCGGAACGCGTAGGCTATTCCATAGCGATCGTTGCCGCGGTCGATCTGCGTCTGCACCACCGGCATTCCCGCGGGACCCGTAGCCGCAACTTGTTGCAATCGTGCTTTTGCAGGAACAGCAAAATCAAAATTTCCCTCCGTGCGGTAAAAAGCGCGCGGCGGCACGGAATTATTTTGGATGGAATATTCCTCGCCTACCAGCAACGATGCTCCAGTAGGCTGAAAAATAATTACGTGGCCAGCCACGGTAATAATCTTCGGATCTTTGGACAGGTCGTATATATCCACTTCCGCGTCACTCTGGCCGTTTGGCCGCAACGGCGTGTGAAAATTCACGCCTTGGTAGACCGCGCGCACCAACATCGGCTTAACGCCGATGTCTGGATGATCAAACGAGAAATTACCCCTGGCGTCGCTCTTCACATTCGCGACCGGCTGCATCCCACCCTGCAGTTGAATCAGGATGACTTCCACACCCGAAGCGGGCTTACCCGTCGTCTTGTTGACTACGGTGCCATGCACTGTTGCGGCTT
>DATNME010000093.1:0-21956 GCA_035602385.1 Candidatus Dormiibacterota bacterium
TCGTAACTTGGGAATTGTCGGATTTCTCCTCGCATGCCTGATGGTAGTGGTGGGTGTACTGGCGGCAACGGATTCGCTTGCACATCGCACCAGTCCGTCCGGTCTTGACCCCAAACTCTTCTACGTGATCCCCATATCGGATATGGTAATTTTTTCGACGCTGGTCTTTTTTGCTTTTCGTTTTCGTACCAATGCCGCGGCTCACAAGCGGCTGATCTTGGTTGCCACCGTAGTTCTGATGACTGCCGCTATTGCACGTTGGCCCATTGCGTTCACTCACAGAAACCCGGTGCGAGCCGCCATGGTGACTTACCTCTTCCTGCTTATACTTGTAATCTACGACTTCTGGGCAACCCGGAAAGTCCATCGGGCTACAATTTGGGCGGCAACTTTTCTCATTTTTGTTGAGCAGGTCAGGATACCTGTTGGCAAGACCGAGGCGTGGCATGCGTTCGCCACTTGGGCACAATCCTTAGGTCGCTAGACTTTTCGATTTCGGCGTGGGCGCGGAATTTGAGGAATGCCTAGTTTCAATTGCGCGATTTTCGCAGATTTGGTAACCCGTGGCTCGGCCATTTCCTTCTTGACGATGTCGTCGTTGGAGGTATCGCGTTCTTTCTTGGCACTTTTGGCCCGCATGGGCGAAGGATGACATCGATCTAACTCGCAAACCATCCTATTTCGCACACCAGTAAAGCTTTAATGGAATTGTTGCCTGGTGCAGTACTGAGCGTCCTGTTGCGTCGACTGGAATCGATTTGAGGCCGAGCGACGCGCTCTCCAGAAGTCAAAAGGCGTGGTAGAGTACCTATCCTGAGGAGATGAATATGAAAAAACGATTGGCAGTTGGAGTGGCTTTCGCTTTGGCATTGTTCGCGATTGTCGCGCACGCGCAAACCCAACAGCACGATCCCGGGCAGCAGGATAAGAGCAAACGTCCCAGCCCGCCGGCCACCGCGAAGGTTGACCTGGGCGGAGGAGCTACCATCACCGTGGATTATTCAAGCCCCAAGGTTAAAGGGCGAAAGATTTTCGGCGGCCTGGTGCCCTATGGAAAGATTTGGCGCACGGGAGCGAATGAAGCCACTACCTTCGTGACGAGTGCTGATATCACAGTAGGCGGCAAGGCCGTCCCGGCAGGAAGCTACACCCTGTTCACAGTTCCAAACCAGGACAAGTGGACGCTGGTATTAAGCAAAAAAACCGGAGAGTGGGGCACAGCCTATCCGGGGGAGTCGGAAGATCTGGTCCGCGTGGACATGAAGGTTTCGAAGTTGCCAGCCTTGGCGGAAGACTTCAAAATCTCGTTCGATAAGTCGGGAATGGGCGCCACCATGAACATTGACTGGGAAAATACCCGGGCGTCCGTGGACATCGCGAAGAAGTAACTGAATTCGAATCGAAAAGAAAAGGGCCGGCGCCGCTGACGTGGTGCCTGGCCCTTTTTTATTTGGCCTTTTTTATTTAATTTTGTGAATCTCGTCCGCCGCATCCAGTTGCGCGGTGCCACGATCCACCAGAACGACCGCGCCAATGACCATGGCGGCGGCCAGCAGAACATTAAAAGTAAGAGCTTCGCCGCCAAACATCCACCCCAGCACAACGGCAACGATTGGATTGACGAAAGTATGGGTAGCCACCAACGTCGGTGAATAGTGATCGAGAAGCCAGTTATAGGCCGAGAACGCGATCACCGACCCAAAAATGATGAGATAGCCGAGGGCCAGCCATGAACAAATCGTCACGTTGTGGATAGAAAATCCGCGCGCTTCGCCTACTGCTGTGCCGGTAGTAATAAGTAGAACAGCTCCCCAAAGAAGCGAAAGCGCTGACAACAACAAAGGATGTCCGGAAAGATGCGAACGCCGTGAATACACAATTCCCGCGGACCACGAAATCGCGCCAATAAGGATCGCCATTGTGGCGATGAATATTCCCCGGCCGGAAGAAACCGCGGTGCGCGCGGTTAACAACCCTACTCCGGCAAGACCCAGGAAAACTCCCGAGAGTAATTTTGTATTGAAGCGCCATTTTTTGGCCGCATACGAAGACATCAGAAAAACAATAATGGGTTCGATGGCCACCAGCAGTGACGCCAATCCTGACGGGACGCGCAACTCCGCCCAGTGCAAGGAACCGTGCCCAATCAAAAAGAAAAGAACGCCGATAACGAAACTTGCACGAATCTGCGCCCAAGTGGGTTTTAATCGCTGGGCGAAGCACCACAGCAACAGGATGCTGCCGGCAATAAGATGACGAAATCCCGCGGTGTACAGCGGTGGAATCGTTTCAATCGCAAAACGAATGACCAGGTAGGTAGAACCCCAGATTACGTAAATCGAAAAAAACGAGAGGATAACGAACAGGCGACGGGGCGGCTGCGCGGCAACCGGACGTGAAAGGGCGCGGTCTTCAACCGTTGCGGGTGAGGGATTGAGGGCTGTATCCGCGGGCATGGTTGAGAGTACCCAGGGAGCGAGGCCTATGACAGCGCCAAAATGGATCGCACCGGGAACGCCATGGGTCGATGGAAGGTTATTTGTCCCGCGAACGGACTAACGAGAGAAATTCATCCCGTGTCTGCTTATTGTGCCTAAAACTTCCCAGCATCGCGCTGGTAACTGCCTGCCCATGTTGTTTTTCCACGCCGCGCATCTGCATGCACAGATGGCGCGCCTCGATGATAACTCCAACACCGTGTGGGCTGATTTTTTCCTGAATGGCGTCCGCAATCTGGCTGGTCATACGCTCTTGAATTTGCAGGCGCCGCGCAAAAACGTTCACGAGGCGCGCAATTTTGCTTAAACCAAGGACCCGCTTATGTGGCAAATACGCAATATGCGCTTTGCCAAAAAATGGAAGCAGATGATGCTCGCAGAGGCTGAAGAATTCGATGTCTTTGACGATCACCATCTCGTCGTAAGAAACGCTGAACGTCGCGCCATTCAAAACCGTATCGAGGTTCAAATGGTAGCCACTGGTAAGGAACTTCATGGCTTTTTCGTAGCGTTCGGGAGTTTTGCGCAAGCCTTCGCGTTCTGGATCTTCACCCAGTAGCGCGATCATTTTACGCACGAGGCAGGCGATCGATTCCTTCCTGGCGTTGGATTCCGATGAGTGCAACAGAATTTCTTCTTCAGACGGCTTGGTCACGGCTTGGTCCCTTCCCTCTGGCCCACTTGGCGGTCAGGCTCCCCGGAATATTCAAAACTGTTGTTCGAAGTTTCTTCGACGCGAATTCGCAGCACCCTGGCGGCCGGGAAGGCCTTTAAACGCCTATATATTTCGATGCACAAATACTCGGTTGTGGGTACTTTTTCGCGAAACGCCTCCACGTCCTCATTCAAGGATTTGTGGTCGAACGCATCCAATACTTCGCGTTCGACAAAAGCATCCAGCTCCGCAAGATTTGCAATCATCCCGGTAGCCGGATCGACTGGGCCGGTGACCGTCGCTTCCAAAATATAGTTGTGCCCGTGGCCGTAGGCATTATTGCATTTGCCATAGATCCGGCAATTTTCCTCTTCGCTGAGTTCAGAACTGTGGAGACGGTGCGACGCCGAAAAATAATATCGCCGCCCTAGTGCCACCTGAACCGGAGCACAATTGGCGGACGTCATGCCCGAGTTCCCTCACGATAACAGTCGGCAAACAGATCCGGAGTCTCGTACAAGCGAACGCGGTGCAAAGTTCCTTTCGTTATTTTTGGTTCCAGCAAATGCCAGATTACTTGCGCAATGTTTTCGCAGGTGGGAATTTTGCCTTGCAGCTCCGCAACCTCATAATTCAGGAAACGGTGGTCCATCCTCTGCATGATTTCGCGTTCGAGAATTTCTTTTAGTTCTTTGAGGTCTACTACCATACCCGTCACGGGGTCGGGTTCGCCCGCAACGGTGACTTCCAATCTGTAATTGTGGCCATGGCCGTGAGGATTATTGCATTTTCCAAATATGCGGCGGTTTTCTTCTGGCGAGAGATCGGGATTATGGTAAAGGTGCGAAGCCGCAAATTCGATTTTTCGCGTGAGCAAAATCATGGTGTCTATCTGGTTCCCGTTGTTCCCACGGAGTATTCGCGGCCTTTCCAGGAAATTTTGCCGCTCGCATGCGCTCGATAAGAAGACCAAAGCACCGCGACATACAATATCAACGCGGGAGCATAATAAAAGATGAGGGAGCCCTTAAAGTGGTTACGCGTGAGCTCCATCCCATAGCCGAACTGCCGAAACGCAAGAACTAATATTCCGAACATCGCCGCGATCGGAAGCCACCATCCGAGTACCAGTAAAATAAGGAAAATCCACGGGCCCGTGTCGGCGATTTCCCGGTACATGGAATTGCTGGTTCCGCCCATCAACTGAAAAATATTTTTCTTCCATCCTTCCCACATTGCCGAAAAGGAACGATACATGCGCGCTTGCACGATCCCTTTTCCCGGCGCAAACCAGAGGCGATAGCCGAGCGATTTCACTCGCTTCGCCAGCGCCACATCCTCCAAAATTTCGCCGGCCACAGCTGCGTGCCCGCCTGACGCGGTATAGGCATCACGGTGGACCAAAAGAAATTGGCCATTGGCGGCCGCGTCCGGTGAGCGCGGGTCATTCACTTTGTCGAAGGAAAAACGGCGCGCGAGGCGGCAATACACGAAGGGGATCAATGATTTTTCATACCAGGTACGGAGAATTTGTTCAGGCGAAAAAGAAATCAGCGCCGCACCGGTGTCCTGAAAAATTTGCAGCGCCTTAGCAATTGCCCCCGGCTCGAGTTGCGCGTCCGCATCGGTAAAAAGAAGCCAGCTCTGTTTCGCTTCGTTTGTGCCACACCACACTGCGTTGTTTTTTCCAACCCAACCTTCAGGAACAACCGGTGCTTCGAGCAACCGCAGTTTCGGGGTACTCTGCATCAGCGAGCGCACAATCTCCGCAGTCCGATCGGTGGAATGGTCGTTGACCACCAGAATTTCGGCAATTTCCGGTTGCAGCGCAAGACCGTTAATGCAATCTGTAATGACATCTTCTTCATCTCGCGCGGGAACAATCGCGGAAATCAACAGGTCGTGTGAAGTAGCGGCTGAATTTGGGCCGGACATGAGGGAGTCGTGTGTTTAGGTGTTTCCGGCACAAGGCCGTTGCGTTAGTATAGCACTCGATGCTCCTCGCCAAAAAAATAGCAGGTTATGCGGTTATCGCTCTGGCATTGGCAATTGTGACCGTATTTGTCATGCCGTCCTATCGCCAGGGCGAAGCGTCGATGGCTGGAAAAACGGCGCACGACTTCGCGATTCAGCTGGATGGCAAACCGGCGCATCTTTCCGATCTCAAGGGCAAAATCGTTGTGCTGAATTTTTGGGCAACGTGGTGTCCGCCATGCGTAGAAGAAACTCCGGCGCTGAACGGTTTGCACAAGCGCATCGCCTCGCGTGGCGGCGTGGTCCTCGGTGTCAGCGTAGATGAAGACGAAGCCGCGTATCAGAAGTTTCTGAAGGACAATGGAATTGTCTTTCTTACGTATCGCGACGCAAGCAAGCAATCGGCTTTGGATTATGGGACCGCGATGTACCCGGAAACATACATTATCGACCGTCACGGCAAGATCGCGCGCAAAGTGATCGGGCCGCAGCAATGGGAATCGCCGGAAATGCTTTCGTACTTCGACGCACTTCTCGCGCAAAATTAAGCTGGATAAAAATTATTCGTAGCGCAAAGCTTCCACTGGGTCGAGCCTGGCGGCCTGCATGGCCGGAAGCCACCCGCTGATAACTCCCACTACAACAAGAATAATCGTTGAAAGCATCATGGTGACCGCGGAAAGTCGCAAATGAATGTCTACTTTGCCGGTGTCATCTTCATACGCCGGGCCGAGAAACGGCAAAGTGCCGATGGCGGAAGTAATCAGCGCCGAAAGTATCATCCCTATGACACCAGCCGCCAAAGTAAGCACCAGCGCTTCAATTAAAAATTGTCCGCGAATGTGCGAACGCTTCGCACCAAGCGCGCGCCGCAGACCAATTTCGCGCACGCGTTCCTCCACGGAGACCAGCATGATGTTCATCACGCCGACGCCACCGATTCCCAGCGTCATCGCGCCGATCAGAAACATCAGCGCCTCAATGCCTAACGTGATGCCTTCGTAGATAGGCTTGAATTGTTCGCGTCCAAACATGGTGATCGCGCGCTTGTCGTTCGGAGAAAATCGCTGGCGGTTGGCGATGGCCGTGCGCACTTGCTGCATGGCCGGAACTTCAAAGCCAGGAGCCACCGGTTCGAATAACATGACGCTGGCGTATCGCGTGTCCCACAAATCTCCGGCGGCAGTGTACGGAATAAAAACCGATTCATCGTCACTGGTGAAATAATTGCTGTCCGAAAATTTCGTATCCATGCTCCCAATGACCGAGAAGCGCACGCCATTGATACGCACGGTTTCGCCGACAGCTGGCGTCCCGCTGAAAAGTTTTTTTCGCAGGCGCGCGCCAAGAAATGCGACTCGCCGGCGTTCCGCGATATCTTCAGGAGAAATCCAGCGCCCTTCGATGGGTACTTCGTTACGCATCTCGCCGTATTCTGGATAAACGCCTCGAATCGCTGTGTCGGAGATCCTCTCGTCATGCGAAATCCCCAGGAATTTCACGGATTCCAGCGTCACGCGTTTAACCAGCGAAGATTGCGCCTTCACCCAATCCGCGTCTTCCTGCTCAAAATGGACTTCCTTGCCCGCGCGTTCGCCGCCGGCCTGTTCGCTGGTCGTGCCCGGCCAGCAAACTACCGCGCCTTTGCCAAAAACTTCGAAGGTGTACATCAGCACGCTGCGGAATCCGGCGCCATAACTCAGCAGCAAAGTCACCGCCACAATTCCCCAGGCAATTCCGCTCATAGTCAGCAAGCTGCGTACCGGATTGCGGCCCAGCGCCGCCCATGATTCTCGAAAAATTTCGAAAAACATCAGCCACCTGCCTCGAAGCGTAAAGCTTCAATCGGATCGACCGAAGCCGCGCGATTCGCGGGATACAGCGCGGAAAGCACCGCGATGATTGCCAGTAAGAAAATGGACAGCGCACCCGTTTTCCAACTCGCAAGCAAGCCTTCGAAAAACGGCGGCATCGGCAACAAATTTACGAGGCCGCAAAAACCGTAGGAGATTACCAACCCAACTCCGCCGCTGATCAGCACCACAATAATGGTTTCCAGAAAAAACTGGCGCAGTATGGATTGCCTGGTAGCGCCCAGCGCCATGCGCACGCCAATTTCGCGAGTGCGCTCGCGAACTGAGACCAGCATCACGTTCATGACGCCTAGGCCGCCAAGAAACAATGTGGCAATGCCCACCGCGCCCATGAAAACTTCCATGCCCACGATAATCATGCGGTTGGCCTCCGCGCCTTTGACCGTGTCCCAAATGCCCGCCGCTTCTTTATCTCGCGGATCGAAATTGTGTAAACGCCCCAGGGAGCGGCGCAGCTGTTTCTCGCAATCCGGGTGCGTTTCCAGCGACCACGGAGCGGCAAGGAGCCGGTCAACGGTGTGTTCCACGGCCGGCGGTTTATTTGGAAAATCCCGTCGCATGGAATTGAATGGGATAAATAATTTGCGAGTGTCAGTTCCGTCGTAGCTGGAATTCTGGTCCTTATGCTTCATCACGCCAATAATCGTGTACGGAACTTCGTTCATCCAGATGGTGGACCCGATGGCTTCGCGATCGGCAAACAGCTGTTTTTTGGTGTCACTGCCAATAAAGACTACGCGGCGGCCTTCTTCGTTGTCTTGAAAATTATAGAAGCGGCCGGATTCGACGCCGATGCTGCGAATCACGGTGAATGGCGGAAGTGAGCCGACCGTTGGGATCGTGCCGCTGTTGAACAGGCTATGCACCTGTAAATCGTTTCCCAATTCCGGCATCACGTATTTGCAAGCGGGGGATTCTTTCGCAACCTCAATATAATCGTTCTCGTTCCAGTGAATCGCTCTTCCAGACCGGGTGCCGCCGGCTTGCATGCTGGTGCGGCCGGAAAAAACCACCATCACATCCTTGCCGAATGTTTCTTGATTTTTTTGAATGCCCGCGCCCAACCCCTCGCCGGCGGCCACCATAATCGTTATGGAGATAATTCCCCACGCGATACCGAACATGGTAAGCAATGTTCGGCGTTTGTGCGCCCACAGAGTCGCCAGCGTGTCACGCAAAAGATCCTGGAAGGACATGTTGCCTCTCTATAGGGGCACTACTGCAGGATCACTTGGTCTTTTTCATTCAGGCCAGAGACAATTTCCGTTTTTACGCCGTTCGATATGCCCAGTTTTACGTCGGCCTTCTTTTTGCCGTTTTCCGCTTTAGGATCCGGAGACTCCACCGAGGCTTTGCGGTCTTTGTCGTAAATCAGCGCGGCTTCCGGAATCATCAAAACGTTTTTCTTTTCTTCCAGCAAAATTTCCGCATTCGCGCTCATATTGGCTTTCAGCTCGCCGCCAGGATTGGAAATGGAAACGCGCACCTCGAACGTGGTTACGTTATCCTTTTCTTTTCCAAGCGGGGAAATCTTCGTAACTTTGCCCGTAAACTTTTTGTCTTTGAAGGATTCCACAACGATGCGCGCAGGCTGATTCAAATAAACCTTGCCGATATCCGCTTCATCGACTTTTCCCTGCACGTACACTTCGCTCACGTCTCCAAGGGTCATAATCAACGTAGCTTGCGAACCAAGCACGAGAATCGAGCTCACCGCATCGCCCACGTTAACATCGCGCGACAGCACCAGTCCATCAATTGGGCTGACAATCGTGGAATTATGGAGGTCCTCTTGCGCATTCTCGAGCGCGGCCTTCGCTTGCGCCATCTGTGCTTCTGACTTGGCGATTTCCGCGCGAGACACGGACAGGTTGCGCTGCGCACTAACTTGTTTATTCAACGCCAGCTGATAATTTTTCTCCGTATCTTCCACCAAACTCTTTGACATCACGCCATCTTTAAACATCTGCTGCGCCCTTCCCATGTTCAGCTTTAGATAAGGAACATCGGGACCTTCCGCGTCCACCTTGTTGCGTTCCAGGGTAGCTTTTGCGGAATCGAGCGCGGCTTCAGCAGCTTGCAGATTCGCGCGAGAAGCGCGCTCCGCGGCTTCCAATTGAATCTTGTCGAGTTCCGCGAGCACCTGGCCCTGTTTCACGCGGTCGCCGTAGTCGACATAAATCTTTTTGACGATACCGCTGGCCTTGGATTTTAATTCCACCTTAAAAAGCGGCTGTATTTTCCCAGTCGCCACCACCACGCGCGCCAAATCCCCGCGCTCGACGGTAGCCAACTTGGATGGGTCGATCACCCGGCTCGGACGCAACGCAGCCATCACGCCGTAGCCGGCCCCCCCAACGATCAATAGAATTATCACCGCCCAGATGATCCTTTTGCGGCGCTTCTTGCCGTTCTTTCCGTTGCTCAACCCATTGCCGTTACTGGACATACCCAATCCTCGCTTCTCGTGGCGATCCGCTGACAATAGGTACGCAGGGCTATAACAAATGTTCCCTCGCCCTAAGTTTTTAGACGTTGAGAAATAGGTTTAGTAGGGAGCGAATATGACGTTATCCGGCTTATCGGGCATTGACCTTCATTTTTTAAGTCATTTAGCAATGATCTAATGTAATTTGAGATGCGCATGCGCAAAGATTCACAGATGAAAAGGAGTTGGCCCTAATGGAACTAGAGACGAAGGCTCAAATCGCCAGGGCCACCTTATCGCTGCTTGTGGTCGTGGCTTCTCTGTTCTTCCTTGGTGTGCTCATACTGGTTTTGTGCCTGGGCCTTGAAATAAATCCTTTCAGGGAAACGACGACTTCATTTCTGGTTGCAGCGTTTGCTGGAATCGCCGGCGTCGCGGCAGTTCTGGTGCTTCTCAACGTTGCAACCAATATGAGCCTGATTGCCGATGCAAAGATTGCGGAGCTTAAGATTGAGTCACGGCGGGGCGTGCTAAGAAAGTGGCTCATTGCGTTTGGATTATCAGCCGCGGTATTGGCTACACTCGTTTTTGGCGGCACCTATTTGTCCAAAGAAAGGTTCTTGGGAGTTGTTCACACACAAGCAGATGAAGTTCTGAGGGCTAACAACAACCTTCTGGAGGAGATCAGCAGGCGATTGGCGTCGGGCAAGCAAGAGGACTACAAGCGGATCGCCGAAATCCAAACTTTTCTGCAGAACCAGCGCAGCGGCTTGCCGCAACTGACAGTGATCTACTCTGGGAAATTCAGTGACAAGCTGGCCTTATACAGAGTCAACGAATACTTTCCCGAATATCCGGTAACCAGCTACGCTCCTGCTTATTTCACGTGCACGCAGAATCTTGACTGCGAGTATTTGACGCGATTTTTTTCTGGCGAAAAAGTTGGCATTCTCCAGAAATACACGCTCCGCGATGATCAGTTCTATATCTACATGCCGTTTGTCGGTAATGAAGCACGATTTGTGTTGCTCTTCGATCGCAGAAATAGCTATGGGAAGGTAGGGTCCTGATCGATTTAGGTCTGAATTTCACCTACCTTGTAGCCGTTTCCTGCCATTTGGAAATAGTTTCGGAAACTTCGGTATTAGCCGCGGCCTTTCTACAACTGCGTGCGGCGAAGACGCAATGCATTTGTAATCACGGAGACGGAGCTAAAGCTCATGGCCGCGCTGGCTATCATCGGGCTCAGCACCCAATGGAAAAAGGGAAAAAAGACTCCGGCGGCAACCGGAATTCCGAGCGTGTTGTAAAGAAAAGCAAAGGCCAGATTTTGCTTGATGTTTCGAACCGTCGCCATACTCAACCGCCGGGCGCGCATTATCCCTCGAAGATCTCCCTTGAGCAGCGTAATTGAAGAATTCGCAATCGCTACGTCCGTGCCGCTGCCCATCGCAATGCTCACATGCGCCGCAGCTAAAGCTGGCGCGTCATTGATGCCGTCGCCAGCCATGGCAACTATGCGTCCTTCAGCCATCAATTCGGTCACGACACTGGCCTTCTGCGCAGGCTGCACTTCCGCGCGAACCTCGTTAATACCCACTTGCTTCGCAACCGCCTGCGCGGCTTCAGCGCGATCACCGGTCAACATAACCACGCGAATTCCACTGTTCTTGAGTTCCGCAATCGTCTGCGCGGAATTTTCTTTCAATTTATCGTTCAGGTAAAAAACCGCCGCAAGAGTGCCCTCTAGTCCCACGCATACCATCGTGCCGGCTCCCCCATCGGCATTGCCTGTAGCTACATCGCGGCCCCGGCTAACAATTCCCTTCTCGACGACAAAAGCCTTGCTGCCAATTGCGATTCTTTTTCCTTTTGCGGTTCCCTCAACTCCACCCCCCGGGAACGCCCGGAAATTTGTGACTTCGTAGAGAGCCAAACTCTCTTGTGCGTATTTCGCGATGGCTCGCGCGAGTGGATGCTCGCTTAAATTCTCTACGCTCGCGGCCAGCCTAAGAATTTCGTCTTCCGGAATGCCTGCCGCATCAATTATTTCCACGCTGCTAACGCTGGGCTTGCCTTCGGTAAGTGTTCCCGTCTTATCGATGACCAGGGTGTCCACACGCGCAAGCGTCTCCAGAGCTTCGGCGTTTCGAATCAGCACGCCAAACGTTGCTCCTTTGCCCACCGCCACCATCACGGACATCGGCGTGGCCAACCCGAGCGCGCAAGGACAAGCGATAATTAAAACGCTGACGGCGCTTACCAGGGCGTACGCCAAGCGCGGCTCCGGTCCAAAAAAAGTCCAGCCAAAAAACGCAATCAACGCGGCTAGGATTACCGCCGGAACAAAGTAGCCCGCAATTCGATCCGCGAGGCGCTGCATCGGCGCGCGGCTGCGCTGGGCTTCGCTGACCATTTTAACGATTTGCGCCAACATCGTTTCACTACCGACGCGTTGCGCCTTCATCACAAAACTGCCGCTGGTGTTCAGCGTCCCCCCAGTGACCGGGTCACCTGCGACTTTCTCCACCGGCATGGGCTCGCCGCTAATCATCGATTCTTCAACTGCGCTGCTTCCCTGCTCAATGATGCCGTCGACAGGAATCCGCTCCCCCGGCCGCACCATAAGACGATCCCCAACGCGCACCTGATCGAGCGTTACATCCTTGTGGCTTCCATTCGCCGCAACCAAATGGGCTTGGCTCGGCGCGAGATTAAGCAATGCACGAATCGCCGCGCCGGTACTTTGCCGCGCGCGCAGCTCCAGCACCTGCCCTAGCAGCACCAGCGTTGTGATCACCGCGGCTGCTTCAAAATAAACCGGCGCTGCGCCGTGCATGTCCCGGAACGAAGCAGGAAACAGTTGAGGGAAGATGGTTGCGACCAGACTTTCCAAATAGGCCGTGCCTGTCCCCAAGCCGATTAACGTAAACATGTTCGGGCTGCGATTCAGGATCGAATTCCAAAATCGCTGAAAAAATGGCCAACCGCCCCACAATACCACCGGAGTCGCGAGGAAAAACTCAATCCAATTCCTGGTGAGCGGCGAAAGATGCAGGTCAACAAATTCTCCCAACATCGAAAGCAGCAAAACCGGCGCGGACAAAAAGGCGCTGATCCAGAGCCGTTTCCGCATGTTGTCATATTCGGGATCGCTTTCCGCTTCAGCGGAAATATCCATCGGCTCCAGCGCCATTCCACATATAGGACATGTTCCAGGGCCAATTTGCACAATTTGGGGGTGCATGGGACAGGTGTATCGCACTTCTTTGCTTCCTTGAGAAGGGGCGGCCGGCGCGGCCTCCATTCCCGTGGTTCCTGGAGTCGCAAGAAATTTCCGCGGATCCTGCTCGAAGCGCTCGGCACAGCGCTTCGAACAAAAAAAGTATGTTTTTCCGTCGTGCGAAACTTTCCCGGCCGCCTTTGCAGGTTCAACCATCATTCCGCAAACAGGATCTCTTTCTTTCGGTTCGTTCGATAAGATCGGCAGACCCGCAGCGGGAGTTGCAACCGGCTTACTCTTGGCCGTAATGTATTTCTTCGGCTCTTCTTCAAATTTTCGCGCGCAACTTTTGCTACAAAAATAGTGAAGCTCTCCGTCATGCATCAGGCTGATACTTTTGCCCGGCTCGACCGTCATTCCGCAAACAGGATCGCGTTCCACGTTGTTTTCTCCTCCGCCTCTTGCGCCCCTTAACGCCATGCCTATCGCAAATGCTTGTAAATCAACTCCAGCAATTCGTCATACATTGCGGCGTTTTCCGCCGCGTCGCCGCTTGAAAACGCTTGGCTCGCGCAATGTTGCAGGTGATTCTTCATCAGATTTCGCGCCACACCGCGCAAAGCTTCTTGCACCGAAGCGATCTGCGTGATTACATCCGCGCAGTAGCGTTCGTTCTCCACCATTTTTTGCAGTCCGCGAATCTGGCCTTCAATGCGGCGCAAACGATTGGTGTTCGCCGCTTTGATTTCAGCATCCACGGCCACGGATTTGCGTCCGCCCGCCTGCTTCGCGGCGCTGCTTGCCGACATTTTCCTTTTTTTGGAGCGACCAGCCATTTTGCTATTCATACCCCCTGGCCCTATGTATACCCCTATACCCTATATTTGTCAAATTGCCCGTTTCTTGGCATCGGACCGAATTGCTGGTTCGCTGCTATAATTCGTCCATGACCCTTGTCGAAGTCACATTTGCCTTACAGTCTCCTCTCAGCCAGGAGCAGCTCCGCAGTCTGGCGAATTTTTCTAACACCTATGGATTGCGCCGTTTTCGCATCGACGAAACAAAGAATCAATTGTCCTTTGAATATGACGCTTCGCGCTTGCGCGAAAGCGAGGTCGCTCACGTTTTAGGCCAAGCGGGTATCGCCGTAACCGGCCGGGTTAACTGAAGCATTGTTCTTCGCTGTGAGCGTTGCGGGTGCGCGGGCGAGTAGCGCAAAAAAAAGGACCCCCGCTTGGGTTCGGGGGTCCTGAAAGCGCGCTTCAATTGCCAGTGTCGTCTTCACACCGGCGCGTGGGGTTCATCCATCCTAGCTTCCCTCTCAGAGGCAGGTGGGAACGACCTATGAAACGGCGGCGAGCAAGCCCCTTCCCCCTCGCTCGCCTCCATTCACAAGCCGTTAAATTTGAAGCGCGCCACGACCTTGCTAGGAGCACGACGCGCTCCATTTCATTTATCCCCCAGAAATTTTTCAAGCGTTTGATTAGAAACACCTTAATGAACGGCAACTAGCCCGCAGTGTCCCCAAATTGACCCACCATCCCATATCGGAACGATTCTCAAACGAATCGGGAATTTGCCAATCGCACTGGGTCGCTCTCCTGGGTCGCCTTGCCCGGTGCTTCGCCCAAAAGTTTAGATAGGATTTCCGCGATTTCGAATACCGCGCGATTATTCTGCTTCGCCACATTTTTTCGAAATTCCACCAGCGTGCCCGGATCAGTCATTTGTTTCACGCCCGCAACCACTTCCCGGAAATTTTTCAATACCACTCCCACCCGTTTTTCCCGCACCCATTCGGTATTGTAGCGTTCCTGCGGCAGCGTCCACGCGTTGCATTCAATCAACACCGGCAGTTGACGAACCATGGCCTCGGCTATGCTCCCCGGACCCGGCTTCCCAATCAGAAAATCCGCGGCGCGCATCAGTTTGTGAACTTCCTTCGTGAATCCAATGATGTGCACCGGCATTTTCCATTCCCGGGCATGCATTCGCGCGGCTAGTTTCTCGTTGCGGCCGCAAACCAGGATCAACTGCACAGGCAATTGAGCTTTTTCCAGCTGATCCGCAATGTCGTACATCACTTTGGAACCAAATCCTCCGAAGAGCACTATCCCGGTCGGCAGATCTGGCTTCAAACCAAGTTCAGCGCGCAACGCAACCGGATCGGTATCATCCTTTTCATAAAAATCAGGACGCAGGATCATCCCCGACGTGCCAAACACGTTGCTGGCTGGGTGCCCGGCAGAACGTGCCTGCTCCACCGCGCGCTCCGTGCCCGCAATGATGTATTGCTGATTCCCATGACCAATTACCGGCTCAATCCAGAAATGCGGTGGGTAATCCGCCAGATCGGTGATCAGGGTCACAAATGGCCGCTCGGGATACACCGCCGACCAACTTTCGTACAATTGGGAGTTGAAGTGAGGAATCACCGAAATCAGCAAGTCCGCCGGATTGTCACGCCAATATTTTGTCAGCAGTTTCACAATGGCGCCGTGAAACAGGTGAATCGTCGCCTGCAGCACTTTTAACAGCTGCGCGCTACCCAGCGTCCATCCGTTGCGCAAGATCGCGTTGTACTGCTCCTCAATGCGAATGCCCGTCAACTGGCGCAGTACGTCCAACCGGTCCGATAGGGACTGGAACTGTATCAGGTCGACCTGCCAGGGACGATTCTGCTGAGCGATCACGGTTTGCAGGGCCACAGCGGCATTGCGATGCCCGCCGCCAGCATCATGAAAAACGACGTGTATTTTTTTCATTGCGGGGATTCTGTCAGCATTAAGTCGCGTTTACAAGAGCAGTCTACATGCCATGTGGATAACCAAAGAAGTCTAATGTGCTCATATAGTTCTAGGGCACCATTCATGTAGAATTCGTCTCGTCTTTACATGCTGTTTATATCCAAGAAGTACAACTGAAACATGCGATGCGACCTTCACCTTCACTCCACCGCCTCCGGGATGAGCACCACCCCGGGCCTGAATCGCATTTGTAAAGAATCCTATAACGACCCTGCCGAAGTTTACGCCCGTTGCAAGAAACTTGGCATGTCCGTCGTCACCATCACCGACCACGACTCCATCGATGCCGCCGAAGCCCTTCGCAAAAACCCTGATTTCTTCCTCAGCGAAGAAATTACCGTGCGAATGCCCAGCAAAACCGAGATTCATCTCGGCGTCTATGGAATCACCGAACGCGACCATGTGGAAGTGCAGCAGCGCCGTGCCGATTTTATCTCACTTCTCATGTATCTCACCGAGCGCAAGCTTTTTTTCAGCGTAAATCATGTCCTTTCTGGGCTGACCGGACATCGCGAGGAAGCCGATTTCAACTGGTTTGCATCATACGTTCCAGCTTTCGAAACGCGCAACGGTCAAATGTGCACTGAAGCAAATTTAGGCGCGGAACGCCTGGCCACCCGCTTAGGCAAGGTCGGTATCGCCGGAAGCGATTCGCACACCTTGGCCGGCGTGGCTCGCACGTATACCGAAGTCCCGGACGCCAGGAACATTGACGAATTTCTATCCGGTCTGCGGGCCGGGCGCGGCATCATTCGCGGCGCTCATGGCAGCTTGGGCAAACTCACGGCGGACGTCTACCGGGTCGTCGGCTCGGTTGTCGCGGAACAGCCCTGGATGCTCGCGGCTTTACCGCTTACGTCACTCGTTCCCGCAATAACCGCGGCACACTGGCTGAACGAAATTCGTTTTTGCAAAAAGTGGATTAAGTTTTTGGAGACTGGGGAAAAACAACCGCGTATGCTTTGGGATGTGGATTCCCGTCTGGAGACTCACTGGGCTAGCTGAAGCTGAGGTAACCGCCATGGCCGTCTCGCGCACGATCTGGGGCTTCATTGAAACACGCGACCATCGCCTGATGCGTCGCATGAATCGCTGGAGTCCGCCGCGTTGGATCCGCTTTTGGATGATTGCCGCTACCCGCATGGGCGATGGCTGGATTTGGTACGCCCTCGGAATCATCTTGTTGATTCACGGTGGCGCGCAAGCCGCGCCTTCGGTTTGTGCTGCCGGAGCCGCAGCGCTCGTCGGCGTATTGGTTTTTAAAGTCCTCAAAAAGATTAGCCACCGCAAGCGTCCTTGCCAGTACGAACCACATTGCTGGTCAAAAGTTCTTCCGCCCGACCAATTTTCTTTTCCTTCAGGCCACACCATGTCGGCGTTCTCGATTGCCCTGGTCGTGAGCTATTACTATCCTTCGTTGCAAGCTCCGCTGTTTTTTCTCGCAATCAGCATCGCGGTCTCCCGCATCGTGCTTGGAATGCACTTTTTGAGCGATGTCCTTGCCGGTATAGTCCTGGGCACCGCACTCGGCTTGGCATCCATTGTGGCTTTTGCCACCTTTGGTTTGGTCTAATTTTTATCCGTGCGGTTTTGCTTAACCTTTTTTCTGCTGCCCGCAAGACATTCTGTAACCTCAAATACCAAGCGCATACTAATTCTGATCGACGCTACTTGCCCCATCGCATTTATAACCTTGCGTTAAACCTGTCGAGATGGCGGTGAATTCCTTGTCGAGTCGCCCAAAATTGCTGGAAATTAGTGTAGAAACAGTGGAAGCGGCCCTTGCGGCGCAACGCGGTGGCGCTCATCGCATTGAATTGTGCGAAAGCTTGGCCGTAGGAGGTCTTACTCCTTCCAACGAATTGATGCGGCTGGCCCGAGAACAGCTTCACTTGCCGATTTTCGCCATGATTCGTCCGCGCGATGGAGACTTCCTCTACTCGGATTCCGAGTTTGCTCAGATGCAACGCGCAATTCAAATCGCAAAGGAAGCCGCAATGAATGGCGTTGTGCTTGGCGTGCTGAATGCCGGCCGTCAGGTTGACGTGGTACGGACCCAGGAATTGGTGAACTTCGCATCACCGTTGCCGGTAACCTTTCACCGCGCTTTCGACCAAACGCCCGATTTACATGCGGCTTTGCAAGCCGTCCTGAAAACCGGAGCAACGCGCCTGTTAACCGCCGGTGGAAAGTCTACTGCTCCCGAAGGGGCGGGGATTATTAAGGAATTAATTACGATCGCGCGGAATCGCCTGGTGGTAATGCCAGGACGAGGAATTCATGGCGGTAATGTAGCATCCCTGTTCGCCGAAACCGGCGCCCGGGAATTTCACGCAGGTCTCAGCGGCGTTGTTCCTCGCCCAGGTAACGATCTTCCATTGTTTGAGCGCGAAGTGCGAAAACTTGCCGATCAATTAAAAAGCCTTCCGTGAAAAATGCATTATTTCAAAAATAAAAAAGGGCGCAGCAGACCGCCGCGCCCTTTCGAAGTAATCCGTCAAAAATTTACGTTAGGCCTTTTGCGCCTGACGCCGAAGAAATGTCGGCACATCCAGATCATCAGCTGGAACGTCTTGGCTCACTTCACGAACGTTCTGCTGAACTTGGTGCACAACATTCGCCGGTTGAGTTTGCGTAGAGGCCGCGCCGGCCGCTGCCGCCGCCGCAACTGGCACTTCTCGCCCCTGCTTCCATGTTTTGGGAAGGAACGATGGACGCTGCTGCGAGTGCTTCTTCCCCGCGTCCTTGAATCCTGCTGCGATCACCGTGATCTTCATAGTGTCTTTCATGGAGTCGTCCATGACCGCGCCGAAAATAATATTCGCGTTTTCGTGAGCAGCCTGCTGAATTACCGATGACGCCTGATGAACTTCATGCAGCGTCAAGCTCGAGCTGCCGCTGATATTAATCAGAATGCCTTGAGCGCCTTGAATGGAGTTGTCTTCCAGCAGCGGGCTGGAAATGGCCCGGTTCGCGGCTTCGACGGCACGATTCGCTCCGGTGGCCACAGCGGTGCCCATCACGGCGTAGCCTTGGCCGTGCATAATCGCTTTCACGTCGGCAAAATCGCGGTTGATAATCCCCGGCACGGTAATGATGTCTGAAATACCTTGGACCGCTTGGCGAAGAATGTCATCCGCGATGCGGAAGGCGTCGAAAAAGCTGGTGCCGCGCTCCACGGTTTCCATCAACCGTTCATTCGGGATCACAATCACGGTGTCCACAACGCCCACAAGTTCCTCGAGAGCCTGCTCCGCCTGCATCAAGCGTCGCTTGCCTTCAAACGCGAATGGCTTTGTCACCACCGCCACGGTCAGCGCGCCCAGTTCGCTTGCCAGCGAAGCGACCACCGGCGCGGCGCCGCTTCCCGTACCCCCGCCGAGGCCGGTCGTAATGAAAATCATATCGGAGCCTTCCAGCGCTTCGATAATCTTTTCCGTGTCCTCGAGCGCCGCCTTGCGCCCAATTTCGGGATTCGCGCCCGCGCCCAGGCCTTTCGTCAATTTCGCGCCCAACTGCAATTTCACCGGTGCTTGCGAAAGTTTTAGCGCCTGCAAATCTGTGTTCGCGGTGATAAATTCCACGCCTTCCACCTTGGCGCGTATCATGCGGTTGACGGCGTTGCATCCTCCGCCGCCCACACCGATCACCTTGATTTTTGCCGGCTGCAATTCCTCGCTGAAGCTCATCCGGATTCCTGCATCTTTTGTTGTCATACCCTTTGTCCTCGACCTTCTCCATATTCGCGGTAGAGTTTTCGGCGCACCCGGGCAGGGGTTACGAGGCGCCGGCGAACATGGCTTTTAATTTAGACACCAGATTTCCCGAACGCTGCGGCACGTTGCGGCGTGCCTTCGCGCCGTATAGCACCAAACCAACAACAGTTGCATACTCCGGCTGAGCCACTTGCTCAGGCAGATCAACAAGGCCTTTCGGCTCCGCGATTCGCACCGGCAAGTGAAAAGTCTGTTCCGCAAGATCAAGTAGTCCGTGCAGACGCGAACCGCCCCCGGCCAGCACAAATCCGGCGGGGATCTGGCTGTCCAGCCCGGCGCGACGCAAATCGTCACGAATCAACGCAAGAAATTCCGTTGCGCGCGGCTCGATAATGTCGGTAATCATGCTCGCAAAAATCGTGCGCGGAGGACGGTCGCCCACGCTGGCAATTTCAATCGAGCCATTCTCTTTCAGCATCGAAGACATCGCGCAACCATGCTGGCGTTTTATTTTTTCCGCTTCGGGTATCGGCGTCCGCAGTCCTACCGCCAGATCATTCGTAAAATGGTCGCCGCCGATTGGCACCGAACCGGTATGCCGCACCGCGCCGCCGCCATAGATAATCCATTCCGTGGTTCCGCCGCCGATGTCCAGCAGGCAGCACCCTAAATCGCGTTCGTCCTGTGTCAGGCTCGACTCCGCTGACGCCAGCGGCTCCAGCACCGTATCATTAATTAATAGCCCTGCGCGGTTCGACGCGGTAACCAGGTTTTGCGTGGCTGCCGCCGAGGAAGTAACAATATGTACGTTTGCTTCCAAACGTTGACCAATCATGCCGATCGGGTCTCGTATGCCATCCTGTGCGTCGACGAGAAATTCGTGCGGCAAAACGTGCAGAACTTCGCGATCCGCAGGTAGGGTCACGTTTCGTGCCGCATCCACCGCGTGGCGCACATCATCCCGCTCGATATCGCGCGGACGGTGTCCCAGCGTAACCCCTCCCCGGCTATTCACACCGCGCACGTGGCTTCCCGCCACGCCAATCACCGCGGACTCCACCGGCACATTCGCTACGCTTTCCGCTTCTTCAATGGCTCGCCGAATGGAACTGACCGTGGAATCGAGATTCACAATCAGCCCTTTGCGTAATCCCTTGGATTCCGCCGCGCCCAGAGCCAGAAATTTTACCTGTTCGCCCGCAATTTCAGCGATCAGCGCACAAGTCTTCGTGCTTCCGACATCCAGCCCCACCAGGTATTTATCTTTCTTTGCCAAGCCCCGCTCCTGCTTTTGTATTTACCGGGTTTTCGCGGCGGAAACTGTGGTGTCGGGGTTCACCACAACTTGCCGCGAATATTGCAAATCCAAAGACTGAATAGGTCCGTTCTTGGCCTGCCACTGCGAAAAGTTGTCCAGCACATTCTTATACTTGCCGGTGAAATTGTCCTGTCCAAAATGTAACGTTACCGCCTGAGGATCGCTTGCGTTGCTGACGCCAGTCATCACCACGCGCAGATCGCGCGTATTCGAGAAATCCACTTCGCTAACGTTATCCGACGAACCCGCGCGAACCAGATCCACGTCTTTCAGAAATTCCTGATAAATCTGCATGCGTTGTTCGCGCTCTTCGCGCGGCATGTTTTCAGAAATTCCAGTGACAATTGGGAAATGCAGCTCTTCCCCTTCCGGACGATACAGCAACACTCCGTGCGCATCGATCAGTGCCAGCTCTGAACCGTTGCGCACGAATGCGATTGGTGTACGCTCGGTTAATTCCACGCGAATGCGGTTGGGTAGAATCCGCTGCACGCTGGCCTGCTCCACCCACGGAAGCTCCTGCAGCCGTGACCTGCGCTCGTCCAGCGAAACAAGCAAAACGCTGCGGCCCCTGTCGCGCACAAATTGTTGCAGCACCGCGTCGCGCGACACGATGTGATTGCCCTTTACTTCGATTTGCTCCGGCTTCTCCAGCAGCACACTCGGTGAATACAGCGCGAATCGTCCGGCTAACACGCAGCCCGTAACCGTCACTGCGCCGATCAACACTCCAAAAAAAACTCGCCGGTAAAACGACCCGCTCTTGCCGGAAAATTTCTTTCGCCTGATCTCCACCGGCTTCTGCCGCCGCAGATAACGCGGCTCTTCCTCGGCAAGCAATTCCGGCCGGCTATCGACCTCTGCCGCATTCCGCAGGATCGCCTTCACGCGTTCCATACCACCACCTCATTCTCCAGGGTCACGCCGTACCGCTGATGCACGCGCTCGCGCACGTCTCCGATCAGCTGCAGCATCTCGCCTGCGGACGCGTTGCCCGCGTTAATGAAGAAATTTGCATGGCGGTCGCTGATGCGCGCATCTCCCACCGAAAGGCCCTTGAGCCCCAGCTCGTCAATCATGCGACCTGCGGAAGCTCCTGGTGGGTTCTTGAAGATGCAGCCGGCGCTTTTTTGCCCCATCGGCTGGCTCGCGCGGCGTTTCTCATTGCAGATACGGATCCCTTGAAGAATTTCGCGAAACGGTTTGGAGGGAAGTTCCAGTTTCACTGACAGCATCATATCATCCGGCGCAAATGATGTGTGACGGTATTCAAAGGAAATTTCGCCGCCTCTGAGGATTTCCACACTCCGCGTTGCGCTTCGATACACGGTCACCTCCCGTACGTATGTTCCGATTTGCATCCCATACGCGCCGGCATTCATCCGCAACGCCCCTCCCACCGTGCCTGGCACCCCAATGAGCCCTTCCATCCCGCCCAGGTCATGCTTGGCGCAGAAAGTCAC
>DATNME010000094.1:0-27003 GCA_035602385.1 Candidatus Dormiibacterota bacterium
TACTTCGACAACTTCAGGATCAAATTGCGTTCCAGAACACCGTTGGATTTCTTCGCGCGCATGCGCCAGCGATAATGCCTTGCGATACGGCCGGTCGCTGATCATCGCGTCCATGGAATCGGCGATGGTAAATATTCGCGCTCCCAGCGGAATATCTCCTCGCTTTAAGCCGCGCGGGTATCCTGATCCGTCGAAAAATTCCTGGTGAGCCAGAACGATTTCCGCCGCATCACGCAAAAACGGAATTCGAATCAGCATTTTGTGGCCGATTTCGCAATGCGTCCGCATAATGCGCTTTTCGTCATTGTCGAGTGGCCCCGGCTTGCGCAATATGCTGTCCGGGACAGCCATTTTCCCGATGTCATGGAGAAACGCGGCGCGCGCCAGGATCGGCAAATAGGTCGGCGGTACCGGTACCGCTCGCGCGATCGATATCGTAAACGCCGTAACCCGCTGGCAGTGCCCCTCGGTCTCCGCGTCTTTAAGGTCCAGCGCGCTACCTAACGCCTCCAGCGTGTCGTCATAAGACTGCTCAAGCTGCGCCAGCGTCCCGCTAAGTTGCGCGGTACGCTCCTCCACCAGCTGCTCCAAATTGCGCTGATAACTCTTGTTTTCTCGCACCAACCGCCGGTGCTGCAAAGCTCTTCCCGCGCCCAGGAACAGTTGGTCTTTTTCGAACGGCTTCAAAATGTAGTCATACGCGCCGCGCCGGATGGCTTCCAAAGCCGTTGAAATATCATGGATTGCGGTGACCATAATCACCGGGATCTCTGGGTCGTATTCGTGTAGCCATTCCAGCAGCTTGATGCCGTCCATTTCCGGCATGATCATGTCGCTCAGAACCAGGTCAGGCGCTTCCTTTCGTACCTGTTCTTGCGCGGCTCGGCCATTGCTCACCGCTGTGCAACGGTACCCCTTGGTTTCCAACATAGTAGAGACCACTTCGCGGATAGCCGCTTCGTCGTCCACGACCAATATCTTTTCGACATCCATCTCAGGCACGGTGGTTAACCCCAGCAGACATTACAACAGACATTATAAGTGAAGGCACACCCGATCTTGGCGTGCTTGCCCAGTAAGAAAACAGCATGCTAGCTTGGAAACAGCTTAGCTTCGCCAATTTCACCTGCTGAAAAGCGGCGCAATCAGGCCGCCGCGGTAGCCGTTTCCATAAAGGGAGTGTCTCAGGTGGTAGAAGACCAGGGACTGCTGGGTATCGCGTTTTTTGAAGCTACCGCCTTCGTGATTCTGCTCGTCCTTTTTCTGCTTCTCCGCCGGGACCAGGTCGCTGGGTATTATCGTTCGTGGCTGGCGGGATGGATTCTCCTGACCATCTCTTCCTTCTGCGAAATGGGAATTCTGTTGCACAATTTTCCCGGATTGCGCCTGGTGGCTTCGGCCAGCCAATTTGCCGCCTTGCTCCTCCTGCTTGGCTCCGTCCTGGAATTTGCACGCCCCGAAACAGCGCGCTTGACGTCGCTTCTGCCCCTCGCCGGCGTGAGCTTTCTGGCTTTCTGCTACTTCGAGCGTTCACCCTCATTGCATTTCGCAGACCTTCACTGGCAAAGCGGGATTTTGGAGAGTTTGCTCTGCCTCACGGGCGGCTGGATTTTGTGGCGAGCTCCCGCCGTTTCCTCACCGCACGGTACTCGGCTGCTCAGCGCCACGATCTTGCTCAAAGGCCTGAACGGAATTGACAGGTTTTTGTGGCCCGCAAGCCCGTACTTTGTCTTTCGTTTTGCGTTCGACCATTTGATGGCCGCCTCGATGGGTGTCGCCATGGTCGTGGTTGTGCTCGAACTCGCGCGATCCCGTGCTGAAGAAATAAATGAAAAAATGCGCCGTCTGACGCTGATGACTGGACGCACGCAGTCCCTTTCCCAGCAGGAGCTGCTGGACCAAATGCTGGAACAGCTGGTGCGAAGCCTCGGTGGCACGCACGGAATGATTCGTATGCTCGAGGGCGAAGGAGTTGGGCTGCGCCTGGTCGCCAAAGCTTCTATCGGGTTTAGCAAACAGTATGTGCAACGCTACAGGAATTTGGCCCTTTCCGAACCGTGGGCGAAAACAGCGCTCACTGAAAACTACAGCCTGTCGCGTTTCGATGAAGAGAAAGATCCAAAAGTGCGCGAGCGCATGTCCGAAGAGCGTCTCGCGGGAATGGCGGCGCTCTCCCTGCGCGGTAAAGAAGGTCCCATCGGCATCATCGTTATCGGCTTGCGGCACAATCAACGATTTCAGTTGGATGAGATCGATTATTTGATTAACCTGGCGAATTTCCTCGGCATGACCCTCGAAAATGTCGAACTCTTCGAAAAGCTTCGAGCCATCGAGCAACAGTGGGCCAATACTTTCGATTCCATCGGCGACCCCATTCTCGTACACGACCCCCAGGGCCGCATCTTGCGCAACAATTCGCGCTTAGGCCATTTTTTGGGTAAAGAAGGCGTCACGCTGATCGGGCGGGTTGTCAGCTCTCTTTTGTCACCCACGTCGCTGCACTTCGACGTGTGCCCTTATTGTGAGGAGTTGGCCGGCCAGGGCGATGACCTGGATCCCTGGCTTCGTGGCTATTTTCTCGCCTCGAATTCCACGATCACCGATCCTGCCGGGAACCCCCTGGGCACCGTTCACGTGCTCAAAGACATCACCGAACGCAAACGAGCCGAGGAAAAATATCGCACTCTGATATCCAATGTGCGGGAGGGTGTATTTATTTCCACCCCTCAGGGCCACTTTTTGGATTTTAACGACGCCTTGATGCGCATGCTGGGTTACGAAAACCGTGAAGAGTTGCTGCGTATAGACCTCTCGCATCTCTATGTGAATCCCGCCGACCGCGAACGCATGAAAAAACTCCTGCACGAACATGGTGCGGTCAGCGATTTCGAGTTTGAAATAAAACGCAAGGACGGAGAAATCCGCACGGTAATTGAATCGTCGACGGCGGTGCGCAACGCCGACGGAACGGTCAGCGCTTATCAAGGTTTTTTGCTGGATATTTCCGAACGCAAGCGCGCCGAACATGAAATCCGCAGGCGCAACAGGGAATTGATGGTTCTCAATTCCATCGCGCAGACTTTAACCGAATCAATGGATTTGAGCGACTCGCTGCATCGCACGCTTCGTCAAATGACGGAATTATTTTCCTTGGACGCTACCTCGCTCTATCTCTTCGAGGACGCCGGCAAGATCCTTCGGCGCGTAGCCGCCGTGGGCTTGCGTTCGGAGTTTTCGCGCCACTTTCCACCTACGCCCGTAAACCCCGAATTGCTTGAGCAGATCAGAAGTGTTCACGCCAGGTTTCTTTCCGCGCAAGGTTTGGCGCTCCCCGCAATTTTTCGTGAAGCTTTGCGCCGCGAAGCTCTAATTTCCGCATACGTCGTTATTTTGTGGTCCAAGGACAAAGTTTTGGGCGGATTTGTTGTTGGCAGCCGCACCCCTCGCGAATACTCTCCCGCCGACATCAATCTTTTAATCGCCGCCGGGAGCCAAATCTCCAGCGCCATCGAGCGCACGCTCCTCTACGAAGAAACCCGTCAAGCCTACGATAATCTGCGGCGCACCCAGGAACAGCTTTTGCATAGCGAAAAAATGGCCGCGGTTGGCCAATTGATCGCCGGCGTCGCCCATGAACTCAACAATCCATTGACGGCAATTCTCGGTTACAGCCAATTGTTGACCACCAGCGGACAGATCGGCCCCCAGGGTATTGAATATTCCGAGAAGCTTTATAAACAGGCGCAGCGTACTCACCGCATTGTGCAAAATCTTCTAAGCTTCGCTCGCCAGCACAAGCCCGAGCGCAGCCCCGTCCAGATCAATCAGATACTGGAAGATACCCTTGCGCTCCGCGATTACGACCTGCGCATGAGCAATATACGTGTGCAACTTGAGCTGGCTCCCGGCTTGCCCACCATCTCCGCGGATCCTCATCAGCTTCAACAGGTCTTTTTGAATTTGGTGAATAACGCCGTGGACGCCATGCTCGAAAAATCACCCGAAGGCGATCTCTCGGTAAAAACCAGCGCACGCGAAAACTTTATCGTTGTGGAATTTACCGACAGCGGACCCGGTGTAGCCGATGCTTCACGGGTTTTTGATCCGTTTTACACCACCAAGCCGGTTGGTAAAGGCACCGGTCTGGGCTTAAGCATCTGCTATGGAATTATCACCGAACACGGCGGCGCCATCAGGGTGCACAACGCTCAGCCAAAGGGGGCGTGTTTTACCATTGAGTTGCCGCTGAACATTTCTGATTCGGTGCTCCCGGGTGAAATAAACGCTGCTTCCCCGGCACACGTGCTTGCTGTGAGGCAACCTACACCGGCCGAAGGTTAGTCCGTTTGTGGGAATTGGGCCGCATCTCGTCCTAGAATGCTTATGGCGCCTTCAACCTTCACGGAAAGACCGCTCACGACATTGCACAAATTCGCCAGCAGCAGTGACGGAACATGACCAAGCATCAGGCTAAGATACGCAAGCCGGTATCGCAATGTAAACTCCGCAACTAACCGCAGTCGCTCAAATTCTTGCAACGCCGCCACTTCTGGCGAAAACACCGCGACGACACGCGTCAGCCTCAGCAACTTCTGGAAATCCCGTTGTACCGCCGCCAGATATTGCAACGCAATGTCTCGCCGTTCCGCTTGCACTTGCCGCGCAAGTTTGTGCAATCCTCTGGATCGAATGTAATTCAAGTCCTGATCTTTCAAGGCTTGCTGGATTTGTGCGAAGTAGGAAACTTGCTGCCTCGGGAAATCTTCCAGTTCCACAGGGTCTATTAGCGTGCGGGACCGTTTCGCCAGTACCCGTAACGACCACCCAAATACCACCGCAAGCAGGGCGGTGATTGCCAGAAATATGTAGAACGTCGAATTCACGAACGAGGCTCCCCGGTTTGCCAAAACATGCTCAGCCGGTCATTCAATTGTCTAAGCTGCTGGTTTAATTGCGGCGACAGCGACCTGTAAACATGCTTGGGCAGAAGATGTGGAGTTCCTGCTTCGGAGAACTGCAGTGCCAAAAATCCCCAGCACCATAAGCCCAGGCTAACCATAAAACTAATCATGCCCGCAAAATTCCAAACCGGCGCGAAAGCGTTCATCCAACGTTCTAGAAAAGAATCGTTGATAACGAAGAAACAGGAATAAAGGCACAGTCCTGCGGCCAGAAAATACACGCGCGCCTGCGGAACAATTCCGTAATAAGCGGCGAAAAGAAAAACAATTACCACTACCGTCGCGATCGTCAATTCCAATCCGCGATCTGCGCTTACAATCGCGATTGGCATGGACAGTTTGGAGGTAAATAGCGAATAGCTTAAAACTATGGCCGCGCAGACCACCAGGGTTCGCCAGATGAGCGCCCACACTCCACGGTAAAGACCGGCCAGACGGCGGCATAGCTCCGCGACCACCAGCGCCCGCAACAGAACCACTACTCCCTGTGAGCTCCACGCAATCCCGGCGCTCAGGTTCGACTCATAACCCCACTTCCAATAGCTAAAAAAAAGCAATACGCTCTGTAAAAGAACTCCCAGGATGTACGCCGAAAAAAAAGGAAATTCCTTATATTGCTTGCGAACCACAAGCTGCAAAAACAGCGCGGCTTCCAGTGCGAACGTCGCGGCCCACAAAATACCTTGAACTGTGGAGAGTCCCGGCATATGGAGACATAGCATACAACTTTATAACTTCCTGGTAAACAGTTATGCCGAATTCATATGCCGGGAATAGAAACTGCTTCTGGTTTTAGCTGTTGCTAGGCGGCCACGGAGTCGTCGTAGATCTTGTGAGGCGGAAACGGTAGTGGCGCTCCATCCGCGACGAGGAATTGCGAATTTGAAACGGCCGCGTTCTCATCGTAGATCTTATGTGGCGGAAACGGTAGTGGCGCTCCGTCCGCGACGAGGAATTGCGAATTCGCAGCAGCCGCGTTCTCGTCGTAGATCTTGTGAGGCGGAAATGGCAGTGGGCAGCCATCGGCGATAACCTGATGCCGCGGATGCGAGTGGTTTGCATATATGGGATAGGCAAGAACGGCAAAGGTTGTTAATGTTACGATAACTAACGCTGCAGCTAAGATACTGAAATGTTTTTTCACAGGTGATGCCTCCTGAAACGCAGAGTGGAGGCAAACCTGCCTAAAGAAACTCAACAGCGGAAAACGTTCTATCTTCGGAACAGCGCGAGGCAAAGTGATGCTCAGGCAGCTGCAAATTCACCGGCAAATTATTCAGGATATTTCCGTCTCCATGCTCGCGCCGTTGCCCAGTCTCTATCAGAGACTCTTACGCTTGGCTTCACTTCGCGATGACCTTACCGGCAGATACGTGGATGCTCGCTTCGCCGAGCTCTATCCCGAAGCAGCTGTGCACGAGTCCTTGGCCGGTTGCCATGAGGAAATACTCGAGCGTATTTTAGAAATTCCATTGGAATTGCAGGAGAAGGATTTGCAGCAATGTTTGGAATCCATGCCCGGAAGTTTTGTCCAGGAATTGCAAAATTGGCGAAGCGCCGAATTTGAAAACCGCCTGCTCCCACCGGCTGCTCCGGAGTATCTTAAACAGCTCTTCCGGTCGAACCTTCGCGTCTTGTTGCAGCTTCTTCGAGATGATTATCCCGCGGTCCGCTAAGCCGGCTGACAATTCCCGCAATTTTGCCTACTACTTCCGCTTCAGCTGGCATACGCCACGATTCTGGCAGGCAGCGCGATAAAGGATGTGGTTGCATGATGATTCGTGATTTCTGCTGCAGCAGCCAGCCGCAGCGGTAACCCTTATGCGTTTCAATGAAATACATTGGCCGGTCGTATTCGGAGTTCCACCTGGTGTTTTCGATCCGGCGAATCGACGCGTCCACCATCACGATGCTTCCTGGCCGCAAGATTGGCGCCATTCGTCGATCCGACAGGCCAATAAAGCCATAGCGGTACCGGTTGCTGGTCCCTCCAAGCAGATTCTGGAAATCCATCATCCGTACCGCCGCTATCGATAAAAACTCAGTCTGTTGCATATCGAAATCGGGAGAAACGGCCGGATCCGTCTTAGTGCTGGAATGGGGAAATAAATGGGTCCGGGGCGCGGGGAATGACGTCGCGTCACTAAAGTAATTGTCCAGGGGAGCTTCGTACCAGTTCGCGATTTCCGCGGGCTTCAAATGATAAATAACGCCCAGCGTGTAAAGCTTGTACAAGCTTGGGACAGCGCCGTGATTTTCGATGTCGGCGAGCCGGCTGATGTGCAGGATGAATTGCGGCCGCCCTCGCCGAAGAGCCAATTCATAGCTGGCTCTCTCGACGTCCCGATAGGTTAGACCCAGTTTCTCGCGCGCTTGCCGTAACCGCAGACCCGGAAGAAGCATTCGAGAGTCCTTCGTTAGGGTAACGGGGCATCCCACGCGTAAAGGATACATGAGAATTACCATTTTGTTAAGGAATCAGAACAGAACCAACGGGCCTTAAGTTTCATATTGACCAGGGCCATCCTATCCGGTCCCCGGAACGGAACTTAATGCTGGTCCTTGTGCCGGTAAGTTGCCCGTGAAACCATAAGATGGCCGCTGTTTAAAACATTCGCAAAGTTAGGCGCTCCTCAAAAACATGATTCAGTGGAAAAAGTTTATCGCCATTCAGCTTCTTCTTTCTGCTTTCTCGCTCGGCTGCGCCGGGCTCGCAGCCGCGCAAAATGCGCCGGAAAAACCGTCTTTGCCCCCCACGGCCGCCGATTTCAGCGCCGCCGCCGATCAAGTGCTCAAACAGATGAGTGAAATCACTGGGCTGGAGCAAAAGAGCCCGGTGAAAAAAAGCCTGCGCTCCCGCAAAGACATCCGCGCCTACGTCATTCGCGAAATGGACGACGAAAAAAATCCCGCCCAGCGCTACGCCGAAAAGCGCAGCGCGGAAGCTTTCGGGTTGATTCCCAAAAATTTCGATCTGGATAACTTTCTGGTGGATTTGCTCACCGAGCAGATTGCCGGTCTTTACGACCCGAAGGCCGGCGAATTCTACATTGCCGATTGGATTCCTCTTGAAGATCAGCGCATGGTCATGGCTCACGAGTTGACCCACGCTTTGCAGGACCAGCATTTTAAGATTGCGGACTGGGTCAAGGCCGCCCGGCCAAATGACGATGCCGAACTGGCGCGCGAAGCAGTCCTTGAGGGCAGCGCCATGACCGCCATGCTCGATTACGAATTGCGCCAAAAAGGTCTGACGTTGAACGATTTGCCGGAAATCGATCCCTCCCTCTTGGTGGGTGATCTCAATTCCACCCCGGCGCTAAAAAAAGCTCCGCCCTTCCTCAAAGATGCTTTGCTATTTCCATACCTGGGCGGCATGAGCTTTTCGAATTCTATTTTGAAGGCGGGTGGATGGAGCGCGGTGTCCCGTGTATTTGCAAAACCGCCCGCGTCTACGCAGCAGATCCTGCACCCCGCCCTGTACCAGAGTGGCAAGATTCCGGCGGAGGTTTCGATTCCATCCACAAAGCTCATGACGGATGAGTGGTCAGAGCTGGACGATAACGTCATGGGCGAATTCGGATGGAAAGAAGTATTGATGCAATTTCTGGATGAACCTCGCGCCACCTCCCTGGCCGCCGCGTGGGAAGGCGATCGCTATCTTTTATTTGAACGCAAGAGCAATAAAAAATTAATTCTGATCACCCGCCTGAAACTGGATAGCGCGGAACATGCCGCGCGTTTTTTTGGCCAGTATTCCGAAGCCCTGGAAAAAAAACACCAACAACGAACCAACCTTTTTCGCCGCACTTCGTTTTTTTCGTTCGATACTCCGGAAGGGGGAGTTTTTCTGCGATGCGCCGAAACCGAGTGCGTGACGCTCGAAGGTGGCGAGCGCGCATTATTTATAAAAGTGAACAAACAACTCGAGTGGGCGCCGATTCCCGAGCAGCCGAAAGAAATAATTCCTGCGGGAGTGAAAGTTACGCGCGTCAACAACCCATCTCCACTGTCGGCCTCTAAATAATTTTGAAAAACTCCGGAACTCCCGCCTCAACCTCTCTACCCCGTCATTCCGAACCCTGCCTGCGCACTGAGGCCTGCCTGCCGCAGGCAGGAATCTCTCCGCTGCTTTAGTCGTTACCATGCGCTCGGGTGAGACGCGCTAACCGATGCAAAAATGTTTCCTCTGTTTTTACCACGCGCGAACTAATGTATGAGTCTCTCAAACTGCTGCGTAAGCGGTTAATTTTCGCGATGCCTAGCTTTGCAAATTCCTGAGCGCGCGGAATATTCTTGGCGCGCCTTTCATAATAGATTGCGAGTTGTTCGCACGCGTGCAAACCATCCTCCGGATCATTCACCAGTTCGTGCCACAACGCTACCGCCTGATCGTGGTCCCCCCGCCGCTTGGCCATCAACGCAAGTTCGCGGCTCGCTCGCGGCCGGAACTCGGCCGGCAATCCCGCGTCCAGCGCCCTGGCGCAGGTCTGATGAGCGCGATCGGTTTCACCGCGGCGCTGCAAATAGCGCGACAATCCAAACAGGTCCACGCTATTCGGTTCCTCCGTCTCCACGGATTGCGAGTTCAGCATCGCTTCGATTTTTCCGTAAAGCGCTGCCAGTCCGCGCAAATCCATCTGATTGTGACGCGCCACCCCCACCAGCGGTTCCGCCGGCCCTCCGCGCACATAGTCGAAGTAATATTGCGGAATCATTGCGGAAGCAATGTCGTCGTCGCGATTCCAGCCCAGGCGTGGAGCATCCAGAACATGTCGCTCCAGGTCCACCAGCCGCACCGAGCCGAGCCGCATTTTCCACAGCGCGCGCGAAGGATGCAGTAAATCCAGATGCGCAGCCAGACGCGGCTTGGGAATCGAGCGCGTCATGGTGAAGCGATTTTCCAGCAGCGGCCAATCGAACGACTTCCCGTTGAAAGTTACCAGCACCGGGCGTTCCGCCAGCCGCAATGAAAGTTCTTCCAGGACGGAATATTCTTCAGAAAAATCGCGCATGAAAAATTGTTCAAGCTGAAGACCGCCGGCGTCCCACCAGGCGATACCGATTAAAAACGCGTATGTGCCCGTCCCCCCGGCCAGCCCGGTAGTTTCGGTGTCGAGGAAAAGCCATTTTTCGGGATCTTCCAAAGCGTCGCGAGTACGGCGCGATAACGCTTCGTCGCGGCCGCGAGACAGAAGTTCCAACGCAGCGCGTGAGGGAGCGACAAATTCGGGCGTGGCATGCCAATGCCGCAGCGCTAAATGTTCGCCAAATCGGTTGCGTGCCAGTCCCGCTCCTGTTAAACGAGCAAAGGCGTCCTCTTCGTCGGGAGCGCGCAACGGGCGCGGCGAAACAGGAACGAACCGGGTAGGTTTCAGGGCGGCCAGACGCGAGAATCTGTCTGCGGGACTGGCCATTTAAGCGAAGTTCTCCGCCAGGGACTTTGAAGCAATCAATCTATTCAGAATCGCGAGCGCTGCTTCCTTGGCGTGCAGCGTTAAATCGCCCGCGGGTCCCACGCAGGAAGGACAACCCTGGTCACAAGCGCAACTGGAAATTAATTCCCGCGTTTTGTGGATCAGCAAATCATGCGCACGGAACAGTGGCTCGGAAAATCCAATGCCCCCGGGGTAAGCATCGAAGAGATAAAGATTCGGCTCAAAAAATTCTTTCGCACGCGCAGAAGCGATATCCTGCATGCGAACAACGTTGAACGCTTCACCTTCCTCATCAGAAGACAAAGTTCGCTCGCTGATCGCCGTGCCGAGATCGCGCTGGTCGCACATTAGCAAAAGTGTGGCCACGGAAGAAAGCGCGTACAGCAAACCGAACATGCCGCTTTGCCGTTCGCTGATGGAAAATGGCAGCGACTCCAGCAAGGGCCGCTCGAGCGTTATCCAGTAGGAAGTCGTGTGCATTTCATTCTCTGGAAGTTGAAGTTCACCCGCGCCGATACTTTCGTTGGTGAAAAATTTTATTTTCTTGAAACCCACAACCTGAGAACGCACCAGTACATCACCGTGCGCGCGCATCGCCGGAATTTCCGGATGCGTTTCCGCGGCGCGGGTTTGTTCCGCGATTTCCAGCACACGCACCTGCGTGTAGCGCACCGCGTCGGTGTAATAATCCACATCCACGCGTTTCACGTACGCTTTGCGCTCTTTGAAATCCAAATGCTCCACGTGATGCTGTTGACCGCCATGAATGTAAATAGCCTTTTCATGAACGAAAACCAGCGCGCTGGTGAAGTCCACTTCACCGATTACCTGTGGTTCACCGGTGATATCAATGATGATGAAATTGTCGCTGGTGACGGAGCGCAAGCTTATCGTGTTCGCAGGATAAGCTTCCTGCGTCCAATGGAAATTTTCGCCCGCGCGATGCAGAAAACCGGCTTCCGCCAGCCGCGTGCAAAGATCGGAAACGTCCACGCCGCCGAATTTTTCTTCCGGCTTGATCGGCAACTCGAACGCCGCGCATTTTAAATGATTCACCAGAATTTCCAGATTGTCGGGCTGAATAAATGCGTGCTCCGGCGTGTTACCAAAAAAATAATCTGGGTTGCGCACAATAAATTGATCCAGCGGCGCGGAAGAAGCCACCAAAACAGCGCAAGAACTTCCGCTGCGCCGCCCGGCGCGGCCGGCGCGCTGCCAGGTGGAGGCAATGGTGCCGGGGTACCCCGCCATAACCACGGTGTCCAGCGAACCAACGTCGATGCCCAGTTCCAAAGCACTGGTGGTGACTACTCCGCGAATTTTTCCCTCGCGTAGGCCGCGCTCGATTTCGCGGCGTTCATTGGGAAGGTAGCCGCCACGGTAGCCACGTACCGCTTGCGGTTTGCCCGGCTGTGACGGATTGGCTTGTTGCAAATAGGTGAGAAGAACCTCGGATTGCAAACGCGAATTGGAAAACACCATGGTCTGCAGATCGCGTTTTAAAAATTCCTGCGCCACCCGCGAGGATTCGCCCACGTAGCTGCGGCGAATGCCCAAAGCGCGATTGACCACCGGCGGATTGTAAAACACAAAAGTCTTCTCGGCAGAGGGCGCGCCGTTCGCAGTAAGAACTTTCACATCGCTTTCCAGCAGGCGGGAAGCAAGTTCGCCGGGGTTGGCTATGGTGGCGGAGCAGCAAATAAATTGCGGGTCGCGCCCGTAAAATTGCGCAACGCGCCGCAACCGGCGCAACACGTTGCAGAGATGGCTGCCGAAAACGCCGCGATAGGTGTGCAACTCATCGATTACTACGTAGCGCAAATTTTCAAAAAGGCGCGTCCACCGCGTGTGGTGCGGCAGGATTCCGGTGTGCAGCATGTCCGGATTGGTGAGCGCGATATGACATTTTTCGCGAATCGCTTTTCGCGCGTCGGCGGGAGTATCGCCGTCGTAAGTAAAAACGCCAACGCGATCGCCCAGGCGCTGATTGAGGTCATGCAATTCGGCCAACTGATCCTGCGCCAGCGCTTTGGTGGGGAAAAGATACAGCGCGCGAGTGTCAACGTCTTCAAGAATGGAATTTAAAACCGGGAGGTTATAGCAAAGCGTTTTGCCCGAAGCTGTGGGTGTGACGATCACGGCGTTTTTGCCGGCGTGCACAATTTCCGCGGCCTCGGCTTGATTCGAATAGAGACGGTTAATATTCTTGGCAATGTATGCGGCGCGCAGGTCGGCGTTTAGCCAGGCGGGAAATTCAGCCCATTGCGCTTCGCGAGCAGGGAATCGGCGAACGGAGGTAACGATCTCGCCGGTAACATCGCGCTGCACAAAGGCATCGAGGACTTCGTTGACTCGGGTGATCGAAGTGGATTGCCTAGCGGCTTGGACAGCAAGCGATTCGGACAAAGGACTCCCTCCAATGATTCGCCTTTTGTTCGCTCAGGCTAGCACGAGGAAACAAGCCACGCAATATCAGTTTTTCAATGAGTTTTCAGGCGGAAAAAACAGCTAAGTCCTTATTTACAACACCCCCCTCCCCCCTTTTTCATAAGGCAATTATCCCTTGACAACAAGTAGCGTCTTTGGTAGATTCTTTCATGCGAGGCAGCCATGAAGGTTAAACAGAGTATTGCCAAAGAGTTGCGCTACTCGATGCTGGACTTCAATAACGAGTTTCCACATGACTCCGCTTGTCTTGAGTACATCAAGGAACAGCGCTGGCCGAATGGCGTTTGCTGGTGCGTGAAATGCTTGACTGACCGCAAGCATCACCGCGTTGGCAATCGTACAGCCTATGCCTGCCAATCGTGCGGCCATCACATCTACCCGCTCGCTGGCACCATCTTTGAGAAGTCCACTACTTCGCTCAAGACTTGGTTCTATGCAATGTACCTCATGGGCTCGACTCGCTGCGGCATCTCCGCAAAGCAGATTCAGCGCGAAACTGGTGTCACTTACAAAACTGCTTGGCGCATGTTCAAGCAGATTCGCCAACTCTTGAGCGAGGATGGTCTGCAACTGGAGGGCTCGACGGTGGAGATGGATGAGATGTATCACGGCGGAAAAAGACGGCAAGGCGGCGGACAGGGACGGCCATCGTATGGAAGCCATAAGGTTCCTGTTGTGGGCATGGTGGAGCGCGGTGGCCGCGTCGTTGCTCGCGTGGCTGCGAACACTAAGAAGGCAACTCTCCATGGTCTGGTGAAGCAATACATCATGCCAGCGAGCACTGTCTTTACCGACGATTACGTATCCTACGACGGCTTGCAGAATCTTGGCTATACCCATCGGCGCATCCGTCATAGTGAGCGCGTGTATGTCTCTGGCGACGTGCATACCAACACTATCGAAGGTTTTTGGAGCACTGTGAAGCGCGGGATTGGCGGGGTCTACCACAACGTGAGCGCGAAGTACTTGCAGACCTATCTGAACGAGTATTGCTTCCGGTACAACAGACGGCACCAGGGGAATTTGCTGTTTAAGCGGATTTTGGAGCAGGTTTCGTTGAAGGCGTCTTAATAGCCTTGTTGACCATTGCCAGAAATGAAGACCGCGTGAGCGGTCGCATTTTCTTCTCGCTCTCGGCTCTCGGTTTGAGTTTTTTCGTTCCCATCGCATGTAGCTTACCATCTCGGAGTCCCCAAATGAAACTTGATGCTGAGGGCAGTCGTAAAATAGCCGGAATGCTGCGTGAGCATGCAAAACTAATTCGAGAACTGGCTTCCGCTAAATCCCTTCTTCGATTCTGCCAAGAGAACAAGGTGTATCCAAAGAACTACGAGCAGGAGTTGGAAGAGGCCCAAAAGCACCCCGCGTACGCCAAGATCGCTCAAGAGATTGATATAGTTGCTGCTCATCTTGAGCAAGTCGCTGAAGAAATTGACGTGAGCGAACTATTGAAACAAATTCCCCAAGGAAATCTGCCAAGCTAGAGTCTTGCACCATAATTTGCCCTCAATCAATGCAATGCTTCGGAAATTTCTTTTTGATTTCTTCCCACGGGTATGTCGGGAAAAATTCGTCCATGTATTCCTTGTCGAAATACTGTGTTTCCAGTGGAACCTTGCTCAAGAATGGCATGTAATCCTTGCAAGTTTTCTTCTTGCCGACAATGCAATCCCGCATGTGCTGATATGACTGGTGCGCCAAAATATCAACCGCTTGGAGTGGAGGAAGTGTCTTTTTACTCTTAAACGAGTAACCGTCTTTGACTATTCCAAAGGAATTCGGGTCGAATCTCTCGAATTCCGCGAGAGTTGCAAGAATCTCTCCCTTGCCTTTCCCTGTTAGGTCAAAAACGTATTGGATAGGCTCTGAGACTTTAAATCTCCGACGCCACCGCTTGATTTGCATGAGACAAATATTTACAGCAAACGCGAAGTGGGTCTGTCCCGCAACCCTTCGCCTCCATCCACCGGGTAAAGTCGCGTCATAATCCGCCTTGATGACAGCGGTTCCTATTCCAAGACGCACGCGATTGCGTGTCTCGGCTATTAGGCGACGGATGAGCCTGTCGCGTTTTTCCCACGTCCAGCCAGCAAATTGCCCCGCGCCTGCCAAGCAATCCGCAGTCGCAAAATACTCAAACGCTGCGTGCTCCTCCCGCCGTATGCTGTCCCATGCCCTTGCCAATCGGTCCCACTGTTCCACGGTCCCGATATAGCACGCGGCTACAGCTATCTTCGAGTTTTCATCTGTGCCGCTATCGTCAAAGTAAGCTGTGAACATGGCAAAGAAACATCTTGCCCAGTCCATTCCAGGAAATACACTTCTCGCAAGATGCTCTATCGGGGAGTATACGGCGGATTCGTATACTTGTCCAGAAGGGATAATTGCCTTTCATAAGTGTTCATTCTAAAGGGAGTTGAAGTGACGTGTTTTGATACACTTTGCGAGGGTTCATTGTAAAGGGCCCCGGAGACGATTTAACATTTTTATCTAACCTATTATATTACTCTTATGTAATCAAAAAATCAAGGAAAAACAGAGGTCGGCGGCTAAAATTTTGCGGCTAAGCGGACGCCCACGAAGGTAAGCAGCAAGCCAGCGACGACACTCACAGTGACGTCGCTCATGGTGCGGAGCCATTCGCCTTTTTCCAAGAGTTTGGCGGTTTCCCAGCCGAAAGTCGAGAATGTGGTGTAGCCACCGAAGAAGCCTACGGTGATGGCCAAACGCCATTCCTGAGGAACGTTCGAACGGCCCAGCATGAGCTGTCCGAGCAAACCGAGGAAAGAGCAGCTCCCGTCAGGTTGATGAAGAGAGTGGCATAAGGGAACGAATTATTTGCGCGAGGATCGACGAGAAGTTGCAGAGCATAGCGGGTCACGGTACCAATGGCTCCGAAAATGGCAATCAGCAAAATTTGCAATAGGCTCTCCTGGGGCGAAATCGAGACAATAACAGAAACTGCGGGCTGTTTGTGCCGATTACTCCGTCGATTGAGGCGTGGAAGAGTGTTGCCGAGATCCCTCCACTGCGGGCCGCAAAAACGGCGGCCCTCCGGTCGGGATGACCGATTTTAGAGCCGGGCACGATGTATCGCGCCCCTACCGGTACGAGCATATCGTTACCTACCTGGGAGTTTGGCCAATGACGGAAATGATGGTGCCGGCCATTTCCTGGGGGGACCATTCGTTGGAGTGATCCCAGAGGGCGATTTTTCCGTCGGGGGCGATTACAGTAGTACTCAGGGAGTGGACTATTTGGTCCTGGTCGGGTTCATAGACGAGGCCGAAGAACTGGGCGATGCCGGGTAAATCTTTGGCGGCGGGGACGGCGAAAATCCAGTTCGCTGTGGCGGGGGGATTCTTGCGGTACTGTGCGGCGTATCGTTTCAGGGCGGCGGGAGTATCGTGGGCGGGATCGAAACTGACGCTTAGGAAAACGGTCTTGGACAAGTCCGCGGGAGTGCTGCTTAATATTTTTTGAACTTCCTGAAAGTTGTGATTCATGCGCGGGCAAAAATCGGGAAGGGGACAACGGGTGTAAATGAAGGTGAGGAGCACGACTTTGCCGGCGAAGTCATGGAGACGGATGACGTGTCCGTCCTGATTGATCAGAGTGAAATCCGGGACGGTGTCGCCTTTTTGCGGGATGTGTTGCACGGCACCGGGCGTGGTTTTACCGTTTCCTTTTTTTAGCAGGGTAATTTTTTCGAGGTGGCCTTTATCGTTGACGACAACGAGGTCGGCGCTGATGGTGTCACCCGGCTGCTTGGTGTCGAGCTGGTGAGGGTCGGCGACGTCGTATCCCATGGTCATGCCGGGCATTAGGCCCGGAATATCGCCGTGTTTTACGGTGACGGTTTTGTGCGCAGGATCGATGGAAATGACTTCGCCTGCTAGGGGATAGTGTTTCTCTTCGGGTTTGGCGCGGCAGCCCGCAAGAAAGAACAACAATCCGGCAACTGTAAACAGCAAAATTTTCGAACTTCGCATTCCCGGTGTCCCTCGCGAGTCAAATTCTCTCAAAAAAACCGTGGTTGGCAAAACTCTTGGATCTTTTAGCCGTTTCAGTAGTGAAAGCGATAGCGAACCTGGGCGTAGAGTTCGCGCGGATTCAAAAAATGGGTTCCGCCAAAGGCGGCGCTGTTATCGAGAAGGATGCGGCGATTGGCGACGTTGATGCCATGGATTGCGATAGAAAATTTCTCGCCGAATTGTTTTGAAACGGAAAGATCGAAGGTGGTGTGCGGCTGAAGATGGTCACCGGGAATCGTGGCATCGCCGTTGGAAAACCCGGAAGCGTAATAGACGTCGGTGGACAGCGAAGTGTGCCACGGAAAATCGTAGGAACCGCCAACGTGCAAGGTATGGCGCTGATCGTGGTCGAGGAAACAGTATGTGGCGCAAAACGTGTTGGGGTTTTCCAGGCCGCCAGCAATTCCGCCGGAATATTGCGCGAGTTGATTGGAATAGGTGAGATAGAGCTGGGCGCGGTTTTTCAGTCGAGGAGAATGCAGGGTTAGTTCCCAGCCGCGAATCCGTGCGCGATCGATAGCCACGGGAAAACAGATGGCGGAACTGGCGAGGCAGTTGTGATCGAAGAAATTAATTGCGCGAGTGTGGAAGTTGTCAGCATCGAGGGTCCAGCCATGCCACGGAATGGACAATCCGAACTGAGATTCTTCGTCGCGTTCGCCACGCAGCGGAATGAAATGCAGATTTTGCGAGTCGAGAAGAATCAGGATTGGGCCTGAAGCGGTCAGCAATGGAGGCGCTTGATAAAAATGGCCATAGAAGGCACGCACGACCCAGTTCAATTTAGGGATGCGAAGGGCGGCTCCAACGCGGGGACTGGTGGAATTTTCGACCAGGCTGCCGGAGAAATGCGTTTGGCGGAGGCCAGCGTTAACGGTCAGCAAAGAGGTCACGCGAAGTTCATCGTCAATATAGGCGGCGAGCAGCGAGCCGGAAATATTTGTGGATGCGAGCGGCACCGTGAGTTTCGGGTCATCGAGGTGTATCAGTCCGAAAATCTGCTCATCGCGTTGTGCAAATCCATAGAGACCAGCACGCGCATTGTTGCGGCTTGCCACCCAGGACAGCGTGGCTTGACCGCCAGCGTATCGCGAAGAGCGATCGTCCGTGGTGCTCGTTGGAAAGTTAGTTATTGGATTACCTTGGTAGTCCGCGCGATTGAAATGATAGAAAGGCGAAATAGTGGCGAGCAAACCTTTATTAAAGGTGTGCACCCAGGAAAAAGTTGTAAATGCATCGGACTCTTTGTTGCGGTCGTCCAATTTTTGTCCCAGCGTGTTTGGATCGTTGGGATCGAACGGAACTTCGTAGGCGTCGCGCCGCAATTGCATGACGAGGCGCAACTGATCGCTGGGCGAGAGATTGTAGATCAGCGAGCCGAATCCGCCGTACCCGTGGGCTTGATCATGGACTACCGCGGGAGTCACGGTTTGTAAACCCAGGTTGGTGCGATTGGCGTTGACGCTGGCGTAGTACGCAAAACGATTGGTGTGGCTGCCGAGGCTAAGCTGGTCGTCGGTCTGGTAAAAATTTCCGGCGCTCAGCAGAAGTTCAGCTTCATTGTTGCGTTCGAATCCGGTGCGCGGCGCGACATTGAAGACTCCATAGGTGCGGTCGCCGAAATCGGCGGAGTAACTGCCGCGCTGCGTCTCGATGGCGTCAATGTCCTTGGGATCGATTTGCGGGCCGAGATTGCTGGCGATATTGGTGTTGGGGATGGGCACGCCGTCGATGAGCCAACTGACCTGGTGCCCGCCACGAATGTGCAGCTGGTCATGCGTGAGGTAGGCTCCTGGGACGTAGTTGGTGATCATGGCGAGGCTGTTGCTTCGCGATGCGCCGGGCGTTGATTGGATTTGCAAGCGGTCAACCAGCGACGTGGGGGTTTTGGATTGCGTTGGGCCGGAGGAGTCGGACACGGTTACGGATTCGTTTTGCGAGGCGAGAGCCATTTCGAAATGAAGGATGGGAGCAGAGCCGGACAGTACGGTTACGGACTGTCGCTGGGTGGAAAAACCGGGTTGCGAGATGGTGACGAAGTATTCCCCGAGAGGGACGGCGTCGAAGTGAAATTCGCCGTTGGCATCGGTTTGTGCGGTTTGTGTGTACTGCGAAGTTCTAGCCTCGAGCAGCACAGTCATACCGGGGATGGGGCGGTGCTGCGGGTCGTGGGCGATGCCGCGGACGGTGCCGAAAACGGTGGCGAGAGCAGTCAGCGCGGAAAAGGCTGTTATTGCCAATAGAAAAATGAGGCGAGTTCTCACCAGAAATTCTCCAAAAATTTATGCGCGGCGGCTTTTGCAAGCGCCACGAGTCCGGCGCGTCTGCGACGGAGCGGTAGGAATCAGATAAAACGAGGTCCTACAGTAGGAGAAGAGAAGTTCGCGGAGGCGGGGAAAGAGGATCTGGCAGAAAAGTGAGCTGCGGCGGGTAGGCCGCGGTGGAAACAACTTTGGGAGGAGCCTGCCCGATGAGAAAAGTAAATTGTGGAACGATGAAAAGGCCAGTGTGCGGGAGGAGGGTGCGCTCGGAATCACGGCAGCAGGACATAGAGCAGGCCGAGAGCGTCGGTGCTTGATGATCGCAATCATGGGCCTGACCATTTGAGGGAGTGTGGTGGTGTAGCGCGATGGAGCATTGACGGCCGGTACAGCAGGACATTCCCGTGGCAGCGGAAACGGCGGCCACCAATGGGGAATAGACCGATGCCACGGCGAGCAGGCAACACACTGCGGGGAGGCGATTTTTGCGGATTGGCATTGGCGGTGGCCAGGTCTGATTATAGCGAAGAGCGGGCACAATGTATCGTGGCCCCTACGAACGGAATAAGAAAATTCGGTGGGGCGCAGGTGGCTGTTCCATCGATTTGAGGAGTGGAACGATTTTGCCAAGATCCCTCCACTGCGGGGCCGCGGAAGCGGCCCTACGGTCGGGATGACAGAGCTCGGGGCGGACACGATATATCGTGCCCCTACCAACAGAGTAAGAAAAGACAGGGGAGAGAGAGGGGAGGCAACGAGGGATTTGCTTGCCTTGACTTGATGCGGCGCGCATCGCAGACTTAATTCATGGCACATATCTATATGCAGTTTGACTTTGGTGCGGACGAGGAAAAGGCGCAGCAGGCCTGGCATAAATTGGAAGGTTGGAAGCAGGCATTCCGGTTGGGCGAGAAATTGATTTTCAAATTCGACCGCGAAGAAGCCGAGGGCGAGGTTGAAAGCGACGATAGCGAAAAAGCGAAGTCCAAGCGCAAAAAGGCAAAAGAAGAGTCGGAAACGGGCGGAACGGTTAAGCTGATTCTGCGGCTGGGCTTTTCCGGACACGAAAAGATTACCGAGCAGCGTTGGGTGGACCGCATACCGTCCGAAGAGCCGTTTTCGTCTTCTTCGCCGCAGGTAATTAAGCAGAGCCAGCCAGAATTTGCGGGCGTGGCGGAGCGGTTCGAAAACCTGGATCGCGCACAAGGGGCCGCCGGTGGCGGACGCGAACATCCGGGTTAGTAAGCGGCGCCACATTCGGTATAATTAATTTCCGTAGCGTTATATTCCGACACCAGCTAGAGGGCAGGCCATGGCGGTACAAGCGCGCGTTAAAACGGGCAGGCTGGACAGTTCGAAGACGAATAGCCTGGACCGAGAAGCGCTTATCCGGATCTACCGGACGATGTACCTTTCCCGCAAGCTTGACGACCGCGAAATACAACTCAAACGCCAAAATAAAATCTATTTTCAGATTTCCAGCGCAGGGCATGAAGCGGTAACGTCGGCGGTGGGACTTCTTCTGCGTCCTGGAATGGATTGGATTTATCCCTATTACCGCGATCGCGCGCTTTGCCTGATGCTGGGCGTAACTCCGCTGGAAACGTTGCTGCAAGCGGTGGGAGCGAAGGACGACCCCAGCTCCGGCGGACGGCAGATGCCGTCGCATTGGGGGCATGCGAATTTTAATATTGTGAGCCGGTCGTCGTGTACCGGAACGCAGTTTGTGCAGGCGGTGGGCGCGGCGGAGGCAACGCTTTACTACCAGCACCGGAATAAGGCGCTTGCGCAGGCAAAAAAGGCTCCGCTGGGTAAATGGGTGCGGCACGATAACGACGAAATCGTGTATGTGTCGTCAGGAGATGGCGCGACGAGCGAGGGCGAGTTTTGGGAATCGTTGAATGTGGCATGTATAAAAAAGCTGCCACTTTTCTATCTGATTGAAGACAACGGTTACGCCATCTCGGTGCCGGTGGAAGTACAGACGGCGGGGGGAAGCATTTCGAAGCTGGCACGCAGCTTTCCCGGGCTACATGTTGCGGAATGCGATGGAACCGATCCTTTGGAGAGCTACGCGGTTTGCAAGGAAGCGATTGAGTATTGCCGCGAGCGGCGGGGCCCGGCGATGGTGCACGCGCGGGTGACGCGGCCGTACTCGCACTCCCTTTCGGATGATGAAAAACTTTATAAGATGACCAGTGAACGGGAAGAGGAAGCGCGGCGCGATCCGTTGGCGAAATTTGCGCTGGTGCTGGTGCAAGAAGGAGTACTGGAGCAGAAAGAGATTGAAGCGCTGGAAGCGGAAGTGAATGAGGAAGTGCGCGATGCGTCGGACCGGGCGCTCGCGGCGGAAGCGCCGGCGGTTGATTCGGTGATGGAAAATGTTTATTCGCCGCAAGTGGATCCGACGTCGAACGCGTTCGAGACGCAACCGAGATTTCACGGCGCGCCAAAAACGATGGTGGAGATGGTTTCCGCGACGTTGTCGGATGAGATGTCGCGCGACGAACGAATTGTAGTTTTTGGCGAGGACGTGGCGGACGCCAGCCGCGAAGATTGTTTGAAAGAAGTAAAAGGGAAGGGCGGCGTATTCAAGGCAACCGCGGGTTTGCAGAGAAAATATGGAAACGACCGGGTTTTCAATACGCCGCTGGCGGAAGCGAGTATCGTGGGGCGCGCCATTGGAATGGCTACGCGAGGATTGAAGCCGGTTGCGGAAATTCAATTTTTTGACTATATCTGGCCGGCGATGATGCAGATTCGGGATGAGCTGTGCGTGATGCGCTGGCGTTCGAACGGCAATTTTAAATGCCCCGCGGTGATTCGCGTGCCTATTGGCGGTTACTTGACGGGTGGCGCGGTGTATCACAGCCAGAGCGGGGAATCGATATTTACGCACTGCCCGGGGTTGCGGGTGGTGATGCCCTCGACGGCGCTCGATGTGGTGGGGCTGCTGCGCACCGCGATTCGCGGCGATGATCCGGTAATGTTTCTGGAGCACAAACATTTGTACCGGCAACCGTACAATCGCTCGGAGTATCCGGGGCCGGACTATACCGTGCCGTTTGGCAAAGCTCGCGTGGTAAGAGAAGGCGAGACCGTGAGCATTATTACGTACGGGGCGGTGGTGCATCGCGCGGAAGTTGCTGCGGCGGCTCTGGAACGTGAAGGAGTATCGGTGGAAATTATCGATCTGCGGTCGCTGTCCCCTTATGATTGGGACGCGATTGCCGCCACGGTGCGAAAGACGCACAGGGTGATCGTAGCCTACGAAGATATGTTGAGCTGGGGATATGGGGCGGAAATCGCGGCGCGAATTGGCGAGGAATTATTTGGTGAGCTGGACGCGCCGGTAAAACGCGTGGCGGCGACGGATACATTCTGCGCGTATAACCCGGCGCTGGAGGATGTGATTTTGCCGCAGACCGCAGACATCGTCGCAGCGGTTCGAAACTTAATGGAGTACTAGCCTGGCGGGGCATGGAACACTTTTCGTGTCGAATTCGTAGTAACCTATAGCCGTTTCAAGCAGTCGCTTCGGTGGAGGATTGAAATGATCTGCCATAACTGCCAGAAGGAAATTGCCGCGGGATCTTCGTACTGCTACAGCTGCGGCGCGAAGCAGGCACAAGCTGGTTCGAGTGGGGAGTACCAGACGTCGATCTATGGAAAGAAGCTGATGCGTTCGAGTACCGATAAGAAAATCGCCGGAGTGTGTGGCGGGCTCGCGGAATATTTTGATATTGACTCGACTGTGATTCGATTGATATGGGTGCTGGCGCTTCTCTGTGCCCTTACTGGCGGATTGGTCTATTTGATTTTGTGGATTGTGCTGCCAGTGGCGCCGGCGCGGATGAGCGCTTCCGAGCCCAGCGGAGTGATTGCGTCGTCTTAAGTTGGTGCTGGTTTCGCCGGCAAGCTTTGGATTAGCGCTTGGGTACTTTTGGTGCGCGCGGTGCTTTAGGTCCGGCGCCGAACAGCATGTTATCAAGAGAGGCGGCGCCTGCTCCGGTGGTTGCCAGGGCAAAACAGGCGGCAGCCAAAGCTAGCGGCAATTCGTAGGAGCCGACTGCAAAATAATTTGTTTCCGCGTGCGTCTTCCAGAGAACTATCGCAAGTTCCAGGGTTAAGAGCAGCGCGGCTGCGCGAGTGAACAGGCCCAGGCTGAGCAGGATCCCGCCAAATACCTCCAGCACACCCGAGATGTAAAGCGAATAACCTGGCAAGCCATGTTGGATGTAGAACTGCTGGCCGCCGGCGGAGTGCGCGAGCTTGGGGTAGCCGTGATAAATAAAGATAATTGCGAGGACGCCGCGCAACAGCAAAAGTCCAAGAGGTTGCAGGGAATTCAAAAACTTCATCGCGATACTCCCGCTGGGAATTTGTAAATTTCAGGTGCGCACGGATTGTAGCAGAGAAATATTTCTCTGCCGGGTCGCGGGGCACTGCGCGTTAATCGGTTACAATCGAGAGACAGAAAAAAGAGGATTGTCGATGAGATTTGAGGACGGTGCATGAAGCGCAAGTTACTGGTGGCTGTACCGTTACTATGCGTCGTCGCTATTCTCGCGTGGTTTTTACGACCCAAGCACGAAATTATTGGCGAAGCTTATGTGAGCGAGCGGACAGTCACGCTGTGGAGCAGTGTCGCGCAAGTGCGGGAACAGATTGGCACGTTGCATTACGGCGACCGCGTGGATATTTTGGGGCGCCGTAACGAAAACACCAAGGTGCGCACGCCGTCGGGCATGGTTGGGTGGGTTGACGGGCGGCTGCTGATCGAACCCGGGCTGTGGCAACGAAGCAACAAGCTGCTGGAACAAGCGCGCGGAATGACCACGCAATCGCGCGGAAGAACAAAGGTGGCCACGAATCTGCGGGTATTGCCGGGGCGAAATGAGCCCAGGCTGTATCAATTTGCGCGCGGAGTACCGGTGGAGATACTGGCCAGGGCCGTCGCGGACAAGGGACATTCTTCGGAAGATGCGAATGGCCAGGGGCTGGAAAATAAAAAAGAGGATTGGTATCTGGTGCGAGGGATTGCGACGCGACCGCCGGGTGAGGTAATAGGAAAAGGCGCGGAAACGGCGGCGATGCCGACGGCCGGGGATCAAAACGCTCCGATTGCCGGATGGGTGGTGGCGCGATTCGTGGAACTCGTTCTTCCCGAGCCGGTGCGCGAGGGTATGGCTTCGGCAAACGTTCGGCCGATTGCGTGGTTCGAACTCAATCGAGTGAATAATGCGGGTGGGGACAAACCGCAATACCTGGTGATGGGCACGCGCAATGGCGAAGGGCAGCCGTGTGATTTCACGACGCAGCGCGTTTATACCTGGAACCCGCGAAAGGCGCGGTATGAAACGGCGTTCATCGAAAATAGTTTGTGCGGGGCTCTGCCAGTGAAGATAGGGAAAGGACCAAAGGGGGAGCCGGAATTCAGGTTTCACGTGATGAATGGCGCGAAAGAAGAGCGGGTGTATCGATTGACTCAGACGGTGGTGCGACGTGTTCGCGAAGACGGGGACAAACCGGGCGGAAAGATGCATGCCACGGGTCAGAAAAAGAAGTAAGGCGATGCGATAAATTTTATGACCTTGCATATCGGTGAAGCCGAAGTGCAGATGGTTCTCAGCATGCCGCTGGCGATTGAAGCCGTAGAGGAGATTTCGCGCCGGCAGGGCAACGGCGAAGTGCTGGTGCACGCGAGGCGTCGCTTCGAATTTGCGGGGAGCGGATTTTTTCACTATATGGCCGCGGCGGACATGCCCGCTGGCTTTGTGGCCACCAAGCAATACACGTACGTAAGGGGCAAGTTGCGGTTCGTGGTGATGTTATTTGAAATGGCCACAGGAGAACTCCTTTCGTTGATCGAAGCGGACTACATGGGCCAGATGCGAACTGGCGCAGCTTCTGGCGTGGCCACGAAATTTCTGGCGCGGCACGACGCTTCACGCGCGGCAATCATCGGCACAGGCGGGCAGGCTAAAACGCAGTTGGAAGCGATAGCCGCGGTGCGCAAGTTAAGATCGGTGCGAGTTTATGGACGCGATGTGGCGCGCAGAGATTCATTTTGCCGCGAAATGAGCGCAACGTTGGGCTTTCACGTTGAGTCCGCGGCGTCTGCTGCTGAAGCGGTGCGTGACGCTCAGATCGTTTGCACTGCTACTACCGCTTCGCGGCCGGTGATCAGTGGCGCGGATTTGGCGGCCGGGGCGCATATCAACGCGATTGGCGCAAATCACGCGCACAAACGCGAACTTGACGACGCAGCGATTGCAAAAGCTGGAGCTATTTTTGTGGACTCCCTGGAACAATCGAAACAAGAAGCCGGCGATCTGATTCTGGGATTTCACAACGATGCAACGCGATGGAATGGCGTGAAAGAACTTGCGGAATTGGTGGCAGGCAAGGAAGCTGGCCGCACAAACGACTCGCAAATCACACTTTTCAAATCAAACGGAATTGCTTCGTGGGATTTGGCGGTGGCGATGAAGGTGTATGCGCTCGCCCGGAAGCAAAATCTGGGAACAGCTATGCCGTTCTGGAACACCTAACCTTAAGTTTTTACCTTTACGGTAATTCCTCGCAAAGTATCTCAAGCGTGCAGCCCATCTGGCGTTACACTGGTGGCAAAACGGGGCTGCTTAACGAGTGAAGCGATTAAGATGAAGACTCTTCCTGATTATTTGCGCAAAGGCATGAAGCTGGTAATTATTGGATGTAATCCCACGGAGTCGTCGGTGCGCGTGGGGCATTACTATGCGGGCAGGGAAAATCCATTTTGGCCGATGCTACACGAATCTGGCGTAGTGCCGGAGCCATTCGGTTATCACGACGACAAGCGCGTGATTGAATTCGGAATCGGTCTCACCGATCTGGTAAAGAAGCCCACGAAAACACCGTTGGAATTGAACAGAGAAGATTTCGCGGAAGGCCGCATCGTTCTAAGCCAGAAGCTGGAAGAATTCGCACCGCGCATCGTGGCGTTCAACGGAAAGCATGTTTACGAACAATTTGCGCAGCGCAAATGCACGAATGGATTGCAGAAGACGCTGCTCTACGGTGCGCGCGTGTATGTGCTGCCGGAAACCTCAGCGCATAATACTCCACCGAAAAAAGACAGCTTAAGACATTTTCGCAATTTGGCGCAGTTGGTGAGGCGCTCTGAAGATGAGCACGATAGTTTGCCCCGGAATTGAAAAATGGAAAATCCCGAGCAGTCTGTGCCGGCCGAGCCGGTCCTCCTGGAAAAAAAATCCGGCGCCATCACAACGCTGGTGATGAACCGGCCAAATCGATTAAACGCGATCAATAACGAGCTGGCGACGGCGTTGAACGAAGCGCTGGCTCGCATCGCGATGGATCCGGGGGTACATGTAGTGGTGCTGACCGGCGCGGGGCGTGCTTTTTGCGCTGGCGGAGACCTGGGCGCAATCGCTGAAGGCAGAGAATGCGGCGACAGCGCTTCCCTGGAACCGTTGCTCCGAGCAGGCATGCGCGCGGTGCTGAGCATGCGGTCGATGCTGCAGCCGGTAATCGCCGCAGTGAATGGTGCGGCGGCTGGAGCGGGCATGAATCTGGCGCTTGCCGCGGATGTTCGAATTGCCACTGAGGAAGCAGTTTTTGGCCAAAATTTTGCGAAGGTCGGGTTATTTCCTGATTATGGCGGCACATTTTTTCTGCCGGAATTGGCCGGGCCGGCGGCGGCCGCGGAATTGTTCTATACCGGAGAAATGATCGACTCGGGGACCGCGCTGCGACTGGGCTTGGTCAATCGCGTGGTGCCTAGGGCGCAACTCGAACCGGAAGTGCGCGCGCTGACGACGAGAATCGCGGATGGGCCGCAAGTGGCTATCCGCGC
>DATNME010000095.1:0-4250 GCA_035602385.1 Candidatus Dormiibacterota bacterium
AAAATGTGCAGAGGAAGTTCCGCGCCGGGAAGAAGGACGACGTTCAGCGGAAACAGAGGAATACGTTCAGGCCGCATGGGTCCCAAGTAGAGATGATACCAGAGGAAGTGACTGGTGACTCGTGATTGGTGACTGGTTTCCCTTGACCTCCGCTCGATTCCTAGTTGTCGATGCCGTGCCGAATTTGCAGGGGGTACGTCACGCTCGCTTTTTTGTCGAAGAGTGCGTAATTCCATGAAAAGAAAAGACTTGAGTTTTTTCCGGGTGCAAAAAATTGCAAAAGGTGCGCAAGGATATGAAAAGAAAGGGAATAGAGGGATAGGGAAGCGATGACCGAGTTTCTGAAGGTTCGGACCCCCTCCACCCCCCATCAATTGCGCAGATTATCAAAGGAAAAGACTTACGGAATTTGCAATTCACAAATGCTTCATTCTAAACGACATGTTTTTGGGTGTTTAGGAAGAGCAAGAACTGAAAAATTAGTATCGCAGCGAAGAAAAGCGGGAGCAAGCTCCCGCACTCCACATGGAGTTCTATACAGGGTTAATTATACTAAGGGGCAACAGGAAGTCAAGGAGAACTTTGGTGCTGGGTCAGTTTCGGGTAACCGCGTTTATCGCGCACTCGGCCCGCATAACGATCAGCGATGGTCGTCCCTACCGCGACAACTATGCCAGAGCCTTATGCTTTTCTTCCGCGCATTTCATCGGGAATGTGAGAGGAATTCCGCCGGCAAAGGATTCTCCGGGCTTTCTTCCTGCCAGTAAATCGTGAGGATCCACCAGCGCGTTCCGTCGGAAAACAGCTGAAAACTGTTGATTCCCCGGGCGAAAGGCGTAGCGTCCTTCGCATCATGTCTCGATTCGTACGTGCTAAACGCCTGCAGGATGTTGCCCCACTGTTCAGTACGCCGCGCAATTTCTTTTTCCGAGAAGCCATTCTTTTCAAAGTAAATGCTGGCGCGATCGATATAGTCCTGCGGGCTGAAGGAAGTCGCGCCCATGCCACCCTCCTTTTTAGGAGCGGTGCGGATTAGCCGCGCACCAGGATAGAAAAGCGAACGCATGCGATTCCAATCCCGTTTTTGACCGGCAGGACCTGAAATAACGTCGTAAGCCGCCGCGATAATGGCATCAGGCGAAGCTACATCCACCGGGTTCGCCGCAGGCGGTGTAACGACAGTCGGCGGCGGTGCTTGGTTTTGCCCAAAACTCTGGCTCACACTCAATACGAAGTACAGTCCAACTACAGCCATGCGCTGCATTCGCGACATCGTAGTCCTCTTGGAACACAATCTTGCGTCAGACGGGAAGTTTTTCACCGCGGTTGTGATTGGCCGCAACGCCATCGTGTTTAGCCGGAATTTTCTTTCTGATCTCGAAACCCGCAACATAATACACGAGTCTCGCTTGTTCGAGATACCGTGAAGCGATTTTCATACGGAGCACTCCCAACGCACCCGCTTGCTTCAGTAACCTGCTAAGTTGAATGGCAAGCTAGTCAGGAGAGTTCGGTCAGGAGGGCTTCCATTTCGGAGCTGGCGTGTTGATCGCCCTTTTTTGCGGCCGCGGCGATGCCGTTTGAGAGGATCTGCTTGGCTTCGCTGGTGCGGGATTCGTGGGCGAGGAGTTGGCCGTACATCAGATAGGCGGGAATGTAATCGGCATTGCGGTCCAGGAGCGCGCGAAAATGCGTGTCGGCGGCGGCGGGGTCGCCACTGTTCATGCACTCCATGGCGAGGCCGTAGCGGGAGAAAGCGTCATCGGGCTTTTTGGCTACGAACTCTTCGAGCATCTGGCGGCGGGTTTTCTTTTGGTCGGTCATGGTGGCGTCTCGTATTATACGTGTGGCAGGGGAAGACGAGAAAAAGAAGTTGAAAGTCGAAAGTTAAAAGTTGAAAGAAGAAGAGAAAATTAATTGGATGGGACTTCGATTTGTTCGTGGTCAGGCGAGCGTGAAGGCGCGGGACGGGAATAGAACCATCGATGAAAACTAAGCAGGAGCGCGAACGGGCGAGGAGATTGGAATGAAACGGAAGCACCAAGAAAATCGCCGGCCAAAGATCGAGCTGACGGGGAAGCCGGTGAGCGCATCGCGTTCGGAGATGACGGAAATCGTTTTGCCTGCGATGACTAATCCACTGGGGAAACTTCTCGGCGGACAGGTGATGCACCTTGTTGACATGGCTGCAGCGCTGGCGGCGCACCGGCATTCGAACAGCTATGTGGTCACGGCATCGGTGGATTACATTGATTTTCGGAACCCGGTGAATCTGGGCGAGATTGTGAATTTGAAGTCGCAAGTCAACCGCGTTTTTCATACTTCGATGGAGGTGGGCGTGGAGGTGTATTCGGAGAATGCGATGACCGGAGAGCGGAAGCATACGACGACGGCGTATGTGACGTTTGTGGCGGTTGACGAGCATACGCGGATGCCCAAGGCCGTGCCGCCACTGATCCTGAAAACAGCTGGGGAGCGGCGGCGATACCGGGAAGCGGCGGAGCGGCGGAAGACGCGCTTGGCGCTGAGGTACGGAAAGTAGTTAGTTTTCAGTTTTAAGTCTTAAGTAAGAAAAGAGGCCAGCCACGCTGGGTTGTTCGTTCTTCATTGAGTGCGAGAAAGAAGCGTTTGGAATGTAAGAATCGTGCAACGCAACCCCGAAACGAGGAGAACAAATTTTCTTTCGGCCTCCAGACGCAGCGTGAGGTACGGAATGGCTTGCCGCCCGGCAACTTCGGGATAAGCCACAATTGCGGCACGGTTCTAGGACCGGATGAGGACACAGGACTTTAGGCTGAGGGCTTCTTGCTTACTTCTTTCGCTACAGCAAAGGCCTGGTCGACGCATGATCCAACGGCGGGCCCTTGCAGATAATTACCGGTCAACCAGAGGCCTGGGAAGCGCGAGCAGGCTTTTGCGACTGCCGCCAGGCGGTCGCCGTGACCGAGATTGTATTGCGGCAGGGCGCGCGGCCAAATGGTGACATTTGAAAAGATGGGGGCGCTCTCGATGGAGAGCACAGGCGAGTTTTCACGATGGACGAGGGTGGCGAGTTCTTGAGGCTCCAACGTCGCGGCTGCTGAATCGGTTGCACCTCCCACAAAACTTGTAAGGAGCGCCTGACCTTCCGGGGCCCGGCCGGGAAAAAGCGAGGAGTTCCAGACTGAGCCGAGGACGCGGAGGCCGGCGGAGCGGGGCACAAGGAAGCCGAAGCCATTGAGAGAGTGCCCGACATCCTTCTTGTGATAACCCAGAGAGACTACGGCGACGGGGGCATATTCGATGGAACTCAGGAGTGTTTCGAATGACGAATCGAGCCGGGAGAGAAGCCTCCCTGTGACGTCTGTGGGCGTAGCCAGGATCAATGATCGGGCGGAAACAGATTCGCTTCGGCCATGGCTATCCAGACGGATATCGAAGGAACCGTCATTTTGACAAGAGATTCCTGTAACCCATGTTTGGGTAAGCAGCGCCGGGCCGAGATTATTCGCCAGCGCCCGCACAAACGTTTCGCTGCCTTCTCGAAAGGATTGCAGGGTGGGACGCTCGCGCGGGCCTTTCTTGACCTTGGCGAGGCGCGTCATGCCGCGAATGACGCTGCCTTCCGCCTTTTCAGCTTCGTAGAGTTGCGGGAAAGCGCTACGAACGCTTAGCCGCTCCGGATCACCTGCGTAGATGCCGGAAACGAAAGGCCCCACAAGGCGATCGAGCAATTGCGGGGAGAATTTTCTGCGGACGAAGGCGGCGACGGATTCGTCTCCATCGGGGGGAATGCTTTTCCCGAGGATGTCGCGAATGAGGGCCCATTTCGTCGAGCCATTGATGAGCGAACTCATGAAAAACGCGGGGGGACTCATGGGCACGGGCCGGAGTTTGCCGTCGATCAGGACATATCGAGGTGCGCGTGGCGGGGCTTGCAACAGTTCCTTCGAAACGCCGAGCTCCGCGCAAAGCTCGCGAAGCGCAGGCGTAATGCTGAAACTCTGCGGTCCCAATTCCAACAGGAAGCCGTCGCGAGTTACAGAGCTGATGACACCACCGGGACGCGGAGAGGCCTCGACCAGTTGTGCGTCGATCCCGGCTTTGCGCAGAGCGTAGGCGCAGACGAGGCCGGAGATGCCACCGCCGACCACCAGTGCTGGGACATGACGGGTCACGGAGATGTGAGCACCCTCGTGGGATCAGAGTGTTTTCGAAAAGAGCGGCTTTGAGATGAGCTGCTGTTTTTCGAGATACGGGTCGAAAACCAT
>DATNME010000096.1:0-45211 GCA_035602385.1 Candidatus Dormiibacterota bacterium
GGAAAAAGAAGATGTGGAGCGCGGGCAGGTGATCTGCAAGCCAGGCTCGATTACGCCGCACACCAAGTTCAAGGCGGAAGCGTACGTTTTGACGAAGGAAGAAGGCGGGCGGCACACGCCGTTTTTCTCCGGCTACCGGCCACAGTTTTATTTCCGGACCACGGACGTAACTGGCGATATGAAGCTGGCGGCGGGAGTGGAGATGGTGATGCCGGGCGACAACGTAAGCTGCGAAGTGACGCTGATCACTCCGGTAGCGCTGGAGAAGGGGTTGCGCTTCGCGATTCGCGAAGGCGGCCACACCGTTGGCGCCGGAGCAGTGACGGAGATTATCGAGTAGTTTTTTTCCTGATTGTTTTTTAGCTATTGAGTAAAGCGTGGCTGAAGTTGGCGGCTGAAAGGGCTCTGAGTAATGCGCGAAATCATTACGTTGCAGTGCGGCGATTGCAAAAACCGCAACTACACAACGACAAAAAATAAAAAGAAACACACCGAACGGCTGGAGACGAAGAAGTTTTGCAATTCGTGCCGGAAACAGACGGCGCACAAGGAAGTGAAGTAGTTCGGTTCGAGGTCAAGGGGCTGGAAGTCCGGGTTTGCAACTAGGGGAGTCGTCCAACGGCTAGGACTCCGGTCTCCAAAACCGGGTATGGGGGTTCGAATCCCTCCTCCCCTGCCAGATTGTTCGTGGTGGTGATTTACGCAGGGTCGGTTGGAACAAATAGAGGAAACGATGGCGACGCAGTCGATTAAAGCGAAAAACGAAGAGTCACAGGGCGGAAGTGGCGACGCGATCCGTAAGAACATAAGCGGCAAGATCCAAGGAACGCGCGACTTTTTGCACGACGTAAATGTGGAAGCGCAAAAGGTGACTTGGCCCAGCAAGGAAGATGTGATTTCGACTACCGGCGTGGTGATTGCAACGGTCGGTTTCTTTGCGGTGTTTTTGCGCGTGGTGGACTGGATAGTAGAAAAAGGCGTGACCCAGCTTTTCAAAGCATTCGGCGTCTGAAGAGGATTGCAGATCCATGTCAATGCAGTGGTACATCATTCACACGTATTCGGGCTTTGAGAAGAAGGTGAAGGAGAGTTTGGAGAGCCGCGTGGCGGCATTCAACCTTCAGGACAAGATCGGGCGCGTGCTGATTCCGATGGAAGACGTGGTGGAAGTGCGCAGCGGGAAGAAAGTGGTTTCATCGCGAATGTCGTATCCGGGTTATGTGCTGGTGGAAATGGATCTAGATGAAAACACCTGGCACATCGTGCGGTCGACGCCACGGGTAACTGGTTTTGTGGGATCGGCGACGTCGCCTTCACCGCTTTCCGAAGCGGAAGTGGATGGAATTATCAATCGCGTGCACACGCCGCTGGACCGGCCAAAGCCGAAAGTGGTGTTCGAACGCAACGAGCAGGTACGGATTGTGGATGGGCCTTTTGCGAATTTTAACGGCACAGTGGAAGAAATTGATAATGACCACAGCCGGTTGAAGGTTTCGGTAACGATTTTCGGGCGTTCGACGCCGGTAGAGCTGGATTTTGCGAGCGTTGAGAAACTTGGGTAAGAGTACGAAGTAAGAATGAGGTAGAGGGAAATGCCGCCAAAGAAGATACAGACAACGATCAAGCTGCAACTGGTAGCGGGAAAAGCTACGCCCGCGCCGCCGGTGGGAACCGCGCTCGGTCCACATGGCTTGAACATCATGGATTTTTGCAAGCAGTTCAATGCGAAAACCGCAAAAGAGCCGGAAGGAATGGTTTATCCGGTGCTGGTTACCGTTTATACGGATAGAACGTTCACATTTATTTTGAAGACGCCGCCAGCTTCGGTGCTGTTGCTTCGCGCCGCAGGAATCGCCAAAGGTTCCGCGGAGCCGAATCGCAACAAGGTGGGCAAAGTAACGAAGAAGCAGGTTACCGAGATCGCGAAAATGAAGCTGGTGGATTTGAACACCACGAACATTGATTCCGCGGTGCGTACGGTGATGGGGACGGCTCGAAACATGGGCTTGGACGTGGTTGAGGCGTAAATTTTCGGGCTGCAGGCTAAAAGTGTCCGGCAACGGAATTTAAGGGAGCAGCAAGGCAATGAAGAAATCCGGCAAACACGTAGTGAACGCGCGCAAGAAGGTGGAAGCGCGGCCATATAAATTGCTCGAAGCGATGGAGCTGATCAAGAAGACGCATCACACCAAGTTCAATGAGTCGGTGGACCTGGCGGTGAACCTGGGAGTTGACCCGAAGCATTCGGACCAGGTGGTTCGCGGGACGGTAGTGCTGCCGCATGGTTTGGGCAAGGCGGTGCGGGTACTGGTGATTGCCAGCGGAGACAAAGTTCGCGAAGCGCAGGAAGCGGGCGCGGATTTCGTTGGCGGCGACGATATGGTTCAGAAGATTGTGGAAGGCTGGACGGATTACGACGCGGTAATTGCGACGCCGGACATGATGAAGTCGGCGGGTAAGCTGGGCAAGGTGCTTGGGCCGCGAGGATTGATGCCGAATCCGAAAACGGGCACGGTGACGTTTGATGTGGCGAAAGCGATCCGGGAAACCAAAGCGGGCAAAGTGGAATTCCGCGTGGAAAAAGCGGGAATTGTGCATTGCGCGGTAGGAAAAATTAAGTTTGAGTCCGCGCACCTGGCGGAGAATGCGCACGCGGTGATTGCGGCGATCGTGAAAGCGAAGCCGTCGGCGGCGAAGGGTAAGTACGTAAAGAAGATTACGCTGACTTCGACCATGGGTCCGGCTGTTTTGATCGACCTGGAAGAAGCGGAAACACTGGCGACAGCGGCTTAACGGCGGCTCGGGCGACAGCGGAGAACGGATTATGAAAAAACGCAGCGAAAAGCAGCAGGACCTGGACAATTTGAAGACGGACCTCGCGAAGATTTCTTCGGTGATATTGACCACGTTCCAAGGGATCACCGTGGAAGACGACACGAAGCTTCGCCGCGCGGTGCAGGCCGCAGGCGGAAAATATCAGGTGGTGAAGAACACCATTGCGGAACTGGCGGGCAGCGGGACGCCGGCGGAAGGCGTTCTGAAGAATCTTACCGGAACGAATTCGATTGCGTATACGGCTACCGACGCGGTGGCGCTGGCGAAGGCGCTGACCAAGATTGCCAAGGATGTTCCGTCGTTCAAGTTCAAAGCGGGAGTAGTGGAAGGCCGGGTAATTTCGATTGCGGAGATTCAGCGACTGGCGAATCTGCCGTCGAAGGAAGAATTGATCAGCAAGATTATGTTCCTGCTGAATGCGCCGGCGCAGCGGATTGCAACGGCATTGAATGCGCTGCCGCGAAACATGGCGGTAACGGTGAACGAAGCGATTAAGGCCAACAAGTTTGGTCCTGCAACGGGCGAAGCAGCTCCGGAAGCGGGCCAGTAAGTTTATTTTTAATTTTGAGAGGAGAACAAAGGATCATGTCGAAAGTCGATACATTGCTGGATGAAATCAAGGGTCTGACGCTTCTGGAAGCGTCGGAGCTCGTGAAGAAGATGGAAGAAACCTTCGGCGTTTCAGCGGCAGCGGCCACGGTTGTGGCGGGCGGCGGCGGAGCGGCGGCGGGAGCGGCCCCGGCGGAAGAGAAGACGGAGTTCACCGTGGTTCTCACCGACGTTGGCGGCAACAAGATCAATGTGATTAAGGCGGTTCGCGAAGTCACCAGCCTGGGCTTGAAGGAAGCCAAGGACCTTGTGGACGGCGCGCCAAAGACGGTTAAAGAAGGCGTGAATAAGGACGAAGCCGCGACGATCAAGAAGAAGTTTGAAGACGCGGGCGCCAAGGTTGAAATCAAGTAATTAGTTGTCGCGGAAGGGAATCGTTGGGGCGCTCGGCAGGTTGAGCGTTGCGACAGCAATCGCGGCATCAAACAATATTGGAACTAGGGGGCGCTGTCCATAATTTCGGGAACAGCGCCAAAGGGATTTATCTACGCGGAATCATCCGAGCACCTTCAGGCTGGATATCGCAACAACATTAGGCGTCCCTTGCGGAACGCTACTACCGGTGTGCGCGCTTACTTTGGGCGGCGAGCGCAGCACAACGGCGAAATATATTTTTAGAAATTACTAACCCACGCCCCGCAAGACGGCCGTCAAGCGGCCGAAGATAACGAGGTAATGCATGCCGAACAGCAATCAACACATTCGGGAACGTCAGCGGCTGGATTTCGCGAAAATTCAGGGCTCCATTCAGATTCCAAACCTGATTGAAGTTCAGATGAAGTCTTACCAGCGCTTTTTGCAGATGGATTTACTGCCCAGCGAGCGGGATGACGCGGGATTGCAGTCGGTGTTTACGTCGGTGTTTCCGATTCGCGATTTTCGCGAAATGTCGCAGCTGGAATTCGTGGACTATGCGATTGGAAACTGGGAATGCAAGTGCGGAAACCTGAAGGGCTTGCACCACTTGCGAGCGACGTGCCGTCATTGCGGCGCTTCGGTGGTGACGAATCCGTATCAAACCGGCGATGTGATCTGCCACAAGTGCGGCACGTTCAATAAAAATACGCCGACGTTCTGCAACAAGTGCGGCGACCCGGTGGCGATGCAGTTGAAGTATGACGTGAATGAGTGCCAGGAGCGCGGGATGACGTATTCCGCGCCGCTGAAGGTAACCATTCGACTGACCATTTACGACAAGGACCCGGACTCTGGCGCGAAGACCATTCGCGACATCAAGGAGCAGGAAGTATTTTACGGCGACATTCCGCTGATGACCGAGAACGGCACGTTCATCATCAATGGAACCGAGCGCGTAATTGTGAGCCAATTGCACCGCTCGCCTGGGGTATTTTTTGAAAGCGCAAACAACAAGTCGTACTTTCTCGGGAAGATTATTCCTTACCGCGGGTCGTGGGTGGAGTTCGAGTACGACACCAAGAACATTTTATATGTGCGTATCGACCGCAAACGTAAATTCCTGGGCTCCATCTTTCTGCGCGCGTTGGGAATGAAGTCCAACGAAGATATTTTGCGGACTTTTTACCAGGTGGAACGCGTTTCGTTGCGCGACAAGGACCTTTACTGGAACGTTTCACCAGGCATTGTGGACCGCAAGCTGACGCATGAAATCCGCAATCCGAAGTCGGAAGAGTTAATCGTCGGGGCGCACAAGCGCATCACCGAAAATCTTTTCAAGGAACTGATCAAGGCGAAAGTTTCGCAGGTTCGCGCGGCGTTACAGGACCTGGAAGGCGCATACAGCGTCGCCGACGTGGTGAATCGCCAGACCGGCGAAGTTTTGCTGGAAGCCAACAAACCGTTGACCGGAGAAATCTGGCAAGCGTTTGCGGCGGCGGGAATCACGGAAGTGGATGTGTTCTTTCCGGAGCGCGACGATATCGGACTGGTGCTTTCGCGTACTTTGGATAAGGATGCGATTCGCTCTTCGAAAGAAGCGCTGATCGAAATTTACCGCAAGCTGCGTCCGGGAGATCCTCCGACGCTGGAAACCGCAACGAATCTTTTTCGCGGAATGTTTTTCGACCCGCGCAAATACGATTTCAGCCGCGTTGGCCGCCTGAAGTTCAACATCAAGATGGGATTGGATACTCCACTTGATAATCGAACGCTGGATGCGCCGGACTTTGTTTCCGCGATTAAGTATCTCTTTAAGCTGCGCAAAAACATCGGCGTGGTGGATGACATCGATCATTTGGGCAACCGCCGCGTTCGCGCGGTCGGCGAGCTGCTCGAAAACCAATTCCGCATCGGCCTGGTTCGAATGGAACGCGCCATCAAGGAAAAGATGAGCGTGTACCAGGAAATGTCCACGGCGATGCCGCACGATTTGGTGAATGCCAAGCCGGTTATGGCCGCGATTCGCGAATTCTTCGGATCATCGCAGCTCAGCCAGTTCATGGACCAGACCAATCCGTTGAGCGAGATTACGCACAAACGGCGTCTGTCCGCTCTTGGACCTGGTGGACTTTCACGCGAACGCGCAGGATTCGAAGTCCGCGACGTTCACCCGACGCACTACGGCCGTATTTGCCCGATTGAAACGCCGGAAGGCCCGAACATCGGATTGATCAGCTCGCTTTCGTGCTTTGCGCGAATCAATGATTACGGCTTCATCGAATCGCCTTACCGCAGGGTTAAGGGCGGGCGAATTATCGATTACGTGCAAATCGTGAACGCCGGCGATAGCGAATTCAAAGCCGGCGAAATCGTCGAAAAAGACCGCGTCGAGGAATTGAACGACGAACTGAAGCGCCGCAAAGTGGTGTACGAGCCGTACTGCTTTTATCTTTCCGCGTGGGAAGAAGACAAGTACGTGGTCGCACAGGCGAACGTTTCGCTCGACGACCGCTTGAAAATTACGACAGAGCTGGTGAACTGCCGGCAAGCCGGCAACTTCGTTTTAAAGAGCCGCGAAGAAGTTGACTACGTGGACGTCTCGCCGAAGCAGCTGGTTTCGGTTGCCGCCAGCTTGATTCCATTCCTTGAGAATGACGACGCGAACCGCGCGTTGATGGGATCGAACATGCAGCGGCAAGCTGTGCCGCTGATCAAGGGTGAAGCGCCATTGGTTGGCACGGGCATGGAACGGGTAACGGCCAGGGATTCCGGCGCGGTAGTGCTATGCCGCCGCGAAGGCATCGTTGACCAAGTGGACTCCGAGCGCATTATCGTGCGCGTGGAATCCGACCACTCCGGCGTGCTCAGCCGCGAAGTAGGCGCGGACATTTACACGCTTACGAAGTTTAAACGGTCCAACCAGAACACTTGTATCAACCAGAAGCCGCTGGTTCGCGTGGGCGACCGCGTGAAGAAGAGCCAGGTGCTTGCCGATGGTCCTTGCACGGATCGCGGCGAACTGGGCTTGGGACGCAACGTGCTGGTGGCGTTCGTGCCCTGGCGCGGATACAACTTCGAAGACGCGATTCTGGTCAGCGAAAAGCTGGTCAAGGACGATTACTACACTTCGATTCACATCGAAGAATATGAAATCGAAGCGCGAGACACGAAGCTTGGACCCGAGGAAGTTACGCGGGACATTCCGAATATCAGCGAATCGTTTCTGCGCAACCTCGACGAGAGCGGCGTCATTCGCATCGGCGCGGTAATTAAACCGGGCGACATTCTGGTGGGCAAGGTTACGCCGAAGGGCGAAACGACGCTTACGCCGGAAGAAAAACTGCTTCGCGCGATCTTCGGCGAAAAAGCCGGAGACGTACGCGACGCGTCTCTTTATTGCCCGCCGGGCATCGAAGGCACCATCGTGGACGTCAAGATCTTCACCCGCAAGGGCGGAGAGAAGGACGAGCGCCACAAGGCCATCGAAGCTTCGCAGGTATTCAAGCTGGAGAAGAACCTCGCGGACGAAATCCGGATTCTTACCGACGAACGGCTGAAGCGGCTTTCGGATTTGCTGGGCGGCAAGATTCTGCAAGCCGACTTGCACGACGAAAAAACCAACAAGCGTTTGTTGACCAAGGCGACGGAGCTGACGCGCGAGCTGATCGAAAAAATCTCCACGCGCAACCTGAAGCGTTTGAAACTCAACGAAAAAGATCCCTTGCTGATCGAAAAGATCGAAGAGATCGAGGAAATGACTTCGCGGCAGATCGACGTGCTGCGCAAGATCACCGAAGAGCGCAAGGAAAAACTGAAGAAGGGCGATGAACTTCCGCCAGGCGTAATCAAGCTGGTGAAAGTGTATATCGCCATGAAGCGCAAACTTTCCATCGGCGACAAGATGGCGGGACGCCACGGCAACAAGGGCGTTATCGCGCGCATCGTGCCGCAGGAGGATATGCCTTCGCTTCCGGACGGCACACCGGTTGAGATCGTTCTGAATCCGCTGGGCGTTCCTTCGCGTATGAACGTCGGACAGGTTCTGGAAACGCATCTGGGGTGGGCCGCAAAGGAACTGGGTAACAGCTTGAAGCGGTTGCTGAGCAAGGAAGTTCGCGCGGAGGCTTTGCGGCGATGGTTCCGCGAAGTTTTCACCGAGACATCGATCTGGAAGACGCTTTCGAAGCTCAGCGACGATGAGCTGTTCGAATACGCCGAAGGATTCAAGGAAGGAATTCCGTTCGCGACGCCGGTATTTGACGGAGCGCGTGAAGCGGAAATTCGCCACTTGCTGGAAGTTGCAGGGTTGCCGCACGCGGGGAAAATCAACCTGTTCGACGGCATGACCGGTGAACAATTCGATCAACCGGTTACCGTCGGCTACATCTATATGTTGAAACTTTCGCATCTTGTGGACGACAAGATTCACGCACGGTCGATCGGTCCATACTCGCTTATCACCCAGCAACCGCTGGGCGGGAAGGCGCAGTTCGGCGGACAGCGGTTCGGCGAAATGGAAGTGTGGGCGCTGGAAGCGTACGGCGCAGCGCACATTTTGCAGGAATTGCTGACGGCCAAGTCCGACGACGTTTATGGCCGCGCGAAAATCTACGAGGCTATCGTCAAAGGCGAACCGGGGATTGAGCCGGGCGTGCCGGAATCGTTCAACGTGCTGGTGCGCGAGTTGCAGTCTTTGTGCCTGGACATTGAATTGATGAAACGGCAGAAGCCTGCGGAAGATAAAGCCGCGGATTAGCAGAACACGTATCCGGACAAGGCGCATCAACGCAAGTAAATGCGCATCTTGTCCGGGAATCTTCGAGTTTGTAGTTTTTGGTAATTGGGTTCTCAGCCGGTCCAATGCAGCACTGGACCGCAGCCCTGGCGAAAGCCGGGGAGGGAGGAAACAACCTTGTATCGCAGCAGCCCTTATGATCGCGCCAGTTTAATTGCAGATTTTGACTCCATCCGGATCAGCTTGGCCAGTCCGGAAAAAATTCGCTCGTGGTCGCACGGAGAAGTGACCAAGCCGGAGACCATCAACTACCGCACGTTCAAACCGGAGCGGGACGGTTTGTTCTGCGCCAAAATATTTGGCCCGGTGACGGACTGGGAATGCTTGTGCGGCAAGTACAAGCGCATGAAGCACCGCGGCGTTATTTGCGACAAGTGCGGCGTGGAAGTGACGTTGAGCAAGGTGCGCCGTGAACGGCTCGGACACATTGAGCTGGCGTCGCCGTGCTCGCACGTTTGGTTTTTCAAGGGATTGCCCAGCCGTATCGGCTATTTGCTGGACATTTCCATGCGCGACCTCGAGCGCATTCTTTATTTTGAAGCGTTCGTGGTGGTGGACACCGGCGAAGTAGCGATCCTCAAGGAACGCGAAGTTTTGCTTGAGGAAAAATATCGCGAGTTGCAAAAAGAATTCCCCGGGCAGTTCACCGCCAAGATGGGCGCGGAAGCGATTAAGGAACTGCTGCGCCGCGTGGAAGTGGACAAGCTTTCCGAAGAACTGCGCGAAAAAATGAAGACGGATCCTTCGCTGCAGAAGCGCATCAAGTTTGCGAAGCGCTTGAAGGTTCTGGAAGCATTCCGCAAGAGCGGGAACAAGCCGGAGTGGATGATTCTGGACGTGATTCCGGTGCTTCCGCCGGAACTTCGTCCGCTGGTGCCACTGGATGGCGGCCGGTTTGCAACTTCGGATTTGAACGATTTGTATCGCCGGGTAATCAACCGCAACAACCGGCTCAAGAAGCTGATGGAACTGCGCGCGCCGGACGTGATCGTGCGCAACGAAAAGCGCATGTTGCAGGAAGCTGTGGATGCGCTGTTCGACAACGGGCGTCGTGGCCGCGTGCTGCGTGGCACCAACAACCGCCCGCTGAAGTCTCTCAGCGATACGCTGAAGGGCAAGCAGGGCCGCTTCCGCCAGAACCTATTGGGCAAGCGCGTGGATTATTCAGGACGCTCGGTAATCGTGGTGGGACCGGAGTTGAAACTTCACCAGTGCGGTTTGCCAAAGAAGATGGCGCTGGAACTTTTCAAACCGTTCATTTATCACAAGCTCGAAGCACAGGGACACTGCACCACCATCAAGCAAGCCAAGGAAATGGTTGAGCAGCAAGACCCGGTGGTTTGGGACATTCTGGAAGATGTGATCAGCGAACATCCAGTGATGTTGAACCGCGCTCCGACGCTGCACCGGCTCGGTATTCAAGCGTTCGAACCGGTTCTGGTTGAAGGAAAAGCGATCCGCATCCACCCACTGGTTTGCACCGCGTTCAACGCGGACTTTGACGGCGACCAGATGGCGGTGCACATTCCGTTGTCACCGGAGTCGCAGGTGGAAGCTTCGGTGCTGATGCTGAGCTCGCGCAACATTCTTTCTCCAGCGCACGGTTTGCCACTGGCGGTGCCGTCGCAGGACATGGTGCTTGGCATTTATTACTTGACGAAGTCGAAACCCGGAGCGAAGGGCGAAGGCCGCGTTTTTGGCGCGACGGATGAAGTTGTGCTGGCGTTGGAAGCCGGCGAAGTGGAACTGCTGACGCCGATTCGTTTGCGCTACACCGGTGAAGTGATTGACCTGACCACCGCGTATGACAACCAGGACGTGCCGCACACCGTGCCGGTAAAGATGGAACGGCAATTCATTCAGACCACGGTGGGACGCGTTATTTTCAATTCGCACTTGCCGGAGAAATTTCCCTTCGTGAACGGACTTCTGAAAAAGAAGGGTGTTCAGCAGCTTGTGTATTACGCGTACTTGCGATTTGGACTTGAAGATACGGTGGTTTTGCTGGATCACTTGAAGGAGCTGGGCTTCACGTACTCCACCAAGTCCGGCATTTCCATCGGAATCGACGACATGCTGATTCCCAGCGACAAATACAAGCTGGTGGAAAATGGCGAAAAAGAAGTGGTCAAGGTGCAGCAGCAATACCTTGACGGCGCCATCACCAACGGCGAGCGGTATAACAAGGTGATCGCCATCTGGGGCGACATCACCGAAAAAGTTGCCGACGAAATGTTTAAAGCCCTGGAAACTCAGGACAAAGAAGGCAACATCAACCCCGTTTACGTTATGGCGGACTCCGGCGCGCGCGGTTCGAAACAGCAGATTCGCCAGCTTTCCGGCATGCGCGGTTTGATGGCCAAGCCATCGGGCGAAGTGATCGAAACGCCGATTACTTCAAACTTCCGCGAAGGCTTGACGGTGTTGCAGTACTTCATCTCGACGCACGGCGCACGTAAGGGTCTTGCGGACACGGCGCTAAAAACCGCCGATTCCGGATACCTCACTCGCCGGCTGGTAGACGTGGCGCAAGACGTGATTATCAACGAGCGCGATTGCGGCACGACGGACGGCATTTTCGTGGAACCGATTATCGAAGCTGGAGTGGAAGTCGAACCGTTGCGCGACCGCATTGTGGGCCGCGTTTCGCTCGACAGGATCAAGGACTTCGAAGGCAGCGTGATCGTTGAGGTAAATCAGGAAATTACCGAAGAGCTGGCCAACCAGGTACAAGGCGCGGGTATTGAACGCGTGCGTATTCGTTCGGTGTTGACTTGCGAATCGCGACGCGGAGTTTGCGCGCTGTGTTACGGGCGCAACCTCGCTTCCGGGCGCATGGTGGAACTCGGCGAAGCTGTGGGCGTGATTGCCGCGCAGTCCATCGGCGAACCGGGAACGCAGTTGACGATGCGCACATTCCACATCGGTGGAACCGCGACGCGCGTCAATGAACGTTCCACACTTGAAGCTCGTAACAACGGCACGGTGAAGTTCATCGACTTGAAACACGTCGAAGGACGCAAGACGAAAGCACAGGACCAGGGCACGGCGGGCGCGCTTATCGCCATGAACCGCTCCGGCTTGATTGCCATCGTGGACGAAAAAGGCCGCGAAAAAGAACGCTACCACGTGGTTTACGGCGCTCGTCTACGGGTTGTGGACGGCGAGCACGTTACTCACGGGCAGATTCTTGCGGAATGGGATCCGTTCACGTTCTCGATTCTTACGGAAACTGCCGGGACGATTAAGTTTGACGATTTGCGGCCTGGCATCACCATTGACGAACAGGTTGACGACGTCACCGGGTTGTCGCAGTTGGTTGTTACGCTGCCACCGGGTGACGAGAAACATCAGCCAGCCATTCACGTTCGCGACTCCGCGGGCAAGATGCGCAAGAAATACCTGATGCCATCTCGCGCTCACTTGATGGTGCAGGACGGCGACGAAGTTCAAGCCGGCGACGTTTTGGCGAAGATTCCGCGTGAGTCCACCAAGACCAAGGACATCACCGGAGGTTTGCCGCGCGTTGTTGAACTTTTCGAAACGCGTAAACCGAAGGATCCAGCGGTCATCAGCGAAATCGACGGCGTGGTGAAATACGGCGATATCGCGAAGGGCATGCGTAAGGTTTACGTGGAAAGCGAAGACGGCAAAACGAGCAAGGAATATTCCATTCCTCGCGGCGTGCACATCAACGTGCAAGAAGGCGATCACGTTAAAGCCGGTGAGGCTTTGATCGATGGACCGCTGAACCTGCACGATTTGCTTGCGGTACTCGGTGAAAAGTTCACCCAGGCATATTTGGTGAACGCGATTCAAGAGGTGTACCGCCTGCAGGGCGTGAACATCAACGACAAGCACATCGAAACGATTTCCCGGCAGATGATGCGCTGGGTAAAAGTGGAAGATGTGGGGGACACTACTTTCCTTCTGGAAGAGCAGGTGGACAAGTTCCGCTTCCGCGAAGAAAACGACCAAGTGATCAAGGATGGTGGCCGACCCGCAACGGGACGTCCATTGTTGCTTGGTATTACGAAGGCGTCGCTCTCGACCGACTCGTTTATTTCGGCCGCGAGCTTCCAGGAAACCACGCGAGTACTCACCGAAGCGGCTGTGGCCGGCAAGGTGGATTACCTGCGCGGCTTGAAGGAAAACGTCATCATGGGCCGTTTGATTCCGGCGGGCACGGGGCTGGAGCACTATCGCAGCATTCAGTTGCTGACGGAAATGCCGCCACCGGCGCCTGTGGACGAAATTCCAGAGGCTGCGGAGCTTACAGCTGAAGAAGCCGCGGCGCTGGACTTCCTGCAAAAGGATTCGGACGGAGAAGCCGACCTGGCTACCGAAAGCCAGGATTAAACCGAGTAGTTCAGGATGGGTCACAAAGCGGCGCTCCGGTCTCGGCCAGGGCGCCGCTTTTTTCGTTTGTTCCAGAGAGTTACTCCGGTTACCCTAATGGAACGCGGCGATTCCCCCCTCATTGCCCCTGACGTACAGCCCCCATACACTCTTCTCAGGCTCGGTTAGGCCCGGAAGAGCTGATGTTGCGGCTCATATAATCAATGCTGAAAAAGCGGATATCCAATTCAAGTTCGCCCGAGCTCTCGAAACCCGAAAGCGAAACAACCCCTTCGGGCGCGGACCGGCTCGACCAAATCGAAAAACGCCAAAGGGAATTGTGGTGGCTGGCGGTTCTGCTGCTGTTTGTGCTTTCCCTTGCGGTGGCTTATTTATCCTGGGACACCATTCGCACCTTTTCAACTCATCATCTGGAAGCGCTGCCGGTTGGGTTGGTGGTTTTAGTGGTTCTTTTTGTTTTTTACACGTTGCGCAAGACGCAAGAAATTTCAGAAATGCGCGCAATCATGCGGGCCATGGAAACGCGCAATGTGGCGCCGCCTACCGATAAACAGCTCGATGATCTTTTCGAAATGGTTTCGCGATCCCAGCAGGGCTACCGGGATTTGATTGATTCTTTCGAAGAAATGCTGCTGGCGTTCGATATGGAAGGCAACATCAAGGCGGTCAATCGGAGTTTTGCCTCGTTGTTAGGGCTTTCCTTCCAGGAAATAGTCGGACGGCACATCAGCGAATTTATCGAGGAAGCCGGGGGCAAGGGACCCGAGCTAGTGCGGCGGAACATGGAGCAGTTCCGGCAACGGCGGCAGTGGGCCGAGGTGGTGCAGATCCGGTTGAAAGGGAAGCCGCAGGTTTTTTATTTTGATTGCGTCGCGCATCCGATTCAGCGTGGGGAGACGATTCACGGAATTACTATTTTGGCGCGCGATATAACTTCGCTGCGGAAGAACGAAGCGCGGTTCACGGAACTGTTCGAAACGCTTCAGGAAGGCATTTACATCACTACGCCAGACGGCACTATTGTGGACGCGAATCCGGCGTTGGTGCGGATGCTGGGTTATGACTCGCACGCGGAGCTGCTGGAAAAGAAGGTTGAAGAGGTTTTTACGAGCTACGAGGAGCGCAAGCAGCTCAAGAGGGACGTCGAGCAGCAAGTGGGTTTAAAGGGCCGGGAAATTACGCTGCTTCGCAAGGATGGAGCCCAGATCATCTGCTTGAATACCGCGGCGGCGGTTCGCGACGCTTCCGGAAAGGTGGTGCGTTATCAGGGCGCGCTGATGGATGTGACCGAGCGCCACCAAATGCAACGGCAATTGCACAAAGAACAAGAATTCGCGCGACGGTTGATCGACAGTTTCCCCGATTTGATTCTGGTGGCGGATACGGCGCGACATTTCGAGTATGTCAGCCCGCGGTGCATGGAAATCCTGGGGTACGAGGTTGAGGAAGTGCTTTCCGTGGAAGTGGGCGGCCACACACATCCGGAAGATCAGCCTATACTGCTTGCGGTTTACAACGACATCATCGAGGGCCGGCAGGCTTTCCCGTCGATCGAGATTCGTATGCGTCACAAAAAAGGGGAGTGGCGGCGCCTGCGCTATAATTTGAGTCCTTTGTGCGACGCAGCAGGAAAAATCGAAGGCGTGGTGATGTCCGGCCGCGACATAACGGACATGAAGCGGATTGAAGAGCAACTTATCCAGACGGAAAAACTTGCTGCGATGGGACAGATGCTAGCGGGCGTCGCGCATGAATTGAATAATCCGTTGACAGCGATTCTTGGCGCCAGTGAGCTTTTGCGCGAGGGCTTGGGAACGGATGAAACCTCACGGCGCCAACTGGACCTGACGCACAGACAGGCGCGCCGCGCGGCCCGCATCGTGCAAAATCTTCTGGAATTTTCCAAGCCGGCTTCGCCGCAAAAGCAGCCAGTGGACCTAAACAGCATCATTGATCGCACCCTTCAGTTGCACGAACATTCGCTGAGGAGCAACGGCGTATCCGTTGATTTTCAACCGCAAAGAGATTTGCCGAGCGTTTTAGGAGATCCCAATCAGCTTATTCAGGTTTTTCTGAATTTGCTTACCAATGCGGAACAGGCGATTCGTGAAATACGCGATTCCGGACGAATACAGATCCGCGTGACCCGGGATTTGAGGCGTTTGCGGGTTACGGTGCAGGATGATGGAACCGGAATCAAACCCGAAATTTTGTCGCGAATTTTTGATCCTTTTTATACCACCAAGCGCCCCGGGGGAGGCACCGGGCTTGGTCTCAGTATTTGCGCATCGATTATTCGCGAGCATCGTGGAACGATCGACGCCGAGACGCTGCCCGGAGGCGGTGCGGCGTTTACGGTTTATTTACCGGCCACGGATGTGGGCAAAACTGATTCAGGGCATGGATTGGAAGACCGCGGGGCGGTGGAGGCCACCAGACCGAATGCCGAAGGTTTTGAGGGCCGCGCGGTGCTGGTTGTGGATGACGACGAGAGTATACGGTCACTGCTGCAGGAAGGACTGGGCGGGCACGGCATGCAAGTGGATTGCGCCGCTTGCGCTGACGAGGCAATGCAACTGGCCGGAACTCGTACTTATGACCTGCTGCTGTGTGATATGAACCTGTCCGGGCCGGGCTCAGATTCCAATGGAGCACAAGTAGCCGAACGTATTTTGCGTGCCGCGGGAGAGCCCAAACCAACGGCGGTGCTTATAACCGGTGACTATGTTGAAGCGGGGGAAACAGAGCCAGGCAAGCTGCGACGCCTTCAGAAGCCGTTCCGGATGGCGGAAGTTCTAGCTATTATGCGTGAAGTGATACAACGCGAGTCGCAGACCACCGTCAGGCGATAGCTGGTTTATTTCCTTGAACTCGTGGAAGCGTCCACGCCAAAATCCCAGACATAAAGATTCATTCCATCCGGAAGAATTTCCGCCAGGGCGTATTCCCCGGGCACGAGTTCCGCCCCCAGAGTAAAGCGGAAGACGGTTGGGGCGAGATCCCACCGCTGCATTGGGAAAGTTTTCCGGTCGGGAGTTTTTGTCTGGCCAAAAAGGCTTTGAATGGACTCCAAGAGCCGGTGGTTGCCTTTAACCGTGGCGCGAACCAGCTCAATCTCTGGGCCGGACTCTCCGGGACGGCTGCTTTTCTGAATAGGAGACACGCGGTCGGGGTCGGGTGGAGCTTCGCGCAAATAAAATTCCACATTTTTTGCGGTTAAGCGGGATGTCGCTTTTTTCCCCGGCAACGTGACATTTCGTTTTCCCGGAACCAGAGGAACCGGGGAAAATACCTGCGCTAAGCGCCTTTTCTTGTCGGTTTTTTCTTCGGATGCGGCTTGCTCAAGCTGAAATACGTGACCGTCCGCGACAACGAACATGCCTTCGCCCGGAGGCAAGAAAACGCCAGGGCTCACTTGCAGACTGGCGTCGATGTCCATGACCGCGGCGGCTCGCGAGATAAGCTCCCGCTTGTGAGCTTTCTCGATCAGCGCGGCTGAAGCTGCTTCCTTTTCGGCCGCCGCTTTTGCGGTGGCGTCCCAGTCCACCAATGCCGCGGGAAGTTCTTCCCACTCCGCCCGTTCCAGGCTGAAATAACGGACGCGGTCACCCTTGCGTTCGTAGCTTCTGACCAAATGATAGTTACCGTCTTTGAGAACGAGCTTTTGCCCGTTGGGGAGCGGTGCGGAAGCGTCGGCTTCCGCCTTTGTGCCGGCGGGGCGAGTAGCAGGGGCGTTTGTTTGTGGTGGTTGCTGGGTTTCCTGGGGCGGACGCAACATTTGCAGACGCAGAAACGGGAAAAGGCAGGGGGCCAATAAGATGAGGAAGAGGGCGGATACGCGAAATTCTGTCATGTGTCCCTAGCAGCCTTATGGATACGATGGCCTATTCTGGCGCCCAGTTTGCCTTATCGTCGGTCGCAAAGCAAAAGGGACCGCAAAGCAAAAAAGCTCCCTCCAGTATAGGGAGGGAGCTTTCAGAGGGCTGGTATGGGGAAAAAGCCTTAGTGCGTACAGCGCGGAAACAAGGTAACCAGAACCATCAGGTCCGATGGAGTAAACAACCACTGGTCAGCTTGTAGTCCAGCGGCCTCCGCTGCGCGGGCTATGAAGCCAAGATGACGGCTTTTCGCAAAATTGCGCAGATGCTCCAGGCAAATGCCCGTGAGGGTGGCAACTTCCGCATCGGTGAATATTTTCTGGCTCGATTTTACGGTAACCATGGCCGCGTCTCCCAAATTTCGCATCGCTATGGCCTGCATATTACCTTCGATGCTGTACGCAGCTTAGGCGATGCCTAAAAGTCAGAGCAATAGTAATACCGTTCTCTTTTTGGAAAACGAGCAGGCCAGTACTTTAGTCCCAAATGATTGCGAAGAAAGAGATTAAGGTCTGGAATTTGTTGAGAGTACGAAACGAGACAGGGAATTCAGTTCGCATCAGTTGGCAATTTTCGTCCTATTTTTGCCTAATTCCTACGGGTTTCGGTAGATTTGACGCGATTTCGAGTATCTGTTTTGTGTGTCGAAGTTCATGTGATGCGATCATGTGAAACCATTCATATGTAGTTAACATTCCTATAAAAGGGTGCGGCCATCTGTGCGCGCGCAAATCCTGATCCTTGGTTTTCGACAAAAACGCAAGCAACTGTTCTCTAACGGTGCGCAATTCCGCGAGCATTTCTTCTTTTTGGGACAGCAACGTGACGTCGATGGGGATGGGAGTCTTGCGGCGAATCAGCCTCGATTCTACCAGCGCGAGCGGCAGATGAAAGCGTTTCAGGAAGGGGATAGGGCGAGGAGGCTTTTGCTGGATGCGGTCGGCGTGGTCCAAGATGGTTCGCTCCACGGTGATCAAGTGGGCAACGACTTCGCCAGCGGACCAAGCTTCTTCCTGGGGACGAATCGTCCATCGGTCAGCGGGAATGGTATCCGCAGCGCGCAGCAATTTGACCTGTGCGCGATGCAGGTGATCGAGTATTGGCCGGATATTGGTCATGCGTGTCGGATATTCGCCACTGCTTAAGAAGCGAGCTAGAGGGAAGCTCCGCCCGCCGCTTCCAGCGCCTGGGCCAACTGTAACACTCGAGCTTCGCCGAAGGCTGGTCCAAAAATTTGCAAGCCGACGGGGAGGGAGCCGTCGATCTTGCCGCACGGAGCCGAGATTCCCGGGAGGCCCGCGAGCGATCCTGTAACTGTATAAATATCAGCAAGATACATCTGCAACGGGTCGCTGGTGCGTTCGCCAAGCTTGAAAGCGGGGACCGGAGAGGTCGGAGTGATGATGGCGTCGACCTTGGTAAACGCGTCGCGGAAATCCTGGGCGATTAAGGCGCGCACCTTTTGCCCCTTGATGTAATACGCATCATAGTAGCCCGCGGAGAGAACGTAGGTTCCCAGCACGATTCGGCGCTTTACTTCGGGGCCGAAGCCGGCACCGCGTGTTTTTCGGTACATGCCCAAGAGCGTGTCACTTTGCTTACGCAAGCCGTAGCGCACCCCGTCGTAGCGCGCCAGGTTCGAGCTAGCTTCGGCGGTGGCGATAATGTAGTACGCAGCGATGGCGTAATCCGTGTGGGGCATGCGGATTTCGATGACTTCGCAGCCAAGCTTTTTGTAAACTTCGATGCCCGCTTCGATTTTCTTGCGCACGCCTTCATGCATCCCGGCGCCGAAATATTCCCTGGGGATGCCAATTTTCATGCCTTTGACGGGTTTGTCGAGTGACGCGTGAAAGTCCTCGACCGGCGCGATAGCGGAGGTGGAGTCGTGAGGGTCGCGGCCCGCGGTTATTTTAAGAACGGTGGCGACATCGCGAACGGTTTTGGCGAACGGGCCGATACGGTCGAGTGAGGAGGCGAAAGCGATTAAACCGTATCGCGAAACGCGGCCGTAACTGCCCATCATAGCCGGAATACCACAGAACGCTCCTGGCTGGCGGATGGAGCCTCCGGTGTCTGTGCCGAGCGAAGCTACGGCCAGGTCCGCCGCGACCGCCGCCGCTGATCCGCCGCTGGAGCCGCCGGGAACGCGATCCACGGCGACGGGATTTTTTACCGGGCCGTAGGCGGAGTTTTCGTTGGAGCTGCCCATGGCGAATTCATCGCAATTGGTTTTGCCCAGGAAGACGGCGCCGGCCGCCTCCAATCGTTCAACGGCGGTGGCATCGAAGGGAGGGATATAATTTTCAAGAATTTTTGATCCGCAGGTGGTGCGAATGCCGCGGGTGCTGATGACGTCTTTTATGGCGATGGGGACTCCGGCGAGCGGCGGGAGGGGCTTACCCCTGGCAATTAAGGCGTCCACGCGGTCGGCCTGCTTGTAGGCGCGTTCCTCGGAAATGGTAAGGTAAACGTTGAGCTCGGCGTTGCGGGCGGCCATGCGTTTGAAGAACTCGCCGGCGAGTTCACGCGCTGAAATTTTCTTTGCTGCCAGCGCGTCTTTGACGCTATCAATCGTCCAACTCGCGGTCATTGGTTTCCTCGCCACCTGCCTGCGAAACGCGCAAATGAAATGGCAGATGAGCTATCGTTCAATAACTTTGGGCACGCGAAAATACGGAGGCTGAGGATCGGGCGCTTGCTTCAGGATTTCGTCAGCAACGGCGCTGGGTACGACCAAGTCTTCGCGCAAGGTGGCGTCGGCGGATTGATCGTCGGCGAGGACCTGCGCCATGGGCTCGACCTGGGAAGTATCCAGCTCATCGAGCTTGCCGATGTACTCGAGAATTTCGTCAATTTGTTTGCGATAGCTGTCGAGTTCGGCCTCGCTGAGGTCCAGGTACGCGAGGTCGGCGACGCGAACCACGTCTTCACGACTGATTTTCATCGGATGCTTTCAGCAACGGCAACTTTGCGGGGATATTTTTTGGCGATGTAATTGTCGACGAGCTTTTGGAACGCGAGAGAGAGTTCATCGTAGGTACCTTCGAGCGTGACGTCTTTTTTGCCGTCGATGTATACGGGGCAGCGCGGTGCTTCGCCGGTGCCCGGCAAACTGATGCCGATGTTCGCGGCTTTAGATTCGCCCGGGCCATTTACGATGCAGCCCATCACCGCCAGCGTCATGGTTTCGACGCCTTCGTATTGCGTTTTCCAGATGGGCATGCTGTCGCGAATGTAGGCTTGAACGCTTTCCGCCAATTCCTGGAAGGTGGTGCTGGTGGTGCGTCCGCAGCCAGGGCAGGCGGTGACGCTGGGCGAAAAGGAACGTAGGCCTAACGATTGCAGCAATTCGCACGCGGCGTAAACTTCTTCGCGGCGATCGCCGCCGGGTTTTGGGGTGAGCGAGATGCGAATGGTGTCGCCGATGCCGTCGTAGAGCAGCACGCCAAGCGAAGCCGCGGACCAGACCAATCCTTTAGTGCCCATGCCCGCTTCAGTCAATCCCAAATGCAGAGGCTGCTGCGTTTTCGCGGAAAGATCGCGATAGACGGTGATCAGATCGCGGGGCCGAGATGTTTTGCAGGAAATAATAATCTGGTCGTGCCGCAAGCCGGATTCGAGAGCCAGCTCCGTTGATTCCAGCGCGGAAATCACCATGCATTGATTGATGATCTCTTCGGACTCGAAGCCGAGATCCTGGTCGGTGTTTTCCTGCATCTTGCGCATCACCAGTTCTTGATTGAGTGAGCCGCCATTCACGCCGATGCGCACTGGCTTGCCGTGGTCGACGGCCACTTTACAGATGGTGGAAAATTGTTCGTCGCGGCGCTGTCCGGCGCCTACATTGCCGGGATTGATGCGGTATTTGTCGAGCGCGCTGGCGCAATCGAGATATTTTGTGAGGAGCACGTGGCCGTTGTAATGAAAATCGCCGATGATCGGCACGTTGCATCCGGCGTCCTGGAGGCGTTTTTTAATTTCGGGGACGGCTGCGGCGGCTTCTGGGACGTTTACGGTCCAACGGACAATCTCCGAGCCGGCTTCCGCTAATTCCAGAGTTTGTTTCAGCGTGGACGCGACGTCCGCGGTATCCGTGTTGGTCATGGACTGCACAACAATGGGCGCGCCGCCGCCCACGCGGACGTGGCCGACGTTTACACCATGCGTCTTGCGCCTCGGGTGTTTTGTCCCGGTGGCGTCCAAGCCTGCAATTTGCGTGATCATGCTTCTTTCATTTTACTCTGACCGGAGGCCCTTGCGAAAGGACGTGTTTGTGGCTGCTGTTCCGCGATCCGCAGCTGGGAGGGAGAGGTCTTCTCAAGGCAATTTTTATCCGTTGCGCCCGCTACCATGGGGTAGAATTTCCAGCGGCACGGGACTCGCTCGATGAAAGGCAAAATGGACCCAGATAACCAACTTGGCGCCAAAGCAGAAGCTCCAATTGATTCGACGCCCCTTGCCAACGATTTATGGCTTGGCATCGCTGGCCATTTCGACTCCATCACTCAGGTGATCGCCGAGTTCATAGATAATAGTCTTTCCAATCTCGGCGCTTTCAAACAACAGCCGTGTTCCATCCGAGTTGCCCTAGAAGAGGAGGAGGGAGAAAGGGTTCGAGTAAAGATTGAAGACACAGGCACAGGCATCCCGGATCTCGCACCGGTAATGCGGCTGGGCGACAAAACAGTAAGGCAGACTCCCCTAAATGAGCACGGTTTCGGTTTGAAGCACGCTTTAGCTTCCGCAAATCCTTCCAATGATGCTTGGACGCTTTACACGCGCACGGCGGACGACTTTGCAAAAGGAACCTATAAAAGGCTTAAAGCTCCATACAGTTTCTTAATGACCTCAGAAAAGATCGAAATTGTGAAAGTGCCCTGGCCAGGGGTCTACAACGGAGGAGGTACGCTCATTGAATTTGTAAGTTCACCGGAATTTTTCAACACAGTCCAGCGAGGGATAAAGGGGCAAGCTAAGTTTGGAAGATGCCTAGAATACTTAACTGAGGAGCTGGGGTACATCTATAGTGGGGTCATTGAAAAGGGCCAAGCGACAATTACAATCACATCGGCGAAGGCCAGCTTTAACCAGAACGTACAGGCTGTGAAGCCATCGTGGGTAGACTATTACCCTCCCGGCTGTGGATCGGCCAAGGTTGACCTCGGAGGGGGAACAATTTCCGTCGAATACCAATTCGGACAAGTTCGCGAAAGCGAGTATAAGAAGCATTATCGGAAGAGCATGTCAACGTCTGGAGTTGAGATCCGAATTAACGGCCGAGTTGTAATGTCGAACGTCTTCAAAGAAATCTGGGGTTTGGAAAACCACCCATCCTACAATCACTTCCTAGCCGTGATCAATCTGGTTTCGGCAAGCCGGGACGCGCTCCCGCAGACCCGAACTTCAAAGAACGGAATCAGAAGCGGCGACCCCAAACTCGAAAATCTCCTAGCGTGGATCCATAAGACTCATCCAAAGCCGCATACGGAACTTGCGAGCGCCCAATCCGAACGAGAACTAGTTCGAGAGCTGGCAGATTTGAAGCAGAAGCATATCCCCCACAAGGCAAAGCGAGTTGAAGCTGAATTTAAGGTGTTTACAACAATCGGTTCGCTAGTCTCTGTCGATCTCTACGTTTTCGACGGAACCGACATCGTCCTCTATGAGGCAAAAAAGGATGAGGCTGACGTCCAAGACATATACCAGCTTCTGATGTACTGGGATGGCTTAGTTGAGGATGGTTTTACTCCTACGCAAGGTATTCTTATTGCAACCAGCTTTTCCCCAGGTGTGAATATCATGCTTGAGGTTCTTAATGATTCTAAGGATCGCAAAGGGAATAAATATAGCTTCATAACAAAGACTTGGAGTGATGAAGGCATTAAATACCCCAAATAGAGATGCCGAGCTACTGTCGGTCCAAGTCTTAGTTTCACGCGGCCGAGAACGCCGTTATCCGCCCCTCGCAATGTCACCAGCCGAGGACGTAGGCGAAGATGAGGGGGGCGACGATGGTGGCGTCGGATTCGATGACGAAGCGCGGGGTGTCTTCACCGAGTTTGCCCCAGGTGATTTTTTCGTTGGGAACTGCTCCGGAATAGGAGCCGTAACTGGTGGTGGAATCGCTGATCTGGCAAAAATAAGCCCACAACGGTACGTGCGGGCGCTTCAGATCCTGATGCAGCATGGGAACGACGCAGATCGGGAAGTCACCGGCGATGCCGCCGCCGATCTGGAAAAAACCGAGCGGGGTTTTGGCGGTTACTTCCGTGTACCACTTGGCGAGCTCCATCATGTATTCGATGCCGCTGCGCATCACGGTCACGTTTTTCACCTTGCCTCCGATAACCTGCGCGGCAAACATATTTCCAAGCGTGGAGTCCTCCCAGCCGGGAACGAAAACGGGCAGATCTTTTTCGGCGGCGGCCATCATCCAGCTATCTTTGGGATCGATCTGATAAAACTGTTTCAGTTTTCCGTCGCGCAGAATTTTGTAGAGAAATTGATGCGGTAAAAATCGCTGGCCACCACGATCCGCGGCGTACCATTCTTCCATCACCACGCGCTCAATGCGGCGCATGGCTTCTTCTTCGGGGATGCAGGTGTCGGTCACGCGGTTGAGGTGGCGGTTCAGAAGCGCGGTTTCTTCTTTTGGCGATAGTTGGCGATAGTGCGGCACACGTTCGTAGTGATCGTGGGCCACCAGATTGTAGAGATCTTCTTCGAGGTTGGCGCCCGTGCAACAAATGCCATGCACTTTATCCTGGCGAATCATTTCCGCGAGGGACAAGCCGAGCTCGGCGGTGCTCATGGCGCCGGCGAGGGTAACAAACATTTTGCCGCCGCTGGCCAGCAATGCGTTGTAGCCTTCGCTGGCGTCGATGACTACCGCGGCGTTGAAATGGCGGTAGTGGTACTTCATAAAAGATTTAATCGGGCTGGTAGTAGAGGAACTCAAAAACTCTTTAACAGGACTCATAGTAGATGACTTCATAAACTCTCCTTGTGCAGAATCAAAGTTTCTAGAATGCGAGCTGGCGCAACGCGGACGCGGCAAAAGGGGGCGAGTTATTCTAGAAATAACTGGCGGTGTAGCTCAGCAACCGAAAAAAATCGTGCGTGGAAACGTGGAACGGTTCGGTTGGGAGCGGAAAATTCTGCATCTTACAGAAAGAAATAACACATTCGAGCGAGGAAGTGTGGAAAATATTTTACGTTAGACAAAAAATTCCGCGCAGGTGAGGAATACGCGAATCGCCGCTTCGGAATTGTTTCAAGAAGAAGTTGCCGACGCTCCAAAATTTCCGCGCAATCCCAAGTCATCGGCGTGTTCACGAAGAGCGGCGATGCAAAAGCTGATGTGTTCCTCAAGCGGAATGCCGAGTTCCTCAGCGCCGCGACGGACATCTTCGCGACTGACGCCTTTAGCGAAGGCTTTATCTTTCATGCGGCGTTTCACGGAATCAGCTTCGAGATCCAGGATGCTTTTCGACGGGCGGACCAGCGAACACGCGGTGAGGAATCCCGCAAGCTCGTCGCATGCGAAGAGGGTGTGCTCCAGCGGTGTCTGGCGCGGCACGTTGCAGTAGTCCGCGTGCGACAGAATCGCACGCACAATTTCTTCGGGATAGCCGAGCTCGCGAAGCATTGATGCGCCCTGAGCGGGATGCTCGCGATCTGGCGAGTGCGCCTCGTTGGGCCAGCGTTCATAGTCAAAGTCGTGAAGCAACGCGGTTACGCCCCAAAGCTCTTCGTCAGCGCCATTTTTGCGAGCGTAGGCCCGGACGCAAGCTTCCACGGCGAGCATATGTTTACGCAAACCTTCCGATTGCGTGTATTCGCAGACTAATTTCCAGGCATCTTCGCGAGAAGGCATGAGGGCTCCTGTGGTAACGAAAGGATATCGCACTGTACCGGAAAGGCCCAAGAGCATTAGCGAAAATGGGGGAAACGGGCCAAAATGGGACAGGGAATAAAATACAACTAATAGACTGTGCGATGAAAGAAACCCCTAGCCGCTGCGGATTTATCGTTTACCTGTCCTTGCGGCCAGCGAAGCTGTGGCGTATTGGTGCAGGATTTTTTAAAAATAATTAAAAATAGTTCAAAAATACTCTTGACAGAAAACGGCAAGTCGAGAGAAGCTCTCATCCGCGCCAGTAACTGCCTTCCCCCCCGAGAACGTTCCAGCGTTCCACTCCTATCCGCACGCCGGAAAAAAAGTCAGCGAGGAGCACTGGTGTCCGTACAAACAGAAAAAGAAACCATGAATTCGTTAGCAATGGATCGGGAAGTCATACGCTGTAAGACCTGTGGTTTAGTTCAATACCGGACGCGCACGGGTAACTGCCGCCGTTGCGTGCGCGCATTGCCTCAGCGTTTAGAGTTCCTGATTCCTCCGCCAGCACCGCAGGAGGAAGAAGTCGCTGAGCCGACGTCCAATAAATTCGCTAACCAGGAGACGGTGGAGAACATTGGCCAGCGGATCCGCCAGTTGCGCGAATCGCGGGCAATGACTCAGAGCCAGCTCCAGTCACGTTCCAAGGTTTCGCGTTCGTATCTGTCGCGAATCGAAAGCGGGCAGATGACACCAAGCCTGGGCACCCTGGAAAAAATTTCCGAAGCGCTGAATGTAGGTCTCAATCGTTTCTTCATCCCGGAGTCGGACGGCGAGGCACTGCTGGAAGATCCGTTCATTCAGGGTTTGCGGCCTTTCCTTCGTCAATTGGATTGGGAACAATGGCAATCCATACTGAAAAGGTTGCAAGCCATCAGCGATCATCTAAGTGCGACACCCGTTACTCTGCGCCCTATCGGTAACCCGGCGCGGCTGCCGCAGCCCGCGTCGGGGAATGGTAACGCCCAGCAAGGTCACATTGGGCAGATCAACCATTCGAATGGGATGGGTCATTCCCATGGTCAACCGCAAGGGTATGCGCTGCGGAGACCCGGGGCTTCGTTTGAATCGCAGGGCAAGCCGTCGTTTTTAAGGCCAGTAGCGCGGTAGTTTCAAAAGCTCGTGCACTATGAAAAGCGGCGCCACCCGAGAGGGCAGCGCCGTTTTTTCAATTTGATCTGCAATAAAAAGGTGTGACTATTCCCGGATGACCGAGACCTTGGCCGCCGGCACTTCAAGACGCATCAGCCTGTGGCTGGCATCCAGCACCAGTAACACTTCCAAATCGCTCGTCGTTACACGTAAGCCCTCGTAAGACTTACCGCCATCCTTTGACGCCCCCGTGTATTTGACGGTGATGCTTCCCGGAGTCAATTCCTGGGGAATGAGCACGGGAAAAGTTTGCTCGCCACGCTTGGACCAATCGAATACCCGGGCAAGCACGGCATACTGATGATAAAGATTGTTGTCCAATACGGCTACAAGTGCGGTGTTAAACGTGAGGTCTTGCTCAAAAGGCTTTGCGCCGCCTTGCATTTCTAGACTGATCTTAGCCACGCCATTCGCAAACAAGATGCGAGCACTGTTCTTTTTCTCAGTTTGCGCGGTCCAGTCATAGCTTATGGGCGCGCCATCCGGCTGCAAAACCAGTGTCCCGGTGATTTTTGCCGAAGGCCCCTGGTCTGGCTTAATTTCCGTGGTGCCCTTGGCGACCCAACCCCCCTCAGATGGTGAAATTTCAAACTCTTCATGGCCGACAGTTTTGCCATCCAGTTTAATGATGAGTTTTCCCTTGTCGGCAACCAGCACGCCAGCTGCAGAGGGTTTTTCGGCGGTTTGCCCGGTTACGGCAGTGAGGGCGATTAAGAGAAATACAAAAAAGTATTTCGGTGAAATGGTATTGGAGAACACGGGGCCTCTCTCAGCAAAATGAACTACGGTTCGGGTTTATCTACTACAAGATGCGCTTCATCGCTGCCTGCTGCAACAATTCCGCGACGCAGGATTTCTCCAACGACAACGGCAGGTTCGCCCGAAGCGTCCACGCGGTAGTCCGCCAATTGATAGGAAGCGACGCGCTGGGAATAAAGTGAGCGAAAGCTGGCCTCATCGCGGAACAGAGGTCGACCCGTCATGGTCATGCAACGGGAAAGCAGCACCTCGATTGGGGAGTCCAGCCAGATAACCGGAACACCGGCAGAGCGCAGGAATTCCGGCGCACCCGGTTGAGCGTATGTGCCTCCGCCGAGAGCGACAACGGTGGACTCTTCCATTTCCGCCGCGCGGCCGAGGACTGCACGGAGCTCAGCTGCTTCGAGCTGGCGAAATGCCGGTTCGCCGAAACGCTCAAAAAATGCGGGGATGGCCAATCCGGCGGCTTCTTCGATGCGAGTGTCCAGGTCAACGAATCGCCAGGCGAGTTGTTTGGCCAAGAGAAAACCGACGGTGCTCTTTCCGGAGCCCATAAAACCCGCGAAGCACAAGACTGGAGTGCGGCCTTGGGAGGTGCGTGAAGGAAGCGGTGGCATCATGATGGAGGGCAGCCGCGTGATGGCGGCGTGGATCCGGACCTTACAAGATTAATGTTAATCACGCTTCAGAATGCGGATTGTACCACTGTAGGAGGAAAGTTCTACCTTAGCCAGGCCCTGGCCGACGGTTCCGAAAAGACCTTTGGCAAATTTTGTGGCGCTGTGTTTAACGCCGTGGGTATCGGGCTTGAGGTATGCCTCGGCGCGATTATCGACAGTGCCCATGGAGGTGCGCGCATTTAAGTCGAAAGAGTCCGTGCCGGAGAAGCGGACTTCCACAAGACCTTTGTTGCTGCTCATGGAGTACAGGCCGGTGCTGACGAAGTCTCCATCAAAAAGGATGTTGCCGGAAAAAGTCGAGATGCTTACAGAGTTTAAGGCGGGCTGGAGGATTTCTGCGTTGCCGCTGACGGTATCAAATTTGAGTTTGCCGGCGCATTGCGTGCAATTCAATGAGCCTCCGCGGGTGCTGACAATAATGTAGCCGGAAACTTCCTTCAGATGAATGTCTCCCGCAACGCTTTCCAGGGTCATATCGCCCATTACCTGCTCGACGTAGATGAGGCCCATCTGCGTTTTCAACTGGAGCTCGGTTTCCTCCGGTACGGTGAGCACGAAATTGGTTTCCATCTCTCGTGGCTGGACGTTTTCACCAGCCGGATGGGTGGTTACTTCAATGCGATCGCCGACTTGTTCGATATCCACGACCATTTTGTCGGACCCGCGGGTGCCACTGACCATGACCTCGGGATTTTTCCATGACTTAACCTCGATGCGGCCGTTAGCAATGTTGTGAATGCAGACTACCGGACGACCTTTTACGGTGAGGTGACGCTCGAGGTGCGCGCCGGAGCCAGTCTGAGCGGCGTTGTACGCGGGCGAAAGTATCAGGCCCGTGCCGAATAGAATGACGGCGAGCGCTTGGGAATCCTTCCATCGGACCCTTCGTAAAATTTGGCGCAAATTGACCACGGTCATATCAGTTCTCACTTCTTCCGCTGTCGAGTAGAGCGGAAATTAATTGGGCCTTTTGCTGGTAGGCCCGGGAAAGATATTCGTGGGCCAGCTGGTCCTGAGGATCCTCGCGTAAGTGCTGTTCGCACTCCACGATAAATTCGTCGATTGCTCTTAAATTCTTTTGTAAGGAGGCATCCGTGACGGAATAGCCTTCCTGGCCAGACGACAACGTTCCGGCCTGCCGCATATCATTCTCCGCTTGTCTCAGGGTTTGCGAAGTTTGTTCGAGAGTATCGGAGGGTGCGACTGGGGCTGGTTGTTCGGCGACAGGTGTTGCGACGGTCGCAGGATGCCGGTAAATTTGCAATCCCGCAGCGGCAAGGACCAATAAGCCTAAGGTAGCGGCAGCGAGGCCGCGAGTCCCAGAAAATGCGGGTAACCAGTTCCACCAAGTGGAGTGCTCTGGCGCAATAGATGGCTTCTTGATAATGCCTTCGGATTCCAATTTGGCGCGGAGAGAATTCCAGACCCGGTCTGGAGGCGTGACTTCGGCGGGCAACTCATGCGCGATGGCTACAATTTCAGTCAGGTCAGCCAACAAGTTACCGCAAGCGGAACATTCGTTGGCATGCTGGCGCGCCGCTTCCGGCAAGGACTCCAACCCGTTTTGTTCGAGAACCGCTTCGATTTTGTTACATTGCATGATGCTTCACCTTACAACGGAAAGCGCTGGCAGGCGCAACCGCAGAAAAGCTAAAAAATTCCCAGTAGCACGATAGAGCAAAGGGAGCCATGCCATAATAAAAATAATCTCTATCTTGACCAATTACCCGCTCACGACCCCTGCGGCGCCCGCTATTGTAACTCATTGGCTATGACCTGTTTGTGTTTTTGCGGCCTGACGTTCGTCCCGTGCCTGCTTGCGGAGATCTTCCTGGAGCAGATCCCGCAAACGCGTACGAGCTTTGTGCAACTGCGATTTCGAATTGCCGACTGAACAGTCCATTATTCCCGCAATCTCGTTGTGCTCATAGCCTTGCACATCATGCAACATAAAAACGGTGCGGTAACCCGGGGGCAGCTTTTCGATACAGCGCTCCAGGTTTACCCGGTCTACGGCGCCACTGAGCCGCAAATCGGGCGCACCAACATCTTTTCTAGGGCCGCCAGTTTCCTCGTCAGGATCCGTTATTTCGTCCAAAGACGTTGCAGGGAGCGTCTTTTTGCGCAGCTTCATCAGAACCACGTTGACCGTCATACGATGCAACCAGGTCGAAAAGGCTGACTCGCCGCGGAAGGTGTCGATTTTGCGGAAAAGCTGCAGAAAAGCTTCCTGCACCAAATCTTCCGCGTCGGCGGGGTTGTTCATCATTCGCAGGCACAAGGCATAGACACGGCGGTTATGAAGTTGATAAAGAAACTCAAAAGCCGCAGCATCCCCTGCTTGAGCCAAACGGATGGCTTCCGCTTCAGTCAGCGCCTTCGGTTCAGTTGGTCGGGTGCGGGCCAAAGATCCAGTAGCGGCGCGTTCCCTTTGTCGGATGCGCCGTGTGCCTCCCAGAGTTGTACCTGCAATCAGTGTGGATGCGCCCATAACAACACATAGAGGAGGATTTGCATCCCCGGGTTGCATGGCAAATTAACTTGACGCGCAGGCGGGACTATTGTCCCGCGATTAGGGTCACACGTCTATGGCGGAGAGCGCGGGAACGGACCCGGGCGTCCTCCTGGTGGGAGGTGGACTGGACTTGGACGATGTTCTGAAAATCCTTAATTTGCCCCTCGGGCAGGGCCAAAAGGAACGATTTAAACAAGACCACGGACTCCCGGAAGCAGGTATTGAGATCAAAGTGGGTGGTGTCCAGGCATTCCCAGTTGCGTTGCGGCTCGAATGGCGAACCATCAGACAGCTCGTAGGCGGCTTCGGAAAAATCCTTGCCGAGGTCGTCCACAAGTTCCTGCAGGGCGCTCATCTTGTGGAGGAATTGAGAACGCTGGGTCAATAAGACGCGACTAAAGAGGGCGTTCCTTTTCGCGGCACGTTGGCCGCGATCTCCGCGAAAGTTCTCCGAATTCAAAGGGAAAGTGTTGGGGACAACGCTGGAATGTTGCACGTGTATCAACATGGAACGCAGGAGGTCTTCTAAGGGCGTGGTTAAAAGGGAGCATAAATCGGATGTGACGGAGATGGCCTGGTATGCTTTTCGGTCGCGGCAATGATGATGTAGTCCGATGGCTTCATCCAAAGAGACGCTTAGGACGTTGTAAGCCGCTTCCAGCTTTGGAATATAAAAATTGTAAATTTCGGAGCGGGAATTGGAGAGCCGTGCTAGCCAATCATTGGAGACTGACGTAGGTCGTGCACGGGATTGGCGGTTAGTCACGAATCCTTCTCCGAGAGCCAGGGCAGCAGATTATAGCAGATTCCAATATGGGGAAAGCTAGATTCCGAGTTTTGCTGATATTTTCGCGGCCCCCTGCTCTTTTTGGGCAGGTAAGTATCTTTTTGAACAGGCAAGTACCATTTTAGACAGTTTTCGACAGCCACGTACCATTTTAGTTTTCAATGCTTTTCCGGGAAAGATTCGTTTCTTGCCCTAAAACGCGCTGGGCCTCTATACTCCTTTCTATTCCGCTGCGGCGTTTTCGCAGAACGTTTTAGCAGAAAAGGTCAAAGCCACCAAAGGATCCCAGCGTTGCTATTTGAGCCCGTCGACCAGTTTGAGCAGCGACAAAAAAAACTTGAGCAGATACAAGCTCTTGGCTATCAGGCGTTTCCCACGGAGTTTCGATGGACGGACTTGCCTGGTGCACTGATAGCTAAATTCAGGGATACCAGCGCTGCTGATTTGCAGTCCCAGAAGCATGAAGTGCGTGTGGCTGGCCGCTTAGTCTCATACAGGCTGATGGGTAAAGCTGGGTTTGCGCATCTGCTGGGCGCCGGCGAGCGCATACAAATTTATGTTCGCAAGGATGTAGTGGGCGAAAAGGGTTTCCAACTTTTTCATTTGCTGGATTTAGGCGACAACGTTGGCGTGCGCGGACACATGTTTCGCACCAAGACGAACGAACTATCCATCTGGGTGGAGGAGTTGTTTTTCCTATCCAAGGCACTGCTGCCGCTGCCGGAGAAATGGCATGGGTTGTCGGATGTCGAGATTCGGTATCGCCAGCGATATCTGGACCTGATCACCAGCGACGAGTCCCGGCGAATTTTCACCTCGCGAGCGCGGCTGATTCGTGAGTTACGCCAGTTCTTTGACGCGCGCGGTTACATTGAAGCGGAAACTCCGATGATGCACGCGATCCCAGGTGGCGCGGCTGCGCGGCCGTTTATCACTCATCACAACACGTTGGATATCGATTTATATTTGCGGATTGCGCCTGAACTGTATTTGAAGCGGTTGACCGTTGGGGGATTTGATCGCGTCTACGAGATAAACCGGAATTTCCGCAACGAGGGCATTTCCACGCGGCACAATCCCGAATTCACGATGCTGGAATTTTATGAGGCCTACAGCAATTATCGCGACCTGATGGATATGAACGAGGAACTTTTCGCGATGCTGGCGAAAAATATTACTGGGTTGACGACGGTTAAATTTGGCGAACATCAACTGGATTTTGCAAAGTTTGAGCGCTTAACCATGCGCCAGGCGATTACCAAGTATTGGCCCGCCGCGGCGGGAGCCGCTCCGGCAGCGGAAGAATTGGCCGCTCCAGGGGCGGCGCGCGCGGCTACAGAACGTTATAACGCGTGGGCGAAAGCAACGGGCGCCCTTTATGCGGCAGCGAAGGGATCTTTGAAGGACGGCGAATGGACGGGGCTTCTCTTTGAAACTGTGGCGGAGAGGCATCTAATTCAGCCGACCATTTTGTATGATTTCCCAACGGAGATTTCGCCACTTTCCAAACAGAAGGCCGACGATCCGTCGCTCACCGAGCGATTCGAAATTTACGTTGCAGGAATGGAAATCGCGAATGGGTTCTCGGAGTTGAACGACCCGGCGGAGCAGGAACGGCGTTTTCTTGCGCAAATTGCGCGCGGCGGGGACGAAATGCCCAAGCAATTGGACGTGGACTACATTCGCGCGCTATGTCACGGCATGCCGCCAACCGCGGGAGAAGGCATCGGCATCGACCGGCTAACCATGTTGTTCACCGATTCGCATTCCATCCGCGATGTAATCCTATTTCCTTTGCTGCGTCCGGAGACAAACGAAGCAAAGGAAAGTTCCGCTGCAATGGGCGAGAAAGCGTAACGGGTCAGCCGCGCCATGCGCTTTGAATGGTTCGTGGCGCGGCGTTATTTAAGGTCGCCGTACCGGCCGGCTGTGCTGCGCCTGGTTACATTATTTTCTGTGATTGGCGTTACCGCGGGTGTGGCCACGTTGGTTGTCGCTCTGGCGATGAACACTGGGTTCAAAGAAACCCTGCAAGACCGGTTACTGGCCGTGACTGCGCACGTCTCGTTGACCCGTTCTGGAACGGGTGGAATTCAGAACTACAACGGACTGGCCGCAAGATTAGCCGCCATTCCTGGTGTGCGCTCCGCCACTCCCGCCACCTATCAACCTGTGCTGCTTTCTTTCGGAGGGGACGCGCGAGGCGTGGTCGCAAAAGGCGTTGACCCGGAGCGCGAGCGCAGTAGCGACGAAGCTTTGCAGCATATCATCGCGGGCCAGTTGGATTTTTCCGCAAACGCGGACGGCATCGATGCGCTTCTGGTAGGAAAAGAGCTTGCGCGCGACTGGAAAATTTCGCCCGGCGATTTCGTAACATTGCTAAGCCCGCAGGGCCGGTTGACGCCGTATGGAATCATGCCGCGCACACGGCGCTTTCGAGTTGCCGGCGTTTTCGATTCCGGGTTTTATGATTACGATGCCAACTGGTGCTTTCTGAATTTGCCCGCGGCGCAAAGCCTTTCCGGGGCTGGAGACATTGTAAATGTACTGGAGTTCCGGCTGGAACATCCGGAACACGCTGAAGAATTGGCGGAACAAATCGCTCGAGAGGCTGGACCGGGTTATTCGACGAGTACGTGGATGCAAGAGAACCGGGCGCTGTTCCGAGCGCTGCGGCTGGAAAAGTTGGTCACATCAATTTTCATTGGCTTAATTACCTTCGTGGCCGGATTAAATATTTTGGTGGTGCTGACCATGACGGTGACGGACAAGGCGCGCGATATTGCGGTGCTGGTTTCGATGGGCGCGCGGCGAGAACAGATTCGAAAAATATTTCTGGCGCAGGGCGTGGCGATTGGCGCGACGGGAACAATCCTGGGGTTGGTTATCGGCTACGGATTCGCATGGATCGCGGGGGCGCGACGGCTAATTCCACTCGATCCTCAAGTTTATTCGGTTCCGTACGTCCCATTCCATCCAAGTCTCGCAGACGGGGTCTGGATTACGGCAGTATCGCTGGCGATCTCGGTAGTGGCTACGTTGATTCCGGCCAGGGCGGCGTCGAAGCTGCTGCCGGTCGATATTCTGCGATACGAATGAGATATCTTTTTTGACGGTCGCTCAGTCCCGAAGTGAACAAGGAGGCTTAGGCTTTGGCCAGGCGTTTGCTTCTGACCATTAGGATGATTCAGTGGTTGGATGACCGGCCCAATGTTAAGCGTGACGGTCGCCCAAGCACTGCTGCAAATCATTGAAGGCAATGCCATTATGTTTAATGAAAAAGAGTGCGCGAAATCATCGGTTTTGCTGATGCCATCGGAGTGGCGCAAATGGGAAAGGGAATTGCACCGTTTGTCCAGTAAGTTTGCCATTCTTTATATTTGCCACGGGGCGCACAGAAACAGCATCTAAGTAGTTAAGAAAGGCACGACGAAAGCGGCAAACAATTGTTATTTGGCGAATCACTTCCGGACTCTGGAACCCACAGTTTGCAAGGGCTGAACTCGCGCCGCGTTATTTTGGAAGCCCGGAATTTGAAGAAAAATTATGGGCGAGCAACCAATAATGTGCCGGTTCTGGCGGATGTGAATCTGCAACTGTTCGAAGGAGAGATGGTAGCGATCGTAGCGCCGTCCGGAGCGGGAAAAAGCACGCTGTTACACCTGCTTGCCGCTCTAGACACGCCAACAAGCGGTACAGTATACTTCGCTTCTAAAGCCATTGAGACATCTCACGACAGAAAGTTGGCGGAATTTCGGAACCGCGCGGTGGGATTTCTCTGGCAGCGCCATCAGTTGCTGCCGGATTTCACGGCGGCGGAAAATGTGGCCATGCCGCTTTTGATGCGTGGAGACAATTTTGCCAGTGCGCTGCAAGCAGCGCGTAAGTGGCTTGCCGAGACGGGCTTGACGGAGCGCGCCGACCATCGTGCGGGGGAACTTTCTGGCGGGGAGCAACAACGTGTTGCGATTGCCCGCGCACTGGTTACCGGCCCCAGCGTGCTGCTGGCGGATGAGCCGACCGGAGATTTGGATGAACAGAATGCTTGGGCCGTGTTTGAGCTGTTGCAAAGGCTGCATCGCGCGCATCGCCTGACGTCGCTTATCGCGACGCACAATTTGGCGCTTGCGGGCCGTTGCGACCGGATCATCGGACTTGAACATGGCGTTCTGCGTACTCGCGTGAGCAATCAAGTTGCAAGCGGGAACCCAGAGGGAGAAGCGAGTCACCGTGTTTGAACGTTATACAGAAAAAGCCCGTCGTGTAATATTTTTTGCCCGTTACGAGGCCAGCCAGTATGGCAGCCCATACATTGAAACAGAGCATCTTTTGCTCGGCTTGATGCGCGAGGACAAGGCGCTGGCCAACCGTTTCCTGCGGCAGCAGGGCTCCATTGAATCCATTCGCAAGGAAATCGAAGCGCGGATCACCATACGCGAGCGCATCTCCACCTCCGTGGAAGTACCGCTTAGCGCTGAGTGCAAACGCATCCTTAACATGGCCGCGGAAGAAGCGGAGCGCCTGGGCCACAAGCACGTGGGGACCGAGCATCTGCTTTTGGGGATTCTGCGCGAAGAAAAATGTTTTGGCGCCGAGATTTTGCTGGAACGCGGATTGCGTCTTTCTTCGCTTCGCGAAGAGTTGGCGCGCACTTCGGGAGAAAAACCCACAACTGCCCGGCCCAAGGAAACGTCGTTGCTGGCGGAGTTCAGCCGGGACCTTACGCAAGCAGCGCAGGAAGGCACACTCGATCCACTGGTTGGACGCGAAAATGAAGTGGAACGCGTGATCCAGATTCTTTGCCGCCGCACCAAAAATAATCCGGTGCTGATTGGCGAGCCAGGTGTGGGCAAAACCGCAATTGTAGAAGGACTGGCGCAGCTTATCTCCGACGGAGATGTTCCGCCTTTCCTCGCGGACAAACGGATTCTTTCGCTGGATCTTTCCTTGATCGTCGCGGGAACCAAATACCGCGGACAGTTTGAAGAGCGATTGAAGACCATCATGAAGGAATTGATGGAGAGCCAGAACTCGATCGTGTTCATTGACGAACTGCACACGCTGGTGGGCGCGGGCTCGGCGGAAGGTTCGTTGGACGCCGCGAATATCCTGAAGCCAGCGCTGTCTCGCGGGGAAATTCAATGTATCGGGGCAACTACGCCCGGCGAATATCGCAAGTCCGTGGAAAAAGATCGCTCCCTGGAGCGGCGTTTCCAAGCGGTAAAAGTTCCGGCTCCCAACGAAGAAGAAGCAGTGCTGGTGATTGCCGGCGTTCGCGAACGGTACGAAAAATTTCATGCCGTAAGCTATACCGACGAAGCCCTGCGCTATTCGGTTTATTTGTCCAACCGCTATATTCCCGACCGTTTTTTGCCGGACAAGGCTATCGACCTGATCGATGAAGCGGGCGCTCGCGTGAAACTGCGCCAGGCGACGGTGCCGGAAGAAGTTGGCGAAGTGCAAAAGCGCGTCAAGTTCATCACGCACCGCATGGAGTCAGCAATCGCCGCGCACGAATTTGAGAAAGCACGTTTTTATTCAGAGGAAGAGCGCAAAGAAAAAGAGACCCTGCGGGGATTGCGTGAGCGGTACAAGCTGGATGATGCATCCACGGGAATTGTCACCCGCGAAGACATCGAAGAAGTAGTTTCACGCTGGACCGGCGTGGCGGTAACCTCCATCAAAGAAGACGAACAGCAGAAGCTATTGCGTATCGAGCCGGAATTGCACAAGCGCGTGATCAGTCAGGACAAGGCCATCACCGCTCTCGCACGCGCGATTCGCCGCAGCCGAGCGGGGTTGAAGTCTCCCGCGCGGCCGGTCGGATGCTTCTTCTTCCTGGGGCCCACCGGCGTCGGGAAAACGGAAGTTGCGCGAAAACTGGCCGAATTTTTATTTGGCTCGGAAAAATCGCTGATCCGATTCGATATGTCGGAGTTTATGGAAAAGCATTCGGTATCGAAGCTGATCGGCGCGCCTCCAGGCTATGTGGGATACGAAGAAGGCGGACAACTAACCGAACGCGTTCGCCGGACTCCGTACGCGGTAATTTTGCTGGATGAAATTGAAAAAGCTCATCCGGACGTTTTTAATATATTGTTACAGGTGTTTGAAGACGGGCAACTGACCGACGGGCTTGGAAACACTGTTGATTTCCGCAACACCATAATCATCATGACTTCCAATCTCGGCGCGCGGCATTTGCAAAAGCGCACTTCCATGGGCTTCTCTTCCGGCGTGGATGAAGCAACGCTCAGGAGCATGGAAGATCTGGTGATGAACGAAGTCAAGCGGGCATTCAATCCGGAATTTTTGAATCGGCTGGATGAAGTGATATTGTTCAACCCGCTCGGCGACAGCGATTTATTGCGCATCATCGAGTTGCTGGTGGGCCAATTGAACGACACGCTGATTCATCGGCAGGTGCAGATCGTGGTGTCGCCCGAAGCCAGTCAGTGGATTCTAGAAAAAACCTGCGCGGATCGCAGTTATGGGGCGCGACCGCTGCGCAGGGCTCTGCAGAAGTACGTGGAAGATCCTCTCTCCGAGGCGCTGATTCAGGGCGGTATCCAGAGACCAGCAACGTTGCAGATTTACGTTGCCGGCGAAGCACTGGCTTTCCGGCCGGTCGGCGAGGCAACCCCTGTAGTCCACTAGCGAATCTGAAACCAACACGCGGAGTGACGACGAACGTTGCGTGCACGGCCCGGTCTGTTCAGGCCGGCGGGAGAAAAACAACTTGGGTCTGGGGGCGCGAGCCGTGATGATCTCATCGGCCGCTCATCAAGAAGTCTGTGTTCAACACTGCGTCGCAACACAGCGGCGGGTGCTCGCGCGTTTGGCTTGCGCAGCCTTGGTCATGTTTTGTTTCTCCGTTGCATCGCCCGCGAAAATTTCCGAGAACCGCGCAACCGGCTCCTCATCCGTTTCGACTTCTTCGCAATATTTGTTTGTAGCGACACTCAATAAAGAAACCGGTGAAACGCGCTTCGAGGAGCATCCGGCTCTTTCCGAGCAGGGCCAGAGCGAGCAGCAACACCTGGTGATCGAGCGCATCGACTTCCTTGGGAACCGGCGCATCCGCAGCGACACCCTGAAAGCGCGCATCTTCAGCAGGGAAGGGGATCCCTACAATGAAGAAACTTTGCGCCGCGATTTTCAAGCGTTGTGGAATACGCAATTCTTTGAAGATGTACGCTTGCGAGTAGAGCCTTCGCCGGACCGTCCCGACGCGCGCATCATCGTGTTTGAAGTGAAAGAGCGGCCGGTGATTCGGCGCATCCGCTACGAAGGCATCCATTCGGTAAGCGAATCCGACATTCTTGACCGTTTCAAGGAGAGAAAAGTTGGCTTAACGGTGGAAAGCCAGTTCGATCCCACGCGTATCAAAAAAGCTGAAGTGGTGCTCAAGGATTTATTAGGCGAACATGGCCGCCAATTTGCGAAAGTCACGCCCCAGTACGAGCGCATCGCATCGAGCAACGCCGTCATTCTGGTTTTTAAGATTGAGGAAGGGCCGAAAGTAAAAGTAGGCGCCATCAAGTTCAAGGGCAATCACGCGTTCAGCGACCGCAAGTTGATTCGGTCCATGCGCCACGATCGTCCCTATAGGATTCCGCTTTATTTCTGGGACATCCCGGTACTTTCAAAAACCTATGACCGGCAGAAACTAGCCGAGGACATGGAAGTCGGAATCCGCAGCGTTTATCAGGACAACGGATATTTCAAAGCGGTGATTCAGGATCCGATTCTGGAAAATGTGGAAGTGAACCACATCGGCATAGGTGTGCCGGTGCCGGGATTGGGACCGCACAAAGGTAAAGTGGTGAACATCACCATTCCGATTGAAGAAGGCGACCGCTACCACATGGGCGCGCTGCGCATCGTCAGCGCGGACCCGGACAAAGCGTTGTCTCTCAAAGTAGATGCGCTCAAAGGCATTTTCCCGCTGAAACCCGGAGACGTCTTTGCGGCCAACAAAGCACGCAAAGCAATTGAAGACTACGGTAAAGCGTACGGCGAATTTGGTTTTATCGATTTCACCGCGGAACCGCAATTCGATATTGATGACGATAAAAAAATTATCAATCTCACCCTTAAGTTCGACGAGCAAAAACAGTATTACGTGCGCAGGATAAATTTCAGCGGTAACACCACCACGCGCGACAAGGTGATCCGCCGCGAACTGTTGCTTGACGAAGGCCAACTGTTCAACAAGCGCGCCTGGGAAGTAAGTATCCTGCGGCTCAATCAGCTGGATTATTTTGACCGGATTGAAGCGGACAAGGCCGCGGAAATCAAGCGCAACACCAAGGAAGGTACCGTCGATATCACTTTGAAGTTGAAAGAAAAGGGTAAGCAATCCATCGGCTTGCAAGGCGGCGTCAGTGGACTTTCGGGGAGCTTCATAGGCCTCACCTATCAGACCAATAATTTTCTCGGCTTGGGCGAAACGCTAACCTTTTCCGCGCAGTTTGGAGATTTGCAGCGCTTGTTCCAGTTCGGTTTCACGGAGCCCTATCTTTTTGATCGCCCCATTTCCACGGGCTTCACGATATTTTCCAGCCGATTCAAATATGATCAGGCCCGCCAAGCGGCGATCGCGTACGGACAGACGCTGAGCATCAATCCGAATTTGCTGCAAAATTACAATCAGGACAGTACCGGATTCACGGCGTTCGCCAGTTATCCGCTGCGCCGTTTTTCGTTTACCAGAGTTGGCGTGACCTATGGTCTGTCTCGAACGAACATCACCGCTTTCAACGACGCCTCGAAAGCGCTTTTCACCGAATTGCAGTACCGCACCGTGGCCGGCCCGAGCGCGCTGAATGGCATCATTTCCAGCACGCTTACTCCAACGATCACCTACAACACCATCGACAACCCCATCAATGCCACGCGCGGAAAAAGTTTCTTCTATTCCATGTCGCTTGAAGGTGGGCCCATCGGCGGTAACGTCAACGCCATCACCAATACGTTTGAATACAAGATGTTTCATCCCATCAACAAGCGCCGCAACGCCATTGGATTCCGCGTGCAAACCGCGTTCACCACGGGTTTTGGCGGAAAACAAATTCCTCCGTACAGCCGTTTTTATCTTGGTGGAGAGAACGACATTCGGGGATTCGACATCCGCGCGATCACTCCGATCAGCTTTATTCCCATCGCGTCTTCGGTACGAATTCCGGTCGGGAACGGCTCCATTCCCATTCGTGTGTTGACCTCCACGATCTCGTTTCCCGGAGCGGATACCTCGCTGTTCGGCAACCTGGAATATCGCATCCCAATTATGGGGCCGGTAAGCATGGCTCTTTTCGCGGACGCCGGCACGGATGGTATTTTGCGCAAAAGCGGACTTTTACTCAACCAGAGCGCTGTGGATCGCATCAAGCTCAATTTCCCGCAGTCCAACATTCAACAGCAATTGCAGCTGGCTCCTGGCACGAATTTTAAGTTGAGAATGTCTACCGGCGCGGAATTGATTGTCAATTTGCCCATCGTTCAGGCGCCGTTCCGGATTTATTATGCGTATAATCCGTTCCGGTTGCGCCAACAGATCGTGTCCCCGGATTCGCTCTTCAGCAACGAAGATTTGATCAACCAGTGCAATGCGGCGCACCTCAGCGAGTCCGAGTGCAACCTGCTTGTTCGCAAGCCGCTTGTGGATTTTTTAAGCAAGAGCCCGAACCGGCTCAATTATTTCGAACCGAAGAGCACGTTTAGATTTACCGTGAGCCGGACGTTCTAGCTCGTACGATTTTGTATGGATTTTGCCCAGCGTAGGAAAAAATAAGCGCTTCGAGAAAAGCGCGCCAGGGAGTGAGGGGCTATGAAGTGGCAATCGATATCTACCCGTATAGGTTTCGCGGCGGCGGTACTGGGGTTGACCCTGGCCGGCTGCGGCAGCAAGACGCCCACGAACCAGGTTATCGTGTCCGTGAGCCCGTCGGGAGGCACACTGGTTCTTGCTCAATCCTTTCCGTTCACCGCGACGGTGAGCGGCTCGACGGATACCTCCGTACTGTGGACCTGCAACTATACCTACACCACCACAACACTTGACGCAAATGGCGTCCCGACTTCGACGACCACCAAGCCGGTGGCGTGCCCGAGCGACAATAGTTGGGGACAAATCACCGATCCTAAACAGAACACCGTGACGTACACGGCGCCGTCGAAGCTGCCGACTATTACGCCAGCACCCGCCACTGGAGCTTTTATCACTGCTTATACTGTGGTTTTGACGGCGACTTCGAATGCCGACAAGAAGAAGAGCGGTTCGGCAAATATCACGCTGGATTCCGGGATTCGTTTAACCATCACTCCATTGACCGCTACTCTGGCTGTTGGCAAGGATACACAGAAATTTACGGCCACTGCGCCCAATGAAACCCAAGCGCTGAACTGGTTTGTCACCCAGAGGCCATCGACGCTGCCGACCGGCACGGCTTTTAATCCGACTCCTGCTTCCGCACCCTGCGCTGCCGCCACCTGTGGAACCGTGGACCCGTTGACTGGGATTTACACTCCGCCTGCGACGCTGCCCACGGACAAAACCGTTTACGTGGTGGTGAATTCGAAAACTGACACCACGCGGTATGCGTTCGCGACGATTACCCTGACAACGGTTCCCAGCGGTCCCGTGACGTTCAGTGGTATCTCGCCCGATAAGGCTCCTTGGGGCGGGCAAATCCAGGATATTTATTTGATTGGCAACAATCTCCGGTCGTCTACACCAATTACTTTCAATGGCACGCCCGTAACTCCCAGTCAGATTGCTGTGGTGCCTCTCCCGGCAAGTTTCTGCACTCCTTCCACAACGGTAACTTGTCCCAACAACTCGATCATTACGCGTTTGCGTTTGAACGCGGCTAATCTCTCCGCGATTTCATCGCCAGGTGATGTGCAAATCACTGTCACGACAAACGGCGGGCCTGTTTCTCAGACTCTTCACCTGGTACAGACCAAACCGGTTATCGCCGGCACGCGCCCAGATAGTTTTCCGCAAGGCGCAACGTTTAACCCCTCCACAAATACATTTACGATTGACGGCGGATATTTCGGTACGGGCGCCAGTCAGGCGGTAAAGGTCACGTTGAACGGCAGCAACATGGCAATTATCCCGAGTTCCTCGTCGCGCCAACTGACGCTGAATCTCCAGAACACTACGATTCCCGCGCCGGGGCTGTATCCGGTGGACGTGATCAGTAACCCATCCGTGAAGCCTTCCTTTGTTCCGCTGGCTGCCACGAATCTCGCGATCCAGCCAACGTCTTTTGGCATTGCGCAGACAAATATTCCTCTCAAAACCGCGAACGCTTATCCGACCGCTATCGCCGTGGACTCGAGCCTGGGCTTTGCCGCGGTGACGGAATCAGGAGCCAATCAGGTAGAAATTTTCGATTTGAGGAGTGGCCAGCCGGTTAGTGTTGCCACCGTAGCTGTGGGAAGCAAACCGACGGGCATCGCCATCGACACCAATTACGCCGTGAGCGGGCAGGATCTCGCCGTGGTGGCCAACAACGGAGATGACACGCTTTCTTTTATCGAAATTCCGTCCGGCAGAAATTTAGCGACGCTTGATCTGAAGAATTTGATTCAGCCGTCGCAAGGCTCCGCCACTACGCCAAATCCGTACGCGGTTGGCATTGATCCGTTCTCGCATCTTGCGCTGGTCGCTTTCAACGATTCCAACGTAGGATTTATCGTTCAGCTTACGGGGCCCTCGGGCAATTGCCTCACTGGACATCCGCCGGTGGCCGGAACCAGTTATTGCCCCATCGCTTCAGCGAGTATCGCTACCGGCGCAACTCCTCAGGTTGCGTTTCAGCCGCAGCTGCACGTGGCTTATGTCTCCCCGGGTGGCCGCGGTTCGTTTTCCATTGTGGATCTTTCACAGAAGAGTACGTCGGCAAATATTGCTCCCGCACCGGCCGGCGCAGTTCGTTCCAACAATATCGTGACTATCACGACGGTAACTCCTCACGGCATCGATCCTATTCAGGGCGGCAGCGTGCTCATTTCTGGTCTTCCGCTGGGACCTAAAGGCACCAGCTTCAACGGAGCCTTCCAGGTGTTTGGGAATGGCGTAGTGGACTCACGAACTTTCCAGTTCTCGCAATCTGCCGCGGATGATACCGGCGGAAGCAGCGCCACCGTGATGGGTGTTGTCGGTGTTTCGGGCAGCTCCCAGCCGCTAGGGATCACCAGCACCGCGGTTGGTATTGCTATCAACCCGATAACACGCGCCGCGGCTTATGCGGACCCGAATGCGACCAGTTCGCAGATCGGCTTCATCAATTCGCTGGATCAAGTCCTTGCTGGCTCCATAACGCTTTCCGTCGGGAGCTTTGGTACCACGACCGGCGGGGCGCCAGAAGCGGGCGCGAGATTTGTTGCGTATCAGCCGTATTACAACGTGGCGGTTTCTTTCAACCCCGCGCGCAACGAAATTTCGTTTCTGGATCCGGCAGGTTTCAAGCGCATTGTGGCTGCCGCTCCCACAGGGCAAGTGGCCATTCCAACCGGGACTGGCGCGCCAACAAATGTATTTGGAGCTCTGGCTGTCGATCCGCAAAGAAACCTCGTGCTGATCGCCAACGCTGGCAGCAATACGCTGACATCGATCAATATAACTACGGGCCCGCAACAAGCGGTGCAGATTGACCACATCGAAACAACACTTCCGGGATACGGTGTGCCCAATTCTTTCCTGGCACAGGCTACATTGAGCGCGACCTCTACGCCGCCACCGGTGGCTACAGCCGCCGGCGGTTATCGATTCCGTTTATTAGGGAAGGGATTCGCGACGGCGACCAACTTGCGCTTGCGGCTGGATCAGGTTCCCATCACCAGCTTTATCGTGGTCAGCGACCAGGAAATTGACTTTAATATTCCGGCCACTGCCGCCGATCCGCTGGCGCCTTCTCAGCAGTTTCCGCGGATTTTTGCGGTGGATGTAGTAAGCGACACTGGAAATTCCAACGTCACGCATCTCACTGTGGTTGGTGCCGCGGACTTGAGAGCGAATTGCGGTACGGGAACCACGCCACAACCATCTGCGGTGGCTATTGACGAACAGCGCGACATTGCGTTGGTGACAAATCCAGGCTGCGCGGTTGCCGGCACGAACGGCACCACGGCAATCAGCAATGCCGGCACAGTGTCAATCATTGACATCAATCCGTTGAACACTGCTACCTATGGAACGGTAATACGCACTGTAGCGGTAGGCGTGACCCCGACTGGAATCGCGGTGATTCCACGCCTCGGTTACGCAGCCGTGACCAATCAAGGCAGCGCCACGGTCACTGGTGGCACTGTCAGCGTAATTGATTACCACGTAGCGGCTAATCCCAATGCCGTTGCACTCACGCCCACCAAAATTGCCGACGTGACGGTAGGCACTGCTCCTTCGGGGATAGCGATCAACCAGGATACCGGCATTATCGTCGTGGCAAATACCGGTGACAACACCGTCTCGACCATCGATCTCACGGTGTTGCAGCAAAGCCCCGCGGGCAAACTTACGGCAAACAGGGTCGCCGTAGACTCCACGCCTATGGCCGTGGCCATCGATCCCGCGCGGCAGATTGCGGTTGTCACCGCGCTGCAATTCAATGGGATTGGCCAGAGTACGTTTGGGGTCCTGGATGTGATTGATCTCAGCCTTGCCGTTCCGGTCAAAAACAGCAGCAAGACAATCTCCGGCTTGGCAGCACTTCCCACTGGTTTGGCTTTCGATCCTGTCGCGGCGTTGTTCTATACGACCTCGTCGCTTTCGAACGCGGTGTACGCGTTTAATCCGGATACCGGGCAAAGCTCGCAGATCCGCGTGGGAGAGAATCCGACGTCGATTGCGTACAACCCGAATTCTGGTGAGTTGCTAACCGTCAATTCCAGGAGCAACACCATTTCCGTGGTGGACACGCAAACGTTCCAGACTGTCGCCAGTCTTGGTATTGGCAGCCAGTCCCAGTTTGCGGCGGCGATGCATCCGCGGACGAATCTCGCGGTAATTGCGGATCAAGCAAACAACCGTGTACTGTTGCTGCCGCTTCCAAAATAGGGCGTAGCGCAGACTGTAGCGAAAGTCCAGGTTGCCGGAAAAGCAATTTGCGGTAGCTCGCGCTGCTCGGCTATACTTTCACGTTTGCAAAATGGTCGTCAGCAACCGTGGACGCAGGCATAATTTTCAGCCAATAAGGATTGGCGCAGCGCAACGCAACGGCTAATCTATAGCCTTGCGTAATATAAGGAGACGAAAGTGAATTCCAGAAACATGATTCGAACGGCCATATTGACGGCCGCGTGTGTGATGGGCACATCCGCACTGTACGCGCAGGGAACCGCGGCTGCAGGCGGTACCGGCAAGGTTGGCGTCGTAAATGTACGCCAGGCGATTGTGGGCACCGGCGAAGGCAAAATCGCGTCGGCGGAATTGCAATCCCAATTCGCGGCGCGGCAAACCGAGTTGGAGAATCTCACCAAGCAAATTAACGACCTGCGCCAGCGTCTCTCGACCGGCGGAGACAAGCTTAGCCAGGAGGAGCAATTGCGTTTGCAGCGCGAAGGCGAAGTGAAAG
>DATNME010000097.1:0-98955 GCA_035602385.1 Candidatus Dormiibacterota bacterium
CAAACCGAGTTGGAAAATCTCACCAAGCAAATTAACGACCTGCGCCAGCGGCTTTCCACCGGCGGAGACAAGCTCAGCCAGGAGGAGCAATTGCGTTTACAGCGGGAAGGCGAAGTGAAAGCTCGCCAGTTGGAGCGCAAACAAACCGAGTATCAGGAAGACGTTAATGCCGCGCAGGGTGACGTTATTGATCGTATCGGGAGAAAAATGATCGATGTTCTGGACCGTTATGGGCGTGAAAACGGCTTTTCGGCGATCTTTGATTCATCTGCCCAGAATTCGCCGATCCTGTTCACCGCCACGAATGTGGACGTGACCCAGGACATAGTGCGCCTTTACGATGCGGCTTACCCGGTGAAGGGCGGCGCAGCTACTGCCCCGGCAGCCAAGCCGACACCGAGGCCAGCGGCCACACCGCCAGCAACCCCCAAGCCCATTACGCCTACTCCGAAGCCCTGAGTCCGGCCAGAGCTATAGCCAGATGGGGGCCCGAGCCGGGCCCCTCGTGCTGTCTCAGCGTCCTTGGGTTTGTCTACTGGGCCACGCGATGCGAGGCTTTCCCCGTACCTTGCTTTTGCCGTGGCGCAGGAATATACTTATTTTTCACTCTGAAGCGGGTCGCACCGATCAGTGGGCGCAAGCCCACTTTTTTGTTGCCGCCGGTGGGAGTGCACTAAAAACCGGCCTGGGCCGGGGAGTCTCCGGTGCAGCTGCAAAAAATTCGCGAAGCCGCTGAGCGAGTCGCTCGCTCGGAAGGTCTGGAAATCGTTGATGTCGAATGGAAAATCGGCAAACAGCGATTACTTCGGGTGTTTATCGACCGGCTTCCCGAAATGAAACTGGCGGAAAACGGCGCGGACGAGGGGTCAGAAGTAACCATCGACCCTTATCCGAAGATTAGCCATTCGGATTGTGAGCGGGTCAGCCAGCAGTTGAGTGTGATTATCGATGTGGAAGAGTTGATTCCCGGCCCCAGCTTTATTTTGGAAGTAAGTTCGCCGGGGCTGGATCGCGCGCTGAAGTCACCCGCCGATTTCCAACGCTTCAAAGGCAAGCTGGCGAAAATAGTCACTAGCGAGCCGATCGATGAGTCAAAATTTTTTGAGGGCCGGCTGACTGGATTTTCCGGCGGCAAGGTTGGCTTGCAATTGAACGGCAAACAGCTGCGAGTTGTGGAAGTACCCTTGGAAGCGATTCGCAAAGCGAATCTGGTAGTTGAATTTTAATTTGGAACATTTCACTTTGGAGCTCCGGTAACGGAGCCGCGGGTAAGGAAACTTTAGGAACAGTAAATGGCGAATTTGCTCTATCAACAGATTGAAATGCTGAGCCGGGAGAAGCATATCGAGCCGGAAGTCGTGGTGTCGGCGATCGAAGATGCCATGGTGGTGGCGGCGCGGAAGTATTACAAGTCGGAAGAAGATTTGCGCGCGAAGTTTAATCAAACTAGCGGCCAGGTGGACGTTTTTGCGGTGATGACGGTGGTCAATGAAGTGACCGACCCGAAACGTGAAATCACGCTCGCTGATGCGCAGAAAAAAAATCCTGGGATTGAAGTCGGCGGAGAGATCATCACCGCCAAGCCCACCGATGTGCTTGGGCGTATCGCTGCGCAAACCGCCAAACAGGTCATTCTGCAAAAGGTGCGCGAAGCGGAGCGCGACACTATTTTTAATGAGTATCACGGCCGCGTCGGAGAACTCATCACCGTCATCGTGAAGCGCGCGGAAGGCCCAGACTTGGTTGTGGATATGGGCCGCACCGAAGCCAGACTGCCAAAGCGCGAACAATCAAAGCTGGAAACCTACAATATCGGCGAACGAATTCGCGTGGTCATAAAAATGGTTGACCGCGCCGCCAAAGGTCCGCAAGTGATTGTTTCGCGTGCCGACGCCAGCCTGGTGCAGCGCCTTTTCGAAATGGAAGTGCCGGAAATCTACGACGGCACCGTTCAGATCCGTTTTGCCGCGCGTGAAGTGGGCGAACGCACCAAAGTCGCCGTCGCCAGCCGTGACAAAGATGTCGATCCCGTTGGCGCATGCGTGGGCATGAAGGGTATGCGCGTACAATCTATCATCCGCGAATTGCGCGGCGAAAAAATTGACATTATTCCGTACAGCGAAGAAATGGTCGCGTTTGCGCAGAAGGCGCTGAGCCCCGCGAAGGTAACTCGCGTGCAAATTACCGACCCGGAAAATAAGAAGCTCGAAGTTATCGTCGAGGATTCACAACTTTCGCTGGCCATCGGGAAAAAAGGCCAGAATGTGCGCCTGGCCAGCAAACTTATTGGTTGGGACATCGACATTAAGAGTGAGGAAGAAAAGCGCCGCGAAATTGAAGAGCAGATGACCGCGCTCACCGCACCGGTTACACCTCTAACTGCTTTGGCGGGCGTTGGGCCGAAGACCATCGAGAAAATCGAAGCTGCCGGTATCACCAACGTAGAGAAACTCGCGGGCATGACCCCCGAACAGCTGATGGAGATACCGGGCATCGGCGAGAAAATGATCGACAAAATTTATCAGGCGGTGAATCGCTTCTACGAAGGCGGCCCGGAAGCAGCTGGCGGTGCAACGGAAAATGCGGAAACCGCTGAGGCCGGAGAAACCGCAGCTGGCGAAACCGGCGAACAAGCGGCGGAAGGCGCTGAGATCGCGCAGGAAACCGCCGGCGAATCTGTTGAGCAGGCGGCCGACGAAACCACAGAGCAGGCGGCCGACGAAACCGCGGAGCAGGCTGCGGACGAAACCACAGAGCACGCGGCGCAAGAAATTGCTGGGGAGGGTGCTTCCGCAAACGCTGACGGCGATGCGAAGCAACCGGAAGAGGCTAAGTCCTAAGGACGCATGAACGACGTAAATCAAGTCCGTATTAACGAACTGGCCCGAGAACTCGAAGTCAAGGCCAAGGCCATTATTGACCTTCTCCCGGGTTACGGCGTTACCGAGAAGAAGACGCATTCCAGTTCCATTCCTGCTGATGTCGCGGTCAAGGTTCGGCAGCACCTGCAAGGTGTCGCCGACGCTGAAGCCCAAGCGGAAACCAACGCGAAAGCGGAAAAAGAAAAGCGCGATGCCGAGGCTAAAGCCGCGCGTATGCGCCCCGCTCCTGTGGCGCCTGTCGCCGCGCCCCCAACTGAGGCACCGGCGAAGCCCGCTGCGCCAGCTGTAGCTCCAGCCCCGGTCCCGTCGGCTGCTCCTTCACCTGAAAGACACGCGGCCGCGCCACCTGCTGTTGCGCCGCCAGCCACAAAGTCTCCAGCACCGGCTGCTCCTGCGCCACATGCTCCCGCTGCACCCAAGCCCGCTACACCGGCGGCCAAGCCTGCAACTGCACCCGCTTCTCCGGCTCCTGCTCGCGCGGTTCCCGGAGCACCGCAACCGCGACCTGCTCACGCGGTGACGCCACCTTCTACGGTCCGCCCTGCTGCGTCCGCTACCGACGCCCCAGCCCGACCTGCACAGCCTGCTCGCCCGAGCGCTTCGCAACCGCGGCCCACGGCCGCAGCACCAGCCCGCCCCGGAGCTGCAGCGCCGCCACGCGCCGGTCAGCCTTTGCGTCCGATGCCTTCTGGAAACCGTGGCCCATTACCTGGAACATCAAGCCCGGGTGGTAGTTCGCGTCCCGGCGGCCCTCGCCCCGGCCAACCGATGCGACCGCAACAACCTGGACAAGGCCGTCCTTTTACGCCACGTCCTGGTGGAACTTCGGGTCCGGGCGGGGCACCAAATCGCCCTTTTGAACAGCGCCGTGGACCTTTGCCCCCTGGCACCCGTCCGGGCGCGCGCCCAACTGGCAGACCCGGCATGCTTCCTCCGCCTTTCGGGGAAAAACATCCGCCAAAGGCGGAACCGGGCAAGCCACTTTATACTCGCAAGCCGCCTGCGCACCGCCAGCGTCAAATCGCGGACAAACGTGAAATTGAAGGAGAGCGCAAGCTCCACCCTACGCGCCAGCGTCCAGGCGCGCGTAGCGCAGCGGCTGCCGTTATCGCGCCGCCTGAGCCACGCGCTCCGCGCGACGTGGTTATCACCGAAGGAATCACCATTCGTGAGCTCGCCGAAAAACTGGACGTGCGCGCCAAAGAATTGCTGAAGACTTTGTTGGATCGAGGCGTTTTCGCCAGCATCAACCAGGCGCTCGATGTGCCGACCGCCACCACCCTCGCTGAAGCGTTCAGCGGCGTGGTCAGCGTGGTCTCCCTCGAAGAAGAAATGGTCCTTGAAGTCGCCAAGGAAGAAACCAAGGAAAGTCTCAAGCCGCGTCCGCCGGTGGTTACGGTTATGGGCCACGTGGACCACGGCAAAACAAGTTTGCTCGATGCCATTCGCGAAGAGGACGTAGTCTCTGGCGAAGCTGGCGGCATTACCCAGCACATCGGCGCGTATAAAATTCAGGTTAACGACCGCGCCGTGGTTTTCCTCGATACGCCCGGCCACGAAGCGTTTACTCGCATGCGCTCACGCGGCGCGAAAGTCACTGACATCGTGGTGCTGGTGGTTGCCGCCGACGACGGCGTGATGCCGCAAACCAAAGAAGCCATTGACCACGCGAAAGCCGCAAAAGTACCCATCATCGTGGCCATAAACAAGATTGATAAGCCCGAAGCGCAGCCTGAACGCGTAAAGCGACAATTGTCTGACCTGGGCCTGATGCCTTCGGAATGGGGTGGCGATACGGAATTTGTGGAAGTTTCCGCGAAACAAAAGAAGAATTTGGATAAACTCCTCGAAATTATTTTGCTCGTGGCGGATCTTCGCGAGCTCCGAGCCAATCCGGATGCTCCTGCCAGCGGCACGGTGCTGGAATCCCGCGTCGATAAAGGCCGCGGACCCGTGGCGACGATTCTTGTGCAGAACGGGACCCTAAATTCCGGCGACTTTTTCATTTGCGGCGCGGTATTTGGCAAGGTTCGCGCCCTCTTCGATGATCACGGAAGAGCTACCAAAGATGCGCCACCTTCTACTCCAGTAGAAGTGCTTGGTTTGCAGGGCGTACCTGACGCTGGTGACCACTTCCAGGTCACCGATGAAGCCAAAGCGCGGCACATCGTGGATTTTCGTCAATCCAAACAACGCGACGCAGCCATGGCTCGCAGTTCGGGCTCGCGCATCACGCTGGACCAGTTGCACGAGCAGCTCAAGGCTGGTGACGTAAAGGAACTTGGGGTAGTGATCAAGGCGGACGTGCAGGGCTCAGTGGAAGTGCTCAGCGAAATGCTGCCCAAGCTGTCCACCGAAAAGGTCAAGCTGAAAATTATCGGCTCGGGAGTGGGCGCGGTTTCCGAAGGCGACGTGCTTCTTGCTTCGGCATCGAAAGCCATCATCATTGCGTTTGGCATTCGCCCGGACCGCAAAGCTACCGAACTTGCCCAGCAGGAGCATGTCGAAATCCGTACCCACAAGATAATTTATGAAGTGGCTGACGAATTGAAGCTGGCCATGGACGGTTTGTTGGAGCCGGTGATCACGGAAACGTACCTTGGACGCGCCGAAGTACGCAACACCTTCAAGGTGAAGGGCATCGGAACTATTGCCGGTTGTTACGTGGTGGACGGAATCCTGAAACGCGATTCCCAAGCCAAGGTGCTGCGCGATGGCGTGGTCATCCACACCGGCAAAATGAATTCGCTCAAACGCTTCAAGGACGATGCCAGCGAAGTGCGCACGGGTTTTGAGTGCGGAGCCGGAATTGCTAATTTTAACGATATCAAAGTTGGCGACGTTCTAGAGTGCTACAGCGTTACGAAAATGAGCGCCGTGGAAGCTGCTGGACAAGCCGGCGCCGCCAGGCGATAAACTGCCAGGTATTTTCCTCGGGAGCTGCCCGTGTCCGTCGGTTTGCTCACCCTTGAGCTGTACATTCCAGACGCGCATTCTCTGAAGGAGAAGCGCCAGGTGCTTCGCAGTCTGAAAGACAAGCTGCGGCGGCAGTTTAACGTGGCCATAGCGGAGCTGGACCATCAGGATGTTTGGCAGCGCTCAGTGCTCGGCATCGTCACTCTGTCCAACGAAGATCGCCACGTTCGCGAAACGCTGCAAAAAGTTTTGGATGAAGCCGATCGCGAGCTCGGCTCGCTTTTGATTGGGCAGACGGTTGAATTAATTTAGTTACGGGAATTTAGCTACGGGAAGGGCCATGAGTCCAGCAAATCACCGTCACGAACGGGTGGGTGAGGAAATTGCCCACGAAATCAACGCCATGCTGGTTGGTGAATTAAAAGATCCGCGCCTCGAAGGCATGGTGGTGGTTACGCAGGTTCGCGTGCAAGCGGACATGAAGCACGCGCGGGTTTTTGTGAATATGCAGGGAACCGAGAAGGAGCAGTCCGACGCCATTAAGGCTCTGGAGCACGCCTCCGGGTTCATCCGGCGCGAACTCATCGAGCGATTGCAGCTTCGGCGCGTCCCGGAGTTGCACTTCAACCTTGATCTCTCCGAGGAGCACGTCGAGCGCATTGAAAAACTTTTGAAGGTTGTGAAAAGCGAAAAGCCCGCCACGTCCTGATCCAAGCCATAGTGGCGGCTTCTCCCCCGAATGCGGCTCAACTTTTTTAGGACTCCACAGCATGCCACGCAAGCCGCAGCCCGCGCCATTTGATGGCGCGCTGGTGATCAACAAGCCTCAAGGAAAAACTTCTCACGACGTCGTTGACGCGGTGCGGCATCTCGCGGGATTTCGCCAGGTCGGCCATCTAGGCACCCTGGATCCCCTCGCAACCGGCGTCCTGGTGCTTCTGCTTGGACGCGCCACGCGTCTCGTGCAGTTTTACACTGGCCGCCGCAAACGCTACACCGCCGGCTTCCGTTTTGGTTTCGCCACCGATAGTTATGATTCTGACGGCGAGGCGCAAGGTCCCGACGTGCCTCCAATTGTCGATCGCACGCAACTTGAAAAATTAGCCTTCGAACGTATCGGCCCATTCGAGCAGATGCCGCCGATTTTTTCCGCAAAAAAAATTCATGGGCGTCCCGCGTACGAACTCGCCAGAAAAAAACAGCCCGTTGAGCTCAAACCCGCTTCGGTGGAAGTCTTCGAGTATCAGCTCACGGAAATCGCCGGGAGCATCGCGCGCTTCACCATCGAATGCTCGTCAGGCACATATATTCGTTCGTTGGCGCACGAAATGGGGCAGCAATTGGGTTGCGGCGCGCATCTCGCCGAGATTTCGCGCACCGCCGTGGGGGAATTTTCACTGGAGCAGGCCCTGCGCCTGGAAGAGCTGGCCGCCGCTTCTGAGGCAGGGAAGTTCAAGGACTGCATGATTCCACTTGAAAATTTACTTCCTAACTTTCCGCGAATCCATGTCTTGCCGGTAATTGAAAAACGCGTGCGTCATGGTTCGAAGTTCAATATTTCGATTTCGCAGATACAGCCCGGGCGTTTCGAACCTGCGCCCGGCGCAACCGCTCAGCTTGATGCGGGCGAACCGCGCCCTCCCAAATTACGAGTCTTCGGTCAGGAAAATAAATTGATCGCCATTGCCGAAGCGGTGGTGCTGCGCACCTATCAGCCCATCGTGGTGTTCGAACCGCTGCCATGAACCTTGCTTATTTTTGAATAGTAATGTCGTGGCCGTTACCGTGTCGTTTACTCCTCCAGTTCGGGCACGGGAGCTGGGGTTTGTTGCACAGGAGCGGGTACCGGCACTGGAGCAGGTGGTGGCGTGCGGAAACCGGGAAGATTCTGCATTCCCGAGGAGCTGCCAAGTTCACCTTTGCCGGCATAGATGCTTTTGCTTTCTTTTGAGCTGAAACGGAGTTTTCTCGGCGTAACCAAAATCAGCAACTCCCGGTCGGTATGAGATTTGTCCCGGCGGCCGAATGCGTAGCCGACCGCGGGAAGTGTTGCGAAACCGGGCAGCCCGGTGATGCTCCTGGTTTCTTGGTTTTCCAATAAACCGCCAAGCAGCGATGTTTCGTTTAACTTCACTCGAACCGTTTGCGTCAGCGACCGGTTGGAAATTATCGGAATACCATTCACGCTCGACCCGCTAAGCGCCTTTATCTCGAACTCCATCTGTAACGTCACCTCGTTGCTCGGGTGCAGCGTCGGGGTCGCTTTCACTTTAACCCCCAGGTCAATGAACTCGGACGCTGGATAGGGTTGAGAGATCGGTGAACCGCCTGTGGCAATACTGCTGGAATCCAAAACAATCGTCACGGTGCCGGGAAGTGTGCCGGGACTCGAACTCTGTCCCGAAAACGCTACGTCCGGTAATCCATCGTGGTTGAAATCCGCCGTGACCATGGGCCCGGGACTGGCGGGCGTGCTCAATTCAATGCGCGGACTAAAAAGGCCCTGCCCTAAACCAAAATACACGCCAAGCGTGCCGATGCCGTTATTTGTGACCGCGAGATCGGGAATGCCGTCATTGGTAAAATCGGCGACTACAATGCCGGTCGGCGCCGTACCGGATGGCAGCGGAGCCGCGGGAAGAAATGTTCCGTCCTGATTGGCGCTTCCAAGCAAAATCGCAATTGAGGGGTTCTCTGCAGCCTTTCCCTGGCTGGCTATCGCCAGATCCGCGACGCCGTCAGAGTTGAGGTCCCCCGTGGCAATCGCCACTGGATTCGCTCCCACCAGGATTGGCGCATTCAGCGCTTCGCTAAAAGTAATATTTTTATTCTGGTCGAAAGATTCCAAAAGTATGGAGACGGTGTTGGTCGTCTGGTTGACCACCGCAAGGTCTTGCTCCTGCTTGCTGTTCGGACCGATCAGTTTATTGCGCAAATTTATCGCGAGCAAAGCAACCGGCCCTTTTTCCGTCGCTGGAAAGGGAAGCACAAACGGAGAATTTGTAAATTGCGTGAAGGTTCCATCCCCGTTCCCTCGGAATACCGACACGGAATTGTCCAGAAAATTTGTCACGGCGAAATCCAGTATCCCATCGCCGTCGAAGTCGGCCAGCACAATGGATCGCGGGTTTTTCCCGACGGCTAGGGGAGAGCCAGGCGCTTCAGTAAACGTTCCGTCGCCACTGCCGAGGAGAACGCTTACGTTGTTGGAGACCGAATTTGCGATTACCAGATCGGTCGCAGGGTTTAGCGGTTGATTTTTTCCGGTTCGAAGAACGCCTGCGGCGATGGCTACCGGCCCAGTCTCTTTTTTGGGATCCGCGTAAAAGAATGGAGACCTGCCGGCTTGCTTAAGCGTCCCGTCACCGTTGTTGAGCAGAATGGTGATGGAATTGTCCGCGGTGTTCGTCACCGCGATATCGGGAGTGCCGTCCCCATTGAGATCTTGCGCCACAAGTCCCGCTGGGGTTTTGCCAACGGTGTAGGACGTTTCCGGGAATGTTGTGCCCGTCGGCGTTCCTGTCGATATCGTGCGCCCGCCCAAAGACGCGGAAAGTTGCGAAAGCGTAACCGGGTACCGGTCGCCGACAAAAAAAGTGGCCGGCTTGCCATCCTGCGCGCGCAGCAATACCTGGCGCCCGCTGTGTACTAACGAAAGCGAGTCAGAGAAATCAGCAGAGGTCCCCGGCAAAGCCAAAAGAAAAGTCGACAGGCCGCCGCCAACCAGCACGGAGTGGGTTAAGAGATCGACGGTATTGGCGCCAAAAATTTGCGTCGCCAGCGTAATCAAATTCGTTATGCTGGTGGCCTGGCTGAGCGCCCTAATGTTGGAGCTGCTTAGCGTTAGCAGATGTGTGGTGGCCGGCGGAGTGATCCCGAGTTTCTGCGCTTTTTCGCGGTCTACTTCCAGCAATTCAATCTCCAGCAGCACTTCGTTGCGCGCCCTCTCCAGATTTCGGATCAGCGCTCCCGCCAGGGCGAGCTTTTCCAATGAGTCCCGAACGGTGATTCCATGGCTGCTGGTATCCAGCGACACACGGTTGGCTCCGGTGATTTCCCTGACCATGCGCAACACTTCGGTCATTTCTTCCGGAGCAACGCTCGCGGGAAGCGCAAACGTTTGTTCCGCTTGCACGCCATACTCTCTTCGTTTTGCCTGGGTATCCGCCGCCACAAATATCAGCGTGGAATCCAGCGGGCGCCAAAAGGTTCCGGTCTGCAGTTGCAACAGTGAAAGCGCACCGCTGAAGGTAGCGTCATCGGCGCGAAATTTCACGCTTCGCTCCACCAGCTCAGGATCGAACGCCACCCTTATTCCGTAAGCGCCCGCGACCATTTCGAAAATATTTTTAAACCCGCCCTTCAAGTTGAAATTTTGCTTCGTCTTTTTCGGTTCCAGTCGAGGTAATCCTTCTGGCTGCAAATCTACTTTTTCTTCCGGCGTACTCTCGGCCATCGTGTTCATTTGCGCCAGGCGTTCCAGTACGATGTCGTTTCCTGGATCTAACAGCAGCGCCTGAGCCAATTCCTTGGTGGCTTCCTGAATAATTCCCGCCAGCGCATAACGCTCGGCCGCTTCCATGTGTTCCCGTACCAATCGTGAACGCAGCGTCGCACCGCGGCTCACCACGGTTACCTCGCCCGGCGCGTGACGCGCAGCTTCGTCATAATAGCCCAGCGCTTCCGCCAAGCGGCCCTCGGCTTCCGCTTTGCTTCCCAGTGCCACCGCTTTTTGCGCCTGCTTGGGGTCTGGTTGGACAAGGTCCCGCGAATCGCTCTGGGTTCCGGCCCGACCCTTGTTGCCACCCGCCGCCTCTCGCCTGAAAGGTTGAGCGCACAGCAAAGCGGCGCTCAGCAAAAGAGCAGCGGCTTGGCGTCGTATTTCGTGCATCGGGGAAGATGATTTCATGGCACCAAACAAGCTAAAATAGAAATAGGACTAGAATAGTCCGGTTGACGGAATCTGCTAAAAGCAGTACGCTTATAGCGTAGTTGCAACTCACTTACAACTGGAGTTCTCGTGCTGTCTGCCTTTCTTGTGGCACTTCGTGAAGGCGTCGAAGCCGCCTTGGTCATAGGCATTATTTTAGTCTATCTCTCTCGAAGCGGTCGCGCTCATTTTTCCCGGTTCGTTTGGACCGGGGTCGCCGCAGCGTGCGCGGTCAGCCTGGCAGTCGCGGTCGCCCTGGAGCGCTGGAACATCAGCCAGGACGGTTTCGAGGGCATGCTCCTGCTCCTGGCCTCGTTCTTTGTCATTACGATGATCGTTTGGATGAACCGAGTTGCGCGCCACCTCAAACGTGAAATCGAACAAAAAGTAGAGTCCTACGCTTCTCGTTCCGGTTCGGCTGCCGGGTGGGGAATCGCGTTGTTCGCTTTTCTTATGGTTGTGCGAGAAGGCGTTGAGCTTGCGGTGATTCTGCGCGCCGTGCAACTTTCTTCCGAAGGCCTGCAAACCTGGATCGGCACTGCCGCCGGCATCGCCGCGGCCATTGCCGTGGGACTTTTCTTCTTTAAAGGCACTTTGCGTGTGCCGCTCCACCGTTTCTTCGCCGTGACCACTGTGATCTTGATGCTGGTTGCCTTTCAATTGGCGCTCACCGGTTTGCATGAGCTTAGCGAAGCGCGCTGGTTGCCTTCCAGCAAAACGGAAATGGCAGTCCTCGGCCCCATCGTGAGAAACGAGCTTTTCTTCTTCGTTTTTATCTTTGGCGCAGCGGCGCTGATGGTTCTGCGCGAATGGCAAACGGCTCGCAATCAGGCAGCCGCCAGTGAATCCGGCGGCGAAGCCGGCAAACGCCTTCGCGAGGCACAGAATCGCAGGCAGCGTCGTTGGATGTTTGCCGCCGCGACCGCCAGCCTAGCCGTGATTCTGGTGCTTACCGCTGATTTTATCTACGTTCGCGCAAACTCCGCTCCTCCCGTGAGTCGCGTTATTTCCGCGGCTGGAGATGAAGTCCGCGTTCCCATCGCCGAAGTGCAGGACGGCGCGATGCATCTCTTCACCGTCGACGCATCCGGGCAGTCGTTTCGCTTCATGATTATTAAAAAGCCTAGCGGATACGGCACTGCGCTCGACGCCTGCCGCATCTGTGGCGCCGAAGGGTACCGCCAGGACGGCCAAAACGTTATTTGCCGGCACTGCGCTTCCGCGATTTACGTTCCCTCGATTGGCGAACAGGGCGGTTGCAATCCCATTGGTGTGCCTTCGCACGTCGAAGGCGCGGACCTGGTGTTGAATATTTCTTCGCTGACTAGAGCTGCGCAGGAAATTCCGCGTTGACCTTCACACCGCCTAGCTGACGCAAATGTTCGCGAGACTCATCGCCGATTCGTTCACGCGCCGCCCCCGGCGCAAGCTGCTCACAGCCAGTGCTCTTGCTTTGGGAATGGCGGTAGCTACCGCGGCGTTGAGTGTTTCCCTCGACGCCGGCGATCGCCTGGCCAGGGAATTTCGCAGCCTGGGCGCCAACCTTTTGGTGACTCCTGAGGCGGATTCGCTGCCGTTGGAAATTGCTGGCGTCGATTATCGCCCGCTGGATTCCGGCGCCTATCTGCCCGAAGCCGACCTTCCCAAACTGAAAACAATTTTCTGGCATAACAATATTGTTGGCTTCGCGCCCATTCTGGAAGTTCCTGTGGATGCATGGACAAAATCTTCGCAGACCGTCTCTGCTCCAGCTTTTTCCGTTAAGACTGCTCTGATCGGAACGTGGGCGAATCACCAGGTCAATCTTCCCGACGGCTCTCAAATTTTTACCGGCGTCGCGAAAACTAACAGTTGGTGGCGGGTAGAGGGACGATGGTTCGCCGATACTGCAGCGGAATGCATCGTAGGTGAGTCGTTATCGCGCCGCGCGGGAGTAAAGGTTGGTGACAAGCTTCAGATCGGCCCAGCCTCGCTCGGTATTTCCTTGGTTGTTACCGGAGTGGTATCGACCGGCGGCGCTGAAGACGGTGCTATCGTCGCGCCCATCGCCATTGCGCAAAAGCTTGCCAACAAGCCGGGACAGTACCGCCGTCTTTACGTCAGCGCTCTTACCAAACCCGAAGACAACTTCGCTCGGCGTGATCCCAAAACAATGTCCCCGGACGAATTCGAACGATGGTCCTGCAGCCCGTACGTATCCTCCATCGCTTATTCCATCAAGCAGGCTCTGCCCGGCGCGGATGTGCGCGTGATTCACCGTGTAGCCGATAGCGAAGGCAATATTCTTATCCGCGTTCGCTCGCTGCTGTGGTTGGTAACATTTGTGGCGTTGCTCGCGGCTGCGCTTGCTGTAGGCGCTTCTTCCGCAGCTTCCATCATCGAGCGGCGCTCCGAAATTGGCTTGATGAAAGCGCTGGGCGCGAGTTCTTCACTCGTGGGCGTTTTGCTTGCGGCCGAACAAATGCTGCTGGCCTTTGTAGGCGGCGGCTTGGGCTACGCTTTGGGAATTTTTCTTGCGCGCATTCTTGGCGAGCGAATTTTTGGCGTCGCTCCCGAACCATCCTTGTTGGTATTTTTCGTCATCCTCGCGCTTGCCGCCCTCGTCACCTTGCTCGGCAGCGCTCCGCCGCTTCATCGTGCGTCGAATTATGAGCCTGCTCCAATTTTGCGCGGCGAATGATGCCCTCTCCCCAGCGCACCGACCGCAAAATGTTTTGGCGCATCATTGGCCGCCTGCTTGTTGCTAATCCTGGCCGCTTGTTCGTAATTCTTCTCGCCCTCGGTTCGGGCGCGGCCATCACTGCGGCGCTGCTTAATCTGCAGATAGATGCCAAACGCCGGCTCACTACCGAGTTTCGAACCCTAGGAACAAATGTCACAATCACGCCGCGGCGTTCGTCGCAAGATACATCCGCTGTGACCATGGCCGAATCATTGCTGGAGCGCATACCGTCGCAATCGAACGGGCAGACCGTTTCGCGCGTTGAATTTCTTTATGCTCCAGTTACGCTGACAGCCCGTAGCAGTTCGTCGGGCCAGAGCGAGAAGCCCCGGTCTGGGCTCGCTGTAGTCGCAGGCTACCGTTTTGCTGGCGGAGACTTTGCGGGGATCCTTCCACATCGTGTCGTCGACGGCGCCAACGTAGTTATTCTCGACGCCGAAACGTGCGCACTCGGAGAAAAAGTGGCGTCGCAATTTCACCTGCGTCCGGGCGAGCGTATCGAACTTAAAGTGAAGCGCAACGCTGTTCCATGCGTGGTTTCAGAGGTGTGGAACTTTGGTGGAACGGAAGACAATCAGATATTTTTGAATCTGGCCTCGGCACAAAGACTTGCCAACACGCCAGGGCAAGTCAGTTTGATTCAATTAAGCGTCCCCGGGACGCCGGAACAAATTGAGCGCTACATCTCTTCATTGCAGAACCAATTGACGGACGTCGACGTTCGCCCCATCCGCCAATTCACCGAGGGCGAAGCCAAAATTTATAACCGCATCAGCGGCCTGCTCACCGCCACGGTACTGATCATTTTGCTTTTGACCTTCTTCTGCGTCATGGCCGCTATGACCAACGTTGCCATGGAGCGCCGCAACGACGTTGGCTTGATGAAGGCTCTTGGCGGCTCGGTATCGGGCATCGTGCGTCTATTTTTCGCCGAGTCCGCGCTGCTAGGCTTAACCAGCGGATTTCTGGGTTCCACTATCGGTATCCTGATTTCCATCTGGCTGGGCAAAGCTGTTTTCGGTTTGGCGGCGCGGCCCCGCTTGATTGTGTATCCTGTAGCCATGATCTTGACCGTTTTGGTTTCGCTTGCCAGCGCGCTTCCGTTGCGCCGTCTTGCCAGTATTCGTCCCGCGTCGGTTTTTCGAGGTGAAGCTTGAGCACCCTTCTTCAAGTCCCGCCGCAAACCACGACCACGCAAGTGGTCATCGAAGGCTTGAGCAAAAACTATGGTGAACTTCGCGCTTTGAACGGCGTCAGCTTTTCCATAGAGCAGGGAGAATGGGTTGCGCTGATGGGGCCGTCTGGCTCGGGGAAAACCACGCTGATCAACATTCTTGGTGGATTGGACACGCTCACCTCAGGTCGCGTGATGGTCGATAACGTTGAGCTGGGCAAACTCCGCGAAAGCGAGTTGGTTCGCTATCGCGCGGAAAATGTTGGCTTCGTGTTCCAACAATTTCATCTCGTTCCGTACCTTACCGCGCTAGAGAACGTGATGCTCGCGCAATATTTCCACAGCGTCACCGATGAAAATCAGGCCGCTGAGGCCTTGAAGCGCGTGAGTCTCGGCGATCGCATGACCCATCTTCCTTCGCAGCTTTCTGGCGGAGAGCAGCAGCGCGTGGCCATTGCGCGCGCATTAATCAATCAACCGAAACTCATCCTTGCCGATGAACCTACCGGCAATCTCGATGAAGCGAATGAAGACATCGTCCTCGGTCTCTTTCGAGAGTTACACACTTCCGGCCACACGATACTCATGGTCACGCACGATCCCGACATTGCGCAGCAAGCGGATCGGCGCATCGAACTGGTTCACGGCCATGTTTCGATAGATACACGCGAAGGTTTACCAAAATTGTGTCCGTTCGTTCATCCCAACGCGCCTGAAGGCGATTGTTGCGATGTAAAACCAAAAGTCTGATTCGTTAGCGCTTTCCCATGCCAATTCCTCTCGACCCGCATAGAAAACCCAACAGCGTAAAAATTCACGTGAAATCAGGCGCAGGCGTAGATATTGACTGGGCTGACGGTCACAGCAGTCACTATGATTTTCCTTATTTGCGTGACAATTGTCCGTGCGCTACGTGCAACGATGAGCGGGAAAAAAAAGAAGATTTCGCGACCGCGATTGCCGGTTCAACCGCCGCTCCTGCCGCTTTACCCATGTTCAAGCCGAAGGCGCGCGCGCAAGCGGCGACGCAAGTAGGGAATTACGCGATCCAGATTACTTTCAATGATGGCCACGCTACCGGAATTTACAGCTATGAGCATTTGCGCACGCTTTGTCCCTGCGACGAGTGCGCGAAAGTTTTTCGCCAGGAGCCTAAGTCTGCTCGCTGACTTTCGTTTCTCTACTTTTCAATTCGCTCTTCAAGCATTCCGGACACAAGCAGCCGGCGTTGTCTTCCGGCATCGGTAGGGCCGGCAATTCTTTGCACCAACAATCGCCTTCCGGCGTGCAACTCATCACCGCATCGCACCGTGAGCAGCGCGTGGTCATGGTTTTCATTATTCCCCGCGGAGTGGCAAAGTCAACGTACATCTCTCAAACAGATTCATTGCATCTAATAAATTGCTGCATTTGCCTTCTTATTTCGATATTAGAATCCGCGCTGGCTAGACTTGCTTCCTCAAAAATGCGACGATTCAAATAGAACAGGTCAACGTTATTTAAGATATGGGCTTTACTCCTACTACCCCCGTGGAAACGGGTGAACGCGCTACCAGCATACCCAGGGTTATTGTCGCCACTACGGCGCTGCTCACTTTTATTTCTTTCTGGCGAGCTGCCGCCATTGTTCTGAATGACTTGGCGTCTTCCGCATATTACGCCGGTGGCGAAGCGGAAGGCTACATCGGCAAAACCGCGCCCTGGTTCATCCTGGCCATCATGCTGTTTTCCTACGCCGTTCGCGCGGTGTATGTGGAAAGCTGCAGCATGTTCGTGCGCGGCGGGGTGTACCGCGCGGTAAAAATGTCCCTCGGCGGCGCGCTCGCCAAATTCAGCGTGTCCGCGCTGATGTTTGATTATATTCTCACCGGCCCGATCAGCGGTGTCGCCGCGGGTCAATATCTGGCCGGACTAATCAGCGAACTGCTGCAGTATTTCCATCTGGGCGGTCCACTTTCAGACGGCCGAATTGGCTTGATCGCAGCCAGCTTCGCGATTGTCGTTACCATTTATTTCTGGTGGGAAAATACCAAGGGCGTTTCCGAATCCAGCGAAAAAGCGCTGCACATCATGAAGCTGGTCACCGTCATGGTGGTCCTGCTCATTGCTTGGTGTATTTACACCGTGATCGCCCGGCACTCGGTGCTTCCGCCACTGCCCACTCCCAGCAATCTTAAGCTCACGCCAAACGCTCTCGGATGGCTGGTACACAGCAATTTGCCCCATATGTTCGGCATCATCGCCATTTTCATCGCGCTCGGTCATTCCGTTCTCGCCATGAGCGGAGAAGAATCGCTCGCGCAGGTCTATCGCGAAATTGAAAGTCCCAAGCTTCCCAACTTGAAAAAGGCTGGGGCGGTGATCTTTATCTACAGCCTGGTTTTCACTTCGCTGGTTTCTTTTTTTGCGGTCATGATCATTCCTGACAATGTTCGTCAGGGCTTTTTGGAAAATTTAATCGGCGGCCTGGCCATGAACCTCGAAGGCCCGTTGTATGCCCGCTTGATCTTTCACGGATTCGTGGTCGTGGTAGGTACGCTGATTCTTGCTGGCGCGGTGAACACCGCTATCGTCGGCTCCAACGGAGTGCTGAATCGCGTTTCCGAGGATGGCGTGCTCAGTTCCTGGTTTCGCCAGCCGCATCCCCGCTTCGGCACCAGCTATCGCATTATCAATGTCGTCGTCATTCTGCAGATTCTCACCATAATAATCAGCCGTGGCGATGTCACCTTCCTCGCGAACCTCTACGCCTTCGGCGTGATTTGGAGTTTCGCCATGAACGGTCTGGCGGTTCTGGTGCTCCGTTACACCCGGCCCGGCCAACGCGAGTTCCAGGTTCCCTTCAATCCCCGCATCTTCGGGGTGCAGGTTCCCGTCGGGCTCGGTTTGATCACCTTGACGCTTTTTCTGATTGCGATAATCAACTTGTTCACCAAGCCTGTGGCCACCATGGCTGGCGGCGCTTTCTCGATTCTGCTTTACATTGTGTTTACGATTTCCGAGCGGCGTGCCAGAAGCGGTGGCGTTGCGCACGTCGAAATGGACCAATTCAACCTCGAGTTGGAATCCGAGCTGACTCTCGAGTCCGTAGGCGCGCGCCCGGGCAATATCATTGTTCCGGTCAGCAACCATTTCAATCTCTATCATCTGGCGAATGTTTTAGACCGCATCAAGCCCGGGCGCCGCGACCTCGTGGTGCTGCATGTACGTCTGCTGAGAAGATCCGGTTCCGGTGAAAACGAGTTGGAAGCCGACCAATTATTCGGCAGCGTCGAGCAACACCTCTTTTCGCAGGCTTTATCTCTTGCCGAGAAACGCGGGAAGTCCATCCGCCTCGCGGTAGTGTCGTCCAACGATTTGTGGGATGGCATTCTCCGCGCCGCCACTTCTCTGCAGTCCAGCACCATTGTTCTTGGACACACGGCCAAAGAGACGACCGATGAGCAGGCCCGCCACATTGGTGAAGCCTGGGAACGCTTGGGCGACCAGAAGCCACAGTTTAATCTCGAGATTCATCTTCCTAATGGCGATAAAACCTACAAGGTTCTCGGGCCACATGCGCCCAACCTTACCGCGAGCGAAGTGAACCTTTTACATCGCCTGTGGCTGCGCTTTAGTGACGCCGTGGCGCCGCTGGAAACGCATCACCATGACGTCGTGCATTTTGCGCTGGAGGAAGTGCAAAAAGAAATTGACGATGGCAGGGAAGAAGAAGTGTTGCTGCGATTCCGAGCGCATCTCGAGGCCAATGAGAAAAAAAAATGCCCGCCCAAGACCTGATACCGGCCTCTTGATCGAACAGAATTTTTAATCCCATTCACACGCAGCAAATAAACTTTTAAACCAATTGCGAAGTGCAGTGTCCGCACCGTTTTGCGGCCACGGGGATTGCCATGGCGCACTGCGGACAATCCCGGGTCGCTGGCGCAACTGCCGGCTTTGGACGAAATCGGTTTACTTGTCGAATCAAAAGGAATACCACGAACGCGATGATAACGAAGCTGATCACCGTGTTTATAAATAATCCGTAGTTGATGGTGGGGAGTCCAGCGGCTTTCGCGGCCGCCACGGACGCGACCGGTTTGTCACTCAAATTAATAAAGAGATTGGAAAAATCCACATGCCCGAGCATCCTGCCGACCGGCGGCATGATCACGTCCTCTACCAGCGAAGACACTACCTTGCCAAACGCCGCGCCGATAATAACGCCCACCGCCAAATCCATCACATTTCCCCGCACCACGAATTCCTTGAAGTCCTTGAACATTGAGTTCCCCCTTAACCCTCAATCCCGTGGGCTGGGCGCACGCAAAAATCCCGGCATTCACCGGGGCTGCGCATCGTGCGGGATTATACTCGGAAGCACAGCGGAAATTAGAAAAGAAGTTTTATGCGAAGAGGAATTGCGCTCAGCGCGCTCGCAGGGCCAGTCCTGCGCCTGCTAGGCCGCGCAGGATCAGTATCACTGCCACTGCCGCCATCGCGGCGCGCACATAAGAGAACGGCACTCGTGAGGTAACCAGCATGACGACGCCCAGCAGCAACAAGGAAGCGCCGCGAATCCATCTTTCGCCCGGGGCCCAGTTTTGTCCGGGCTTCACAAGAGCACGCGCTCCCCAAAACAGCATTGCCACGCTGAGCGCCAGCCAGCTCCACGAATGACGATCAACGGAAAGCTTTCCCGATACATCAAGCCACAGCAGCATTGCCCCGAGCAGCACAAAAATAAATTCCACGAACAGCCGGAGCACCTGGTTGGGTGTAAGCATGAAAAACCGCGTTGTTAGGCGACGCGCTCGATGCGCAATTTTTGGATGGTTACCGGAGTACGCGGACGGTCGCTGCCGTCGCGTGGCAATTTGGAAATTTTATCCGCCACTTCCTGTCCTTCCACAATCTCGCCGAAAATGGTGTGCTTGTTGTCCAGCCACGGCGTTGCCGCGACGGTCAAAAAGAATTGGCTGCCGTTCGTTCCCGGTCCGGAATTGGCCATCGAAAGTTTCCCAGCCTTGGAGTGTTTCAGCGAGGGATGAAACTCATCGGCGAACTTGTACCCGGGGTCGCCAGTGCCGGTACCAAGCGGGCAGCCGCCTTGAATCATAAAATCAGGTATCACGCGGTGAAATCCGAGCCCATCGTAAAAATTTCTCTTCTCTTTTTTGCCGGTTTTCGCATTCGTGAATTCTTTGGTGCCTTCCGCCAGTCCGATGAAGTTCTCCACCGTTTTTGGGGCTTCCTTCTCAAGCAATTTAACCACGATATTTCCTTGCGTCGTCTCAAAAACCGCGTATGTTCCCGCCGGTCGGCTCATTGCTTCTCCTTTTTTTTACCAGAAAATATATCGTACACGAGCGTCACCCGCCTGCGCCAGTTTGCCCGTAGCGGCGATGAATCAGTTTTACCAGCCTTTTTGTTTGCGAATTTCCGTGATGTGCGCGGTGTGGTGACGCCCGTGCCACGCATAAAGAAAAAGCATCCAGTCCAAAGTGCGCACGCCATGCTCTGGATGGCGAAAGGTCAGCCCGAAATCTTCGGCTTTCAGCGAATGCAGTAACCGCGTCCATCGCTCATGCAGTGCCTCGAGCAGCGCAAGCGAAATTTCAACTGGAGCGCACCGCGCGTCTTCCAGCTTCGCCCACTGCGCTTCCTCATACGGCTTGATCGTGGGCTCTTTCTCCGTCAACGCAAGCCGCCACCGTATGTACGCGTTCATGTGGCTATCCGCCACGTGATGCACCACCTGCCGCACCGTCCATCCGCCTTCTCTGTATGGCGTTTCCAGTTGCTCATCCTTCAGTCCCGCGATCGCTCCGTGAAGGTTCGTTGGAGTCTTGCTAATTTCATCGATTGCTTGTTCCCTGAGCGCCGGAGTAATTGCATTCGGCATCTCAAATTTTCCAGTTGGATAACGTGGATCCATGAAAGAGTTCTCCTCAGTTTTAGGCTTGCTTCTCCAACTTAACTGCCTTCGCAACCGCGGTCAATCCGCTTATGGGCCTTCGCCATCCAAATTGGTCGTTCGGTGTGACATTCCCCGAAAATTTACCGTGCGAAGAACTTTTTTGAGTGCCTTCGCAGTGCCGTCGCAGCGCCCTTGCAGGGAATGCTACAATTTGCACTCATGTATCCGTGGATGCCACCAACGAATCTAATCGTAGGAGTTCAACTGAATGTATAACGTGGTAATTATCGGTAGTGGCTGTGCAGGCCTTACCGCCGCCATCTACGCAGCGCGCGCCAATTTGAAACCGTTGGTCATCGATGGTCACGAGCCCGGCGGCCAGCTCACTATCACCACTCACGTTGAAAATTATCCTGGGTTTCCGGACGGTATCCTTGGTCCAGAACTCATCGACAATATGCGCAAGCAGGCGAAGAAATTTGGCACCGAGTTCAAGGCTGGCTCTGTCAATGAAGTCGATCTAACCTCCAGCCCTTTCAAGATTACTGCCGGCAAAGATGTCTACGAAGCCAAAACGGTTATCGTGGCTTCGGGAGCGTCGGCACGTCTGCTTGGTCTCGAGTCAGAACGCGCGCTGATGGGGCACGGTGTTTCCACCTGCGCCACCTGTGACGGTTATTTTCATCGTGGCAATCCTATCGCCGTGGTCGGTGGAGGGGATTCCGCCATGGAAGAAGCCAATTTCTTGACGCGCTACGCCAGCCGCGTTTATTTGATTCACCGTCGCAATGAGTTTCGCGCTTCGAAAATTATGATTGACCGCGCGCGCGCCAACGAAAAAATCGAGTTCGTTACGCCCGCGCATGTCGAACAGATTCTCTCCGACGAAAAAAAACTCGTGAACGGTGTCCGCATCCGCCACTCCAAGACCAACGAAGTCAGCGATATCGAGGTTGGCGGCATTTTCGTCGCCATTGGTCACACCCCCAATACCATCATATTTCGCGGCAAGCTGGACATGGACGCCAACGGTTACCTCATCGCCCGCAATGGTACGAAGACCGCTGTTCCTGGAGTCTTTGTTGCCGGGGATGTCCAGGATCATCGCTACCGGCAAGCCGTTACCGCCGCTGGTTCCGGCTGCATGGCCGCGCTGGACGCGGAAAAATTTCTCGAAGGCCATGCCGATTAATTAAATTTTCTGACTAGCTTGAACGAAACGTTTTATTTATCTTTCGGCGCCCTCGCTGGCACGGGAACGTACCCAAAGGCATAATCAAGGCTGCATGATTCGCGCCACCCTTCTCAAACTATCTCAAAGCAAGGCTTTCGCTCACTGGGTCACATCCAACGCAACCACACGACGCATGGCGCGGCGTTTTGTCGCAGGCGAGACCCTTGATGAAGCGATAGCTGCGGCTCGCGCGTGCAATAACGCCGGCATGCTGGTTAGCCTCGACTATCTCGGCGAAAATGTTTCCACCACCTCGGAAGCGCAACATTCCCGCGACGCTTACCTCCAGATTTTCGAACGCATCGCGCACGAGCAGTTGCACGCGAATGTCTCCTGCAAGCTAACTCAGCTGGGCCTGGACCTTAGCTCCGAATTTTGCGAGGGATTACTCCTTTCCGTCGCGGAGCGCGCCGCCGGTTACGATAATTTTTTGCGCGTTGATATGGAGGGTTCCACTTACACGCCGCGCACCATTGAACTGGTCAAACGGGTTCGCTCCGCCACCCCTGCGGTAGGTACGGTAATCCAGTCTTATTTGTATCGCTCCGAAGGCGACATCAACGATCTTCTCTCTTATGGATGCCGCATTCGTCTTTGCAAGGGAGCCTACAAGGAACCCGAGGACGTGGCTTATCCTCTCAAGCGCGATGTTGACGCCAATTACATCCGCCTGATGCGCATGTTGCTGCCCAGCGGGTTTTATCACGGCATCGCCACCCACGATCCGCGCATGATCGCGGAAACCATTCGCTGCGCCGCTGAAAATAGAATTTCCAAGGATGACTTCGAATTCCAGATGCTGTATGGCGTGCGCACCGATTTGCAGCGCCGTCTGGTCCTCGACGGCTACCGCTTGCGTATTTATATTCCGTACGGCACGGACTGGTTCCCCTATTTCATGCGGCGGCTGGCCGAGCGCCCCGCCAACCTCGCGTTCCTTATGCGCAATTTTCTTCGCTAAGCTTTGCGGCAGACCGTGACCCCATCGCGCAAGGGAAGCAGCACGGGAAATAATTCTCTCGACGCATACAGTGCGCCATTCAATTCCTGAATACCCGCGGTGTCCTTATCGCCCTCCGCTGCCGGCCGTGCGGCTCTTCCTGACCACAAGGTGTTGTCGGTAATAAACAACCCGCCTCGCCGCAGTTTTGGTATCGCCGCGCGCATCGCCGCGGGATATTGGTGCTTGTCGATGTCGTTAAAAATTATGTCGAAAGTTCCCGGGGCCTTTTTCAATAACGCAATAGCGTCGCCGGTCTGCATTTCAATTCGTTTGGCCACGCCGGCGCGCTCGAAATAACCGCGCGCCCTCTTTGCTTTCTCCGGATCTCCATCGGTATAAAATACTTTCCCTTTTGCTCCCGCTGCCCGCGCCAGCCATATCGTCGAATATCCAATCGCCGACCCCATTTCAAAGATTCGCGCGGCGCCAGAAATTTGCACCAGCAGCGCGAGCAGCCGCCCTACCGCAGGCCCAATAATAGGAATGTTCTGCGCTTCCGCGTACTCTTCAATCTCACTCAGCACCGCGTCGCGCTTGGGCAGCAATCCATAAATGTAATCTTCCACGTCTTCCTGGATGTAGCCACTCCGCAAATTTTTGCTGCGAATCACGAGGTTCTCCCTTATTTTGTACTTCGTGCGCCGGCGTTTGCTTCTCCCATGGCCAGCAATTGCTTGATCGCGGCCTCATACGTTTGCCGGTCTCCGGCCCCCATAACGTGCCCCGCCTGGCCCCCGCCTTTCGCATATAAAAACGAAGCGGGAATGGCGCCGTTCCATCCCGGCAATACCGACTGCACAAACGCGGTTTCTTCGCCTTTTTTCTTGCGGTAATTTGGAAACACCGGCTTATATCGCGCGATAAACCGGCGCATCAAAATCAAGTCGCCGTCCTCATCGAGGTTCACGCCCACCACGCTCAATCCCTTTGGCGCGTATTCCTTGGCCAATTCGTTCAACATCGGATACTCGTCGCGGCACGGTTCGCACCAGGTCGCCCAGAACGTTACCAATAGCGCTTTCCCATGATACTTTTCCAACATCTTTTGATAACCCTGCATGTCAATCAGCTCGGGATCCTTCGGCGCTTTTGCTTGCGGCGCGGCCAAAACCGTTATCGCTATCAGCAATAGTCCCGACAGTCCAATCCGTTTCTTCATGTTGTCCCCGTTCTTTTCCATTCTATATCCGTGCGCGGAAGTTGAGAATCCCTGCTTGCCCGCGTACAATCGTGATGTACCATCCGCAATGCGGAAGTTGTGTCGCCTCATGGGCGTGCCGGTCGTTTCCTTGCTTCCCGGCTGCTGTTTTGTAAAAAGGAGATTGTGAATGGCTTACGTAATCGCCGAACCTTGCATCGGCACTAAAGACACTGCCTGCGTCGATGTCTGCCCGGTGGACTGCATCCACCCCCGCAAGGATGAGCCCCAGTTTGCGGGGGAGCCGCAGCTTTATATCCACCCGGCCGAGTGTATCGATTGCGGCGCCTGCGTGCCTGTTTGCCCCGTCACCGCGATTTTTGCCCTGGAAGATTTGCCGGAAAAGTGGCAGAGTTTCACGCCCGTCAACGCCGAGTGGTTCAACAAAAAGTAGCTCTATTACGGATACAAAGTTTCTTTCGCGGCACGCTCCGCCGTGCCGCTTTTTTTGTGCTCTTTAGCAATTTTTTTATTACAGCTGCACGCCCCCGGTTGCGCAGCTTTATCATCGGCAAGGTATGATATTGCATGGAAACCTCTCAGCGACTTATGCCGCCACGCTTCCATCTGGTTCTTGTAATTCACGCGCACCAGCCCAGCGGCAATTTTGAACACGTTTTCGAACGTTGTTACCAAACTTCGTATCTTCCGTTCATCGATTTGCTTGAAAAATATTCTTCTGTGCGTTTGGGTTTGCATTACTCGGGCTCGCTGCTGTCCTGGTTCAACGCCAATCATCCGGAATATATTTCGCGTCTCAAGAAACTCGTCGCCTCTGGCCAGATCGAGCTCCTTGGCGGCGGCTTCTATGAACCCATCCTCGTCTCCATTCCGCCGGAGGATCAACGCGAACAGCTCCTCCGCCTCGCTGATTTCGTCGAAACGCATTTTGGCAAGCGTCCTGGCGGCGCTTGGCTGGCCGAGCGCGTATGGGAGCCGCAACTTCCTTCAGTCCTTGCTGAATCAGGCGTGGCTTACACCATTGTTGACGACGTCCATTTCCTCTCTGCCGGTTTTGCCGCGGAAGATCTTTTTGGAACCTATGTCGCCGAAGATCGCGGCAAATGCGTACGGCTTTTTCCCGGCCACAAAGCGCTTCGTTACCTCGTCCCTTTCGGCAAAGTCGAAGATGTTATCGTCTATTTAAAAACTGCAGCCTTCAGGCATCCCGGCGGTCTCGCCGCCATGGGCGATGACATGGAGAAATTCGGCGTTTGGCCCGGAACGTTTCAACACTGCTACACCGATGGCTGGCTCAAGGAATTCTTTGCCGCGCTTCAGGAAAATTCTTCCTGGCTAACTGTCTGCACGCCTTCCGAATACCGCGAGCATCATGCCCCGCTTGGCCGCGCTGATCTTCCCGCGGCCTCCTACACGGAAATGATGGAGTGGGTGCTTCCCACCAATGCTCGCCAGCGTTTGACCGCTCTGCAGCACGAGTTTGCTGCTCGTCCCGAAGTGCTCTCGTTTTTGCGCGGCGGATCCTGGCGGGGCTTTTTTACCAAGTATCCCGAAGCCAATCTGCTCAACAAGAAAATGCTTCGTGCTTGCGCTCGCGTAGCCGCCGTACCCGCTCGCCGCTCCGGTTCCGCTCCCGCTCAGGAATTAATTCAGGCTCGTGACTTTCTTCTTCGCGCTCAATCGAATGACGCGTATTGGCACGGTGTCTTCGGTGGCATCTATGCGCCACATCTTCGCACAGAGTTATGGCGCAATCTGATTCGCGCCGAAATCATTGCGGATCGTCTGACGCCGGCCGGCAATCTTCCACGCGTCGAAATCATGGACTACGACGCCGATGGCGCCAGCGAACTCGACTTCAATGCTCCCGAATATCATGCGCTACTCAAGCCCGCTGATGGCGGCACCATGGCCATGCTTGATTTTCGCCCGTGCGCTGCCACGCTCATCAATTCCATGCAGCGCCGTCCAGAGGCGTATCATGCGCGTTTGCGCGAAGCTTCTCGCGCCGCCGCTGGCAGCGCCATATCCATCCACGATCAAACCAGGGTGAAAGAGCCGGGCCTTGAGCGTTTCCTGCGATACGACCGTTGGCCTCGTCACGCCTTCCGCGTGCTGATCTTCGATCCCGCGCGCACGCAATCGGATTACGAAATGCTGCAGCTTCAGGAGCATCCCGATTTTGCCGGCGGCGAATACGTGGTTCGCTCCTCCGCGCCCCATCACGCCGAACTTCTCCGCAAAGGAAACCTTGATTCTGGATTGGAAGCCGCGGATGCGGGGCAGTCACTGACGAAGTATTTTTCTTTTTCGCCCGCTCCGCGCGGTTGTGAAGTAGCTTGCGAAATCACTCTCAAGCTCAAGCAGCCGCTGGCGCGCAATTTTGCCATCGGCATCGAATCCATCATCAATTTTCTAGCTCCTGCCGAACCAGACCGTTTTTTTGAAACGCCGGCAGGCCCGCAGAATCTACGTTTCAGCGGCGTCCTGGCTGGTCCGATATTGCGCATGCAGGATCAGTGGCAAGGTGTGCGTATTTCGCTGCATGCCCCGTCTTCGCAGGAATTCTGGATCGCTCCTATCGAAACCGTCTCGGAATCCGAAGAAGGTTTCGAACGCGTTTACCAAGGCTCGCAAATTCTCGCCGTTTGGCGCCCCGAGCTCACCACGCAAAAATCTTTCACCGCCCGTTTGATCTGGCGCGTGGAAACTCTCGAATGATAAGCATTTTTTCAGGAACCGTGCGCCGAGCGGTCATCGGCCGTCGTTTCACTTGTTAATTCGCGATCAGCAAATTCTGCGCGAACGGCCATTCCTTATCAATCCATTGTTGTTCGCAGCGGAATCCCGCTTGCTTTGCGATTAACGGTACTTCGTTCGCGAAATATTTATGCGAACTCTCTGTCCAGATCGTTTCGCTCTCGTTCAGCGTCAGTTGCAATCCTGCTGCGGGAATGTAAATGCGTTGCTTGGACAACGACACCAGATGCATTTCCATTCTTCGTTCAGCATTGTTCCATCGCGCCTCATGCGCGAATTGGCTTAGGTCAAAATCCGCCCCCAGTTCGCGGTTTAGGCGTCCCAACAAATTCAAGTTGAACGCCGCGGTCACTCCCGCTGGATCGTTATAGGCTAGAATCTGCGCGGACGTATCCTTCACCAGATCGGTTCCCAGCAACAACGCATCTCCGTCGCGCAAAATCTTCCGCACATTGCGCAAAAATACTTCACCTGCGTCGCGATCAAAATTTCCAATGGTGCTCCCAAGAAAAAGCACCAGTAAGGGCTCATCATTTCTCAGCCGGTTGGTTACCGCTCGCAGTCCTTCCAGATATGGCTTCTCGTAGCCCACGATGCTCACCATGTCGATTTGCCCTAATTCCTTTTCGCACGCCGCCAGCGCCGATGGAGAAATCTCGATAGGGTAATAGTCGGTCTTCTGCCTTCTCGCCAACGCTTCCAGGATCCATCGCGTTTTTTTTCCGGTGCCGCTCCCCAACTCCGCCACACGTATCGGCAGCGGCAAGTGCGCGATAATCTCCCCGGAGTGACGTTGCAGCAGCCGCGTGTCCGCGCGTGTCAATCCATATTCCGGCAGCACGCAGATGGCTTCGAACAGCGCCGATCCGACCTCGTCGTACAAATATTTTGATGGTAGTTCGCGCTGGCCCGGCTTGGTCAGGCCTTCGCGCACTTCAGCCGCAAATTCCGAAATGTGCCGGAGAGGCAGTGTTTGCGTCAACATGATTTCTCCTGGACAGGTTGCATCACCTTAACCGTGCCCGCTAACCTTCAGTCCTCAACACAACGGAACGTCGCGTAAACGTACGGATAATGCGGCTGGAACCAGTTGCGGAAGGATCGCCTCAGCATGCACGCCGCGGTTCGTTGCGATCCCCCTTTCATCACATAATGTTTCCCATCGAAAAAGTTCGCCGAATAGGTTGAATAAAAGGGCATCGGCGTAAATCCTGGAAACGGCCCAAACACCGTTCGCGTCCATTCCCAACCGTTGCCCACCAGGTCCTGCACCCCGAATGCGCTCGCCCCGGCCTCATGTGTTCCGACAGCCGCCGGATTCCAACTGTCAAAATTAAAATTGCCCCTGCTCGTGTGCGGTGGTTCTTCTCCCCAGGGATAACTTCGTTCCACTTTTCCTTCCGCAGTTCCATACGCCGCCCTGTGAAATTGCTCTTCGCTTGGCAACTTGCGTCCTAGCCATTTCGCATAAGCCGAAGCTTCCGCGTGGCTGACGTATACCGGCCAATCCGGCGGCAAACGTACTTCTCCAAACATCGTTCGGTACATCCACATATTTCCATCACGCCGCCAGAACGCCGGATACTCTATCTTCTCCGCTCGAAGCCATTCGCGCGCTTCCTCGCTCCATAACGCCTCGTTCTTGTAGCCCCCAGCCTCCACGAAACGTAAAAATTCGCGGTTCGTAACATTCGTGCCCTCGATCACGAATGCCGGAACATGTTTTTGCACGCTACCAAATTCATTGTCCCAGCCGAACTCTTCGCGCTGTTTTTTCTCGAGACCCAGCGTCGCGGTCCCCGCCGGAATTTCCACCATTTGTCGAGTCGTGTTGCGCGGTTTCTCCGCTCCCGGCAATGGCATCGATATTTTTCTCTCCGTCGGCAGGCGGTGCAGCATATACGTGAGCGTTTCCGCGTGCATCAGCCGATGCTCAATGGCCACCTCAAGCATCTCGACCAACTGCGGATGACCTTCGCCTGGGTGCTCCAGCGCTTTCTGAATTGCGGCATCAAGCGCGCTGCGTGACCGCAGGTTGTATTCCTCGATCTCTGCGCGCGCCGGCCAATCCTCGGGTTTGTCCGTTGGCAAACCTCTTCCGACCGGATCAATTCCAAATGCAAACAAATCGTCAAATGTTCTTTGAACGGTTTTTAGACCAAATGCTCTTTGCGCCAGCAAATTCCAGTCGAACGCTTCCACGTGTCCCAGATAAAATATGAAGCGATGCCGCTCCGGAATTGGACGGTCATGAATTGCTTCTTCGCGCACCACCGCAAACAGCTCATCCGTCCGTTTCCGCGCTTCTAATAACCTGGTTGGCAATTCATGGCGTATTCGAACCGCTGTGGCAGGAGTCCCCATCGCTTTTCCCCTTTCATCTGATGCTCCAGCGCTCAGAAGGGTGCGCAAAAATACTGCGCCATTATTCAGGGTGGGCTAAGATACTCTCTCCCGTTACTGGGGGATGTCAACCGAATGAATAACCTCGCGCCGGGGTCCCCAGCCATCGAGTTTCGCAACGTAAGTTATTCCGTAGCACCCGATACGCGCGCCGCGGGCAAAAATTTTCCCATCATCTCCGATATTACGTTCTCCGTTCATGCAGGCGAAACACTCGTCCTTCTTGGCCGCAGTGGCAGCGGCAAAACCACCATCCTAAAGCTGATCAATCGTCTTCTGATTCCGGGCGGCGGCGATGTACTCGTTCAAGGCCGCCGCACCACCGATTCGAATCCTATTCAACTGCGCCGCGGCATCGGATACGTTATCCAGGAAGCTGGATTGTTTCCCCACTTCACCGTGGCGGAAAACGTCGCTCTTGTTCCGACCCTCGACAATTGGCCGGCTGCGAAAATTTCCGCTCGCGTTGACGAATTGCTGCATCTCGTTGGCCTCGATCCTGCTGAATTTGCTGGCCGCTACCCGCGGCAACTTTCCGGAGGCCAGCGTCAACGCGTCGGTGTAGCTCGCGCCCTCGCCGCGGATCCCGCCATCATGTTAATGGATGAACCTTTCGGAGCGCTTGATCCCGTCACTCGCGCTGAACTGCAGCGAGAATTTTCCGCCCTCGCGCATCGCCTCAAAAAAACCATTGTTTTCGTCACTCACGACATCCGCGAAGCGCTGCTCCTGGCCTCTCGCATCGTTTTGCTGGAGGCCGGAAAAATGGTCGCCGACGCCGCTCCCCGGGATTTTCTCCATCTTCCTCATCCCGAAGTTCGCGCCTTCACGTCTTCAATTTCCTTCGAAATTCCTGGGGCTCACTCATGAATTTCTGGCCCTACTTCCTCCAGCATCGCGCGGAAATACTTAGCGCCACTCTGGCGCATATGCTGCTGGTCGTTATTTCCATGTCCATTGCCATTGCGATCGCTGTGCCGCTCGGCATGCTGAGCGTGCACAATCGCGTCCTTCGGTCCGCATCGCTCACCATCGCTAATATTTTTCAAACGATTCCCAGTCTTGCTCTTTTCGGATTTCTGATCCCCATCCCATTCATTGGCGGCATTGGAAAACGTACGGCAATCGTGGCGCTGGTACTCTACGCGCTGCTTCCTATTTTGCGTAACACTTTCGTTGGCCTGACCGGCATCGATCACGCCATCATCGAATCCGCCGAAGCCATGGGCATGACCAAACTGCAAATTCTTTTCCGCGTTCGCTTGCCGCTCGCGCTTTCCGTAATTCTTGCCGGCATTCGTACCGCCACCGTCATCACCATCGGCATCGCCACCATCGCCGCCGCCATCGGTGCGGGTGGTCTCGGCACTTTCATTTTTCGCGGCGTGGCCCTGGTCAACGACTCTTTGCTCCTTGCCGGCGCTATCCCCGCCGCGTTTCTCGCTCTTTCCGCCGATTTTCTTCTTTCGCTTCTCGAACGCCGCCTCCGGGTTAATTAAGGCTGTCCGCTTTTTTTATTCTTTTCCCGGTCTCTCCATGAGAACGTATCCCATCATGCGTCGACTGTTCCTTGTAATTCTCTGTCTCTCTCTCGCTTCCTGCCACTCCTCCAGGCCCCACTTGACCATCGGCTCAAAATTCTTCACCGAACAGGTCATCCTCGCCGAACTCCTCGCCCAGCATATCGAAGCTCGCACCGGCATCCATGTTGATCGCAAAACAAATCTCGGCGGTACCCTCCTCATCCACAAAGCCATGCTTGCGGGAGATCTCGATCTATACGTCGAATACACCGGAACGGCCCTCACCGCCGTGCTCAATCAACCCACCAGCGCGGATTCCGCCGCTGTCTATCAGCGTGTAAAGCAGCTTTACAGCCAGCGTTTTCAACTGGAACTGACCGAGCCACTCGGCTTTGAAAATACCTTTGCCATGGTCATTCGCCCCGATGACGCCAACAGTCTTCACTTGCGGCGAATCTCCGATCTCGTTCCCGTCGCGCCGAAGTGGCGTGCCGGTGTTGGCTATGAATTTCAAGAACGCCCTGACGGTTACGCGGGACTCACGCGCCGCTACAATCTGCGTTTCGCTGCGCCTCCCACCGCCATGGATCTCGGCCTCATTTATCGCGCGCTCCTCGATCATCAAGTGGATATCGTCGCTGGCAACTCCACCGACGGGCAAATCGACTCCCTCGGCCTGGTCGCTCTCGAGGACGACCTTCATTATTTTCCGCCCTATGACGCTGTCCCCATTGTCCGCCAGTCCACTCTCGCTAAATTTCCCCAACTTCGCGCCGCGCTCGCCGAACTCGCGGGCAAGCTCACTGCCGCCGACATTCGCCGCCTCAATTACGCCGTCGATGCGCAGCATCAGGACGCGGCTGCCGCCGTTCGCGCCTTCCGCGAAACACATAATCTTTAGCGCGGTCTCGTCCTGCCAATTTTTCAATGGGAAATTTCTGGCTTCCGGTATTATGGGAAAGCGAAATCGCTCCGCCATGCCGCCCATGGAAATACGCCGGCTCACTGAAGATGACGCCCAACTCTTTTACGACTTCCGCATGCTCGCGCTCGAAACCGATCCGTTTTCTTTTGTAGAATCTCCCGGCGAACTTTTGCAAATTCCTGTCAGCGTCTACGCTGAACGCCTTCGTGCTGGTAATGCGGAGAATTTTGTATTTGGTGCTTTCGATCAGCGCGCACTCGTTGGCAGCGTTGGTTTTTATCAAGAAATTCCCGCCAAGCGCCGTCATAAAGGACACATCTGGGGCGTCTTTGTGATACCGTCCGCTCGCCGCCAGGGTATCGCTCGCGCCCTCATGGTGCAGGCCATCGCCGCCGCGCGGGCCACCCCGGGGCTCGAGCAGATTTTTCTCACGGTGTCCGTCACCCAGCAGGCCGCTCGCAACCTCTATCAATCCCTGGGCTTCCGCTCCTTCGGTGTCGAACCGTGCGGTATTCGCGTCGGAGGCTTGTCCGTCGATGAGCAGCACATGCTCCTCGAATTGCCCTCCGCTGCAGGTTAAGTCCTGGCACTTACTTCCGTCTACAGTGAACGACGTATAGTCCGCGATGGAAATTCATAGTAATTTAGAAAGGTGACGCCTGCACCCAAAAAGGTTTTGATCGCCGACGATCAGAGCGGTATCCGTTCCTTGCTCAAGCTTTTTCTAGGTAAACGAGAAGACATCGAAGTTTGCGATGAAGCTGCCGACGGCATGGAAGCCGTGGAAAAAGCCAGAATACTTAAACCGGATCTGGTGCTGCTGGATGTTTCCATGCCGGTGATGAACGGTATCGAAGCCGCTTCGATCCTCAAGAGGCTCTTGCCCACTACCGCGATAATTCTTTTTACTATGTACAGCGACAATATTCGCGCAGCCATCAATTCCGCGGTTGGGGTTGACGCGGTGTTAGCCAAGCCTGACGGCTTCGACGACCTCTCTCAGGTCATCGACGCGGTGCTTGCACGCCGAGCTGCTCAGCCTGTCGCCTGACGCTGCTGTTGGGTGGAAAACCGTTACTTAATTTTTAAATCCGTCGTTTTTGCGCGCTGCTCGCAACTGTGAGCCGCAAACTCCTTGTCGCGCTCGCTTTCAAACTTATCCATCATATTTTCCAGCGATTCACCAACAAGCGCGCTTGACGCCGGACGAAACACCCAGCTGCATTCCGAGCAACCGAAACCTTCGAAATTTGGCTTTTTCACGAATACCAGATTCCGTGCCATTCGTAAATTAGTAACACGTTTGTGTTCAAAAAGGAACAGTACTGCCGAGCCGTTCTCCTTCGTCAAAGAGACGCATCGAAGACGAGAGTGTTGTGGTGATGTTGCTGCTACTATCAAGCGGACGTTTAGGTCAGCAGCTTGCGCAACCGGTATCTCCATTTGGAGGACTCATGCGATTACCGCTTTCGATTCTCCTATGCTGTCTTGCAGTACCGATCAGCGCCCTAAAACCCGCGAAGCAGGACTCCTCTCCACAGCAGGATGCATCAGGACTAAATGGATTGGTTGGGGCTTGGCGCCTCGTTAGCGTAGAGACCATCCGTCCGAACGGCGAAGTAATATATCCTTTTTACGGCAAACATCCAGAAGGACTGCTCATTTACGATCGCAGCGGCTGGATGAGTGTGCAGATCGTTTCCGATCCGAAGCCAACCGTTCCAATCTCCAGTTCGCGCGAGGGCTTCCTCGCAGCGACTCCGGATGAAAAGGTCGCGGCGGTAAATGGTTATTACGCTTATTTCGGCCCATGGACGGTTGATCCGTTAGTTAAGACCGTTACACACCATATTAAGCAATCGCTTTATCCCGGAGAACGCGGGGACGATGGCCTCCGCCAAATGACTATTGATAAAAATAGGCTGACACTCATAGCCAAGGCGCACGAGATGAACGAGGATCACCAGAGACGCCTCTCGTGGGAGCGCATCCCACCTGTCCAGTAGCTGACGGCTTCTCGGCCAACATCAAACGCCCCCCTTTTTTAGACCCTAAGTAGGTGTCATGCACATATCCCAGGACGTCAAGCGCGGCGGTTGGCAGCAAACGAAGTGGGTGATCGTCGTTGAATTGCTCATCGTTGTTTTAATCTTTGTCGCTGATGCTCGCCATCTGATCCCCTTCAGCAAGACACCTTTTCTACTCGCATTCGCCTGGATTTCACTTCGGCTTCGGGGACTCCGCTGGCGCGATGTTGGGCTTAGCCGATACCGGAACTGGAAAACTACCGTGGCTTTCGGTGTCGGCGCGGGTTTGCTGCTGGAGGCATTTCAACTCTTTATCAGCCAGCCATTTCTGGTCAAGGTTCTGCACAAGCAGCCAGACCTGGAAGTTTTTCGCGCGCTGCAGGGAAATCTTAAATGGACGCTGCTCGCGGTTTTGGGCGCGTGGACGCTGGCGGCATTTGGCGAAGAAATGGTTTACCGCGGCTTTCTAATGAACCGCGTCGCTGACCTGATGAATCGCTCACGTCCTGCGTGGATTGTTAGCCTGATCGTAGTCCACGTTGGCTTTGGGTTAGCTCACGCCTATCAAGGGGTCACTGGTGTCATAGACGAGGGCCTGGCAGGTCTGTTACTCGGTGTGCTCTATCTAGTTACCGGCCGCAATCTGTCCGTTCCAATCATTGCCCACGGAATCCAGGACACCATCGATTTTCTCCTCATATTTCTCGGAAAGTATCCGGGGATGTAGGTTCCGTTCGAACAAAATGGGCTTTCCGGCCGCAAATGATTTCCGACCGTCATTCGAACGTTAAACTATGAGTTAACTATTGACATAGTAATAATTACATGCTACCATACTGTGTGAATCTCACGCCCGATCTCCAAGCACCGAAATCCTTACTTTATTTAGCTAAACAACCCTCTCTCGGACGCAAAAATCTGCCCTGTAAACCTCGTGTTTCCAATACTTACGAGCCATGCATAGATGTATCATTCCAAAGCACTTACAAGGACAATATCTCCTTTGTTTTGATACATCTACAAACGTTCAGCCATAAAGCCTTTGCTTTGATACATCTACAAATCACCCCCCGGGTGGGGGGTACCCCCTCGGATTGGATTCCTTTACCTCCTTATTCCCCTTTGCTACAGTCCAAAGTCAATCGCATCCTGCGGAGACACCATGGAAATTCCTAAGCGCCTTCTCGACATCCTCGTCTGCCCGGTCTGCAAAACCACGGTTACGCTTCTCCCAGCCGATGTCGGGTTCAAATGCCAGACCTGCAAACGCGTCTACCGTGTGCGCGATGAAATTCCAAACATGCTTCCCGAAGAAGCCACTATCGCCCCCGACTAGCCGGCTCTTTTTCTCTGTCATCCCGACCGAAGCGGAGGGATCTCGGCAACACACCAGCAGAAGGAACGATTCACTCTATGACTGACACTTCTTCCATTCCGCGCCTCAAACGTCTGATCCCTCGCCTGCGCAACAAGCGCATTGCCGTCCTCGGTGACTTGATGCTGGACCGCTACCTCTGGGGCACCGCGTCACGACTCTCTCCGGAAGCTGCCGTACCCGTGGTCGACTTTGTTTCTCAAACGGAATGCCTCGGCGGCGCCGGCAATGTAGCTGCCAATCTCACTTCGCTTGGCGCTCGCGTTGAAGCCTTCGGCGCCATCGGCGATGATGAACCCGGCCGCGCTCTTCGCGCCTGTCTTCGTGCCGCGAATATTCTTGATCGCGGCGCAATTCCGGACAGCAAACGGGTCACCACCGTAAAAACCCGCATCATCGCGCGTCACCAGCAAGTCGTCCGGGTGGACCACGAACGACGCGAGCCGCTGCAAACCGCCACGCAGGAAAGAATTTTTCGGCTATTACTCGCTTCGCTCAAAAAACTCGATGCGCTGGTTCTCTCTGACTACGACAAGGGCCTGGTCACCGACGATTTTGCCGATCGCGTTCTCGGCGCTTGCCATTCGCTCAAGGTTCCCGTATTCGTCAAGCCCAAAACTTCGCGGCTTTACGCCTATCGCGGCGCTCGCGCCATCGTTTGCAACGCCAAGGAAGCAGGATTCTTTGTCACCCGCTCTCTTACCGATGAAAATTCCGTCGAAGAAGCCGGCCGCGCGTTGCTCGCCCATTTTGGCTGCGCTTCAGTAGTGATCACTCGCGGCGGAAATGGTATGAGCCTGATCGAGGAATCTTCTCCGCGCGCGGTTCACATTCCTGCCACCAGCTTTGAAGTTACCTACGCGCGTATCGGTCAGTCCGGCGTGGAACGAGGTTCCACCGGCCGCCAGGTATTCGACGTTACCGGCGCTGGTGACACCGTTCTCAGTGTTCTTGCGCTCGCAGTTGCCGCGGGCGCTTCGCTGCCGGACGCTCTCGTGCTGGCCAATACCGCCGCCGGCGTAGTCGTTGGCAAACTTGGCACCTCCACCGTTACGCCCCAGGAATTAATCCATGCCCTCGCCGACCACTAAATTACGCACACAAATATCCCAAGTCGGCGCGGGGGTATTTGCGGGGCCAAATTTTTATTTGTGCGAAAGTTATTTCACGGAGGGAAACTGAACGATTTGTCCCACGGCATCACCCACACGCTTACCACCCGGGTCTTGCGGCTTTTTTCCGCGTCGCTGGCGGATGGCATCGGTGAATACGGACTGATCTGCACCGTTACGGCCACTGCGGACGAACCCTTGGGAGCTTTGGCGCTTAATATTTTGTGACTTTTTACCGAACCGTAGTAGCCATCCGGACCCCAGTCCGCGAGAAAATCTTTTATCGCGTAGCTCTCGCTGGGTTTCCAAAGTTGATAGGCCCGCTCCGTGTTTCCGGCCTCCAGTGCTTCGAAAAAATTATCGGCGGCCTTTTTTTCGGGATAGTAACGGAAGGTAAGAAATAAAATCAGCGCAACGGCAAATACCACGGTCACTACGGTAAAAATCATGACCCGGGATTTATTCGCGGTTTCGGCAGGTGGCTCCAGTAAGGACATTTTTTCTTTTCTCCTGCCTGCGAGCAAGGTTGCGGCAAAGAAGCCGCTTTCAGAACCTTACAAAATTTCCACCCCGGAGTAAATGCCCGGCGGCAAACCGCAAAAGTAGCAGGGCGAGAAAATATGCCAAGTGCCCCAACTTGCACGATGCAAAATGTGGATATTAATTTTCCAGAGCGCCGCCCGCGCCTTCGGGAAGTTCGATGGCGTATTTGGTGCGGGCTTTTTCACGATGCAGTTCCATCGCCAATCCGATCAATTTATCGAGAAGCTCGCGGAAGGGAACTCCGCTGGCTTCCCACAATTTCGGATACATGCTGATGGATGTAAATCCAGGTATGGTGTTGACTTCGTTGAGAAAAATTCTGCCGCCCTTTTTTTCGAGAAAAAAATCCACGCGCGCCATGCCATTCAATTCCAGCGCGCGAAATGCTCCGATCGACAATGCTTGAATCTTTTTTATTTGCGCAGGTTTCAATTCCGCGGGAATCAGCAGCCGTGTTCCTTCCTCCAGATATTTCGCCGCGTAATCGTAAAATTCACGGTGCGGCACGATCTCGCCCGGGATGGATGCCTTCGGATCGCTGTTTCCCAGCACCGAAACTTCAATCTCCCGCGCGGTTACGCATCTTTCCACAAGAATTTTCATTCCAAATTCCGCGGCAAGGTCCAGCGCCGCGGCAAATTCCTCCGCGGAATGAACTTTGCTCATGCCCACGGAAGAACCGAGCGTCGCCGGCTTTACAAAAATGGGATATTTAAATTTGTCTTCGATTGCTTTCTGAATTTCCCGCGGTTTCTTTTCCCAGTCCGCGCGATGCACGGCAATCCAGGGCACCACCGGAATCTTTGCAGCCTGGCATAAGCGCTTGGCAACATCCTTGTCCATCCCGATTGCGGAGCCCAGCACGCCCGCGCCAACAAAAGGCAAACCGGCGAGCTCCAGCAATCCTTGAATCGTTCCGTCTTCTCCGAACGTGCCGTGCATCACCGGAAAAATTACATCCAACCGTTGCGCTCCGCTGCTGCGATCCATGGCGATAAGCGCAGCCTCGGTCGGGTCCGCCATCATGATTACGCGCTTGCCGGAGCGCAGCACGTCCGCGGGAGTTTTTTGTGTTCCCGTGCCCACAAGCCAATGTCCATCCTTGGTGATTCCGATGGGTACTGCTTCATATTTATCGGGATCCAGCCCGCGGATTACCGAGGCAGCGGAAGCCAGGGAAACTTCGTGTTCGCCGGAGCGCCCGCCAAAAAGAACGCCCACTTTCAGTCTGCGTTTCTCGCTGCTCACAATTCCTCTTTCCGAAATACTGGATGGCGCAAGTTCGTAAAATTATAAAATTTTTTGTCCCAGGCCGGAGAGCACCAACTCCACACCAAGCAGCGCGGTGCGATTGTGTTCATCGATGATGGGATTAATTTCCACGATTTCCATGGAGACCATGGATTCGGTGTCCGCGATCATTTCCATGGCGAGATGCGCTTCGCGGTAGGTGACGCCGCCGCGCACCGGAGTTCCCACGCCGGGCGCGTCCGAGGGATCCACAAAATCCATGTCCAGGCTTACGGCGATGCCGTCGGTATCATCCATGGCATATTTCAAAGCGTCGGCCATAACTTCACGCATGCCGCGTTCATCAATATCGCGCATGGTGAACACGCGCACGCCGGATTTTTTCATTAATTTTTTTTCCTGCACGTCAAGATCGCGAACGCCCACCAAAACAATATTTTGCGGCTCGACTTTTGGTTTGAAGCCGAGCAGATCCACCAATTCCGAAGCGCCATAACCCATAATCGCTGCGAGCGGCATGCCGTGCACATTGCCGGAGGGAGACGATTCCGGCGTGTTCATATCGCCGTGAGCATCCAGCCAGATGTAGCCAATTTGTTTTTTTTCCTTGCGAAAGTGCGCGGAAACACCGCTTACGGAGCCGGCTGCGATGGAATGATCGCCGCCCAGGACCAAGGGGATGAAATGTTCTTCCAAAGATTTCTGGACGATGTCCGCGAGATCTTTACAGGTTTCAGCAATTTCGGCCATGTACTTGGCGCGTTTTTCGCCGACGGGCATTTCTTCCGGTTGCTTTACGGAAATATTGCCGATGTCTTCGACTTGATGACCTAATTGCTTCAAGCGAAGTTGCAATCCCGCGCCGCGCATGGCGGAGGGGCCCATGTCGACGCCGCGGCGGCTTTGCCCGAGGTCCATCGGTACACCGATTATTCTTACTTTGTGCGCCATATTCTTTCCGTAGCCCGGTGTGCGCCGGCTTCCGTTGCGATAGAAAACAACCTTTTAAGGGTATACCCGGTAAATCATGCGGGGGAAGGGAATCACCTCGCGAATGTGCTCGGTTCCGCAAATCCACGCAACGGTGCGTTCCAGGCCCAGCCCGAAGCCGGCATGGGGCACGCTGCCGTAGCGTCGCAAGTCGAGATACCACTGAAACGGTTCTTCGGGCAGATTGTGCTCGCGAAGACGCCGCACCAGTAAATCGTAATCGTGAATACGCTGGCTGCCGCCGATGATTTCACCGTAGCCTTCGGGAGCGAGCATGTCGAAAGCAAGAGCGAGGTCGGGCCGTTCCGCGTCGGGTTGCATGTAGAAGGCTTTGATCGCGGAAGGATAGCGATGCACCATAACCGGGCGATCGAATTCGTTGGAGATGATGGTCTCTTCGTCGCCGCCAAAATCATCGCCAAATTTTGCGGGATTCCCGTGCTTGTTGAGAACGGCGACGGCTTCTTCGTAGCTGATGCGCGGGAAGGGAGCTTTCACGTTTTCAAGTTTTTTTACGTCGCGCTTCAATAGTTCGAGTTCGCGGGATTTATTTTTTATCACCGATTGGACCACCGCGCTGACCAGGCCTTCGCCGAGATCCATCATGTCGCCAAGCTCGGCGTAAGCAGCTTCCGGCTCAAGCATCCAGAATTCGGTGAGATGGCGGCGCGTTTTTGATTTTTCCGCGCGAAACGTTGGGCCGAAGGTATAAACCTTACCGAGAGCCATGGCGGTGGCTTCGATGTAGAGCTGACCACTTTGCGTAAGATACGCTTTTTGGTCGTCGATATAATTCACTTCGAAGAGGTTGGAAGTGCCTTCGCAGGCCGCCGGGGTAAAAATCGGCGCGTCAGTGAGGGTGTAGCCCTGCGAGTCCATGAATTCGCGGGCGGCGCGCACAGCTTCGGCGCGAATCCTGAGAATGGCGGCCTGGCGGGGCGTGCGAATCCAAAGATGGCGCTGGTCCAGAAGAAAATCCACGCCATGTTCTTTTAATTGGATGGGATACGGAGTGCTTTCCGAAACTTTCTGCACGATTTGAATTTTGCTGATGCCCATCTCAAAGCCGCCGGTAGCGCGTTGTTCGGCGCGAATTTTTCCGGTGACGATGACGCTGGATTCCTGGGTCAGTCCTTTGAGGGATTCGAAGGCTTCGGGGTTTTCTTTTAGCGCGCAAACGCCTTGGATAATTCCAGTGCCGTCGCGGAAAATTGGGAACATCAGCTTCCCGGATTCGCGAAGATTGTAGAGCCAGCCCCGGATGGTGACTTCCTGGCCGTCGTATTGGCCTGCTTGTTCGATGGAGATGATGGTCATGGACAGGTTTTCGGTTGATAAATCAAACGCCTAGTTTAACAGAAAGGGCTAATTAGCTGCACAGAGCCGCCGAGGAACTTGATGAAAGACGAAAAACTCAAAGCGGAAATGCAAGTCCTCGTCGGCTTAAACGAGGTTTCTCAACCAGCAAAAATCATCGGTCCTGTGGTAGAAAAAAAGGTACTCAAACTACAACAATAGGCTGGAAGTCGCGCGTTGGGCCGTCAGCCTTGGACTACACAGCCACTGCCGACAAGATTGCCGTAAAACTTTGGATATCTCGGAGGCTAACTGATGCGGTTCGAACTACTATCTCTTATTGAAAATGGCTTCAAGTTCTTGCCCGCTAAGTAAGACGTGCCGCCCTGTTTGGAGTTCGGGATTCTTCATCAACTCCCGAAACTTCTGTTTCGCCCGGGACCGTATTTGCCTAAACGTTCGTCTTTGATTTGTGACAATTACCAGGGCTTCTTCGGACACTTCTTCAAGACTGTTATCTGTAAATCTCTTCAATTCCTCTCTGTCAGTGTCAGCGCCAGGAGTTATCTTGTCGAGTCCTTCAAACCTGTTTCCGGCTACTCCTCCAGAAATAAAGAGAATAAAATCCTTTTTTAATTGTTCCGGCATATCTGTGATTTCTGCGTCCGAAGGGTATTCGGATTCTGTGGCAAAGTCTCCGATTTCATAGCCGCCCACGGCTCTAGTTAGCATTACATATATCTCATGTACAGTAATGCCGCGTGCTTTTGCAACGACTGTGTGCCCTGTTTCGTGAGCCATTGCTTCCTCAACGTAGTTATCAAGAGCCGTCATTTCCCTGGATGCTCGCACCGTAGAGTTTGTCTGGTCAAGAGAATGAAATCGTCGGTCGGGTTGGTTTACGTAGTAAATTGTCTCGAGGTCGTGTTCAGTGAGCAGCGTATGTCTTCCCGTTTGAATATTACGGTCTTTCATTTTTTCAAGAAATGCTTTCTCGATTCTTGAAACAAGGAGATTAAACACTTCTTTTCGCTTATGGATAAGCCGCTGCGCCATTTGTGCCAGCTCTTCGAGTGGCTGATTCGTAAGTCTGGCGAGTTCCTTCCGGTCCGAATCAGCACCTTTCCCAACAGTTTGGCCGACGTAGATGTTTCCGGCAACCCCACCAGCTACATAGAGCATGTAAGACGCTTTTAACTTTGGGTCCATGCTAGATATTTGATCGTCTGGTGGCGAGAAGCCAAGTGTAGCGAAGTCACCAACGATTATTCCTCCGTCAGGGTGAGGGCTGACGTGAAAATCTAATCCTCGAGCGGGTAACCCAACTGTCTTACCAACAAGAATGTGCCCAGCTTCGTGTGGAAAGGCTTCGTCGGTGTAAGACTGCGCTAGATTTTTCGCGTCCGTAGGTGGGCGTAGTGCTCGCTCGCGGCTAATCATGGGTTTTGGGACCTGCTGATGCTGGCGCCGCGACTTTTTGCTCGAGAAGGATAGGTTTGATAATCGACGTCCACAACGCATAACACTTCCGAGTGGGATGCAATCCATCTTCGACGAAAAGGTCAGCGGGGAGCTGACCTTGGGCGTCGAACATAGCAGAGGCGACATCGATGTACTGGACTCGTGGCTGCGTCCGGGCGAAATCCCGAATCATACTGTTCGCTGCCTTCATTCTGGGCCACTCCTTAAACCTCGACGGAGATGGCTTGATGGAAATAATGTAGATCCAGGTTTCGGGCAACGCGGAGTGAACGATTTGGACAAATGAACGGGCGTCATCGGCAACGGATTCCGGCGTCTTGGAAGATTCAGCGGCAAGGTCGTTGTCACCCTCATAAACCACCACCGCATGCGGATGGTAGGCAATGACAATTCTTTTCGCATACTGGTTGAGGTCAGAATACTGCGAGCCGCCAAAACCTCGATTAATGACATCGAGTGGCTTCATTTCGTTAACGAGCGTGTCCCAGCGAGCGATACTCGATGATCCTGTAAATACGATACCTCCCGATTTAGGAGGATTGATTCTATCTTGCTCTTCAAACTGGCGGATGGAAGGTTCCCAGTCCTGATCCTGGGCCAGTGCCGTTGGGGCAAAATTATATTTGCGGCCCCCAACGCTTACAAGGCAAACCGTCAGGACAATTAAACCTGCAAGGGTTCTTCGGACAAGCTGGCTGATTCGTTGGTTCATAAACTGTAGGCTATACCTGAAAAGCTAGAAACATCAACCCAGAACTATTGCTTACGAATGACTAGAAAGGGATCGCGGTTTAGCAGTAGGAGCGATCGAACTTACCTAAGGGTCCGAAGTCAGCTCCACTCTTTTTCGAGGCGGTCCATGGATTTGCGGGCGGCTTCGAGTTGCTGCGGGAGGCTAGGCGCGTCCGGACCGGTTTTTTCTTTTATTTCGAGCAAGAGCGGTAGATTTGGTTGCGGGACGGTTTTGAGCAAGGTAACCGCGGCGGGCCAGTCGATGGAGCCGTCGAACGGCGGAAGGTGTTCGTCTTTTTCTCCGTGATTATCGTGGATGTGGGCAGTGGCGATCAGATCGCGCATGGGCTCAAAACTTTTAGCGACGCGCGATTCTTCCGGGCCGTCGACAAGATGAGCGTGGCCGATATCAAAATTAAAGCGCAAGCCGGTGAGGCGCGTTTCGTTGACGAACGCGCGAAGGTAGTCTGGAGCGCCCATTTCGCTGAGAGTATTTTCGATGCAGATGGTGACACCGGCGTGCTTGGCGTGAAGTACCAGATTTTCGAGGGAACTGAACGCGGCGTCGCGTTTGCGCAGATCTTCGGTTTCGCGTGAGCCGCCCATGTGGAGAACCAGCCGCGAAAACGGAAGGTCGTCGACAACATCGAGAACGCGGCGAAGCTCGTCCATGGCTTCAACGCGGCGGGAGCGGTCGACTTCGCAAACGGAAAGCGGCGTGCCGCCTTCGCGATTTGGGCCGAGGTCGCGATTGGTAGGCGCGTGCAGAGAAGGGAGAGTTAGACGATGGTCTGCAAGAGCCTGCGCCATTTCGCGGATTTCAGATTTCAGGGTGTAGTCGAAGTGGCGGCGCGCGCAAAAAATTTCCACGCCCTGAAAGCCAGCATCAGCAATCTGGCCGAGAACTTCCGGCGTTAGTTTGTGCGAGACGAACAGGTACGTGGAGAGCAGTCTTTGCATGGTTGTGTAATTCCTGGTCCCTTACGACGGAAAGTGTCCCTCATAAATTTAACGGCATGGTACAAAGGTGCGTCAGTAACCGATCGCGACGCCATCGTCGCGAGGATCGGCAGCCCCCTGGCGTTCACCGGTTTGCGCGTTGATGCCGATGGCGTTAACCAAGCCGATGTGGCCGTGATCCTTGATGACATGGCCACGAACGCGCAAATCCTTTTCTACTTCAGATGAAAAATCCGGCTCGAGCACGAGTTCATCGGGCAACCACTGATGGTGAAAGCGCGGCGCATTGATGGCGGATTGCGCGTCCATCCCGAGACGCATCCAGTTGATAATGCTGAGCAGCGTGGCGGAAATAATTCTGGGGCCGCCAGGTGAACCAGTTACAAAACTAAGTTTGCCGTCGCGGAGAAGGATTGTAGGCGTCATGGAACTGAGCGGGCGTTTGCCGGGGGCGATAGCGTTCGATTCGGATTGCATTAGCCCGAAGAGCGCGTTCGGAACGCCGGGCTGCGTGGTGAAGTCATCCATTTCATCATTCAAAAGGAACCCGGCGCTACTGGTGGCGTGCGAGCCGTAACTATCATTGAGCGTGAAGGTGCTGGCCACGGCGTTGCCCGCGGAGTCAACCACGGAGAAGTGCGTGGTGTGCGGACCTTCGCCGAGGCTCACGATGGTTTTTGCGGAAGCGCTGACGCCTTCATGGCAGATATGAGGGTTCCCGGCGCCAACAATTTTGCTGGAAGACGCGTGCGAGGGGTCGATGGTCGAGCGCAATTCCTTGGCGTAACAAGAGTCGGTGAGTCCGGCAACGGGAACACTGGCGAAGTCGGGATCGGCGAGGTAGGCGGCGCGGTCGGCAAAAACACGACGCATGGCTTCCGCAACCATGTGAACACTCTGTGCGTCATCCCAACCCTTGAGTGGCACGTCCTGCAGAATATTTAACGCTTCGATTACCGCGACGCCGCCCGAGCTTGGAGGAGGAGGACCAAGCACTTCCCAGCGATGGCCGTTGACAAGATAGCTGGCGTGCAAGACTTCGCGAATTTTTGGCTGGTATTTTGCGAGATCGTCGAGAGTGATGAGCCCGCCGAGTTGCGCCATATCGGCGGTGAGCATGTGCGCAGTCTCGCCGCGATAAAAGTCGGCGGCACCAAATTTGGCGATGCGTTTTAAGGCAGCGGCAAGCTCAGGCTGACGGAAGGTGTCGCCGGCATGCCACATAACGCCATTCTTAAGAAAAATACGCCGGCTAACCGCGTTGCGCTCGAGGCCAGAACGTTCTTCCTCAAGCTGAGCGGCGAGGTGAGCGCTGACGGGAAAACCCCTTTCGGCAAGTTGAATTGCCGGAGCCAGCACGTCTGCCAGTTTCATGGTGCCATAGGTTTTCAAAGCGAGTTCGAGACCGGCGACCGTTCCAGGAACAGCGGAAGAACGAAAGCCGACTGTCGAAGCTTCTAAATCCAATTTTCCATCGGGATTGATGTACATGTCACGAGTGGCTTTACCGGGAGCCATCTCGCGGTAATCGAAGAAAGAGGTTCTGCCGCCAGCGAGACGCACCAGCATAAACCCGCCGCCGCCAATGTTTCCAGCCGCGGGTTCGACGACGGCGAGGGTGAAGGCGACCGCAACCGTGGCATCAATGGCATTCCCCCCGTGCTTCAGTATGTCGATACCGGCTTGAGAGGCGAGCCGCTCATCCGTCGCGACCATGCCGCGCGACGCAGTGACGGGTTTTTGCGGCCAGGTTGGTTTGGATTGGGCTGCAACCGTGGCGGTAAGGCCCAGGTACGCAGGCAGCGCGAAAAAAAAAGCGCTTCTGAAGGCGGAGAAAAGGTTTGGCATGGCGAAGAAACGACAGTAAGGGATGTGACGATGGACGGTCAAGTTTTCAAGCGGTTCGCGCGTTCGAATAAATTACTGTTCGCTGAGGAATTCAATGGTGGGAGGGCCGTCCAGTATTCCGGCGCTGGTTCCCCGTTCGATGAGTTCCTTAACCGCTTTTTTGCCGCGGTCGCCGTAGCCGAGGGTCCATTTATTGACGTACATGCCGACGAATTTGTCGGCCAGTTCCGTGTCCATCTCGCGCGCGAATTGCATGGCGTAGTTGAGCGCTTCTTCGCGGTGTTCCAAGCCGTAGGACACGCTGTCGCGGATGGTTTTTGCGATTTGGCGGCCAATCGCAGGACCAAGCGCGCGCCGAACTGCGTTGCCACCGAGAGGAAGCGGCAGGCCAGTTTGTTCCTTCCACCAAATCCCGAGATCGATAACCTTGTGCAAACCGAGTTGCGAGTAAAAAAGCTGGCCCTCGTGGATGAGTAGCCCAGCCTCGATGACCTCGTTCTGGACAGCGTCGATAATTTTATCGAAAGGCATGACCACAGCTTCAAAATCGGGTTCGAACAGCTTCAATGTGAGGTACGCGGTTGTTTTCAACCCGGGTACGCCAATGCGACGGCCCTTTAGCTCGTTGGATTTGATGGACTTGGTGGCCACCACGATGGGACCGTAGCCCTCACCGAAGCTGGCGCCGCAATCCAGCAAAATGTATTTATCACGCAGCGAAGGATACGCGGCGAAACTGACGGCGGTAACGTCGTACGTTTCGCTGAGCGCCGCCTCGTTGAGCGACTGAATGTCGGAAAGGATGTGCGTGTACTTGTATCCGGGAGTGGACAGCTTGTGCGTGGCGAGTGCGTAGAACATGAAGGCGTCATCGGAATCGGGCGAATGCGCCAGCTTGATTTCCCGCGGCTCTTTCTCAGTTTTTGATGCGGCTTGTTTACCTGCCATGGGCCTGTTGCATTCCTTTACCCGGCTCTTGCCGCTCCTAGAGAAAGACTTCCCCGAAGACAAAGCTCCTGGGGCAGGAGGAGGGTGGAGAATGCACTCGCAACGTCAGGACATGCGTTGCAGTTGGCCGGGCTAGCTCAACAGACGAAAGCCTAGCACATTATCGCCGCGGAACAAATACGGGAAGGAATTTACAGAGAAGAAACCATGCGCGCAATGGAGTCATCGAAGGTCGATTTATTGTTGAGATAGGGCTGCCAGTAACGTGTCAGGAGCTTCAGATACTCCTCCCAACCCCGTTTATAGAGGTCCTGGCGAACGGCGTAGGGGACGTAATCGGCGTCGTCGGGAGAATCGCCGGACATTACCGGCTTGATGACTTCACCGGTGGTGTAAAAGATCAAGGCGTGCCAGAGGTCCCGGGGAATGGCTTTGTCGCGTTGTCGGCATTCACGGACGATGGCGGCTTCAACAGGTTCCGCGATACCGTGGGAGGCTTCGTGGAACAGGACTTCGAGCGCGGAAGCGCCTTGATTGCGCGCATCGCCGCTGGCAATGGTGACGCGGAGCGGATCTAGGGTAGTGTAGGCGCCGGCGGCGTTGGCATAAAAGGAAACGTCCACGCGAATCTTTTCGCGAGGCCAGCGAGTGCGGTAGATTCCGGCAAGACGCTCGGAGAGTCCGACACCCTGCTCGCGCACCAGCGGGGCAACACGTGTCACCCAGAGACGATTGATACGGTCGTGATCCGCCCACCAGTGAGCACGATAGACAGGCGCGGCGGATTCCAGCACTTCGCCGATTTTCCCAGGTAGGCCGGCATCGCAGGTTTTCTTTTTCTTGCCGGTCAACTCCGTACAACTGTCGAATTCACCCAACTGATTTTTCAGCAGAATCAGTTCGGTGGTGAACTGCAGGTCCTTGTCAGCATAGTTTGCGGCGTAGAAAGAGACAGCGCTATCCCACGCGCGCTGCTCATCGGGAGTAAGCGGAGTCCCGACACCCGGAGCGCGTTGCAGGACCGGACCCGACGCTTTGGCGTTGTCGGAAGGGGTCGCGACGGGAGAGGAGCGTTGCCGCGCCTGATAGTAAAGAGTGTGATGAAGATTGATCCAGAAGCCGCTGTGAAGTTCGAACACTGGGAGTGGGCCATAGACCGAATCGATTTCCTGACCAGCACTAAGGCGGCTTGCGCTCAGAACCAGAAAGGCAATCAGCAACACGGTTTTTCCGGTTATTTTTCCGGCTAAATGGCGAGTCATGGGAATCGACCGATAGTACCGTCAAGCGCGGAGCCACACAAATTTATCGTGAAATTATTGTGCAAGGGTAACGAGTCTTGTTGAGGAGCCAAGGATTTAGTTGAGGCGCGGATCGCTGGCGCTGCCAACAGCGCCCTGGTGGTCCGCGGCGTGGAGCACGCCCAGGGAGTCGCGGAAGAAAGAACGCATGCCGGTGCGATCGTACATGGCAGGGGTGGCCGACAATTCATACTTCGCGGGCGCGCCGGCCGAGCTGGCACCGACGATGACGTAGCGAAAGACATATCCATTTTTACGTCCCGCGGCCAGGTCTTCGTCCAACAAACCGGCGCTGAGCGCGCTCGCGGGGCCATGTAATGCAGGGCCAAGCGAATTCAAGGAGTCCGGAAGGCGCGCGTAGGTTTTGCGATACGTTTCGACGGCGTCCGCGATTTTCTTAAGCGCTTCGATCGCGGCGGATTCATTGGAATTGGATTCCGCTTTGTCCCACTCGGCGGCGAGCGCGGGAAGATCGAGGAGCAGTAGACCCAGGGAGAGAAGCTTCCACTGATTATTTTCGCGAACCATGCCGATGGTTACGCGGTGAAGGCTGCCGGCGGATGGATCAGCGGCGTCACGCAATTCGATGGGAAGAAAAGCGATGTTGTCGCGAACGTCGGCTCCGCCAATTTGCATTTCGATGGCGACGTCGCGAGTTTCGCAGCGAACCGTCGGACGTCCGGCAGGATTGACGAGGATGGAAGCTTTGCCTGGCTCGTTGAGAAGAACAAACCGTTTAAGGAACGCGGAGCGCGCGGCGGGAGTGAGATGCGAGAAAGCATCCGCGTTTCGAGCGGTCAACGTAGATGCGAATTGCTTTTGATCCTGAGTGCACGCCGCCGATAAGACATCGCGCAACGCGGCCGCGGGACCGCTGGGGATTGCGGCTTCGTTGACCACTCTGCGTTCGCTGGATTGTTGAGAGAATGGTACGGATTCGGCTGACGTGACGACGGTTGAAGCGAGGAGCAAAGAGAAAAGCGCGCGCAGGGAAATCAAACCGAAATTCACATAACGAAAATTCACATCACTCCTTTGCCGCGGTAAGAATGGCCGAAAGGTTTTGCGTGAACGCCGAGCGCGGAATAACCTCGTTGCACCCCGCCGCGCGAGCTTGCGCCGCCAAATCGGTTTGCACGTGCGAGAGAAAAGCGACCAGGCGAATATCTTTGTGCGCCGCGCGAACTTTTTCGATGGCGGCAAGCGGCTGAGTCCGCGCATTTAAATCGACGATAACCAGTTGGGCGGGTTGTTCGAGCAACGCCAGGAGGGCTTCGGAGGTTGCAGCGACTTTAACTTCCACGCCGGTATGTTTAGCGGTTTCCGCAAGCTTCATTTGAAAGAATAAATCGTCCATAAAAGCTACTACGCGCGCCATCGGTTCCTCGCTTGGTTTCTTTGACGCCGATTATGCGTCATGGTTTGCTTTTCTGAAACAGTTACACTGCTGATTGGCAGTTCGAGGCGTCTTATGAAATCGCGGAAGATGACGCCCAATGGTTTGAGGATCTACCAAAGGGCCTGCAATATTTAGGAAGCGGCGCAGCTAGTGGGTCTCGCCAGCTTCGTGCGCTCCTACGGTTTTGTCCGGCACATCGCCTTCGCGGCCTTTTACCCGATCGTAGACGCTGATCTGACTTACCGAGCCGAGCGCTTCGTTATAAAAAGTTGGGACACCCAGCGCGGTGCGAAGTTCTTCATTAAATTTCCGCAAATTGGCAAGATGTACTGCCAGGGCGGGAAACTTCAATCCGTCATCGGTCAGCAAAAATTTTTGATATCCGGCATCCCAAAGCCGCGTGAACTGGCCGTTGAACATGATGGTGGGCATGATGGTCATCTGGAAACGGCCATCGGGCAACTGGCGGAATTCGGCGCCGCACCCGTATTTTTCCACGCGGACCACGCCGCGCGTGCTGCCTACCGCGAAACCCAGTGCCGCCAGGTTTTCAATCGCTTTTGGAGAGAACCGCTCGTCGATGTTCCACATAGTGTGAGGATAATGAATGGCTTCGTTTCTGTAAAGGAGTTGAGGTTTTTCAACGCAGTGCTGTCGCGGCAGCCACTCCAATTATTTGGTTCGATGGGATGAGAATTTTGCACCGAGTTTTCCACAGGGCAAAAATCTGTTGTAACGCCGACGGGTACCTGGTGCGTCATTGAGGGTATGGGGGTGTGTCAATGGTTAGATTAACGCGTTTTCTCGTGTTCGTTCTACTTATCGGTTTATTGGGAGCGGGGGTGGCGCGCGGCCAGGAGCGACGAGGTTCCATCAGCGGTCACGCGACGGACGTAAATCATGATGCGCTAGTGGGTGCACGGGTTGAAGTGCAACCCAGCGGCTATTCAGTTACCACGGATCAACAAGGGGCATTCACGATTTCCGATCTGACGCCTGGAAAATACACGCTCACAATTACGTACGTAGGTTTCAAACCGTTTTCTACCGAAGTCACCGTGCAATCAGGCGCGGTGACCAGCGCCGATGAAGCGCTGGAAATCGAATCGGTGAATCAGCAAGTGATCGTTCCCGGAGAACGCGAACATGGGGAGATTGAAGCGCTCAATCGCGAAATCAACGCCGATAATATTGTGCAGGTACTTCCCGCCGAAGTGATTACAAGTTTGCCGAACACGAATATTGCGGACGCAGTGGGGCGTTTGCCGAGTGTTTCGCTGGAACGCGATGAAGGTGAAGGCAAATACGTTCAGGTTCGTGGCACGGAGCCACGCCTGACCAATCTGACTCTCGATGGCGTTCACGTGCCATCACCGGAAAGCGTGCGCCAAGTGAAACTCGACGCGATTCCCGCGGATCTGATTGACTCTGTCGAAATTAATAAGACGCTTTCCCCCAGCCAGGAGGGCGACGCCATCGGAGGGTCGGTCAATCTGGTAACCAAGCGCGCTGGGGAAAGGCCAACCGCCACCTTCCAGGCTATGGGGGGTTACACACCTATTGGTGTAACCCACAGAATGAATGAAGTGGACTCCACCCTCGGAAAACGCTTCGGTACGGATCATCGGTTAGGGCTGATCTTCAGCGGCAGTTACGATTATAACGAGCGCGCAACAAATGATATTGAGCCGGGACCAGATGTGCAAACAACTTTGTCCGGCGTATCGTTCAACGGACCTAGCACGACGGATATTCGTGAATACAAGTTCTACCGGCATCGCTACGGCTTTGCGGGCAGCGCTGATTACAAATTGGGTCAGTCCTCGCTTGTTTACCTTCGTGGATTGTTCTCGAACTTTCTGGATCACGGGGACGACTGGATTTTTACTCCTTCGGTCGGTAACTTTATCACCCCTACGACCACTGATAGCACTGGCTTTGCGGACTACTCGCATGTGGTGCGCAGGCCCGAACAACGCATTTTTAACGTGATACTGGGCGCGAACCACAGTCTCGGAAAAACCTACGTCGCTTACGAAGTGGCCCTCGGCCAGGGGCGTTCGGTTGGGGGATTTTACAGCTCGCACTTCAGCGGCCCATCGAACGTGCAGTATACTGTCGACACTTCAAATCCATTCCTACCCAAGTTCATTCAAACCGGCGGTGATAACATTTACGACCCGGCTAATTACTCACTGGGCGGCGGCAACTTCAATTTTTTTAGGACTTTCTCATTCGGTACGCAAAACCACATTTTGGAGCGCGACCTGACTGGCGCTATCTCGGTTTCGCGGCAGTACACGGCGCACTCGCATTTTGGCGCGTTCGAGGTGGGCTTTAAGGTTCGCGATGCGCACAAAACGTCGAATTTCCATGAGAGCATTTTTGACAGTACGAATTCTGCGTCTTTGGCGCCGCTATCGAGCTTTACAAAAAGCCTGGCGACTCCCGACCCGGGATTTTATTTCAGCAATTACCGAATTTTGCCGCTGACCAATTACGACAGCATAATTTCCTACTACAAAGCGAACCCCGGGAATTTTACCGAGGCAACCGACTTCGAACATCAAATCAATGACCCTAACGATTACACTACCAGGGAACGTGTCATTGCCGGCTACGTTCAAAACACGATTACCATTGGTCACCTCAAAATCTTGGGTGGGCTGCGCATTGAGGGAACGCAAGGATCATTTATTGGAACGCAAGTGTGGGACCCCAAGACTGGCAAGCTCGTTGACCTGCCAATCCCAGGCCAGCAGACCTATACGAATTTCTTACCCAGCGTACAGGTTCAATATAACTTCAATGGAAGCACGAACCTTCGTCTCGCATACGGACGTGGAATCGCGCGCCCCAACTTCGCGGACTTGCCGCCTTTCGTGCTGGTTGCCCCGGGTGGCCGGGGTCGAGCGAGCGAGGGTAATCCCAACCTCAAGCCCACACACGCCAACGATTACGATGTATTGTTCGAGCACTATCTTAAGAGCGTGGGTATCGTTGAAGGCGGATTTTTTTATAAAGACTTGAGCGACCCTATTTTCCTGATCCAAACCAAGCCAACTACAGGCCCGCTGACAGATTTACAAGTGCGCCAACCCGTCAATGGCCGCAAAGCGCACATCGCCGGCGTGGAATTCGCGTGGGAGCAACACTTTACATCGCTTCCCGGATTTTTGAGCGGGTTCGGAATATCAACCAATTACAGTTACACCACGTCGCAGGCGACCTTCCCATTAGACCCGAACACGGGAAAGCCGACCCGATTGGATAGCCCGGCTTTGCTGAGACAAGCTCCGAACAACTGGAACGTGGATACGACTTACGACAAAGGTCCGTTTTCAGGAAGACTCGGTCTATCACACAATGACAAAAGCATTTTTGCTTACAACTACGTCAATAATGACCCCACGAATCCAACGCCGGGAGGTATCCGAGGGCCTAGGGGGGATGTGTACTACTACCCGCACACGCAGGTGGATGCGCAGGTGAGCTACCGGTTACCGCACGGCCACGGGACGCACTTGATTGTTTCCATGCTGAACCTGAACAACGAGGTTTTCGGGTTCTACCAAGGTAGCGAGCAATATCCCATTCAGCGCGAGTATTACAGCAGAACTTTTGCGGCTGGGTTGCGCTGGACTTTGGGAAGCTCCGAAAATAAATAAGTCAGTACGCTACAAAGAAGAGAAAGGCGGGCTGGGAGTTGCGGCCCGTCTTTTTTTTGGGGATAGAGATGTTCCTTCGATACTCGACGATTTGTAGGGTGATTTCGCTAGTTGCGCTAAACTATGGAATATATGAGCGAGTGATCTTGGGATGCTGAATAGAATATGAACACGCTGGAGATAAGCGCAGAGCTGGCGGAAGAGATTCGCGAGCAAGGAGCGGCGCATTATCCTGATGAATGTTGTGGAGCGTTGCTTGGACGGGAAAGCGCCGCGAACAACTCAGTCGGGCTGAAGCGACAGATTCTAGGATTGGTTCCGTTGGTGAATCGGCGGGATGATTCCCCGCGAGACCGTTTTTCTATTACCGCAGAGGATGTGCTCTCAGCGGAAAAAATGGCGCGGCTCCAGGGACTGGAAGTGCTGGGCTGGTATCATTCGCATCCGGACCATGAGGCGAGGCCCAGTGAATACGACCGCGAACATGCGTGGCCCTGGTATAGCTACGTGATTGTTAGTGTGAACGCTGGCGTTGCCGCGGAAATGACTTGCTGGCGGTTGAGAGATGATCGCGCACAGTTTTCACCGGAAGGAATTAAGATTGGTCAACGCGCTGCGGCTTAGAATCCTTAACGCGGCAAAAAATAAACAAGGAGCGGCGAATTTCGCGATGGCAATAAATACCCAGCAGGCGGAAACAAAAGTGGCAAGCCTTTCCAACGAAGAAATTTTGCGTTACAGCCGGCATTTGATCATGCCGGAAGTGGGCATGGATGGCCAACTGAAGTTGAAGAACGCCAAGGTGCTGCTGATCGGCACGGGCGGACTGGGCGCGCCGTTGGGTTTGTATTTAGCCGCCGCTGGAATAGGGAAACTAGGCTTGGTGGATTTTGACGTTGTGGATTTTACGAATTTGCAGCGTCAAGTGACGTTTGGGACCGCGGACGTTGGAAAGCACAAAACAGAAGCAGCGAAGCAGCGGCTGGGAAATTTGAATCCCGCGATTGCAATTGAAACTTTCGAAACCATGCTGTCCAGCCAGAACGCGCTGGAAATATTTAAGAACTTCGATGTCATCGTGGATGGAACAGATAATTTTCCAACGCGGTATCTGGTTAACGACGCTTGCATTCTGCTGGGCAAGCCGAATGTTTACGGCTCGATTTTTCGTTTTGAAGGGCAAGCCACCGTTTTTGGCATGCCTGACGGGCCGTGTTACCGCTGCTTGTATCCGGAACCGCCTCCGCCGGGGCTGGTTCCTTCCTGCGCAGAAGGAGGAGTGCTGGGAGTTCTGCCCGGAATTATCGGTTCGATTCAGGCGATGGAAACCATCAAGCTGATTCTCGGCGCTGGAAACAGCCTTGCCGGGCGCCTGCTGCTTTTTGATGCGCTGGCGATGAAATTTCGTGAGTTGAAGTTGCGTAAGAATCCGCAGTGCGCCATGTGCGGTGAGAATCGCACCATCCATAATTTGATCGATTATTTTGAATTCTGCGGCATTCGCGGAGAAGAAGCTGCGGCGCCTGACTTGCACGTTCCGGAAATAACTCCACGTGAGCTGAAATCACGGCTCGATCGCGGCGATGATGTATTCATACTGGATGTCCGCGAGCCGCACGAATACCAAATTTGTAATTTGCATGGACACTTGATCCCGTTGGGCGATTTGCCGCGCCGGGTTCACGAACTGGATTCCTCGCGAGAGATTGTGGCCCACTGCCGAAGCGGAAAACGCTCCGCGGAAGCCGTTGATTTTTTGCGTAAAGCAGGTTTTCGCAAAATTCACAATTTGACCGGCGGAATTCTGGCATGGTCCACTGAAGTGGATCCGTCGGTCCCGAAGTATTGAAACCTCAAAAATCATGGATTGCTAGCAACTCGCCGCTCCGCCGTGTATTCTTCCGGCAGATACAAAGTGTCGCTCTCAGGAGACAAAATGCCCACGAAGGTAACCGTCAACAATAATGGTTCGATCCGCATTGAAGGGGAATTTGAGATTTTAGACCCGCAGGGCAATGCTTTTGACCTGGCGGGGCGAACGGTGATCAGCCTGTGCCGGTGCGGCCAATCGAAGAACAAGCCATTTTGCGACGGTTCGCACAATGCCACCGGCTTCAACGACACGGTTGTGGCGCGCGCACTGCCGCCGCAAAAGCCCAAAATTTGAACGTGCAGGCTCGAAATAGGCCCTGAGACTGTATCAACTTGAGACAGCCTGTTTCATTTGGTGTAAGGTGTCTTATACGATGGTAACTACATAAGAACAAAAGCCATAAAGTCCCGAAGCGGGACAGTGCAAGTGTCTCATTCCCCTAATTTCGTCTCGATCTGTATCTTAGCTTCGTAGCCCCGATTCCTCTCTACTATCTCAACTTATTGATAGCAAGCAACTTAAGTTGAGACAAAAATTGTTCCGAGAAGGGCACTGACATGCTTCTCCCCAGAGTTGTCGGTGTTTCGCAGGCATTTGGGGGAAAACGTGGGCGGTTGGGGCAAAATCGTCGGGTATCTTCGGTCTTGGCAGGCTGCTGTCCTGTCCTCAGAGAACCGATCGAATCTCGTGTTGGCCCTGAGCGTCTTGATTTCCGGCCTTCTGCTAGGCGCCCTTGTGTATCTGCGCCAAGCCGATATGGCCGGTTCCCCGCAGACCTATCTGTACATGGAAGTAGGCGGAACGCTGCTGAGCTTCTGCTTTGCGGCAAATTGTCTAGTGCGTTTTCGCGGGACCCACGATCGAACGGCGCTGATTCTTTCGTTTGGTTTCGTGCTTTCAGGAATCATCGAAACAGTCGGCTACTTCAATCTGTCCGATGTTTTGCATTCCGGAGCCGCGGGGCTTTCGCACGTACCGATGGGCTGGATGGTGAGCCGCACTCTGCTGGCGGTTTTGATGCTGGCCGCCTTGGCGGTGGAACGGTTTTTGCCGACGGCTCGGCAGCCCAGTAAAGAAATCGCGGGTGCGCTGCTGGTGGTGGTAGTCGCGGCGTATCTCACGAGTGCGGCGTTTTTCGCGGCTCCGGCCGCGCCCGTAGCCAGCCGCTCCGCATTCATTTCCCGTCCCTGGGATTTGCTTCCTGGATTACTGTATTTCGCCGTCGCGTATTTTTTTCTGCAGCGTTTAAAGCAAGGGCACAAGAGCAAAACCGACGTTTCTCTGTCTGACTACTCCTTATTTCTTGTCGCCTCACTCAACGTGGTGTGCCACTTCTCCGCTCTATTTTCGCGGCACCTGTTTGACGGACCTTTTTTTCTTGCCGAGCTCAGCAAAGTCACCAGTTATGTAGTGATGCTGGCCGGCGCGCTGCTGGATCAAGCACGGTTGTTTGACCAGGTACGCACCATGGCGGTAAGCGATTCACTGACCGGACTGGCAAATTACCGGCGCCTTATCGCGGTACTGGAAGCGGAGTTGGATCGTTCGCGGCGCACGCAACGGCCCTTTAGCGTGGTGTTGCTGGATATGGACGGGTTGAAGGCCATCAATGACCAGCATGGTCATCTTGCCGGCAGCCGGGCACTGGTGCGCCTGGGAAAAATCCTGCGCACGCACAGCCGCGCGATTGACACGGCGGCGCGTTTTGGCGGCGATGAATTTGTGCTGGTCTTACCCGAAGCCGGGCCAGACATCGCCAATCGGGTTGCAGCTCGAGTTCGCGAACGGCTCGCTGCCGAGAATGAAACTCCACGGCTTTCCGTAAGCGTAGGAGTAGCGGCGTATCCGGAAGATGGCGATACGCCGGAGAAAATTCTTGGCGCAGCGGATCGCGCGCTCTATGGAATGAAAAATCGCGATCGTGGAATTCCCACGCTTGCGCGAATTGCGGCATGCCTGTGATGCTTAGACCATTCAAGCCGCAGCGCAGCAGCGCCTTTCCCTACAATCGCGGCGAACACCGCATCCCAATGGAAATTCCCGTAGTGATTGACGGGCACCGCGCCAGTCCTGGCGTGGAATCGACTTTTACTGAGAACGTGAGCGCAAAAGGCGCCCGCGTCGTCAGTGTGCGTTCCTGGAAAAAGGGCGAGCAGCTTAACTTCGTCCTGCGCACCGGTGAGTTTCGTTCCTCGGCTCGAGTGGCTTACTGCCAACCTTTGCGTGGCGAAGGCTACGCGATTGGCGTGGAGTTTCTGGAGCCGAAAGGACGATGGGTAGTTCAATCTCCCAAATCAGCTTGACGCAAGCGTCGGGCGGACAGGAGGGAATCGCTGGAAAAAGGAAAGTCAGATTACTTGCGCGAATGGTTGGCTGAAAAACAGCCGCCATTCAAAAATCTAAAAAGATAAAGCGCCGTAGCGGATCAATAAAGCCGCCCGGCGCTTTTCTTTTTGTGCGGGTAGAAAAGTGAAACGACCAAAGCCTTCACTGAAGAGGCCTCTAAGGATGTGGAGCAGAAAAGTTCTCTGCCCGGATCCGCGCTGACAATGCCGCGCATTCCTGTTACTTTGCCAATGGACAGCATTTTGCGAAAGAGGGGACTTCAGCCTTGAATATTCTAGTCACTGGAGGCGCCGGATACATTGGCAGTGTTTGCGCGGAGGTATTGCTGGCGCGGGGATTCAACGTCATTGCATTCGATAATCTGGTAGCGGGTCACCGCGAGGCGGTCCCGCCGCGGGCTACGTTTTTCGAAGCGGATCTTTCCGTGCGCTCGCAGGTTGAAGAAGTTTTTTCCAGACAGAAAATTGACGCGGTAATGCATTTTGCCGGCGAGTCGTTGGTAGGAAAATCCATGCGCGAGCCGAGCACATTTTATGCCGCAAACGTGGGCGCCGGAATCAATCTACTTGACGCCATGACGCGCCACGGCGTGACCAAATTTATTTTTTCCTCCACAGCCGCCACCTATGGAGAGCCGCAAGTCATTCCCATCCCGGAGGAGCATCCCAAGATTCCAATCAATCCCTACGGCAAATCGAAGCTGACCTTCGAGCAGGTCCTGGCCGACTACCGCGCCTATACGGGCCTGAATTATGTCGCACTGCGATATTTCAACGCCGCTGGAGCGTCCGCGGACCGCGGGGAGGCGCACCGCAAGGAAACGCATTTAATCCCCCGGCTGCTTGACGTGGCGATTGGCGCAACACCGCACGCGGAGGTTTTTGGCGATGATTACCCGACACCGGATGGAAGCTGCGTCAGGGATTACATTCATGTGCTGGACATCGCGGATTCGCATGTCCGCGCCCTTGAAGAAATTCAGCGCGTGAGCGGCGAAGCTTTTAATGTGGGAAATAGTCGCGGCTATTCCATTCTTGAAGTGATCGAAGGTGTGGAACGAGCTACCGGGCAGAAACTGAATCGCAAGATATCCCCACGGCGTCCGGGCGATCCCGCGGTACTCATCGCAAGCAAAGAAAAACTTAAGAAGGCGCTGGGATGGGAAGCAGGGCATTCGTCGCTGGAAGAAATTATCAGATCAGCGTGGGCTTGGAAACAAAAACATCCGCGCGGCTACACTGCGGATTGATACGGCGTAAATTACTACTATGCTGATTTGCGCGCGGTGACCATCAGGCATTCGCCAAAGAGCAGCGAGCGCGAATAAAGCGCGGAGTGAACTTGACGATTGCGCTCGCGCTGAACCGGATCTTTCTCCTTGTGAAATGCAATTTTCGTGTAAACCCACATCCATGGAACGAATACCCCGTAGAAATAACTCACTGGTTTTATATGGGTGTGACTGATTGCGGTTAATTGAAAACCGGAAGTGTGCAGGGCGTAGCGCAATTCCGGGAAAGTAAGCAACCCGATGTGATGGAGCGGATGCCTCGCGGATTCGTTCATGGGTCTGCTATCGCGGCCAAAAAAACCACTGGCGAAGAAGCGCATACGCGAACGCAGCGCGGTTATATTTGGGGTGGTCAGCAGCAGGGTTCCGCCGGGCTTGAGTACGCGGTGGATTTCCCGTAAGAACGCGAATTGATTTTCCAGATGCTCGATACCCTCAGTGGAAAAAACCGCGTCAAACGTGTCGTCGCGCCACGGAAGTGGAGCATCCAGGTTTCCTTGGACAAATGATGAGCCCAGGCGGACGGCCGCATCCAGGTCGACATCCGCGCCGACGGCTGAAAGGCCGGATTTTTGCAGCGCGACCGTTAAAGCTGCGGTTCCACCGCACGGTGCATCAAGGACGTGCGCATCCGGAGGAAGATTAAGCGCGGGGACGCAGTCAAGGACGCGCTGCTGAATTACCGTGAGATCACTGGGGATCATGCCGGCCGCATCCCTCTCAACACACTTTCGTAAACGCGAATCGTATTCTCGACCATCCGATCCGCTGAAAAGTTCCGCTCCACTTCCTGGCGCGCAGCGTTTCCAATTTGTTTGCGCAAGTTCGCGTCTCCCATCAGACGCAGCATCGCCTCGGCAAATTCTTTTCCGTCAGGCTCCGCAACCAAAGCCGTTTTCTCCGCTTCAACGACCTCGGCGAGAGCGCCGCGAGAAGTTGATATGCATGGCAATTCATAAGCCATCGCGGTTTGCAGCGCGGTTCCCAGGCCTTCGAATTCAGATGGAAAGACAAATGCGTCCAGCGCTTGATAAATCTGGTCGACATTTTTTACAAAACCCGGGAACAGCACGGCGTCAGACAACTGCAAACGTGTTGCCAGCGATTTCAGATCGGCGCGGCACGCGCCGTCACCCGCGAGTATCAGACGAACCTGCGGATGCACGACGCGAACCTGCGCCAGCGCCTCGATCAAATGTCGTTGGCCCTTCTCGGGTACAAATACACTGACGCAGCCGAACAAAAAGTCGTCGTCCTTAATTTTCCAAAAACTACGCGCCGCCTTTCGCATTTCAGTTGTGGTTCGCGGCGGCAGATCAACGCCTTCATTGACGATCGAAATTTTCCCCTCGGCTATTCCGGAAGCTACGAGGCTCTGCGCTACATCTTTGCTGTTCGCAATAAACTTCGTTATAGCGCGATAAGTTGCCCGAGACGCCCAATTTTTGCGTAGCGGGAACCCGATTCTACGAGATAACAAAAGAGGTGAATGATTATGCGCCCCGGCGAGCCACGCCGCGCTCATGGCATGAGGTTCGTTCAAATGGACCAAATCAAACTTGTGTTGCCTCATCAATTCGCGAAAGGCTGAAACTGCGCGCACGCGCATGGCGAATTGTGGAACGTAGCGAACCATAATTCCGATTTCCGCAGCGCGAAGGGCCAGCGGTGAATTTATTGGCGCCATCAGCATCACTTGGTGCTTTCTCTGCGAAAGCCCATGCAGTGTCAGCAGAGCTTGGCTCTGTCCCCCGCGCCATCCGCGATCCAGATCGGCAAAAAGCACATTCATTTTTCTGACGACTTCCTGGAATTGATCAGCTGCCCAAGTTTTGCGAACTTCAACCTTGTCGAACGCGCCGCCATTCTGGCAATCAAAATCCCGCGATAGCCGTCTAGAAATCCAGCATACAAAACATAATTCTGAAACCAACTCCACGGCGTGGCAAACCACATTGCGGCTCGCCAGTTACGACGGCCCTGCGAGTAGAGTTCACCGGCCATAACCGTGGTATAGCGTTCGACCTTCGCTTCGTGCTCGGCAAAGTCGCGCATGGTGTAGTGCAGCAAATTTCCATCCAGTCTGCCAACCGAGCCTTCAAAGCGCAGCGCGGAATGAATCATGCCTGAAAAACTGGCTTTCTCGCGGCGGTATAGGCGACGCTGAAAATCCGGATACCAGCGGGAGTGTCGGATCCATGCGCCCAGATACTGAGTGAGCCGTGTCATTTCGTAGACAAAAAATTGCGGCGCAGTTTGCTTCCACGCGTGCATCGACTTGCGCAATACCTCATCCGGCTCTTCGTCGGCATCCAGCAAAAAAATCCAGTCGTTTTTCGCCAGGGAAGCGGCATAGTTTTTTTGGTCCGCGTGATTGGTGAATGGGCGCGTAAAAAAAGAAACGCCATACTCACGCGCAATATCCGCAGTGCGATCGGTGCTGCCCGAATCCACCAGTACGATTTCGTCGGCGATGCCTTCCAGCGATTTCAATGCGCGAGCCAGGTTGTGTTCCTCGTTGAAGGTGACGATACACGCGGAGATCAAGGTGGTCGGCAAGAACGGTTTTCCCGCGCCAGTATCGCACAACTTCGCAAGCCGCAACTCCCAGAATCGGCTTTGCGATCATCGTGGCAGTCCGCCGCTGGCCGGGCATCCACGAAGATGCCACAGCAGCAGCGCGCCATGGGAAGCGCATTTGCGGCGCCAATGTGGTGATTGGCCAAGAGTGACTACAGTGAGCAACGCGCTGAAAAAAGAATCCACGAGCAGGCGTACAGGCAGGCCGATGCGAAGCGCAAGCCGCGTAGCGTAGCCATAATGCTTATCTAAAAAGTGATAACGAGAACGCCAGAATTCGATGCGCGCGCCTGCATAATATTTCTGCGAGGTACGGCCCTGACCGTGGAACACGATCACTTGCGGCAAGTACATGGCGGAGCATCCGACTTGCCTCGCGCGCAGACAGAAATCGGCTTCTTCGAAGTAGAAAAAGAAATCTTCATCCAGGCCGTTGAGCTGGTTCCACACCTCGCGACGAATTAGGAAAAAGGCGCCGATCACCCAGTCCACTTCTACGGGGGCGGAAACATGGGGCTGCCGGCCCGGATAACGCCCCGGCCAAACCAGATGAAGAAAATTTTGGTTGATGAGTTCAGTGGCTATGGTGGGAAATCTTCCGATGGAAGTTTGTTGGCGCCCGTCAGGGTGCAGGAGCTGTGCTCCGGCAATGCCGCAACGCGGATTCTCATGCATCCAGTCGACCGCCCGCGTGAGCGCGTACGGAGCAAGTCGCGCGTCTGAATTGAGCAGCAAAAGAAAATCACCGGAGCAGCGGTGCGCTGCGAAATTTACTCCTCTGGCAAAACCAAGATTGCGATCCATGCGGTGGAAATGAATCTGTGGGAAGAACAATGGTATTAGCGCGGGCGTTTCGTCCGTGGAAGCGTTGTCGATGACAAAAATTTCTTTTTGAAATTTGTCCGAAGAGCTGAGAACGGATTGTATGGCGTCACGTGTTTGGTCGCAGGTATTGCGAGTCAGAATGATGACGGAAATGTCCAACAGAGCTCCTGATTCACATTCGGCGGCCGGCTACTTTGCTTTGGGAACCAGGTTCAAACGAAGCAAAGTGTTGCCGATCCGGAATTCTGAATCATTCTGCAAAAAAGCAGCGCGCACTTTTTCTTCATCAAAAAATGTTCCGTTGGTGGATTCCAGGTCTTTGAGGTTAACGGCGGTGTCGCGCACTTCCAGCAAACAGTGGTGGCGTGATATTTCCGGATCGTTCAGCACGATGTCCGCGTCGGCTCTGCCGATAACCACGCGAGGCTGGTTCAGCGTTTGCGCCGATCCTTTTGCCGGGCCACCCATCACCGTGAGGACAACGTTGAACTTTTCCGGCAGCCGCAAACCCGGGTCGGGAGGCGGCAGATTCAGACTAGAGCTGGTGGCTTCGGCGCGAGCAAACGAAGGCATGGGCGAAATGATCATGGTCGCGTCTGGTGATTTTTTCAGCTCGATCACGGAAATGAGCGAGCATTTTGAACAACGGAATTGCACGCGGGAATGACCGGTAAGAGCGGCATCATCCAGCAAATGTTGCTGTCCACAGTGAACGCAGGCTGTCTGCATAGGCCAACAGCAGTGTGCTACGATACAGGATTCCAAATCAAGCAAGGTGGAGAAAAAGGTGCCTGAGCACATTTCACGCAAGGAACTGAAACACGATAAGGTTCGGGAAACGCTGGAGCACGGCGCGGAAGCGGTTCTTTCTCACACGCGAATCGCAGCGATCGTGGCTTTGCTTTCCATTGTGGCGGCAACCAGCTACATTGCCTGGTATTTTTATTCCGATCGGCAAAATGCGGAATCTTCGGCAGCCTTGGAAGATGCCATGAAAATTTATAGCGCCAGAATTCGTGGAGCGGGCGATCCACTCGAGCCAGGAGAAATTTCTTACACGGATCCTATGCAAAGAGCGCAGGACGCTTCAATCAAATTCATGTCTACAGCCCAAAAGTTCCCCGGAACGACTGCCGGGAAAGTGGCACGCTACTATTCTGCGCTGTGCATGGAAGACCTGGAAAAACACAATCAGGCCCTCGAAGAACTGAAAAAATTGAGTTCCGGAAGTGACAAGGAACTAGCGGCGCTGGCGCAATATCAGATAGCAGAGATCAATGCGCGTACGGGACATACTGAAGAAGCGATAAAACAATTTCGAACATTGGCGGACAAATCTTCCGTGTTTGTGCCGCGGCCATTGGTTTTGCTCGAGCTTGCCGCGCTTCTGAAGCAAACTCGCCCGAAAGAAGCTGAGTCGCTATATCAGCAGATCAAAAAAGAATTTCCGAGCACCGCGGCTGCAGAAGAAGCTGACCGCGGCCTGGGAATGCTGAACAGTAAGTCTTAATTTTCCGGGCAAGCCTGACAGCCTGCGAGGTTCACCCATCGAACGTATTCCTTCACCCGCGACGTGGGCGATGTTCGCGGAACAATCGCGTGGCCGGCGCTACGCCGAAGCCGCGCATCCTTACCGGGGAGAATACGCCCGCGACCGCGACCGCATCATACATTCGCGTGCGTTCCGGCGGCTGGAATCGAAGACCCAGGTTTTTACCGCGCGGTTCTCGGATCACTTTCGCAACAGGCTCACACACACCTTGGAAGTTGCACAGATTGCGCGCACGGTGGCAACGGCGCTCGGTTTGAATACGGATTTGGCCGAGGCGCTCGCTCTGGTGCACGACATAGGTCACCCGCCGTTTGGACACGCGGGAGAACGGAAGCTGGACGAACTTATGCGGCTGCACGGGGCGCGGTTCGACCACAATTTACACGCGCTGCGAATTGTGGAACGTTTCGAACAACGTTACCTGGAATTTCCCGGCATGAATCTCACCTTCGAAGTTCGCGAAGGCATCGTAAAACACTCGCGCGATTATTCACCCGCGGAATTTCCCGAACTCATCGAATATTTGCTGGAACAGCGGCCACCGCTGGAGTCGCAAATCATTGATCACGTGGATGAGATTGCGTATAACAGCGCTGATCTAGACGATGCGCTGGAAGCCGGTCTGCTAAATCTTACGGACTTGAGCGAGCAAGTGCCCCTGTTTGCTTCCGCTCACAATCAGGTGCAGATCGCCCATCCGAACGCCCGGCCCAAGTTGATATTTAATGAAGCTATAAAACACATCGTAGACTTGCTCGCCACCGACTTGATTGAAGCGACGCAACGGCGTGTGCAGGAATCTGGAGTAGTGACCATCGAGGATATCCGCAGGGCGCCAGTGCGCCTGGCGGGATTTAGTCGTGATGTCGCGGCGCAAAACGCCGCCCTAAAGCGCTTTTTGATTACCCACATTTACAATCTTCCGGCTATCACCGAGGATCGCGACCGCTCCGTGAATTGCCTGGAAGTCCTTTTCCGTTTTTATCTCGACAAGCCCGGTTCCATGCCCGAGGCTTACGAAGAACGCGTGCCAGACGAACCGCGCCACGTAATTGTTTGCGACTATATCGCGGGAATGACCGATCAATTTCTGTTGCGGCAATATCAAGAGCACTTCGGCAAGCGCTTCAACCCTATCGCGGCGAGCTAATTTGTCGCGCTGACAGGCAAGCAAGACGCACGTACGGTGCGGGTACAATAGTCAGATTCGAAGAACCGATGAAAAGGACTGTTATGCGGCGCGCGTTTTATATTTTTTCCAAATTTTTAGTGTTGGCTTTGCTCTGCGTCTCAGCCACACCTGCAGGATTCAATTGGTTAAACGCGAGCGCCGCTGCATCTCCGCAAAGCGCCGCCCCGTCTTCCACTCCTGTCGACCCGCTGGGCCGCGACACGCCGAGGGGAACAATTCTCGGCTTTATTCACGCGGCGCAAAACGAAAATTACAATACCGCAATTCAATACTTTCAACCGGAGCATTCGCGCTCGCACGCCGCCCAGGAAGATGATCAGGAAATCGCCAGCCAATTGCTGGCAATTTTTAATCATCGATTCGCCGGCTCTCTCGATTCCATCAGTCACGATCCGCAAGGCCGCTTGGACGACGGTCTGCCGCCAGATGAAGAAAAAATTGGCGGAGTGCCGGGGCTGAGTGAAGAGTTCCCAATTTATCTGGTTCGATTAGAAGAAGATCGTGGCCACAAGATTTGGCTTATCTCCCGGAAATCGCTAAACCAAGTTCCCACGGTCTACGACTCTTTACGTTTTCCGCGACTGGAGAAAGAACTTCCCGTCTCACTTGTGACAAATCGTTTTCTGTCCATGCCCCTCTGGCAATGGCTGGCAATTTTGTTATTCCTTCCCTTGGCTCTGACGGTTGCACGCTTAATAACGTTTGTCGCGCAAGGATTATGGCGCCGGACGCACCGCGCCGACGAATCTGAAGCCTCGGAAAAGCAGCGTTTTTGGCGCTTTGGGCCGGTTACACTTTTACTTGCCGCGATTCTTCATTACGAGTTTGTGTATCTGATCGGTACTTCGATTCTTTATCGTCAATATTATCGCGGCGTTATTTTAATTTTTCTTGCGATTGCTTCGTACTGGGTGATTACCAAAGTAACGCGCGTGATCGCGCAGCGAATCGCCGCTACCTTCGCGACCCGCGGCATGTTGGCCGAACGTTCCATCGTTTCCCTGGTGCGGCGCGTTTTCGAAGTCATTATTTTTCTTTTCATCAGCATCGCCGTGCTGCACGATCTTGGGCTGGATGTAACTACCGCCCTGGCGGGCGTTGGAATCGGCGGCCTGGCGCTGGGCTTGGGCGCGCAAAAAACTTTCGAAAACCTTTTTGGAGGGGTGTCAATTTTATTCGACAAAGCCCTCCAGGTCGGTGACACCTGCAAAATTGGGTCACAGATCGGCACGGTGGAAGATATAGGATTGCGCTCCACAAAAATCCGCACTCCAGAACGTACTCTGCTTTCCATTCCAAACGGCACGGTAGCGACCGCCAATATCGAGAATTTCCGGTTCCGCGAGAAAATTTTATGCCAGCAAATCCTTCGCGTGCGGTACGACATGTCTCCCGGACACATCCGCTATGTCTTGGAACAGATACGTTTGCTGTTGCGGCGGCATCCCCAGGTCGAAACGGAGGGATCGCGGGTGCGAATAGTGCGGTTTGCGGAAAATGCTTTGGAGATTGAGCTTTTCGTTTACATTCTGGAACGCGACTACAACCGTTTTCTGGAAATACAAGAGGGATTGCTATTGCAGGTGATGGATATTTTGGAGAATACCGGAGCGGTAGTGGCGGTGCCATCGCAAAGTACGGTAGTCACGAAACAGGAATGGATCGATCCGGAAAAATCCCGAGCCGCACAAGCTGCCGTTCAAAAATCGCCCGAAGGCGATACGAAGTAGCTCGCATCCTCCCGCGCTCCCGCTCGCTTACTGACCAAAAGTGTTGCACGAGCTGATCGAACCACCATCAAGCCCTCTGCGAAACCATGACATGCGTTGTTCGGAAGAACCATGAGTGAACGAGTCCGGGCTCACGTGCCCGTTGGACATCCTCTGCAACCGGTCGTCACCTACTGCCGCGGCCGCGCCCAACGCTGATTCCACGTCACCGCTTTCCAGCAATCCGCGCTGTTGTGTGGAATGCGCCCAAACTCCTGCAAAGCAATCAGCCTGCAGCTCCAATTTCACTGACAACCCGTTACCTGCGCGCGGATTTTGCTCACGCAGTTGTTGCACTCTACCCTCGATCCCCAGAATCTTTTGCACGTGATGCCCGATCTCATGAGCTAGCACATAAGCTTGCGCGAATTCGCCCGGCGCCCCGAAACGGCGTTTGAGTTCATCATAGAAGCCCAAATCGATGTATGGAGTCGCGAAAAAGCACTGATTTCGCGTGGTGATAGGATTTGCCGGATTGTTGTGGCAAAATTTCTGCCCAGGTCTTTTGCGTGTCATCCAGAACAAAGGAGACAAATTGCACCAACGGTTTTTCCGCTTCGTCTCGCGCTGTATCTGGCTGGCTCGTAGTCGTAGGCCCCGAGATCGAGCCTCCTCCAAGCAATGCGAAGAAATTCTGCCTAAAAACGACGCTTAAAATCAGCAGGATTATAGCGCCTCCATTGCCGATATGTGCCCCGCCAAACTGGAAGCCTCCGCCACCGCCGGTTTCATCGCCGTGGTCTTCAATATCCGAACTTTCACCACCTGGCGTCCACCGCATCGCGCCCTCCCGGCAAAGGATTATTCTCGCGGACCTTTCCACGGGCAAAGTATCAGCGGATAATAGGGTAACCAGGGTGTTCGGGACGTACAAAAACGTACAAAGAGCCACGCCAAAACAAGCGATGATATCCAGTAACTGAGGGCAACCGAACCAACCGCGGGCGGCGTAGAATAGATCGAGCCGGATGGTTTTCATGGTGCGCGCCGTGAGTGCGTTACCAGGTGGATCATGAACCAGGACCTCAGAAAAACTCCACGAAAAAAGCCAGAGCGATTGGTGTACATCGAGTTTGGCAGCGAAAACGGCGGCATGATCCGCGACCTGTCCGAGAACGGCATGGGTTTCCGTTCGGTGGGACCCTTGCGGCCCACTGAGAAGGTCCCGTTTTCCTTTTCTTTCGAAGGCGGGGAAGTGCTGCGCGGAGAAGCGCAGTTGGTTTGGACCGACGGCGATGGAAGATCCGGAGGATTGCTCTTCGTCAACGTTTCCGAAGAAGTGCGCAGCAAACTTCAGGCTTGGTACACACGCGAAATGTATCAGCCAGGCGCGCGCCCCGCGACGATGGAAACAATTTCCACGGCAAGTACTTTCGAGGAACTTCGCAACGAGCTGCGAAGTCAAATTTCCCCAGCATTCGCGGGTACATCGACTGCCGTTACGGAAATCCCCGCTATCCAAGAAAAAACCGGGCCGGCTCCGGGGGTCGCAGAGGCGGCTCAAGTACGCGAGAATGTAGCCAGTCGCGCGGATGCTGTGCTTCGCGAGGTAGCCTCCTCCGAGCGTGCAACATCCACGGATATTCCAAGTAGCGTCGGAACAGAAACTGGCCAAACAACTCCAAGCGAACCGCCACAGCCAGTCGAGTCTAAGACAAGTAAAATAGGGCCCGTCGCTGCCAGCGATCCAAGTCCCTCCGTGTCACAGTCTAGTCCGCCTCGCCGACCTTCCCCTGTGATCGCCCCCCTGTCTTTCGATCGAGAATTGAATCTTGGTTTGGAGTCGCGACCCCCGTTGCAGGGATCGCTGCCAGAACCGACATGGGTCGAAAATCTTACCGTTGGCTGGGTGTTAGTAGCCATGCTTGTTTTAACATTGGCGGCAGCTGCCTTTGTTTTCCGCGATGAAGTCGGTCAATCTTTTATTTGGCTGGGAGCGAAAATCTCCGGGTCCGACCAAGCCGCGCCCGTGGTGCAGCAGCCCGGTGTGCAGCAACCTGCGCCACCATCCACATCTGGCTCCTCAAGCGCTGGCCAGGCCGAAAATTCCGTCATTGATCGCCCGGCTCCGGACAACACCGCGCCTCGCACGAATGTTCCCCTGACCAATGTCCCGCCGACCAATGCCACCGGAAAAACAGGAAACACCCCTGAAAAACAAAAGAATCAAGCCACTCCCTCTGCCCCTAACAGTAATGGTCCGGCAGCCGCCAAAGAAGGAACCGTTCGCACCGACGATCAAGCTGCCGGTGCTGGCCTTGGCGCTGACAATCCGCTCAACGCCTCGCCAAGCAGCGCCTCCGCAGGCGACGACCAAAACGGGCAAAACGCGCTGCATCAAGCAATGGAAATACTTCGCGCGGATAGTCGCTCCACCGACATTGCCGAAGCGGTACGCCTTTTATGGATCGCGGTGGAACACGGAAGCTCACAAGCCGAGGTTGTATTGGCGGATCTTTATCGCACCGGCGATGGCGTGGCACAAAGTTGTGACCAAACGCATATCTTGTTGACTGCCGCGGCCAGAAAAGGGAACAACGAAGCGAAAAGTCGCCTTGTTGAGATTGCGCACACGGGTTGCCCGTGAGCTATTCTCGGCCCCAAGGCCGTAATAAGATTTGATTAGACATTTTGTTGACAGATTACCTGGGAACGGACATGAGTCGAGTTCAATTGAAGGCAGCGGCACCGTATTTAATCGAACAAGATTATGCGGCCTATACGCCGGAAAAGGTTAGCGTGTGGTCCGAGCTGGTCGCGCGTCGGCTTCCCGACCTGACCGCCCACGCCTGCCGGGAATATCTGGAAGGCTATGAAATTATCGGAATGCGAGCCGACCGCTTGCCCAATCTAAAAGACATCAGCGCTCGTCTTGAACCGATCACCGGATGGAACGCCACGGCCGTCAGCGGGTTCCTTCCGGCTGAAGCATTTTTTGAAATGCTCGCTGCCAGAAAATTTCCCACGACTACCTGGCTGCGCGAACGCGAGTCGCTGGAATACACTCCGGAGCCCGACATTTTTCACGATGTATTTGGCCACGTGCCGATGCACTCTCACCCGGTCTTCGCGAATTTTCTGCAGCATTACGGAGAAGTTTGCGCGCGCTCGGAAGACAAGGAAGTGCTTGAAAAACTGGGGAGACTTTTCTGGTATACCGTGGAATTTGGCTTGATTCATCAGGACGGCGAATTGAAAGTATACGGAAGCGGTCTGATCAGCTCCCACGGAGAGTGCCGTAACGTGATGCAAGGCGGATGCGTTATTCGTAACTTTTCGCTCGATGAAGTGCTGCACACCTCCGTAAAAGTGGACGAAATGCACAAATTGCTCTTTGCCATAGATAGCTTCGACCAGATCTATGAGGCCATGCATAGCGCGGAGAAGCTCGCAAAAGCGGGCGCGCTCAGCTCAAAATAGGCTTTCCAGGGTTAGTTTTGGCCAGTGGCGCCGCTTTCCTTGACTTGATAGGCGCGCCACTCAATAATGTTAAAGTATGAGCGTACGCGCCGGAGGCGCTGAAGACATGTTCCTTGACGTTAAGGACCTTGCCATCCGCAAGTTGCCTATACGGAAGAACTATGCTCCGGGGGCCATCGATTACCATTCCTCGGAGATCAAGCAAATTGCTCCAATGGAAGTAAACGCGACGGCGGAATTGCTGGAAGGGAACATCCGCATCGAGGGAAGCCTCCGCACCAAGGTCGAATTGGTCTGTGCGCGCTGCCTGGAACCGGTCACCGAAGAGGTGCAGCGCGACTTCGATTTGATGTACGCGCCGGTGCCCAAGGATGAGAAGCCCAAAGAAGACCGTTTGCGCGACGACGATACCGAGATTGGGTTTTTCCTGGGGGATGGCCTCTTTTTGGCGGACGTGCTTAAGGAACAGGTGCTTTTGGAGTTGCCCGTAAAGGTCATCTGCCAGAGCGAATGCCGCGGCTTGTGCGCGAACTGCGGAGCTAACCTGAACCACGAAGAGTGCCGCTGTGAGACTCACGCGCTGGATCAGCGCCTGGCCCCGCTCGCGCGTCTCAAGCAGGATTGGCTGAAAAAACAATAGTTTTCCCGGGCGAAGCCCGATACCATCCGACCTTGGTGTGCCGCTAGAAATAGCGCAACCCGAGGCGGCAAAGAGGAGTATTACTGTGCCTAACCCGAAACGAAGGCATTCAAAAAAACGTACCAGTACTCGGCGTGCGCACGATTTCCTCGTGAAGCCACCCATGGCGAAGTGTCCAAACTGTCATGAAGTGAAGCAGCCGCACCGCATTTGCCCGAACTGTGGATACTATAAAGGCAAAGCTGCACAAGAATCGGCTTAGTACTGCTTAACGGTCGCGTTATAAAGGGATCGTATTTCGTCCTTCCTGCGGACAAATCCAATGATCACAATCGCCGTTGACGCCATGGGCGGAGATAACGCCCCCCGTCCCGAGGTGGAAGGCAGCGTTCTAGCCGCGCGAGAACACGACGTCCGGGTATTGCTGGTGGGGCAGCCGAATCTATTACGTACCGAGCTTGCTAAACACGACATTGAAAATCTGCGGATAGAAATGGTTCCGGCCAGCGAAGTCATCGGAATGCAGGATCATCCGGCGCAGGCCTTCCGCAGAAAAAAAGACAGCTCCATGCATGTGGCGGCCCGCCTGGTTCGCGAGGTAAAAGCGGATGGAATGGTTACCGCGGGGAACACCGGAGCAGCCATGACGGTGGCGAAATTTTTGCTGGGTACGCTCGAGAGCGTGGATCGAATGGCGCTGGCCGCGCCATTCCCGAACGCCAAGGGCGGTGTATCCGTATTACTCGATGTAGGCGCGAACGTTGATTCGAAGCCCGAACATCTGGTGCAGTTTGCGGTAATGGGTGAAATTTATTACCGGGCAACGTTTGGAAGCAAAAAGCCGCGCATAGGATTGCTATCGGTGGGAGAAGAAGAGATCAAAGGTAATGAATTGACCCGCGCGGTTTATGAAAAGCTGAAAAAGCTCCCCGTCCATTTCGTGGGAAACGTGGAAGGTGGCGACTTGTTTAGCGGAAAAGTCGATGTGATCGTCTGCGACGGTTTTGTGGGAAACATCGCTTTGAAAATTTGCGAAGGGCTGGCCCTTGAAATTTTTGGATTGTTGAAGAAATCGATTAAGAGTTCGCTTTCTTCCCAGGTGGGTTATTTGTTTTCGCGTAACGCATATAAAGGTTTGAAACAGACCATTGACTACACTGAGTACGGCGGCGCGCCGCTGCTGGGGTTGCGTGGCGTCAGCGTAATCGCACACGGCCGTTCGAACGCCAACGCTATCAAAAACGCGATCCGCGTTGCCGCGGGACTGGCGCGCGCGCGCATGAATGAAAAAATCGAAGAGGAGCTCTTGCTGGCCGGCGGAAACGCTTAAGACCAGAAGAGAAGAGAATTATGGGTAAAGTAGCATTTGTATTTCCGGGACAGGCATCGCAATACCCGGGCATGGGAAAAGAATTAGCGGAAAAGTATCCGGTCGCTCGCGCTGTATTTGATGAAGCCGACGACGCGCTGGGATTTTCTATCTCTGAAATGTGTTTTTCCGGTACGGAAGAAGAGTTAAAGCTTACAGCTAACACCCAGCCGGCGATTCTTTCCGTTTCCGTGGCGATTTATCGCTTACTCGCAGAAAAAGGGCTCAAACCTGAATACGTCGCAGGCCACAGCCTGGGCGAATATTCCGCGCTGGTGGCCGCCGCCTCGCTGAAGTTTGCCGACGCGGTCAAGCTGGTGCGCAATCGCGGCAAATATATGCAGGAAGCCGTTCCCGCTGGCGTCGGAGCGATGGCCGCGATTATGGGCTTATCGCCTGCCGTGGTTATCGATATTTGTAAACGGGCTGCGGAAAAAGAAATTTGCTCGCCGGCCAATTTGAATTCACCGGAGCAGACCGTGATTTCCGGACATGCCGGAGCAATAAAACGCGCCGTGGAGATTGCTTCACAGCAGGGCGCCAAGCGCGCCGTGATTCTCCCTGTTTCCGCACCGTTTCATTGTGCGTTGATGATGCCCGCGCAGGAAAGGCTTGAACGCGATCTGAAAAAGGTTGAATTCTCCGCTCTGCGCGTCCCGTTGGTCACCAACGTGGACGCCGACACCATCGAGAGCGGCGAAGCGGCCCGCGAAGCGCTGGTTCGACAAGTAACCATGCCCGTACGTTGGGAAGAATCGGTGCGCATGTTGATCGATGAAGGCGTAAACACTTTTGTGGAAATGGGGCCGGGCAAAGTTCTTTCCGGACTGTTGCGGCAGATTGAACGCTCGGTGACCACGCTGAATGTGGAAGACGAAAAGAGCCTTGCGGCTACCATTGAAAAAATAGCCGCAGCGCGTACCGACGCAGCGTAAGGGAGCAATCGTTGGCCATATTCAGTTTGCAGGGCAAAGTGGCGATCGTTACCGGCGCATCCCAGGGCATTGGCCGCGATACCGCTTTGGCACTCGCAGCGGCGGGAGCGAAAGTTGCACTCGCCGCGCGCAATGAAGAGAAACTCGCGTCGCTCCTTGCGGAGATTACCGAAGCGGGAGGCGAAGGCCTTGCCGTGAAAATGGATGTCGCCGATGCCGAGCAAGTGAAGCACGGTTTCAAGCAAGTGCTCGACAAATTTGGGCGGCTGGATATTTTGGTGAACAACGCCGGCATTACGCGCGACGGTCTGGCGGTGCGCATGAAGCTGGAGGATTGGGACGCAGTACTGCGCACCAACTTAACCGGCGCGCATCTTTGCATTCAGCAAGCGCTTTCCACCATGATGCGCGCGCGCTCCGGACGGATCATCAACATTACTTCCGTCGTAGCGCAGATGGGCAATGCCGGCCAGGCCAACTATGTCGCCGCGAAAGCGGGCCTGATCGGATTGACAAAAGCCATCGCCATGGAAATCGCTTCACGAAATGTTACCGTCAACGCCGTGGCGCCTGGATTTATCGACACGCCTATGACCGAAGCGCTTCCCGATAAGGTGAAAGAAGACATGAAAACGCGAATTCCTCTCGCGCGTATGGGAACACCGCGCGAGGTTGCGGCCGCAATTGTCTTTCTCGCAAGCGATGAAGCAGGGTATATTACCGGTCACGTTTTAGACGTAAACGGCGGATTGTACCTGGCATGAGGAAATTGGCATCTTATTCAGCCGTGCTTCCGGCAAAGTTGACCTTGCCTGAGCGCGTGACTAGAATGAACAGGCTGCCTGAAAAGCATTCTCAATGAACAGGGTGGGTGAGCCTGCACCCGGTGGTTCCGATTAAAAGTTTATCTAGCACAATGCGATAGCAAATCGCGGAGGAAATGAATGGCCAGCGTGGAAGAACGCGTTAAGCAAATTATCGTCGAGCAGTTGGGCGTGGATGAAGCTGAAGTTACGCCAACCGCTTCCTTTGTGGATGACCTTGGAGCGGATTCGCTCGACCAGGTGGAATTAGTGATGGCATTCGAAGAAGCGTTCGGCATCGAAGTGCCGGACGAAGACGCCGAAAAAATGGCCACGGTGAAGGATGCCGTCGATTACATCGAAAAGCACGCCAAGGGAAGCAAATAGCCCACGGCACACCGCGTCAGGGGAGCAATAGGGAATTGACTCGCCGGGTTGTTGTTACAGGCGTTGGACTGGTTTGCGCGCTGGGTATCGGCACCGAGGAAAGCTGGAAAAACCTCGTGGCCGGTCAAAGCGGCGTGGGCATGATCACGCATTTTGATACCACGGGATTTGACTGCAAAATCGCCGGCGAAGTGAAAAATTTCGATCCCTTCCGATGGATTGAAAAAAAAGAACTCAAAAAAATGGGGCGATTTATCCAGATCGCTCTCGCTGGCGCGGACTTCGCGGTGAAAATGGCGGAGTGGAAACCCGAACACTCCGACCTTGACGAAGTTGGCGTTTACGTTTCCTCCGGCATCGGCGGGTTCGACATCATCGAACGCGAACACATCAAGCTGATGCAAGGCGGCCCCGGCAGAATTTCTCCTTTCTTTATTCCTTCCGCAATCGTGAATCTGGCGTCCGGTCACATTTCCATTCGCTATGGCGCGCGCGGACCAAATTCCGCTACCGCCACGGCGTGTTCCGCGTCGGCGCATGCCATTGGCGATTCCTTTAAAATTATCGATCGCGGCGCCGCCGAGGTCATGATCTGCGGCGGAACCGAAGCTACGATTACTCCGATGGGCGTCGGCGGATTTGCCTCCATGAAAGCGCTTTCCACGAGAAACAACGACCCCGCTCATGCCAGCCGCCCCTTCGACTCTGGTAGAGACGGTTTCGTAGTTGGCGAAGGCGCCGGCATTCTAATTTTAGAGTCCTTGGAACACGCCCAGAAACGCAACGCTCCGATACTCGCGGAAATTGTCGGATATGGAATGTCGGGCGATGCGTATCACATTACGCAGCCGGCGGAGAATGGCGATGGCGCGTTTCGCGTTATGCGCGCGGCCATGAAGGACGCCAAGCTGACGCCCGCTGACATCAGCTATGTAAATGCTCACGGAACCTCGACGCCCCTGGGCGATGTGATTGAAACCCGCGCGTTGAAGCGGGCTTTCGGCGATCGCGCCATGCACATTCCCATAAGCTCGACGAAATCGATGACTGGCCATTTGCTCGGCGGCGCCGGCGGATTGGAAGCCGGCATCAGCGTGCTGGCGCTGCGCGATCAGATTCTTCCGCCGACAATCAATCTGGAGACACCGGACCCGGAGTGCGATTTGGATTACGTGCCAAACGTCGCCCGTAAAGCATCCGTGGAGTACGCTCTTTCCAATTCGTTTGGATTTGGTGGAACCAATGCGGCGCTGATCTTCAAGCGCTGGACAGGATAACGCCGGAAAAATTAGCCTCGAAATCTAAATGCAGAGTGGGAATTCATAAATAGAAGGGCCAATCCCTTGAAAATAATTGTTTGCGTTAAACAGGTTCCCGCAAAAGACGCTCCCCTTACCATCAGCGGCAATTGGATCAAGGAAACCGACATTGGCTTTGAAATGAACGAGCCGGACAGCTACGCCCTGGAAGAAGCGTTGCGCCTCAAGGAAAAACACGGTGGCGAAGTGGTCGCTCTTTCCATGGGGCCGGAGCGCGTAAAGCAAACCATCAAGGAAGCATTAGCAAAAGGTGCGGATCGCGGTATCCACATCGCCGATGATAATTTTGCGCAACTCGACCCACTAGGCGCTGCGAAGTCCATCGCGGCGGCGCTGGAAAAAGAAAAAGCCGATTTGGTTCTCACCGGGCTGCAGAGCGACGACCACGGATTCGGCCAGACCGGCGTGCTCCTCGCGGGCCTGCTGGATTTGCCGCACGCCACCCTCATCATGCAGATTGATGTTTCCGATGGAAAAATGAAATTGAAACGCGAATTGGAAGCAGGCTGGTTTCAGTGGATCGAGTGTCCGCTCCCGGCGGTTCTTTCCATTCAATCGGGAATCAATAAAGTGCGATACGCCACCTTGAAAGGCATCATGGGCGCAAAGAAAAAGGAAATTTCCACCATCGCTCGTGAATCGCTTGGAGTGACAACCGCCCCGACGCAGAAAATTGAAAAAATTTATGTGCCCGTAAAAACCAAGAAAACCGAGTATTTCACCGGAACACCCCAGGAAATCGCGGCCAAGCTGGTTGAGAAGTTGAAGTTCGAAGCACGGGTGATCTAGCTCCGGCTTAGAGGCAAAATGAAAATCCTGGTTATCACCGAACAGCGCCAAGGAAAGTGGAATAACGCGAGCTTTGAGACGTTGGCAGCCGCGGAAAAAATAGCCAAGGAAACGGGCAGCGCCGTCACCGCAGTGGTAATTGGCAAAAACATTTCCAATCTTGCCGAAGAAATTGCCGCAAAAAATCTGAGCGAGGTCCTGGTCGTCGAACACAATCTGCTCGAAGCCTACACTCCCGATGGATATTGCGTGGCGTTAAAGCAGGTCGTCGCTTCCGCGAAGCCTGACTTGGTTCTATTTCCTCACACCTATCAGGTGCGTGACTTTGCGCCAAAACTGGCCGCGCAGCTTGGTAAAGGCACGATTGGTGACTGCATCGACTACCGCCACGAAGGCGGCAAATTGATATTTGTTCGCCAGATGTTCCAAGGAAAGACCGTTGCAGACGTCACCTTTTCCGGCGAGGCGCCGTGGTTCGCTTCGTTTCAGTCCGGCGCATTTCGCGCGGATTTGCTCACCGCAAACCCGTCTGGCAAAGCATCGATCAAGGCGTTCGCAGTGGATCTGAAAGCCGAGCAAATTCGCACCAAGCCGCTCGAATTATTCAAGGAAGCCAAATCGTCTGTTGACCTCACCCAGGCTCCCATCATTGTTTCGGTCGGACGCGGCATCAAAGCGCCGGAAAATATCGCCCAAGCCGAAGCTGTGGCCAAGGCCATCGGCGGCGAACTTGCCGCATCGCGCCCCATCTGCGACGAAGGATGGCTCCCCATGGAACGCCAGATCGGTAGTTCTGGCCAAACCGTTTCGCCCAAACTCTATTTGGCCCTAGGAATCAGCGGAGCCATCCAGCACGTTGTGGGAATGAAAGGCGCTCGCACCATTGTGGCAATCAATAAAGACGCCAACGCTCCCATATTCGAAATTGCCGACTACGGCGTGGTTGGCGATATCTTCGAAATTATGCCCGCCCTCACCGCCGCGCTGGAAAAAGCGAAGAGCGCGTAGGTTTTTGAGTAAGTAACCTTACACCGCGCTCCTGCTGTTTTCACCTGCGTTTGCTAGAATAACTTGGCCGTGACACAACGCGAACAACTCGACGCGGACGTATTGATAGTTGGCGCTGGGCCAGCCGGCCTTTCCTGCGCACTGCACTTGGCAAACCTCATCAAAAAACACAATGATTCCGCCGCGAAACCCGAATTATCCGCGGAAAATATTTACGTCCTGGAAAAAGGTCGCGAAGTAGGCGCGCACCAGCTTTCCGGTGCGATCATGAATCCCAAAGCGCTCGCCGAACTCGTCCCCGACTTTGAAAAAACCGCGCCGTTGGACACGCGTGTGACCGATTCCGCGGCGCTGCTATTCACTGAAGGCTCCTCGTTTCGCGCTCCGATAACTCCTCCCCCCTTTCAAAACGCTGGCAATTACGTGGTCTCGCTCAACAAAATTGTGAAGTGGATGGGCGAGCGCGTTGAAGCCGCGGGCGTCAATCTCTTTAAGGAATTTGGCGGCGCTTCATTGATTTACGAACGCGATGGAATAGCCGGCGTAATCACCGAAGACAAAGGCGTCGACAAGCACGGCAAACCGAAAGCAAATTTCACTCCGGGATACGAGTTGCGCGCTAAAGTGACTGTTTTGGCTGAAGGCTCGCGCGGCTCGTTGACCAAGCAACTTGTCCAACGGAATAAACTCGACAACATCAATCCGCAAAGCTATGGCATCGGCATCAAAGAGTTATGGGAAGTGCAGCCAGGACGAATTGCACCAGGCTTTGTCGCGCACACGTTGGGCTGGCCCGTGCCCATGGATATGTACGGCGGCGGCTGGATTTACGGCCTCTCCAATAATCGCGTTTCCATCGGAATGGTGCTTGCGCTGGATTTCGCGGACCCGCAATTCGATCCTCACGCCGCATTTCAAATCTGGAAGACACATCCTTACGTCAAACAAATTCTCGATGGCGGAAAGTTGGTCCGCTACGGCGCAAAATCTCTACCCTATGGCGGCTGGTACTCCATGCCGCGAAACTATGTGGACGGCGGATTGATCATCGGCGATTCCGGCAGTTTCTTGGATTCACAGCGCCTCAAGGGCATTCACCTGGCGATGAAAAGCGGTATGCTCGCGGCTGAAACTATTTTCGAAGCGCTTAAGGCTGGTGACACCTCCGCAAAAATGTTGAGCGCGTTCCCGCAAAAAATCGACCAAAGCTATATAAAAAAAGAGTTGTGGCAAGTGCGCAATTTTCATCAGTCCTTCCAGCACGGAATGTTGCGAGGCTTTGTCCATGCCGGCTTGCAGTTCGTCACCGGCGGCCGCGGCCTGATCGATCCGATGCGCTCGCACGCCGACTTCGAAGCCTACAAGAAAATCGATGGGAGGCCCGCCCCGGAGCGTTTCAAGGGTGATGGCAAGCTGACCTTCGACCGCCTCACCGACGTCTATCACTCCGGCACTCGCCACGAAGAGGATCAGCCGTGCCATCTGGTCGTGAGCGATCTGAATGTTTGCGCCACCAAGTGTGTCGAGGAATACGGCAATCCCTGCCAATACTTCTGTCCAGCGGCGGTGTATGAAATTGTGAAAGAAACAAACGGCGGGGTCCGGCTAAAAATTAACGCTGCGAATTGCGTTCATTGCAAAACTTGCGATATCAACGATCCCTACCAAATCATCAACTGGGTCGTTCCCGAAGGCGGCGGCGGTCCAAATTACGAGGGTATGTAGCCGTTTTTTCCCTATTCCTAACCAGTTCGTTTCGCCGACCTGGCCGACACTAGTTTGGCAGCAATCCGTATACGTCCAATTCACCGACTCCGCTGTTTACCGTATCGGCGCCGCGCGTTCCCACGTACACCTTGCCATTAGCCACGGTGGGTACCGTAAATTTCACCGCGTTTCCGGCTTTGTCTCGGTTTGCCGGGGCTTGCGCGCTGTTCCACAGTTCGATCATCAAATTGGTCGCGTCATAAGCGTGGAGCACCGCCGGGCCGCATCCGGCGGTAGATGGTTGGGTGCAGTATTGGCTGTTATCGAGAGCCCACACAATTCCGTTGCTGGCTCCCGCCGCGGAGACGGAAGGCGTCGCGCCGGGAAAGCCAAACGAATTGACGGACTGGGAAGTGGCCGATGGGCCAACGAGCGGTATAAACCGTCCCAGTGTTGGATCCAACGTAAATAGTTTCAATGTGTCGGTCGCGGCGGCGAAATAAATCTTATTTTGCCAGAACGCTGGCGTGGCAAATATCCCATTGCTCGCAGGAAAACTTTGCAACACTCCACTGTCGCCGCTGGTTAGATGTCCCATGCTGCCGCGATTCAGCAGATAAATCCGTCCTTCTTTCCCGCCACCAATAACGACTTGCGATGTTGGAGCCGCAGGCAGATCCGCTAGGACCGCACCGCCCGAGCCCAGGTCCGTGTCATACAAATCGAGTGTCGCCTGATTGCTCGGAGTAAACCAGTCCGTTACACTCAGGCCCCCTGAGGTTCTCAGCCGCACAAAGCTATCGCTGAAGTTAGTGATGCCGTCCCACGTGCCGTTGCCGGTCGTGAAGTAAATGTTGTTGCTGACGTCAGCGGCCAGCGCGCCGCCTCCCATCCAAATTCCCCCGCGTGAATAAGTGATTGTCCCGATGGCTTTTGGCGTTGTATTTAATGCTGTAACTTGCGTCAGGTCGGAGGCCCGATAGCCGATAACCCACCCGTGATACGGATTCGTATCCTCATGGGAAGCCCACGCAACGTAGACGATTCCGTTCACGAGTGCCAAGCCAGCACGCTGATGTTCCGTTTGCGCATTGAACGGCACGTTTCCACCCGACGAGCCATCGCCGTCCCCAGGCACAGTGGCCGTAATTAGCACCGGCTTGTTGCCATTCAATTTTTCGGCGCCAGTAGTAAGGTCCAGCGCGTGAAGGCGTTGAAAGAACGTCGGAGTACCAGACGGAATCACGGATTTGCTAACCACGTAGATAGTGTTCGTAACCGCGTCGATGGCAGGGGTGCCGGTAATCCCCACCTCCGCTTCAATATCACCGTAACCGCTTCCAATTAACATGGAGGTGTGTGGCGACGGAACTGGAACTTCTCCCGTAGTACCGCCATGCGCACCATCGAGCATACTGAAACGCCACAACGTCACGCATGGACTTGCGTCAGCGTCGAACGCATACACACTGTCGTGTTGCGTCGCAACAATGATGACGTTGTGCTTCACGCTTCCGATGGTGACGTTGGCGACCCACAACGGCTGCGCGTAAATTGCGCCGTCAACCGCGCAAGAAAACATCTTGCCGAACATTGCGGTGTTTACATTCGCCGTGGTTAACGCGTATTCCTTGGTGTTTGCGCCGTCGCGATAGAGATCGTTGTGATACGTAAAAACTCCCGTCAAATCCGTTACTCCCACGCTCACCGTAGCGCTTTTGCTCGTATCCGCCACGCTGGTCGCCGTGATTGTGTACACTCCGGCGGCTGCCGCTGAAAAAGATGTCGTGGTATTCGTTTGCCCGGTAAGCGAGCCGCCACTAGAAGTGGACCAGGTTACCTGCGTGTCGTTGGTCAAGGTAGCGGTTAACGTCAACGGTTGTCCGACCGTCAATCCACCGCGCTTCGGACTTAGTGATACCGCAACAGTAAGAGCCGGAGTAGTGGCCGTCGCCACCGTGGACGAAGCGCTGACGTTGCCGGCTGCATCAGCCGCCCGTACCCGGTAGGAATACGAAGTAGACGCGGTCAGCCCCGTGTCGTTGAAGGTGGTGCCAGTCGGCGCGGCAATTTGCGCAAAGCTTGTGCAACTCGCGCCTTGGCAGCGCTCCACTTTGTATCCGGTCACCGCGACATCATCTGTCGACGCCGTCCACGTAAGATTAATCTGCGTGCTGGAAGCTGCCGTCGCAGCTAAATTGCTCGGAACCGTTGGCGGAATCGTATCCGGGGCCGGTCCACTGCCACCTCCGCAGCCGGCCAGCGCCAATACATAATAGCTAAGGAAAGTAACGACACCGGACCTGCGAAAACGAAGACAGGCTGGAACAGGCTTCATTTGAAGTCTCCGATATGGTAGCTCGCGCGCACTCCGACCGCGAGCCCGGTGTTGGTTTAAAGCTATCACGACTGCAAAAAAGAGAGCACATAAACCACTAGCCAATTCGAAAGGGTAAAGTGATATTTTGAAATCTTATTTACCAAATAAGTATTCGTTGGAAGATTAAGACGGAGAACTCCACAAGCCGTGGAAGAATTTGCGGACCCGGCTCGCCAGCGAGTCGGGGGGATTTTTGGCTGGCGTGGCGGCCGCAACGGGCTTGGATTGTTGTGCAACGCCAGGCGCAGGCACTGACTGGGCCGCATGTACCGCAACTGCTTCGCCTTCGACGTGGCCCTGAAAGATCAGCGTCGGCCGCACGCGGATCCGGCGCACCAGCAAGATCATTCGCGGATCGGGTTCCGGCTGTATTTTTGCCGAAGCATCAAAACGCAGCGGCGGCATGAATACTTGATAGACAGGTTCTTGTTTTTCCTCCGGTGGCTTAACCGGTTCACTCTTTTTTGTTTCTGCTTCGGTGGTGCGCACTTCCTCTTCTGTCGCCAGTCTACTGAACTCCGGCCGCTGTGCATCAGGGTGCATGAATTCGCAAATGCATCGGCCAACTGTGTTTCGCAGTCCTTCCAATTGCCCGTTATTCAGCAATATCTCTCCGCCTTGCGGCACGATAATGCTCTGGCCGGTCAGCTGTTGTTCGAGTCGCACGGCTCCCCGGCTGGCTCGCAGACACATGCTTCCCGTTGAATCGAGCCCAACAAAAATATCCTCCATGCCTTCGCCCACGGGAATGGGTTTCGCTTGAATCTGCGGCGTGTAAATTGTCAACGCCGGCTCGCTGTTGATGTGCGCACGGATTGTGCCGCTATCCAGAGCAACCGTGATTGCACCGCCGGATTTCAAAATCGAGAAGTGGGCGGGGCCACAAATAACAATATTGCCTCCCTCAATTAAGTTGATCCGCGCTGAACCAGATTTAACATGCACTTCGCTTCCACTGCGCAATATAGTTTTCGTCTGGCCGGCAATTACGTCGATGGTCATCGGCCCAGACACTTGAATCGCCGTCCCCTCAATGGCTCCGATAGTATCTTTCGGAGAATCATCGGCAATCGCGTTACCGGCCAGAAACAGGCTGCAGCAAAGCACCACTGCAACGGCGCTAAACTCTGGGAGTAAATTGCCCGATGTGTGGCGAAGCGGCATCATCTGTGGACCATATTGGCTGAGAGATTCTCCTATACTATACGACGATGACCGAAGCAGTTCATCACGAGCAACAAGACGATCGTCAGCAGGTGGGTGCGCATTATGATGTTCGCCTGCCGAAGCTGCCGTGGTCGCGTCGAATACAAATTCCTGTCATCGCCGCTGCCGTTTATACGGTTATACGTGTTCTAGGGCCGACGCTGCGATTTGAAATCCTTGGGAGCGAACGCGCCGAACGGACATACAGTTTCGGAAATCGCATAATCTGGGCGTTTTGGCATCGCGTCATCATCCCTATAGCCTGGTGGGCGCGAAACCGCGGAATCGTGGTTATGAATACCACTGCGTTCGATGGTCAATGGACGCGCAAGGTGATCGAGCGCCTGGGTTTTGGCACCGCGCAGGGAAGCTCTTCACGTGGTGGCTTGCGTGGCTTGGCGGTAATGGCTCAGCGCCTCGCGCAAGGCCTCGATTGCGCTTTTACCATCGATGGCCCCCGCGGCCCGCGATATGTGGCCAAGCCCGGCCCGGTGATGCTCGCACGAAAAACCGGTTGCCCAATTATGGTTTTTCACATTGGCGTCGAGCGCGGCAAGACTTTCGAAAAAACCTGGGACCATTTTCTCTTGCCAAAGCTTTTTTCGCGCGCCGTAATTATTTTCTCGTCGCCGATTTTTGTGCCGCTCGACGCCAGCGCCGACGCCATGGAAGCTAAACACGCCGAAATGCAGCGCGAACTGGAAAGGCTCCGTGACATCGCCGAAGGTTGGTTTACGCTGCCCGAAGCCCAGCGCGAAAAATATCGTCAGGAGTTTGGAAAGTAAATCCGCCCACGCAGCGGTTTAAATGCCGCTGCGTTCTCCCAACTTCACCGGGACATCCAGTTTTTTGCCGCCGCGATAAACCGTTACGGTCGAGGACTCTCCCGGCTTTTTGTGGTTTAGAAAAATGTTCACATCAAATTGATTGGCCACTGGTTTGCCGTCAATGGCCACAATCACGTCTCCGCCGATCATAATGCGACGCATTCCCGCTTGAGCCGCGCGATCGCCGCCGCGAATGCCTGCTATCGCGGCCGGTCCGCCCTTGGTTACCGCCTCCACAAGCAGCCCCTCTTGCACCGGCAGATCCAGCGCTTCACCAAGCCACCCAGAAATAGGAATTGTTTCCACTCCCAGATACGCGCGGTGTACTCGGCCTTCGGTTCGCAAATCGTGAGCAATGGATTTTGCGGTATTAATGGGGATCGCAAATCCAATCCCGGCAGTTGTTCCACTCGGCGTATAAATTGCCGAATTGATTCCGATCACTTCACCGTGCGAATTGATCAGCGGGCCGCCTGAATTACCGCGATTGATGGCTGCGTCCGTTTGAATGGCTTCATCGATATAAGTAGTCTGGCTGGTCTGCACCGTGCGCCCCAGCGCGCTTACCACGCCGGTCGTCAGCGTCGACGCAAAACCGAAAGGGTTGCCAATTGCGATTACTTTCTGTCCAACTTGCAACGCCTCCGAGTCACCGAGCGGTAGCGCGATTAACTTCTTTCCCTTGGTATCAACCTTAATCATGGCTACATCATTTCGCGGGTCTGCGCCGATCAATTTCGCCGCGTAGCGCGATTTATCTCCCAGAACCACTTCAATGGACTGCGCGTCCTGCACCACGTGATTATTGGTCAGAATGTAGCCGTCTGGATCGATCACAAAACCAGAGCCCGCGCCTTCCACCGGTACGGGGTCCATGAAAAAGTCGTATTCCGTATTTTTTGTAAGAACATTCGCTACCGCGGGCGCAGCTTGCCGGTAAATGCGAACATTGATGGTCTCTTCGTCAGTAAGGCCTACATCGCGACGCGACGCCGCCGAAGACCCAGTTTCCAAGGGCAACGCCTGCACGTGCACGGGCTGGCGCTGTCCATAGCGCGCCCCCACCCAATACGCCCCGAGGATCAACACCGCCGCTGCGAGGATCAACCGTCCGCCATGAAACGATTGCTGTGCGCTCATCGTAATATCCCTCCTGCTTCATTCGCTCTAATCTGAATAGTATAGGAAAAATTGTCTTCAAGTCGCTGCGGGACCCACTGTCGCGCGCCGAAGGCGCGACGCCAGCGCGGCAACCTGTTGCCTGGTTACCTCCATCGCTTGCGAACAGTCAATGGAGTACGTAGCATGTCGAAGTTTTTCTTTCAACGTAAGTTGCGAATCGATACGTCGCCGCGCGTCCCCTTCGCTCATACCCCGCGCAATTAATCTTCGCAGTTGCTGCTCCGGCGTGCACCAACAGACCACCAGCCCATCCAGCTTTTTGTGAATGCCCGCTTCCACGATCAGCGCCGCTTCCACAAATGAAGCATCACGCACCCCGTTGCGCTCCCACTCGTCTAATTGATGAAACAGCGCTTCTACAACGCTCGGGTGCACAATGGCGTTCAGGCGATCCAGCTTGGCACGTTCGGCGAAAACAATCGCCGCAAGTTGCGCGCGATCGATGCGGCCAGCCTTATCGGCGAGGGACGCGCCGAATTCCGCCAAAATTTCATCATGCGCGGGATTGCCCGGCTCCATCAGCTTGTGCGCCAGAGAATCGGCATCAAGCACGCGGAAACCAAGCTCGCGCAGCATCGCCGCAACGGCGCTCTTGCCGCTGGCAATTCCTCCGGTCAGGCCGATGCGCAGCATGCTCCTCCTACCTCGCTGTTGCCGCTGGTTCCTTTGACGTTTTACCGCGCCGGAGGCGAGCCGCCTTCACCGTGTTGCTCATCAACATGGTGATGGTCATCGGCCCCACGCCGCCAGGAACCGGTGTCAGCGCGCCAGCCGTATTTATCGCGTCCGGATGCACGTCGCCAACCAGCGCATTGCCTTTTGCGCGGAATTTTTCCATGCGCTCCGGAAAATTTTTGAATAATTTCGCCGCTTCTCCCGCATCCGTCACGCGATTCGTCCCCACGTCGATGACCGCGGCGCCCGGCTTGATCCATTCGGCTTGTACATATCCCGCGCGGCCCATCGCTGCCACAATAATGTCCGCGCGCCGCAGAACATCAGCAATCTCGCGCGTCTTCGAGTGGCATATCGTGACCGTGGCGTTGCCATGCATCAGCAGCAGCGCCATGGGCTTGCCCACAATGTCGCTGCGGCCCAACACCGCGGCATTCGCCCCTTCGATCTGCACGCTATTTCGCCGCAAAATTTCCATGCAACCCGCTGGAGTGCACGCCACCAGTCCCGGACGCCCGCTGACCAGCGCGCCCAGGTTTACCGGGTGAAACCCATCCACATCTTTCGCCGGGTCCACGGCTTCCAGCACGCGTTTGGTGTCCACCTGTTTGGGAAGCGGCAACTGGATCAGAATTCCGTCCACATTGTTGTCCCGGTTCAATTCGTTCACCAGACTTAAAAGTTCATTCGTGGTGACAGAATCCACCGGAGTGTGCATCCAACTTCTCAGGCCCAGCTGTTCGCACGCGGTAATTTTGCTTTTCACATAAAGTTGCGAGGCAGGATCGGAGCCAACCAGAATGGCAGACAGTCCCGGGCGGATGCCTTCGCCGGTAAGTAGCGCAATTTCATCTTTTAATTCGGCAAAAATCTGATCGCGAATTTTGCTTCCGTCGAGAATGCGCGCAGTCATGGCGAAATCATAACACAAGGGAAATGTGCGACTGGTGACCCGGGAAAACAAGCGGCCAGGGATTTATCTAGTGGCTGCTTGAATGTTCTGTTACTATCCCGTCGATTTAGCCGAGGAGGCTTCATGGCAACTGTCAAACGGATCGGCCCTGGGTCGGCGTTCAAAGTGGGGTTGGCTTTGTACGGGTTCATGGGCCTAATCTTTGGAGTGATTTTTGGGCTGGTCTCCATGCTGGGAGGAGCTATTGCGCCCCCCGGCCAAGCAGGCGTGTTCCGAATGTTCTTCGGGATGGGGGCCATCATTGCTTTACCGCTGGTCTACGGCATTTTTGGCGGCATCATCGCTGCGATCACGGCAGCCATCTACAATTTTGTGGTTGGCATAGTCGGCGGCCTCGAGGTCGATATCGACTAATCCGCAATACTCTAATGTTCTTTGACCATTGCAAGGTAGGCGGGCAAAGAGCGCAGGGACTTCGGGCGAGAGAACAGATTTTTAGTCTTGTATATGAAGAAAGGCCCGAGCGCATTTTGCGCTCGGGCCTTTCTTGCGAATCAGAGGGAGCTAATAGATGTCGTACTGCTCCCAATGCAGCGTAGCGTCCGACTGAATAATAATGTGCTTGTGCGCGGTCTGCTCCAGTTCATCGATCAACATCGACTCCCGCGTCTTCAGCGCTTTCGCAATTTCCGGGTGTACGCGAAGCGTCAGATTCGGTCCTTCGTGACCGGCAACCGCCATCTTGCGCGCTTCCGCCTGAATTTCGTAGCACAGCGTTGGAATCGATTTCACCATGCCCGATCCCGAGCACGATGGGCACGACTGGCAAAGCACGCGTTCCAGCGCCTGCTTGGTGCGTTTGCGCGTGATGCACACCAGCCCAAACTCGTTGAACGATAGCGCCTTTGACGGAGCTTTATCTTCGTCCAGCGCTTGTTGCAATGCGAAAAGCACCTTGTCGCGGTTGCGGCGTTCTTCCATGTCGATGAAGTCCACCACAATAATTCCGCCCAAATCGCGCAGCCGAATCTGCCGCACAATTTCCTTCACCGCTTCAATGTTGGTTTTGACGATGGTGTCTTCCAGCCGGATAGAACCCTTGCCCACGAATTTTCCGGTGTTCACATCAATCGCCACCAGCGCTTCGGTGTGATTGATCACGATGTATCCGCCGGACTTCAGCCACACCTTTGCCCGTAAAGCCTTGTCCAGTTCGTGCTGTATGCCGAACTCTTCAAAAATCGGCTGTTCCTTGGTATACAACTTCACGCGATTCACTAGCTTCGGTTGGAACCGGCTCACAAATTCCACCACCTTGCCGTATTCCTCCTCGTTGTCAATCCAGATGGCGGTGAAGTCGTCGCTCACATAATCGCGAAGCATGCGCTCCACCAGGTCCAGGTCGCGGTGCAGCAGCGCGGGTGACTTCCGTTCTTCGCTGCGTTCTTTAATTTCGTTCCAGGTTTTGCCCAGGAAGTCGATGTCCGCGCGTATCTCGTCGTCGGTAGCATCCCCGGCGGCGGTCCGCACGATAAACCCTCCCGGATAATTATTTCCAGCTTCACTTACCAGGCGGCGCAGCCGCGAACGATTTTCCGCGGATACGATTTTGCGTGACACCCCGGTGTGATGCACCGTCGGCATATAAACCAAAAAGCGGCCGGGCAATGCAACGTGGCTGGTGATCCGTGCGCCCTTCTTGCCCAAAGGCTCCTTCGCGATTTGCACCACCACGTCCTGACCCGCCTTCAACATTTCAGAAATAAGTTGTGGACGTCGCGCCGGTCCGGAGTGACCGCGATAGCCGCGATCCTGTCTTTGTGGCGCAGAACCTCCCCCAGGCCCTGAAGGGCGGCGTTCGAAACGTTGTCCCGGCCTGCCGCCGCGATCGCGGCCGCCACGATCTGGTCGTCCACCTCTGCTGTCGGGCCGCCCGCCGCGTCCGCCACGGTCTCGGCTGAAGCCTCCTCGTTGCGGCCGTTGAAAGCGTGAACGCGGATTGCTGCCCACGCGTGCTGATTCGCGCGGAAACTCTTCTCGCGGTGCGCCAGGCGTGCTGGAGCGAGGCGAACGAGTTTCGCCAGGCAGCAATATGGTGTCTTCTTCCACTACCGCGCCGGAAACATTTGCCTCGTTCGAAAAGGATTGCAGCAGCTCGGACTCAACCGTTTCGCCGTGCTCTCCATGCTCCGGTTCTTCGTGATGCTCTTCATGCTCTTCCGGGGAATCGCCGTCTTCCTCTTCTTCCTTGTGAAGTTCTAGCGTGCCCGCGGCAGAAGCATGTTCGGCATCGTCATGCGCCGCATCCGCTTGCGCTTCCGCAAATCGCACTGAAGCGCGTTCCTGTACATCCGCGGCGTCTTCCGCGGAAAGCTCGCTCTGCGCGGTAGCTTCGCCGTTGCTCTGCTGCGTCAATTCAACGGCTTCCTCACCTTCCTCTTCTTCTTCCTCCTCGAAAACCGCGCCGCCTATTACCGCGTCAGCTTCCGCCTTCGCTTGAGTCTCCTCGTGTTTGGCTTCCACTAGCCGGGCGGACAGCGCCACCGCTTCGAAATCGCTCAATTCCCCAGCAGAATTGCTTGCCGCTTCAGGAGCTTGCTCCTCCGTTGTCGCCTCTACCTCGCCCGAGGCTTCTGTTCCGGCATCGGCCCCGGGATCAGCTAAGACCCAGTGCGGCAAACTTCCGGAGAATCGGCGCGGCGTCCCCACGCTTGGCGCGATGCGTGGAGCCACAGTCTCGCGGATTTGTGGTTGAGCTTCATGTTCATCCTGCTCAATTTCTGGCGCGATTACGCGCTCAACCGGAGCCGGTGCAGGTGCCGCTGGCTTGCCGCGATATTTCGCCAGGGATTCGCCCGGAAGCAGAATCGGCTCGTCAACAACCTCGCTGGCCGCTGCCGCCACCGCCGGCCTGTGATTCTCAGGACGCCGCGGTTCAAAGCTCCGCGGACTGCTCGGACCTCTTGAATCGCGCTCGCCGCCTTGGGGTGACGCATATTTCGAAGATGGCAGGTTCCGTCCTCCCGGACCAGGACGTCCACCGCGACGTCGCCCGCCGCGCCGGTTGAACTGCCCGCTGTTCCCGCGATCACCGCGGTCGTTTCCACGGTCTCCACCCCTGCCAAAATTTCCTCCACGATCATTTCCTGCGCGTGGCGGGTAATTCTTGGTGGGATTGTAATGCGGAGAAAAATTTTGGGGCGCGGACGCGTTTGATTCCGGCTGGCGTTCTTCAGGCTCAGCTTGCATTTCATGCGCTGAGGATTCTCCAACCTCGCCAGATACTTCTGTTTGTAGTCCGTGATCATCCGCCAGCGCGTGCTCCTGCTGACTCTCTACAGGGGTGTGCTCATCATGTTGAGCCTGGCCCTCAGCTTCCTGGTGCGATCCGCCGGAAATTGTCTCGCCGGGCAGCAATTCCACCGCGGCAGCAGGCCGCTGCGCCGCTACCGGCTGAACTTGCGGCTCCACATGCGCGTGGCCGTGATCGTAATCTTCCAGATTTTCGAATACATCGCTAACATATAGAAACGCATCGCCATCCAGGCCGATATCAACGAATGCCGATTGCATTCCAGGCAAAACACGGGTGACTCGGCCTTTGTAAATGCTGCCGACCAGTGCGAACTCTTTTTCCCGTTCGATGTAAATTTCGACTAACTGGCCTTCTTCGAGAATCGCGACACGCCGTTCGTGGCTGGACGCGGATATAACCAATTCTTTTGACATGAAAACTCCTTAGGGGGACGCATCGCCGCAAGCTTCAGCCTGACGGAGGTCCGATAGCACGGAGCCAGCCCCGGCAAGGCCGGGACGCTTGGAGGGCACATCTTTGCGGATGTGGCTTGGCGTTCGAAGCGGGAGGGTCCAACCGGTTGACGGTCGATCATTGCGCGGGCCGCAGTGCGGCGGGCGTTAACGATTTCTTTCCTCAAGCTGTCGATACTAGTCCGTTGCCGGAGTACTCCCGGGGGAACGGCGGACGATGCAGTCGTCACTCTCTTAAGATCCTTATTCTTGCCAGTTTCAACTTTGTTGAAACTGGCCCTCACCTTTGTCTCCAGACTCGCTGGAGACAACAAGTTCTATTTAATTCTCGGCCCGGCTTGCCATAATCACCGGCGCCACAAATCTGGCGAACGCTAGTTCACGAACCGACGAAGCCTGACATTCATCACCAGGCCAATCGCCAGAAATACGAACAACGTAGCTGAACCCCCGTAGCTCATCAGCGGCAAAGGGATGCCGGTCACAGGCATGGCACCGATGACCATCGCTACATTTACCAATACATGGAACCCTAGCGCGGCTGCAACACCCATGACCAGAAACATCCCAGCGCGATCCTTCGCACGCTGAGCATTCTGCACCAAACGAAGCAGAAGCGCCATATACAGGCCCAAAGCTACCAGAACTCCCTTGAATCCCTGCTCTTCCGCCCATGCAGACATTATGAAATCGGAATACCGCACGGGAATATACCCAAGCTGGTTCTGGCTGCCATTGCCAAACCCTTTTCCCCAGAAGCCTCCGGAGCCCACGGCAATCTTCGATTGTAGCAACTGATAGCCGGCGCCCTTGGCGTCTTCTTCCGGGTGAAGGAAGGAAGTAATCCGTTCCCGCTGATACGGCTTGAGGATGTGCCGGCTCACCGGCGGGTAGAACACACTTCCGATTACCACTAAACCTATCAAAGCGAAAACCGCCGCATGCTTCCACTGCAAGCCGCCTAAAAATGCTCCCACCACCAGCATGGGCATCAGTACCAGCGCGGTTCCCAAATCAGGCTGCTTTAATATCAATGCCAGCGGAATGCCGACAATCAACCCTGCCTTGATTAAATCCTGCAGGGAAAGCCTCTCCGCCTGTACCTCCGCGAAGAAGCGCGCCAATACCACGATTATAATCAATTTTACCAATTCTGACACCTGAAGAAATTCTCCAAGTACCGGAAGCCAACGTTTGGCCCCGAATCGGGTATGCCCAAACAACAACACCGCTGTAAGCGCCAGAAGGCCTACCAGATACAGTATCCACGCTTGATCCAGAATCAGGTGGTAATCCAGGCGCGAAAGCGCAAACATCAGTACCAATCCCACACCCAGCCAACGCAGTTGCTTGAGGTGCATTCCGGTAAGGGAGCTGCCGTGCGTGGCGGAATAAATCTCCACCACTCCTACGGCGCATATCGCCGCCAGTATCGCGATCAGCCACCAGTCGTAATCTCGTGTTCCCGGCGCGTCTCTCATGAATTTCCTTCGAACTTACCTCAATGCCCACTACTGGGCCCGCTACTGGGCTTGACACTAACTTTCTCAACCGCCTCGACAGTCGCAGGAGCCATGGCAGCCGTTCCAGCCTGCTTCACCGCGGACGTTTTTCCCTGCGCGGATTCTTTCTCGCCATCTTTATCCAGCTCAATGCGTTGATAATCGACCGTGTACTGACCCTGGGTCGCCCTGGCCTTCTTGTCGTAATACGCCTTGATAACATCGCGTACTACTGGGCCTGATGCCGTTCCACCGTGCTCTCCGCTCTCCTGTACCAGCACCGCCACAACAATTTCGGGATTGCGGCGCGGCGCATACCCAACAAACCACGCGTTGTCCTCGAATTTTTTCTGCTTTCCAACATGATCGCGTGTGCCGTAGCCAATCACCTGCGCCGTACCTGATTTTCCGCAGAATTCGATGCCCGCTAGCTTGAGCGTCCCGCCCGAGCCGCCCGGCTCATTGACCACGCCGTACATCCCTTGTGTTACCTTTTCCACGGTCGGCTCCGAAATCGGGAAACGCTCCTCGCTCACCTCTGTTTGGCCCTTCAGCATGTGCGGCTGCTTGAAAACGCCGCCCATGGCAATTCCGCCAATCAATCGCGCCAACTGCAAGGGCGTGGCGGTAACTGCTCCCTGTCCGATAGCCACGGAAATAGTTTCTCCCGCGTACCATTTGCGGTGGAACACGCGCTCAGCCCATTCTTCGCTGGGAACCAGTCCGGCTTCTTCAGAAGGAAGGTCGATTCCAGTCTTGTGGCCGAGACTTAATTTTTTCGCATAGTAAGAAATGCGGTCGATGCCCAGGCGCTGGCCGATGTTATAGAAAAAGATGTCACACGATTGCAGGATAGCCTTGTGCAGGTCTACCACTCCGTGAGGTTTCTTGCCAAATTGCCAACACTTGAATTGCCGTCCATAAAACGTCGCGTATCCGGGGCAAAACGTTGTGTAGTTTTCCTGCGGAACCTTGTCTTCCAACATCGCTGTCGCCATTACGATTTTGAAGATCGAGCCCGGCGCCAGTTGCGCCTGAATCGCACGATTCAGTAAAGGATGTTGCGGGTCTTCGTTTAAGTTTTTCCAAAGCTCTTTCGAAATTCGCACCGCGAAATCGTTCGGGTCTGGCGCCGGGTGGCTCACCATCGCCAGCACCTCGCCCGTCCGCGGATCCAGCGCAACCGCTGCCCCCGGACGCGCTCCCAACGCCTGCTCCGCCACTTGCTGCAAATCGTAGTCAATGGTCAGTTGAATCTGTTTGCCGGGAATAGCTTCCTGGCTCGGCAAATGATCTACTTCCTTGCCCACGCTGTTGACGATCACGCGGCGCATTCCATCCGTGCCCATCAAAAGTTCGTTGTATTGCCGCTCCATGCCGCTTTTTCCCGCCAAATCACCCGGAAGGAATTTGCTGTTGCTGGATTCGATCTGTTGTTCGCTCACTTCCCCCACGTAGCCGGTAGCGTGCGACAGAAATCCGCCCGGCAGATATCGCCTGCGCGAAACCGAAAGCATTTCAAGCACTGGAATGTCCGCGCGGTGCGATTCAATAAACGCAATATCCGCCGGCGTAGCTTCCGGTTTGATAACGATAGGCTGGAATTTTGGCAAGCTGCGCGTATTCTGCAGTTGCTCTCGCAAATCGGACACGGGAATGTCCAATCCATCTGAAATCGCGGGAAGGTTCGCTTCTGCCAGCGCGGAATCGTCGCGCAATAGCAGCACGCTGAAGGACGGCCGGTTATCCACCAGCACTCGTCCATCGCGATCCAGCATCCGTCCGCGTGGCGCAATGATCGGAATCGATCGTACGCGATTGCGTTCCGCCCACTGCAAATATTTATCCGAGTCGATAACCTGCAGCTTCCAGAATCCCAGCAGCAGCACGCAAATCATGCCCACGATTACGTAGGAAACCGCCGCCAGCCGCTGCTGCGGCAATCGATCGTCATTTCGTAATGAGTACGGCAAGCCAACCCCATTCGCGGAACTACAGCAGCGCCGACCGCAGCCTGCTTCAAACCTTTTGCGGTTTTCCCGCAAACGACCAAGAACTCTCGAAACTTCCAGTAATCTCGAAGGGTGGGCTTCGAAAAATCTCTGGCGCTCCCAAAATTTCCGCGCAGCATCAATCGCGGAACTCCATTAAAAAGTAGCATCGGCCATAGCGCCATGCAAGTTGCCCCGGAGTACAGGATGCGGGTTAGTTACCGCACGTGCATCGCCCGCCCAAACGATTCATCCGGCTGAACGTAACGATTTAAATTTTGCGGCAAGGTGGCGAAGCGTTCTTGGTAGAATAGAATCTTAAAACTATGAATACAAAGGTGGTCTCGACGTGAGTCTCCGGAAAACTCTTCGCTTGTTGTCCTACCTGGCCGTTGCCTTGGGAGGCGTGGCCGTCGGCTCATTGGGCCTATGGCGCCAACGTCCTGAAGCTCCGCCCTCGGTCGAGCGTCACGCCGTCAAACTTCAAAGGGTAGAGCGCGGCCCCATGATCCGCAAAATTCAAGGTGCCGGTCTGCTCGTCCCTGAAAATACCCGCTGGCTGGCCGCTGCCACCGACGGCCACGTGGACCGCGTTCTGGTGCGTGCCGGAGAGCGCGTCCGTCCTGATACCCTCATCCTCCAGCTCAGCAACCCTGATCTCGACCGCCAGCTCGTTGATTCCGAATTAGCCACGAAGAAGACCGAGGCTGAACTCGCCAACCTCCGCGTGCAATTGCAATCCCAGCTTTTGAACGAACGCGCCATCGCCGCGCAACTCGAATCTGACGCTGCTGAAGCACGTTTGCAGGCCGACCGCGACGAAGCACTTCTCAAATTACAGGTGGGTGCCGCTCTCAACGCGAAAATTTCACGCTCTCGCGCCAATTCCTTGCGCACGCGCCTGGAAATTGAAAATGAAAAATTGGCTCTTTCCGAGGAAGCACGCCAGGCTCAGCTCGCCGCAAAACAAGCCGAAGTCGCTCAGATTCAGGCGCTATACGCTTTGAAAATCCAGCAGAAAGCATCCCTTCTCGTGCGCGCCGGTATCTCCGGCGTCCTCGAAGAAGTATCCGTGGATGCCGGTCAGCAAGTTGCTCCCGGCACAAATCTTGCTCGCGTGACCGATTCCGCGCGCCTGATTGCCCGGATCCATATTCCCGAAGCTCAGGCGCAGGACGTCCAGCTCAATCAAAAAGCTCTAGTCGCTATCAGCGACCGTGTAATTTCCGGGCACGTGGCCAGAATCGATCCCGCTGTTCAGAACGGCACCGTAAATGTCGATGTCAGCATGGACGGCCGCCAGCCGCGTGGCGCGCGTTCAGACACCGCGATTGACGGCGCTATCGAAGTGGAAAAAGTGCAGAATGTCCTGCACCTCAGCGCTCCCCTGCCAGGGCACGCTGAATCCCAAGCTCTGTTGTTCCGCGTTTCCCCTGACGGTGCCAATGCTGAGCGCGTGATGGTGCGGTATGGCCGCGTCTCCAGCGACGGCGTCGAAGTTCAAGAGGGCCTCGAGGCCGGAGACACCGTGATCGTTTCCGATATGTCCGCCTGGGGAAAATACGACCGCGTACAATTAAAATAAGCGCCACTGCTTTATTGGGTGCGCGATTCCGTGCTTAGCAACCACAGTTCCTGTTTTGTTATTCCTTTTCGGTTATAGCCTCTTGCTGTCTCAGCCGCAGGCGAGATACCGTTAGAGATTCTTTTCAAATAAGGAAATCCATTTGCAACCTCCACTTCGCCTTGCGCTTATCGGAATGTCCGGCGCCGGCAAAACATTTTGGACCCGCCAAATTGCCGTTGCCGGTCATCAGGCGATATGTTGCGACGAACGAATCGAGGCCCGCCTCGCTTCCAAACTTGCCGAAGGTGGCTTCACCGGCATCAACGGCGTGGCCGCTTGGATGGGTTGGCCTGACAGTCCCACATATGCCGAACGCGAATCACTCTACCTAGCCGAAGAGATTGCCGCTCTCGATGAAGCCTTAGCGGGCCTGGAAAAAAATCCCGGCCAGGAACTGATTCTCGATACCACCGGCAGCGTCATCTATACCGGCAATAATCTGCTTATGCGTTTGCGGCGGCACACTACCGTGGTTTACTTGGCGGCATCCCCGCAGGAACGTCAACTCCTTATTGAGCGATATTTGAGCGATCCCAAGCCGGTGCTTTGGCGCGGAGCTTTTCAACCGCGTTCCGGCGAAAGCCCGCGCGAAACCGTCGCGCGCTGCTATCCTGCGTTGATCGCCGCGCGCCGCCAGAGCTACGAAGCTCTGGCGCACTGCACCATACCTATCGCCGAATTGCGCGAAATGCCACAAACCGCCGAAGCCTTCTTAGAACGCGTTCACCAAGGATTGAAATTGCGCCCCGGACCTAATCCCCAATGAGATACCGCAGCACTGGTGGGAAAGCGCCCCTGACCTCGCTTCGCGGAGCGGTGCTTCGTGGACTTGCGCCTGATGGCGGTCTTTATTTGCCCGTTGAGATTGCTCGCCGTACGCCGCAAGAGCTCGAAGAATTTCGCAGGCTTCCATTCACCGAAGTCTGTTTCCGTGTAGCGCGCCCGTTCGTCGGTCCGGAATTGCCCGAGGAAGTTTTGTGGCAAATCGTCAGCGAAGCCATTAATTTCCCCGTTCAGCTTGTTTCTCTAAGTCCCGGCTTGCATATCCTGGAACTGTTTCACGGCCCCACATTAGCCTTCAAGGATTTCGGCGCGCGCTTCATGGCCCGTTTGATGGGCTATTTTGTACGTGACGAAACCCGCCAGCTTACCGTTCTGGTTGCCACGTCCGGTGACACTGGCAGCGCCGTCGCTCACGGCTTTCTCCGCGTACCCGGCATCCGCGTGGTTATTCTTTATCCTTCAAAGCGCATCAGTGAAGCCCAGGAGAAGCAGTTCACTACCCTTGGAGAAAATATCACCGCGTTGGAGGTCGACGGCACTTTTGACGATTGCCAGCGCCTCGTCAAGCAGGCATTTTCCGATGAAGCTCTAAATCAAAAAGCCTTTCTCACTTCCGCGAATTCCATCAACATCGGCCGCCTGCTTCCGCAAATGTTTTATCACGTCGCCGCCTATCGCCAATTGCCGGTCGCCTCTGTTCCCTTGATCGTTAGCGTTCCTAGCGGCAATTTTGGCAATTTGACTGCCGGCTTGTTTGCCAAGCGCATTGGCTTACCGGTAGCTAAGTTCATCGCTTCCACCAACGCCAACGATGTCGTGCCCCGCTACCTGGCTGACGGACAATTCCAGCCGCACCCCGCAATCGCTACTCTTTCCAACGCCATGGATGTCGGCAATCCAAATAATTTTCCCCGGCTCTTGGATTTATGCCGCGGCAAACTCGAGTACGTACAAAAGGAAATTTGGGGCCACGGCGCCACCGACGACGAAACTTTGGCGGCGATGAAGATGCTCCACAGCCGCTACGGATATTTGGCCGACCCGCACACCGCGGTCGGCGTTCTTGGATGGGAAGCATATAAGCGCGCGCACCCGGAACCCTCTCAGGGCTTGGTTCTCTCCACCGCGCATCCCGCCAAATTTGGCGACATCGTAACCAAAGCGATCGGCTTCGCGCCACCGCTTCCCGCGCGACTCGCGGAATATCTGAAGCGCCCTAAACTCTCGCTGCCTCTTTCAAGTAAATACGAGCACTTCAAGCAATTTCTTCTGTCGCACTGATCTGGTTAAGGGTCCCACCTGATTCAAACTATTGCGTGAGCTAAGTGCGGCTGTAAGAGGAATCGAGAGAATTCGGCTAGGAATGTTATTGCCGCTTGCGCAAGCGATCCAGAAACGCGAACAGAAAAACAGCAACTATCGCGTTGAAGGTCGCTGCTACCGCTAATTGAAAAGTGAACCAAGTCTCTGGTTGCGCCAAAAGCAGTCGCCGCGTCAACACCAGTATTCCCTGATGTACGCCAAAAAAAATCACGGTGAGCGCGAACCGTGCCGCCGGATGTTCCGTATCCAGCCGCGCTCCAATCGATGACGCCATATATCCAATCACCGTTTTGGCAATTCCAAAAAGTCCCAATGGAACTGTCGGTCCACTCAAACTATCCTGCAGCAAACCAATCACCATGCCCAGCATCAATCCCGACGATGGATTCCTTCGGCTGAGCCCAAAATAAATGGTAATAATCAGCGGCAAATCCAATATCGCCAGCCGCGGAAAATAAACCGGTACAAAAGCCTGCACGAAAAGCGCAAGAATCGTTACCCCGGCCACCGCAAATGGCAGGAACTTGTGTACTTCAATGTGCGTTTCGCCGGATTGAAAATCGAAAGCCTCGTTCATCGATTTTCCTTCCTGGTCTCGCTTGTACCGGCCTTCACTGCGCCCGCTCCCGCTGAATTTTGCTGACCTGCTGGCGCCTCATTCTTCATTTCCAACGGCTCCTGTGAAAGCAGCACGATCACTTCTTCCAGTCGCTCAAGATTTGCGGACGGTTTAACCCGAATTTGCTTGAACGGGTTACCCGCTTTAACCTCCGTCACCGTCCCCAACGGCAAATCCCGCGGGAAAATCCGGTCCATGCCGCTGGTCACCACGGACTCCCCGGACTTTACATTGTCGTCGTTCGCAACATATTTCATCACCAGCAGCGGCTCGCCATTTCCTCCCACGGGGCTCTGGATTCGCGATTCCGCCAGCATCGCGCCGATGCCGCTCTCTTTATCCGTCAGCAGCAGAATTTGTGACGTCGTCGCAAAAACTTCAATCACTTTTCCCACTACACCATCAGGAGTAATTACCGCCATATTCCTGCGAATGCCATCCCGCGAGCCGCGATCGATATCCACCGTGCGGCTTGCCGTGCCGACACTCACCCCGATCACGCGCGCGTTGATCATGGGATTGCTGCGGTGCGCTTCCCGAAAGTGCAGCAGCGCCGCCAATCGGTCGGATTCCGCGGCTTTGCCCTGCAGTTGCGTCAGTTGCAGTTTTAGTTCGTCATTTTCACGACGCAGCCGTTCGTTTTCCCGCGACGTATTTTGCAACGCGAAATAGTGCCGCCACGTATCGCGCACTCGCCCGACGCCCCACGAGCCTCCGCGCTCAAACGGCGAAACCGCCCCCACTGCCCAAACCCGAATCATCCGCCCTTGCGAATCTCTCTTGATTTGCACCGCGAGCAGCACGACTTGCGCCAGAATCACGCCGGCAAGCAGCACTAGAGACCGGTGGCGTGAAGGGAATGTGGCCATGAGAGGAATACGAATCTCCAAAAAAGGTTCAGTGACGCAAACTCACACGCAATAAACCGCGCGAAAAATAAAATATAGAATCGATTCTGCCCGCCAAGTACTAATCGATGCAAACTTGCCGCAACAACCGGAAATCGCTCAGCATTTTCCCGGTCCCCAGCACTACCGAGGCCAGCGGATCGTCCGCGATCGAGACTGGCAGCCCAGTCTCTTCGCGGATGCGCTTGTCGAGATTTTTCAATAACGCTCCGCCGCCGGTCAGAACAATTCCGCGGTCGCTGATATCAGCCGACAATTCCGGTGGTGTGCGTTCCAGCGCAACGCGCACCGCATTCAATATCGTCGCCACGCATTCGCTCAACGCTTCGCGAATTTCGCTGTCATCAATCGTTACCGTCCGCGGCACCCCTTCGATCAGGTTGCGCCCCTTCACTTCCATCGTCAGCGGCTTTTCCAGGGGATACGCCGAGCCGATCTCCATTTTGATTTGTTCCGCGGTGCGTTCGCCGACCAGCAAGTTGTACTTGCGCTTCAGGTACTGCATCACGGCTTCGTCCATTTCATTTCCCGCGACGCGCACCGAGCGCGAATACACGATGCCGCTCATGGATATGACAGCGATGTCGGTCGTGCCTCCGCCGATGTCCACCACCATGTTTCCGGAGGGCTCTTCAATGGGCAGGCCGGCGCCGATCGCGGCCGCCATGGCTTGCTCGACCAGGTAAACCTCGCTGGCGCGTGCCCGGTAAGCGGAGTCTTGCACCGCGCGCTTTTCCACCGGCGTGATTTCGCTCGGCACTCCGATGACGATGCGCGGGTGCACCAGCACGCGGCGGTTATGCGCCTTCTGAATAAAGTACGTCAGCATTTTCTCGGTGACCTTGAAGTCCGCGATCACTCCGTCCTTCATCGGCTTGATGGCCACCACGTTGCCCGGCGTGCGGCCCAGCATCTCCTTGGCCTCGCGGCCGACGGCTACGACCTCGCCCGTGGTTTTATTGATGGCCACGATCGAAGGCT
>DATNME010000098.1:0-88365 GCA_035602385.1 Candidatus Dormiibacterota bacterium
GAACCTGTGGACGAGCCACTCTTCGCGGGACTATTCGAACAATTCGGAATGATCGCCCAGGATTGCCGTGTGGTTTTGCATGGGGAGGGCAGCGATAACCTCATGGACTTCCAGATGTGGCCGTATGTGGCGCACCTTCGCCGGAGGGGGGAATGGAGCCGGTTGCTCACCGAGATGGCCCGCTATTTTTGGATCAGATCCTTTCCGTGGCGGGGCATTCGCAGCCGCATCCTGAAGTTATTTGGCAGGGATCCAATCGCCCCTGTATTTCCTCCCTGGCTTGCCCCGGACTTTGCGCGGCGGATGAACGTCGAAGCGCGCTGGAAAGAGTGCACCGGAATTCCCTTGCCACCTGTGCAACATCCCATCCATCGCAGAGGCTACGCTTCCTTATTTCTGCCGCAATGGACCTTTATGTTTGAATGCCAAGATCCAGGAGTGACGCGCTTCCCCGTGGAAGTTCGGTATCCTTACCTCGACCTGCGACTTGTGAATTATCTACTGGCGATTCCTCCTTTTCCTTTTTTCCTTCAAAAGAAGCTTATCCGCGAGACCATGAAAGGCCGACTTCCAGAAAGCGTGCGCGTGCGCGCGAAGACCCCATTGCAAGGCCATCTATTCCGGAAGCATGTAGAGCTGCCGGAAAATGAGCGCGTGGGGGCGGTGCGCTGGATCCAGGAAATAGAACGGTTCATAAACCCTTCAGCTCTCGGCATGGTTTATGGTAGAGTAAATGTAGGGCAGGTTAGTTCAGCTGTCCGGCCTTACTGTTTGAATTTTTGGTTACAGTCGGACCGGAGAGTTCGCTAGGCTTTGTCGCGGAGATAATTCATGGAAAAACTCGAACCAGTCAAGAACGAACCCAAGAAGCCGTATTCGCCTCCCACCTTGACTATATTTGGAACGGTCCTGGAAATGACAAAAAGAATTGGAAGTCGTGGCAACGCGGACGGTGGGGTTTTCCCTCGCAACAGAACGTCTGTATGAGGTTGAACCGCAGCTCTTCCCTTGAACCCCATGAGAAGGCCGTGCAGCTGGGTAAATTCGAGAATTGGACCAAACAGACTAGAACTTATTGATCTGTCCCGTCTGATTTATTCAGAATTAACTGTATTTTGAACTCTAAGGAATTGGCTTACCACTACTTTGTTTTCGGTCTGCTGCTCCGCTCCAATTTGGAATTACCAGGATTGGTGCCTGTAAACTCTCCTGCTTCTGTTCCCGACATAACCTTTCAGCTCGGCATCTCACCTTTTACCGATGGAACCATTCACCGCAATGCGGAAGCGTTGCGCTATGAGAGTCCCTACGCCGACGATAAGGGCGAGTCGGTTCTCCGCATCTGGCGGATTGCACCGGGCACACACCTGCGCCTTGCCTATTCCGATGGCACGCAATTCTGGGTGGACAACGCAGGCACAGCGCTATGGGCCCTTTGGCCCGATTCCTCCTCGTTGGAAAACACCGCATCTTATTTGTTGGGACCCGTCTTCGGTATTCTGCTGCGCCTGCGCGGCACCATTTGCCTGCATGCCAGCGCGGTCAGTATAGGGGATTGCAGCATCGCGTTCATGGGCCCGCAAGGGGCTGGAAAATCAACCACGGCCGCGGCTTTCGTTCGCCTGGGCCACGCGGCGCTTTCCGATGACATCGTAGCGTTGGTCGAAACAGGATCAAAATTCTGCGTCATACCCGCGTATCCGCATATCGCTCTTTGTCCAGATTCGGCGGACTTTCTCTTCGGGTCTTCTCACGCGCTGCCGCAAATCAGTTCCGATTGGGAGAAACGCCGTCTTGCACTGGGAAGTCAGGGAACGCGGTTTGAAGAGCGCACCTTGCCGCTGGGTGTAATTTATGTCCTTGGCGATCGCAAGGCTTATCCAGCACCACTCGTGGAGAACATGGCTTATCATGAAGCCTTAAGGGCCCTCGTGGTCAACAGCTATGCTACCAACTTCCTCGACCGCGGAATGCGCGCCAAGGAGTTCAAAGTTTTAGGCCGGCTGGTAGCCAGCGTCTCTGTCCGCCTTGTTATTCCCCACCATGAGCCTGGCCGGATCGACGAACTGTGCCAGGTAATCCGCGAGGATTTGAGAACGCCAGAGGTTGGGGAGTTTAATGAAGCCTCAGAAACCCACAAACTTCGATGATTTGAGCCGACGGTTAATATTAAGAGTTATCTAATTCGGCACAGCAGTAAATCCCCCCCTCCCGGTGCCTCACCCCTCCCATATACTTTTCACGAAGCGTAGTTCCATTTCAGGCAAATACCGCGAAGTAGGTCAACTCGGGAACGAGCGGTTAGGAGAACTGTTTTATGATCACCAAGAATTCGTGGACCAAAATAGCGCAGCATTCTGTCGCAGCCGCGCTTTTTTCAACTCTCTTGCTTTTTGGGGTCTATCGGAGTATGCGAAGCCCCCGGAGCATTTCTGGCACGGAACAACCACGCCTGCAATCGGACCAAACTTCCACGCTATCCAATACAAAGAGTGATAAGGCTATCGATTGGACCGCAGTCTATGGGAAGTTACCTTTGGCTTTTGAGAAAAACCAGGGTCAGGCGGCGACGGAAGTGGAGTATATCTCCCATGGCAAGGGATATGGTCTCGTTTTGACTTCGCGAGAAGCTGTGCTTCTTTTGCGCCACTCAAATCCGAACCACGCGGCTCCTATCCACGGCACTGCCACATTTCAAGATTCGCGCTCAGCACGCCAACCCGAAAAAACTTCCGTCGTTCGGATGCATCTCGCGGGAGCCAATTCCGCGCCCGGGATTGAGGCCAGTGACCGGTTGCCCGGCATAGCGAACTATTTCATTGGCAACGACCCGCGTTATTGGCACACGAACATTCCTTCCTACTCCCGGATTAAGTACACAGGAGTTTATCCTGGTGTCGACCTCGTCTTCTACGGAAACCAGAGCCGTTTGGAATACGACTTCGTGGTCGCTCCGGGAACGGATCCATCTGTAATTAGAATGAATCTTGCAGGTACAGATCATCTCAGGATCAATGCTCGGGGCGATCTGGTGCTGAGCGTTTCAGGGGGAGAGGTCATACTTCAGAAGCCGGTCGTTTATCAACAGGTGAATGGTGCGCGGCACGAGATTGCTGGAAAGTATCTTCTCGAAGGAAAACATGATGTTAGTTTCGCGGTCGCGAATTATGACCGAAATGAATCTCTCATTCTGGACCCTGTACTCAACTATTCGAGTTACCTCGGGGGGAGCAGCGATGACTCGGGCTTCGGTATTGCGGTGGACTCGCAAGGTGATGCGTTTGTCACTGGGACCACCTTCTCCACGGACTTCCCGACCACGACAAATGCGTTTAATAAGGGACCTTTAGCCGTCAACACGAAGGGAGCAGTATTTGTCACCGAGCTAAACCCGGCTGGAACTCAACAGTTTTACTCTAGCTATGTAGCTGGAAGCGGTGGAGATTCTGGATTGGGTATCGCGCTGGATTCTACCGGCAAAATCTATGTGACAGGACAAACATTTTCAATCAACTTCCCCACCACGTTAAATGCTCTTAAACCCGGTCCCCTCGCGGCCAATGCGGCGGGAACAAGTTTTGTTTTCAAGATAGATCCGGCGCTTAGCGGCACAGGCTCTCTTGTCTATTCTTCCTACCTGGGTGGACCTAATGGAGATTACGGGTCCGCCATTGCGGCTGATTCTGGGGGCAATGCATATATAACTGGATTTACGAAATCGGTCGCAGGATCGGGCCTTACGGCATTTCCCACTACTTCCGGCGCCTTCCAAAGCTCCTTGAGCAACACTTTTGGGAACGCCTTCCTGAGCCGAATTGATACTACGAAGTCCGGAAGCGCCTCTCTCATCTATTCCACCTATCTTGGTGGAAACGGCGCCAATGCAGCAAACCCCGCCAGTGTTGGCTTTGGCGAGGGTGGCTTTGGCATTGCAGTCGATTCGACCAACGCTGCCTACATTGTTGGTATAACTACGTCAACAAACTTCCCGACGACTGCCACCACGGCATTCCAAGCTACGGCACCGCAGGCCGCCACCCTTGGAACCATATTCGTATCAAAAATTGATACCTCAGGTGGAAAAACGGGACTGGCCTCCTTGCTTTATTCCACCTATCTGGGAGGCGAAAAGGCTGATTATGGTTTCGCGATTGCGCTTGGCCCCAGCAATGTGGCTTACGTTACAGGAACAACCAATTCCCTCAACTTTCCCACTTTCGCTGGAGCTTTTCAGAGAGCGGGGAACGCTTCTGGCGCGGCGTTTATCAGTTTGGTTGACACCGGACAAACCGGAAGCGCTTCTCTGAAGTATTCGACGTTTCTCGGCGGCACGGCGGGAAGCAGCAGCACAGCATTTGGCATTCGGGCAGACGCTGCAGGCAACGCCTATGTTGCTGGTCAGACGAATTCAGCTTCGTTTCCCGTGACTTCCGGCGCCTTTCAACCAAAGCTAGCCCCTGGGGCGGTGGCCGACGCCTTCGTTTCCAAGTTGAACCCAGCAGGCAACGGCTCGATCGATTTGATTTATTCCACTTATTTTGGCGGAAAAGGCAACGGCAGCACCAGCACCGATACGGTCAATGCAATTGCCATTGACGCGTCAAACAATGCCTACTTCACGGGAACAACCTTCTCCACGAATCTCCCTGTATTTCCCAATCCGGGAGCATTCCAGACGACCCTGAAAGGCCCTTCTGACGCATTCGTCGCAAAGCTAACCTTGGTTCCCGTAGTGGGGCTAGCGCCAGCGAATCTGGCCTTCGGCGGGCAATTTCTCACTACCACTAGCGCCGCGCAAAGCGTGACCCTGACGAACAATGGCAACACAGCTCTGGCTATCACTTCCATAGTCGTCACAGGCGATTTTGCCCAGACGAACACCTGTGGCGCCAGTGTAGCAGCAGGGGCAACTTGCGCCATAAGCGTAACGTTTACGCCGACTGTTATAGGGTCTCGTACGGGCACACTGACTATAACGGACAACGCCAGCGGCAGCCCGCGGGCGGTTCCCCTGACCGGATTAGGTTGGGACTTCACCGTCACGGCGCCGGCAACGCTCAGCGTAACTCAAGGATCCTCAGGCACCGCTACTGTCACGGTCACTCCACGGGGGGGATTCAACAGCGCGGTAGCACTTGCTTGCTCGGGTGCTCCGGCGCTCGCAACGTGCACTATTACGCCAGCATCGGTAACTCCTTCCGACGGAGTAACGCCAGTAACGGCAACACTCTCCTTGACCACGACGGCGCTTGTGCCTCCGCAATCGATACCCGCTCCTCCCCTATCGATGATTCGACTCGTTTCGCTATGCCTGGCAGTCATGTTGCTCTTGAGTCTGTCATTCATGAGGGGGTATCGGACACGGTTGGGAATGGCTTCGGCCATGGTCCTCTTTGTGGTCCTTGCAGGTTGTTCGGGAGGCCCCAAGACTCCAAAGGGCACAAGCAATCTCACAATAACTGCTACGTCAGGAGGCGTTAGCCATTCAGCCACAGTTGCTCTAACAGTGCAGTAAGACGTAAGACAATCGAGAAAACCGCGTACACAGTTATCCGGTGCGCGCGGTTTTTTTATTTCACTTCGTGAGCGCGTCTCAAAATGGTCACAGCGTTCCCACTCTGGAGGCTGCTTGAGAAAATTGCGCGCGCTCTAGAGGTCCCCTCTTGAAGGAGTCGACAAACTCCCTGCCCAATCCTCTCAAGATCGAGCTGAAGAGATAACTGCGAATTCCAAGGATGAAGCGCGCCCCCTATATGTTTACTTGGCCGACATTTCAGTACTTTCGTACTGTACCCCTTGTCCTACCCATCGAACACCATTTAATTCAACTTTGGTCGTCAAGGAAAGCGATAGAAAAACATGAACGTTGAGCACCGACACCTACATTCGATCTCCTATTTGCGTTTCCTGGGGAGATTGCTTTTTCTCCTGCTTGGACAGATTGTGCTCAGCATGTTTTTTTTGCCGCTCTCGAGCCTAGCGCAAGGCCAAGCCACAATCCTGGTGACCGTTCACAACGAAGCGGGGCAGCCGATCAGCCAAGTTGCAGCCCACTTGGAGCGTAACGGAGCGGACGTCCGGGTAACGGCCGCAAACGATAAAGGAGAGTTTGTCTTTCACGGCATCGCTGCCGGCGAGTACAAACTGAAGGTATCGAAAGAAGGTTTTGAACCCCTGACACAATCCGTGTCACTTGATTCAACCGCGACAACCACGGAAATCGAATTTACGATGATTCCGAAGATCGAGCGGGTCGAGACAGTCGAGGTGCAGGCAAGTGCCAGCGTGGAAACGGAACAAACCTCTTCCGCAGAAACGAACTTGAAGCCCCGGGAAGTGCGGTCACTTCCGTATCGGCCCGCCACCGTGACCGACACGCTTCCTCTCGTGCCTGGCGTAGTCCGGGGTTCTGACGGCGAAATCAAAATTGAAGGTACCGGAGAGCAACGAAGTGCTCTTGTGGTGAATTCGGCCGATGTCACCGATCCTACCACCGGGCGATTTGGTATTTCGGTTCCTATAGACAGCGTGGAATCCATCAGCGTCTACAAGACTCCTTTCTTGGCAGAGTACGGACATTTTACAAGTGGCGTGGTTTCCGTGGAGACGCGCCGCGGCGGCGAAAAGTGGCACTTCGAGCTCAATGACCCTTTGCCGGGATTTCGCATTCTGAGCTGGCATTTGAGAGGGCTGCGGGAAGCCACCCCTAGAGTCAACTTCGGCGGCCCATTGCTCAAGAACCGGCTCTACTTCTTCGAAGGGTTTGAATATGCATTGCATAAAACTCCGGTACGAACCTTGACGTTTCCTTATAACGAAACTAAGTCAGAGTCGGAAAATTCATTCAGCCAGATTGACTATGTGATCTCGGCGAATCATTTTCTAACCGGCACTTACCATTTGGCTCCGCAGCACATAAATTTCGTTAATCTTGGTTTTTTTAATCAGCAACCTGTGACGCCGAATTTCAAGGCATCCAGCAATGTCTTTGCCTTGGCTGACCATCTGGCCTTCGGTGGGACACTGCTGACCAGCACCGTAAGCGTCCAGAGCTTCAACGCAAAGACCGGTGCGCAGGGCACTGCGACCATGGTCCTCGCTCCAGGAGGAGATCAGGGCAACTATTATTTGACCCGGCAACAGGATGCATCGCGCCTGGAATGGCTGGAAGCGCTCTTTCACAGCATCCCCACCCATTCAGGAACTCATAATCTGAAATTTGGCACCACGGTTACCAGAACGGACAACAGTGGGAATCTTGCTGCGCGTTCCGTGATTATCCAGGATTCCGCTGGCCACCTTTTAAAAAGAATTGATTTTACCGTAGGCAGACCGTTTCAAAGGACCGATGTCGAGAGCGACGTGTACGCCCAAGATCATTGGACGGTACTCCCTAACCTGGCTTTTGATTTTGGAGTGCGCATGGAAAGTCAGGACTTGTCCCATACCCTCAGACTTGCTCCTCGAGTAGGAGTGGCTTGGCAGCCCTTCAAGAAAGGTTCCACGGTAGTCCGCGGCGGCTACGGCATCTACTATGACCGCGTTCCGTTGAGCGTTTTTTCCTTCGGTAGCTACCCCGAACAAATCATCACTTTGTATGGGCCAACTGGAAACATCATCGGGGGACCACAACACTACCTAAATTTGATAGAGACGGTTGCCGGCAAACGGTTTTTCTTCGTAAGAGCCAGTACACACCCTGGCAACTTCGCGCCATACAGCACAGCGTGGCAGATTGAGGCCGAGCATGTCTTCTCTCCGAAAGTGCGGATGCGCCTGAATTACCTGGTGAATGATGGTGGCGGCATCCCGGTCATAAATCCGCAGCTGGTTCGAGGAAAAAATGCCCTCGTGCTCAGTGGAGACGGGCAGTCGCATTATCGGCAACTGGAAATCACCGCCGAGGTCACGCCGCGTAAAAATCAGAAAATCTTCTTGTCCTACGTTCGTAGCCACGCGCAAGGAGATCTTAATGACTTCAGTAGGTTTCTCGGCGACTTTCCTTCGCCGGTGGTGCAACCAAATCAGTTCACTGCGCTGTCCAGCGATCTTCCCAATCGCTTCCTTGGTTGGGGTGTTTTCCCATTGCCCTGGCGCATGCAAGTTGCTCCGCTAGTGGAATACCACACCGGATTTTCCTATGCTCCCGTCGACGCGGCCCGCAATTATGCGGGAGAGCCGTACAGCGACAGATTCCGTTATCCCAGCTTTTTCTCTGCCGATGCGCGCGCTTCCAAGGACGTGAAAATAAACGAAAAATATACTCTGCGTTTTTCTCTCAGCATAATCAACCTGACGAATCACTTCAATGCGCTTGATGTTTACTCGAATACCGGCGACCCGCGCTACGGAACCTTTATCGGTAACTACAAGCCAAAGCTCGGAGGCGACTTTGATGTCTTATTTTAGCTTGCCACAACTGCGGAGAGGAGAATGGGGCTGGACTCAGGTGACTCGCACTAGTTTTTCCGACGGTTCCACTGCGGGAGCGACGTGGCCGTTCTTGACCCTCGAGATATTGCTCCCGCGAGAACCGAATAGCGCCGTCGGTCGGTAGAATAACGGGTAAAGGACGGGATATTTGCAACAAGGTCCGCCGGGTTCCAGCCAAAGCCGGCCAACCAAAACCACTTCTCCGGCTAGCCGTCTAAATCAGGCATAAGGATACTTTGTCCCGCGTTTTGACCTTACAATTCTCGTTCGTTGGTCCTCAGAGGGAGTGGTGCCAATAACTACTTCGGGCGTTAGCGTGTGGGGTTCTGGTCACGCGGAGAAATAGACACAACCTCGACTGACGGCATGCCGGGTTCCGGAGCCTGCATTATTCTGTCGATAGAAAATCGTAAGGCTCGGTGACTTCGCCGCAGTCGAGACGCTTCATTTTTTATCTTGCTGCAAGGGTCGTGGTAGCTGGTATTGGGTCAGTCCAGATCACGCGGAAATAGCGCTCGCAATCGGGGCACATAAACGAATCGTAGCTTGTCATCGGAACTCCTGCATCGTGGAATCGTGCAGGTAGGAGAAAGGGGAATGCAGTTTACTTTTTCTTGTTCCACAAGTCCACGAACAGTTTGACCGTGGCGGGGCTATGCCTGTCTTTCAGTACCCGGCACCTACGACCTCCATGTGCCCTTCGATGTAGGAGTCGGGTCGAAGCCATGATTCATATCGGACCAAAATGCGCGTACCTTCACGACTGACAAGCATCCACATACCATGCATATATCCGAGCTTTTGAAATAAATCAAAGACTATTGGAATGTCGTTCGTATTCGGCGCAGTCAGGTCGTCGTATCGCTTACCAATCAGTTCTTCACGCTGATACCCAACAAGTTGACAGAAACCGTCCGAAACTTCGACGTAGTTTCTGTCGCTGTCTACCACCGTGACATATTGAGGCTCCACTTGCGGGGCCCCTAATTCTTGGCGAAGTGTTTTAACAATACTCCGCGTCCATTCGGGATACTCTGCCTCGGATTCGTAGCGAATAAAGGAAGGTCGGGTATAGGGCTTCTTTTCTGACATATCAGGGTCTGCCTCCGTACGCCAAGATATACGGACCGGTCTTTTGTAACACATTGCGAGACAGTTTGGTTGGGAAACCAAGCAAGACTTTCTTTATTCGGCACATTCGACCTATGCAATCCAATATATGGGGAAATGTTTGGGGCGCAACCCTTAGACGGAACCAATAATGACCCAGAAAGTTTCTGCCGTCGAGGGGATTCTATTATCATCGGGGATCGATTACGCGCTATTCCAGCCTGGCCTCACCCGTCACCGCCGCTTTCAATACAGTCGTACCACTCTCGTCCTCAGAGCCAGCGATACGCCGCTCCTTACCGACGACGACCACGTCGTGAATCTGGTCCCTACGAGCGCTCTGTAAGACCGCTGTACCAGCACAATTCCCTGCTGGTTTGTTAACGCCCCTTAGTTTATCGATTAGGCATCTTAAACTTGCAAGTAACCGTGTCCGCTATCTACTCAGTTACACTGGTCTCCCTTTCTATAACTTAGCTGCGGCAGTTGCTGTCTCTTCCTCTCCGTAGATTGGCATTTCAGCAGCTTATTCGACTTGATGCCTGGAGTTTCGATGTCTGACCATTACGCCCGACCATTCAAGCTTCTGCGCATGTATTGCGATGCGTCAGCCATTGCTGCTGCGGTACTAGGCTGCCTGGTCCTCTTTGGGTGGGCGTTCCACATTGAACATTTAAAATCCGTTGTTCCCGGACTTGTCACAATGAAGGCTAATACGGCGCTGGGTTTGGCATTGTCCGGGACATCTTTATGGTTGCTGCTTCCCGGTGAGTCTCATCCCCGAAGGCGTCAAATCGCTCATTTCCTGGCCCTACTGGTCACTCTTATTGGCGCGGCCACCTTATGTGAATACCTATTTGGCCTGAATTTGCGGATCGACCAACTGTTGTTTAATGAGCCTACGGGAACGGTAGCAACGTATTCGCCTGGACGTATGTCCCTCACGAGCGCAACGGCATTTCTGGCAATAGGCATGGCGCTGTTATTGCTGGATTGGAAGACTCCGCGCGGCCACCGGCCAGCGCAGGTGCTGAGCTTGTGGGCCGGGGCGGTCGCGATGACGCCTATTGTCGGGTACATTTATAATGCGACGCACTTATACAGAATTTTGCACTACACGCAAGTCGCGCTGAATACTTCTATCGCTTTGTTTTTGTTGAGCGGCGCCATTTTCTTTGCTCGGCCTCGGAGCGGCATCGCCGCCGATCTTACCGGTGAAGGGTCGGGTAGCGTTATGGCACGCCGACTCCTTCCTGCAGTTTTCTGCATTCCTATTCTTCTGGGCTGGATTAGTTTGCGGGGACAGCTGGCGGGATGGTTCGGAACGGAATTAGGTCTGGCACTGAATTCCACTGCCAACGTCGGCGTCTTTATCGTCCTGGTTTGGTTAAGCGCGAGAAAAATGAATGTGGAGTATAGCCACCGCAGTAGGGCGGAATTCGAAATCCGCGAGTTGAATGCGAACCTAGAAGGGCGAGTTGCCGAACGAACGAAGACCCTCGAACAGTCTGAACTAGCTCTGCGGGAGAGTAGCGAAACGGTCAGGCTTCTTTTGGATTCGACTGTCGAAGCGATTTACGGTATCGATATGCAAGGCAACTGTACACTCTGCAATCGTGTGTGCTTGAAATTGCTCGGCTATTGGGAAGCTGCCGACCTGCTGGGCAAGAACATGCACGACGTAATGCATTATATGCGGGAGGATGGCACAACTTATCCGGTGGAGGACTGCCATATTTATCGGGCCTTCCGCCAAAGCAAGGGCAGTCATGTCGATGATGAGGTCTTCTGGCGAAGCGACGGAACTAATTTCCCGACCGAGTATTGGTCCTATCCGATCTTCCGAGACAAGCAGGTGATCGGTGCCGTTGTAACTTTTATAGATATCACAGAGCGCAGGCAAGCCGAAGTAGCACTCATGGCCGCCACGGCAATTGCCGAGGATTCAAACCGGGCGAAGAGCGAATTCCTCGCCAACATGAGCCACGAACTCCGAACGCCTCTGAACGGCGTCCTGGGGATGACGGACCTATTGCTCGACACTGGGCCAACACCCGAACAGCTAGAATACCTTGAGACGACTCAACTGTCGGCAAATTCCCTGCTCGCCCTAGTCAACGATATTCTTGATTTTTCAGAAATTGAGGCGGGGAAAATGGACCTCGAGGCAATCGATTTCAATCTGCGCGATAGATTAGAAACAGCTCTAAAGATGCTCTTGGTGCGGGCCGACGAAAAGGGATTGGAACTCTTATGCGACATAGCTCCGGAAGTTCCGAAGGTAGTGCGTGGGGATTTCAATCGGCTGCGGCAAGTCGTTACAAACCTTGTAGGTAACGCTATTAAGTTTACGGAGATTGGAAAGGTGCTGTTGAAGGTTCAAGTTGAGGCAGATCAGGCCACGAATTGTACCCTGCGTTTTACGGTGTCGGACACCGGAGTCGGCATTCCTGCCGACAAACTTCAAGTCATCTTTGCTCCATTTTCCCAAGCAGATAGCTCGACGACCCGGAAATATGGAGGAACCGGCCTGGGGCTGGCCATCTCGAGGCACCTGGTGGAGAAGATGGGCGGAAAGTTGTGGGTGGAGAGCGAGGTGGGTCGCGGATCGCACTTCCATTTCACCACCCTGCTTGGGACCTCGGAGAAAATAATCGAAATCGGAACGATTGCCGCGCCTGGGGCACGGGAGGAAACAGGCTCAATCCCACTCGTGACCCCGCACTCTGTGCAAAATGTTCGCGACCCCATGAGCTCCTTGTGTGTGCTTCTTGCGGAGGACAATCTAGTGAACCAGCTCCTGACGACGCGGTTACTCGAGAAGAGAGGTCACCGCGCCGTGGTAGTCACTAACGGACGCGAGGTCCTTGAAGCGCTCAAGAAAGAGAACTACGACTTGGTGTTGATGGATGTACACATGCCGGAAATGGACGGGATCGAGGCAACCGCAGCAATTCGCGAAAGAGAAAAAGAGACTGGATTCCACCAGCCAGTGATTGCCTTGACCGCAAGCGTCGACCGTGCGCGATGTCTGGCCGGGGGAATGGATGGTCATCTAATTAAGCCAATCCAGCAGCGAGAACTCGATGAGTTGCTGGAGATTCAACTGGCGCATCGAAGGAAAGTAGGCAAGATTGTTCGGAGCTTCGGATAAATTCTCGCGGGGCTTAATATTTCAGCGACGTAGGAGAGATAACCAACATGGATGGCAACAGCGCCGGGATGTCGGCTAACATCCAGCCACGAATCGAAGTCTATGAGGACGGTCGGCGGATCCCCGTTGCTCCCCGGCCGCCCGCCCTCTCGTCAGCTTTCTTGGGCGAAGACGTGATCTTGGAAAGACATTTGACCTCGCAATCGGCGCACTATGGCGAACGTGAGCAGATGACCCACACTTTGTTCCTGTACGACGGTGAGCCCGTGCGGGCCGCGTGGCGGGTGGGCGGAAAACGACTCGACGCATGGGTGCGGTCCGGCCACCTGTGGATCGTGCCCCGCTCGATGCCCCATACGTCTTCTTTTCAAGGACCTCATGGAGGAGTGCTGCTCTCAATCGGAAATTCGCAACTCGAGCGTCACATTGGTCCGCTCATGCGTGGAGGACGTATCGAACTAGCGCCTGGCTTTAACCTGGAGGACGGTCAACTCGAGCACTTGTTGCGTGGGCTTCTGGCAGTGGTCCAAGACGGCTCGTGCGCGGATGCTCTGGTGAGCGAGCTCCTGGTCAACGCGATATGCATTCGCCTGGCCCGGCGTTATGCGGTTTCCAAGTTGAAAATCATTGCACACCAGGGCGGTCTGCCTGCGGCGCGATTGAAGCAGGTTCTGGAATACATCGATGCGAATCTAGGCCAGAACATCGCCCTCTCTGAGCTTGCCAGCGTTGCCAACATGAGTCTGTACTATTTTGCCGTGCTATTCAGACAGAGCACGGGCGTGAGCCCACATCGATACGTTCTCAATCAGCGGGTCGAGCGTGCCAAAGGATTGTTGCGCAACTGGGGAGCTCGTAACGCAAACAAAACAAACTAAAATTGGTCCGTGCGAACAAGTCAGGGTGATTTGAAAACCGCCGCGTGGTTAGATCGTCGGCCACGTCGGCTTGAAAGCCGACGTGAAATTGGTGAAGGCACTCGTAAGGTAGGACCGGGTCGAAATGACTATCGCCCGCGTCAGTGCTGTCACGTCTGGCTTCAGGATTCTGTGAGTTTGTTCGCCCAGACGAGAATTCCGTCGTCACGGTAGACAAAGTGGCCTGGCGCGAATGTCACGCCGCCAAAAGATACCGGGCTGTCGACAGATCCCAATACATGTTTAGAACTCTTTTGGGATTTGATCCGGACGCCTTCACTCCAAAATCCATGTCCGACAATACGCGGCTCCCCGTTCAACTAGGTCCCGCGGTGTGAATTTGAATTCGGAAGCGCCGTCGTATGTACCGCCAAGTAGCGCGCGGGCTTCGCGGTAGCGCAACTTGCGGGGAATGAAGGTGTTTCCTCGTCCGCGCACCTGAAGTCGCGGCTTCTCCAGGGTAAATAGTTATAAACCTTTTTTAACACTTTCTTCGCGTGCGCTCTGAGGAAGACTCCCTAGCCACACGAGTGACCACGCGGCGATTCACGCGGAGCGCCCGAGCGATTGCCGTCTTTGTCCGGCCAAGGGCGAGAAGATCGCGGATCAGCGCTTCGAGTTCAGCCGACACTTGGTTGTTCGCGCGACGCACGTAGAGATGAGAGGGACTATGAGGCGCTGTGGGACTCCGGGTTGGGGACTGGTTCCGAGAACATATTATATTTTGAATGGCGGATATCGTGATCGTGTTAGCATGTCAGCCCTCGTGAGTACTTGTTCGCCTTCTCGCCGCGACTTCGTGAGACTTGCACTTGCAGCATCGTCACTTCCATTCATGCCTAGTCTGGGATTAGGCTCCAGCTTGGCCAACGACCGGACACTGTGGTACCGCAACGCCAAATTTGGCATGTTCATCCACTGGGGACCATATTCGCTGGCCAGCGTGGAGGCATCCTGGCCCATAATGACACCCACACCAGCGGGCATCAGCGAGGCGGAGTATCGCGAGTTGCCAAGGCGGTTTAATCCCTCAAAGTTCGACCCGAATACTTTCATTGATTTAGCTCGGGCCGCAGGACAGGAATACTTGGTGTTCACGACTAAACACCACGATGGTTTTTGCATGTTCGACTCTTCATACACAGGCTACAAGATCACAAATACTCCTTATGGGAAGGACGTTGTCAGGCAACTGGCGGATGCTTGCCAAAAAAGAGGTATGCCACTGGGGTTTTACTACTCCCCGCCTGATATGCACCATACTGCCTTTCGTGACACCACGAAGTTGGCAATGGAAAATTGGAACGGGGAGCCCGCACGTCCAGAGTGGCCCATATACCTCGAGTATATGCGGCTCCAATTAACCGAGCTGCTCACGAAATACGGCCCGGTGGCTTTGATCTGGTTCGATGGTATTCAAGACCAGGAGAAATACGATGGTAATCGCTTCCTTGAGCTGATCCAGAAACTGCAGCCTACAACTTTGGTGAACGACAGAATTGGCGTGCCGGGAGACTATCAAACTCCGGAACAGTTCATCCCGAATGCGATCCCGACGCGGGGCGCGCGCCTTGCGGCGATCGATAGCGGCGCTCAGCTAGAATTGAACAGTCTAGTCCCGTCGCCGGCAGATTTTCAGCTGTGGGAAACCTGCATGACCATAAATAAGACCTGGGCATATAACGCGAATGATCGTGAATATAAGTCGGCGGAGTTTCTCATTCGGAGCCTCGTCGAAGTCGCGAGCCGGGGCGGCAACTTCCTGTTGAACGTCGGGCCGCAACCCGATGGATTGATCCAGTCGGAATTTCAGCAGCGTCTGCGCGCCATCGGCGATTGGCTCGCGGTTAACGGCGAATCCATATACGGGACCACGTACGGACCAGTGCAAAATATGAAATCAGTTCGAACCACGGCAAAACCCGGGAAGGTTTTCCTCCACATCTTCGATTGGCTGTCGTCGTTGGAGATATCTGGCCTGGACACGAAGGTGATGTCGGTGCATTTGCTCGCAGGAGGGCAACCATTGAAATTTCGACAGACAGAACGTCGGCTCCAGATTGACCTGCCACGGCAACCACCCGATGCGAACGTGACCGTCATTGCCGTCAGAACTGTTTAAGTGGGCGCTCGCCTTGTTCGGATCGTCCGGGTAGGTGACGGGCTCATCGGTTTTGTACATCCACTGGGGGATTGTGCTGAAATTGAGAACGACGGAGTGCCCCTTCGTAGCTTCCAGAAAATCTATGGTCATCGGATCGATAAGAGAGAAATCCCAGGAGGTCTTGCCATCTTTCGGTGGCTCTAACTCAGCCACTCCGAGATGTGGATACGGGAGCCAAGGAACGTAGCGGACATAGTCGGCTCCGAGATCATGAAGTGCCTGGAAGGCGTTGTCATGCACCGGGGTTCCGCAGCGAAGCGGAGGATTTACAACCACCTGCAAAGTCGGTGTTGTCCTCGACACTTTCGTCACCTTGTCCCAGCGAACGGCAAACTTAACCGGAGACTCTTGCACGTGTGACGCGAGAGTAGACACGACCGTAAGCAAGGTAACTCGACACCTCGAAACGAGTTCAAAGACTTCATGCAATCCTCCGTCCAAAATCACTGGCGAGAATTTCTGACGGCTGCCGCCCAAATGAAGATGGGAGCCGAGGTCGATGATCAGGTAGCAACACCTACTGAAATGAGCACATCCAATGAGTTCTTCTGAGTCGAGCCGCCTCTGTCGCCATCCTTCCATCCGCACTCTTTGTGCACCGAGCACGATATCGATATGCCTATTTCTTGACAAACTCCATCACGGTTACGCTCTCGTGACGAAAGGTGTAGTTGAGGTTCGAAGACGCGACGGCCAACTCCACTGGCTGGGGGACGATCGCGTGTGGATTTAGCTCATCATTTTTTTCCAAAATACTCTCGGCGTAGAGAGTGCGGATGCTAGCCTTCGCAGCCGGACGAAAGCCATCGATCGCGATGTCCGCAACGATATCGCGATCGAGGTGGCGGTTCACACAAAACAACGTTAGCTTGTCTCCGGCATTGTTCAGGGCAGCGACGATGTCAAGGTAAGGGACGTGGTCGATGGTCGGCAACCTCGACGCGCCCTCAGTAACGCTGTATGTGCCCACGTCGGATTTGACATCTACCGGCCTGGTTGCATCCGCCCCGGAATACATGGTAAACGCCCAATATGCTGGCACACCGAAAACCCGTCCGCGCTTCTTCCAGATACCGCCAAATTCCATGATACCGGTCATGTCCGATACCGGCACGAAGTCGGCGACGCGCATCAGCATGTTGAGAAACCCGGCCGTGGCGATCGCGCCTCCCATGTTGTCGAAACGGGGTGCTCCGCTGTTCTCACTCGCCCAGAAAAGCCATTCAGTGAACGCTGTCTTGACGCTCTGCGCGCCGGGCGTGGACTGGATCTGGCGTCGCATGTCTTTTAGCTTGCGTTCCAGTTCGACGGGAAGAGCAAACGCCGCTGCGGCCATGAAGTCCGGGCTGGGATCCAGTTTCTCCGTTCTGTCGGTAGTGACCACGAAGTGCGTCGAGAGGTAGTCGTAGGCCGAGGGATTCGCCAGTTGCGCGGCGTTCCAGTCGTGAAACCCGTCCGGATCCCCGCCCGTCGCAATTAACTTCGCCTTAGGGTCAATCTGGCGAACGGCGTCGCTAGTCGCTTTAGTCCGTGCCCCAGCCCGCCCGATTGTGGGGTACCCGACTTGGAAGTTTCCCCACAACTCGTTTCCAAGCTCCCATAACAAGCCTCCGGATTTGTCTCCCCAACGGCTGTTCACATACTGCACCCATTCAGCAGCTTGCTGCGGAGTGCCGGTTCCCAGGTTCAGTGCAATCTGTGGCTGGGCCCCGATGAGCTGACAGAAGCGCAAGAACTCATCTGTCCCGAAAGTGTTGTACTCGGGCATTCCCCACGACATGTTGAGCATGTTCACCCGTTTGTCGCGAGGGCCGATCCCATCCCGCCAGTTGTAAGCGGAGGTGAAATTCCCGCCATAGCGTACGATTGGCGTCTTCATCGCCTTGGCCATGGCAATAACGTCAGGATCCATGCCATCCACCGCATCGCCGGGCATCAGTGAAACCTGGTCTAAGAGGACGCGCCCTTCTTTCGACACCGCGATCACGAAGTCGGCAGGCTCAAGTTCGGCTAGCTTGCCAGGTGACAGGTCGAGGGTGAATTCGTATTTCCTCCAGTCGTCCCCGATGAGCTGGAATGTGGATTTTGCAAGTGTGTTTTCCGGATGATTCCGCTCTCGCAGGGAAACCTCGATTTCCGCCGGTCCACTAGTGCACTTCGCATAAATGCCTCCGTGGTACCGGAGGACGCGATGAATTGGTAGGTACACCTGCTGACGGATTCCGACCTGCTCTTCGGGAAGCCCCATCAGGAATAATGAACGATAGGAGTTGGCGGCATCGTTCCAACGTGGTGCGTAGCGGCTGTTCTGCTGGGAATCCAGGGGTTCCCAGGGTAGCGGTAGGCCGAGCTCGGAAGCGTGAGCCAGTTCCGGACGCTCCTCGATCATCTTCTTGATAGCCCCCGCAGACCAGAGATTGTCCTCGAAGCTGGGGTTCGTCAAAGCATCTGCCCAGAGGCCACCATAAATCGAATTGCCGATCGGCTCGAGAAATGAACCATAGATAGTCCGGGGAATCTTGTACGACGCCACCTTCGACACGTCGATTGTGATTCTTGCATGTTTCGCCACACTTGCAGGCGATTGTCCCGCGCACCATTCAACTGGTAAAAAAAATAAAGCCAAAAACCACAGACCACGGACCGTGTGTACCTTCATCGACGATATCTCCTGAGAGGCCGCGCTTCTTCGGCGCCTCTGTCAGCGAAAAACGAAAGGGTGCAAGATAAAACAGAGTTTAAAGAGGCCAACCGGGCCCTCGATCACGTAATCTAAGAGGAGCATCTACACCTCAACCAGTGGAGGCGTTTGGAGTATGCATTGGCTATGACCTCGCTTTCTCACTGGTAATCGCGAAAATCGCCAAAGCGGGCTGGTTGGAATTTAAGTGGCATCGCAAGCTGACCAGTTCTTCAGGCTGAGTAGGAATCGACCAGAGCAAGATTTGATAGTGCTCACGAACACTGTCTTTAATGTATTCAACCGCTGGTTGCGCTGCAGTAGCAATCGGAACGACCCGTGTGGCCGCGCTGATGCAATTAGACTGCGCAACCTCGATGCCGTTGCGAACCGGCAGTGTCTGTATTTTTCCACTGGCATACTGCAAGGTATAGACAGCCACCAACTCTGCAGCTTGCCCGATCAACGGATAGCCGAGCGGGAAAGAGACTTGCCCCAAAATATGCAGTTGACTGCACGCCTGATGAATCGGAATTACCATCGTCGGGACCTCAGCCGTCAACACGATAGGTCGAACCCGGCCGGCGACTACAGGCGAGCAAAAAGAAACCCCAGCAATCTTGATTTCAGGCTTCTGCCAAAGTGCAAACCGGGATCCCGTCCGTTTCCATTGATCCTTCCCGATGCTACTGATCCAATATTTTTCGAGAGTCGCTTCGAGCGACGCCCAAGATTGAAGGCCAATCTGCGAGTCGGCTAGTGTTTGCAGATCTACGTTGTGAAAGCTATTTCCTAAAGCAAAAGGAATCCAGCGCAGCGGGAGCGTAGTTAGTTGGTCTCGGCTGGCCAACGCTTCCGGTCCGCCATATCGCCGTCCCTCGAAGAGCCGGGACAGTTCCATCCACACACCCTCTCGCAGTTCGCGCGCTTCAGTGACCACGCCTGATTCCAGAATCCCGTCGCGGATCTCGCCATCAATACGGGAGTATTGCCGTATATCTTGCCAACTCCAGAACATATGACCGGATAGCGCACCAGATTCAGCCAAATCGATGAGACGGTCGACGCTTTGGCCCATGATCGGCTCCGCTTGTCCCACAGATTTCCCACCCCACTCGGAAAAGGTCAATGGTTTGCCCGGGCCGTCGAACTCCGCCTCTTGATTCATCTCATCGAGTACGAAGGTATATTCATGTTGGTCGAAAAAATCCATATTCGCGGCGACGAAAAGTGGCTTGACCTTGTCCGGGTCCTTATCGTTTGCGGCAGAGACCAGGCGCTGGAGTGGATCCAGTTGATTGCATCGCTGCTTGCCCTCTCTCAAAAATTCTTCCGTGAGAGTACATTCGTTGCATAGGAACCAAATCATCACCGAAGGAGAGTTCCAGTCACGCCGGATTGTTGCTTCCAAAATCTTGTAACCAAGTTCGATTCTGCCCCGCTCCGCGGTCTGAAAGTTTGTTTGCCAGAAGCCCGGTTCCTCGCTCACCAATAAGCCGAGTTCGTCGGCGAGCTTCACAATTCGCCGGTCGTGCGGATAGTGCACCAATCTCACAAAATTACAGCCCAGCGCTTTGATCATTCTCATATCTTGATCTTGCTGCTGCCGCGACAGCGTGAAGCCCTGATCCTTCCACAAGTCGTGCCGGCATACCCCGTTCAGCACCAGCTTCTTTCCGTTGAGCCGGAATTCTCGCCCCACAGCTCGAATTTCGCGAAAACCCGTCCGGCATGACCAGGAATCATCCGAACAGTCGGTCCTCAGATGAGTTGTCAATTCATAAAGGTTGGGGGTCTCGGGGGACCACACTGATACGTCTTTGAGATCGAAGGCCGATTCGATACCGGTTAAACCAGGGTTAAGCTGCATTGTCGTGCTACACCGCGCCACTTCGGCTTGGTTGTGAAAGAGCACTGATTCCAGGTGTGCACGGGTCGATTCTGTACTGGAGACCGTCACCTTGGGGCGCACTCTGCAAGCGCCGTAGTTTTGTGTCAGTTCGTATGCCAGGCACACATTCTCGACGAATGAGGCCGGACGAACTTCCACCCACACATCGCGAATAATTCCGCCGGACGCTTCAAATCCGGAATGGATTCCGAAAGCGATCTCATCCTTAGCAGTTCCGTCCGCAAATGGCACTAAGTCCGCTATGGCCACCTCGATTTCGTTCTCGCCCTCCTTCGCAACCGCGGTAATCTCGAATTCGTAAGGGACGTAAGGGCCCATAGTGCCGAGCGTCCGGCCATTTGCCGAAACTTGCCCCCAATACGTCACGGCTTCAAAGTGAAGGAAGGCACGGTCGCCACGTCCCAAACCAGGCAAGTCGAATCGGCGATGCAAGCTGTAAAAACCGCTGGGGCGGCGAGAGGAAGGAACGGTAATCGTGTCGTAGAACTTTCCCGCGACGCGGTGTTCCCACTCGCCGTTCAGGGAAATTCGTGAGCGTGAAGTCGGGCCGTGCAGATCTGCATGGCCCGCGACAAGGACAGGTGCCGTTTTTAGGATGGCAGACGCGCTCAGAGTGCTGAGAAAACTCCGTCGGTCGATCATCGGGGCAATTCGAGATCAATTCTCGCAGATTGTAAATCCATTAGCTTTCCAACTTGCATAGCGATCAGTCACTTCCTCAGTTCCTAGGACGAAACGGTGCAAGAACATTACCGCCGGATCTTCGCGGGGTGCGTAAGAAGTTTCCGCTCGCCAGAATTGCCGGCCGCGATGAAAAGATGGAGTCGTCGGTGACGCCGGAGGACTCCATCGCCGCCAGCAGGCTCAGGCCATCCTTGCTGATGAATTTCGCCATACTCGTCGGTCCTCACTTCTTTGGATTCGCAAATGAACGCAATGCGCTTTGGTCCTTCTCTCTTGTCAACATGGCCTACTTGTATTGCACTACGGCTACCTCAAACGGCTGCAGCGAAAGAAGGTGCCCCTGCAGCCTCTCCTCCACTGCCGCGTGATCCTTGGTTGAAGGGGCCACCAGCGACACAACGGCTCCATCAGCCTCCGGGGGAAGGTTGATCTGCGCTACGCGGTTGCGCTTGTTGATGACCAACAGTGCCTTTCGATGCCTGGTCTCGAAGGCCTGCACCGACAGGGCCTCATTGGGGTTTGTCGTTTCTACCAGCTTGTCTCCGGGAGCGAAATGGTCCTTGAGCAGCTTCAGGACCCAGAAGCGAGGATTGGGATCGCCGGTCTCATAGTTCATCATGCTCACGCTCGGATACTGGGAGTGGTAACCGACCAGTTGTGACTCCCCAACCACGTCGATGCCAAGCTGTGCCGCCTCCGAATAGATGTATGCGTACAGTGCCCCGGCAAGATTCCAGTAACCCTGCGGTTCCGGCCTGCCAACATAACCTGGCTGTGTGATCTCCTTGCCATCCTCGCGCAGAATGCTGCCAAGTTCGTTCAGATCGGTCTTGGTTGAAGCAGAGTAGCGCTTACGAATCTCTTCAACATAACGAACCGTATTGAGGAATCCGTCTGCCTGATCAAAAAATGTGTATTGCCAATCTGCAAGCGTCTGCTGCGGAGCGGGTGAAGCGTAAAAGTGGTAGGTGATGAAATCGAGGGGGATGCCTGATTTATGGTTCGCTGGATTGAGAAAATATTCAAACATCTCGGGATGCTTGCCGGGTTGAACAAGAGCAAGTGCCATAAACTTGATCTGCGGATCGACCTGGCGCATCGCCGTCGTCACCGCGTCGTAGAACTTTGTGTACTGCTGAGGCGTCCAGGAATGTTCGGACTCGATTTCGTTTAACACCTCCCAGTAAGCGACCTTGTAGTGATGCCCCGACTCCCAGCGCTTTCCATACTCATCGGTAAAGCCGCCCTTGGTGTACCAGCTTAGCAGCCGGGCAAAGTATTCGGAGATCTCCTTCATCGAGGGATCGCGAAGCTCCGTGCCTTGCGTATAGTCCCAAAACACCTGGTTAGGGTCGTCGGGGAAAATGACGGGTTTGTCCGTCTTATACATCCACGCGGGAATGGTGCTGAAGTTCAGAATCACAGAATGGCCCTCTGTGGCATTCATAAAGTCATCGAGCGTGGGATCGATATGTGAGAAGTCCCACGAGGTCTTGCCATTTGCCGGGGCACTTAGCTCAGCGACCGCCTGCCGGGGATAGGGAAGCCATGGAACATACCGCACATAATCTGCACCCAGCATATGAAGCGCCGCAAACGAAGGGTCATGCAGCTTGGCCCCGTGAAGGAGCTGCGGGTTGACTACGACCTGCAGCGTCGGGGTGGACTTCGAGATCCTGATGACCTTGGTCCAATCCGCTGTGACCTCATCGGTCTTCGCCGGCTCCTGAGCTCCAGCCGCACAAACGCAGAGCATAGCGGCGGTGATCAAGGACAAGATGCGCTTCGATGATCGGTACATGATTTTCTCCCCTTGGCGGCAAACTTCCTTTTCCGTCGTCTCTTGCCGTCCTAAAGCAGCTTCATGCTTAGACATTTAAATACACTCATGTCTACGGTTTGCGATAAGGGCCGGTTTCGCTTTCGCGTCCCAGAAGGCGCGCGGCAGTGTCAACGTATTTGAATCCGTACTCTTTAGCCGGTTCGATTTGAAGGCACCATGCCCAATCGTTCCATCCGGAGATGAAGATTATTTTGGGATCAACTCGCCGGGCCAAAAGAAGTTGGTCCGCAAATGTTTTGCCTTCGGCACGATTTTGAACAACAACTTCTCCATGTTTGCGGAGCGGCCCTACATCTACCTTCTGTCCTTTTACGTGCTCTCTAATGAACGCGTCCTCCATATACCCATCGGCTCCAGGATTCACGGTCATCAGTTCCTCGTCGCCCAATGGGCCGAAATATGTCCAGTGCTTCGTCCCTTCGTTTGGCGTGATGCGCCGCAGCGTAAAGAATTCTGCGTATTGCTCATCGATTGCGGAAAAATCGGGAGCTGGGTCATTAAAATACCGCACAACCAGCGGCTTACCCTCGAACCGAAAATAAAAGTCATGTCCGGCCAAATTCTTGCGGATGAAGTCCAAAGCAAACCGGTACTCTTCGGCTGAAGGATTTGAGTTCCACCTTTCAAGCCAGACCACGAGTCGCAGCTTTCGAGGCTCTTTTTCCTGATGGGCCAACTCTTCCATCATCAACTGAAGGGTTTTTTGTTTGGGTAAATCAAACAGAGTCTGTTCCGGCTCCACCCGAACCGCGTCGTAGAAAATCACATCCACTCCTGCGCGGCGCAGCCACTGCAAATGCTGGCGAATGACTTTTCGGCTACCGGTCTTGTAATCGCCTAACAGCGGGTGGAAGGGGCCGTTCCACTTTTTGATGGGCTCCCAGTCGTGGATCCCAGTGGTTTCTAAGTGGCTCCCGTACCAAACTGCCACTGAGCCTTGAAAACGATTTTGTTCGGCCCAACCTAAGTCCCGTGATGACTGTGCTACAGCGTTGCTACAGCAAATTTGCAGAGCAAAAAATAATTGGGTAAATAACCTCGCCTTCATCGTCATCTCCATCCCTTTGATAAGCTGCTGTCAGTAAATAAGCGCCGTTATTGCAAGACCAATCTTGTGGATTTTGTAGTGAACTCATGCAAAGCCGTCCGGTGATGGGCGATAAAATCCCAGTCATAAGAAACCCCAAGGCCGGGGCCGTCAGGCACAGGGAAGCAGCCATCAGGACCCACACGTTCAGGTGCCGGGACGTCTCGTCATGGCGCTCTCTTTCCGCCCGGAATGGCTATGGCTTGGCCCCACAATCGAAAAATCATCGCGCCCTGCGCTGCTCCATTTGCGCGGCAGCGACAAAAGCATCCAGCGCCGAGCTCTGGCTGCCCGCGTCGCCCGCACGGAAGGGCCCGGACCACACCTGCCCAAACTCATGATGCGGGCCCTGCGAATACTTCCAGAGGCTTTCGGCGTTGGTGCCGGTAAACGCCTTGAAGCCCGCGTTGGGAAATACTTCATTCAGCGCCATCAGATTGCGGAGGAAAATACCCTTGAACTGCACGTTGTCCGCCGCGCACGCGGGCTCGCAGGGATCGTGGAACACGCCGTTCGCATCTCTAAGGTGAGTCAGTGCGGCACTGGCAATCCCAACAGCCGTGGACAGCAACGCCGGATCGGGAGCCGCACGGTTGAGCTCCACCAATCCGCCGAGAATCACGCCCTGGTTGTAAGTCCACACCGCCTGCTCATTGTTCTTGCAGGAGCCCAGATCCAGACCGTCATTAATCAAGTTCTGCGAATTGATCATTCCCGATTTTGAAAACCACTGCCACTCTCTCGCCGCCCAGCGCAGGTATTCGGCGCGTTCGCTGGAGCTGCGCGAGCGCACCGCCAAATGCGCGCTCACCGATAGGAAAAGCTCGTTGGCGATGGCATTCTTATACTTCTTCTCTTTGCTCCACCAGATTCCGCCTCCGCACGTCTGGTCCCATCCGCCGGCCATATCGTGGAAGATCGAGTGTGCCATCGAGAGATAGCGCTCGTTGCCAGTGAGATCGTAAGCCGCAATCCAGGCCAGCGCCCACCATCCCTCGTCGTCGTAATACTCATTGATGAATCCGCGGGCGGTCTTCTGCGCTTGCTCGAAGGTATTGGCAAACACGGGAAGATAAAGGCTGCTGTGGCTGACCTGCGAGTAGTTGGCAAGGACGGTGATGGCGTTGGCCGAGTTCCACCATCCGGTGGTCTCGTAGAGGCCGCTGTTTTGCGAGTACCACGATTGCAGTTTTGCAGCGCCGGCTGCAGCTTGCTCGACGTAGCGAGAACCCGCCTCAGGAGAGGCATCTCGTTGCGCGGCGTCCGCGGGTGCCGTTACTGACAAGAGGCTCTTAGGAGCGTTGGTCGCGCACGCATCGAGAAACGGCCCCGCTCCGATGGCGAGCATCGCCAGGACAAACATTCTATCGTGCGCTCTACTGCGCTTCCTCATAAAGGCCTCCCGCGAATCAAGTCATCGGACTTCAGCGATCATCCAGCGCGTATGCTGGAAATCCGTCCCGGCTGATCTGCGCCATTCGCCGGCGCCCTAAGCAATCAGCGATCGGCGCGGTGCGGCCTCGCAAACCGGGAATCCCTCTCAGCGATCTCCAGAAGGCTGCGGGGCCGCGCTGAATCGCACTTCCACTGTTTTGATCTCGTATGGTTTTGTGTGCACGGTCACGGCCCCATTGGCGACCGAACGATGCTCGAGCGGCTGTTCGATCAAATTGGTCTCAGAAGCGTCTTGCGCTCCCGGCGGGAGCTGCAATGTAATGTCCGCCTCACTTCCCGCCCACTCGTAAAACCGCAGGATCATCGCGTCGCGATCCTCCGCCCATTTCATGGCTGTCAGCACGACGTTGCCGCCCGCGATTTGGAGGAAAGAGTGCGACGGAGCCAGGTCTCCCGTGTGGTTCTGTACTTGCGTCGCAATCAAATTGTAATTTAGTTCGTAGCCACGCCTTACGGTATCCGCTTCGCGCCACGTGCCTCCGTGCGCGTAGACCGAATACGTGAACTCGTGGTGGCCCTCGTCTGCATGCGGATCAGGCCACGCCGGCGAGCGCAACAGCGAGAGCCGCAGCACGTTCGCTTTGGCGTCGTATCCGTACTTGCAGTTATTCAGCAAACTCAGGCCGTGTTGCTCGTCCGACAAGTCAGCCCAATGCTGCGCCGGCACCTCGAACTGCGCCTGCTCTTCGGGCGTTGCGCGGGTGGTCGGCCGTTCGATCGCTCCATAGGGAATCTCAAACGTCGCGGTCTTGCTGTGCACGCTCACCGGAAAGCCGACCTTCAACAGAATGTGCTTCTCGCGCCACTCGGTCTGCATCTTCACGTCTACGCGCGGCACCCCTGCGTAGAGCGTGATGTCCTGCACAAACGTCGAATTCTGAAAATGATGTTTCACCCGGATCACCGCTCGCAAGGGCCCAGCCTCGGCCAACTTCACGTCGTCGGCCTTGTCCAGATCCCAATGTTGCTTTTCGAAGTCGGCGTCGATGTTCCACGCATCGTATTCTTTCGGGTTGTCGGCAAACGTTTGCAGCAGGTTGCCGCACACTTTGTCCGCCGGGCCGCCGGTGTCGCTTTCCGATTTCGCCAAAGCCTCCCGCTTGCTGCGTTTGTCGAAAAGGCTCGTGATGCACCCGGTCTGCGAATCCACTTCCACTCGAACAAATTCGTTTTCCAGACGCGACGGCGTCGCCTTCACTTCTGCGCCGCTCGGAGCGCTCGCTTCTATCTGGCGCGCTTCGCGGACAAAATATGTCTCGTACCCCAGAGCAGGCACTCTTGCCTGCAGCAGGAGACGCAGCCGGTGCGTCGCAGCATCGTCTCCCACCACTTGCGCCGGCGCGATCTTGCCCCGCGAGTCAACCACTTCGATCTCGCGCACTGGCGTCGGCATTTGCACGGAGACATCGATGACTTCCGTGCGCGGCCACGACAGCGAGTTGTAGACCACCACCGGCACGCCCTCATGATGGGTGTCGATCCGGGCGGAGATTTCATTCAGCGATTCCCTTCGAATCGCATTCCCGGTTCGCTCGACGTTCTCCAGGTCCCGCTGCGCGTCCACGTAGTTCGCTGCAATGCCCGAGCCCGGCATGATGTCGTGAAACTGATCGAAGAGCAGCCCCTTCCAGGCAGTTCGCAGTTTTTCTTTCGGATATGACTGGCCGTAGAGTTCGGCGATCGAAGCGTACTTCTCCGCGTCCAGCAGTGTTTCCTCGGTGTGCCGAATGCGTGTCTTCGTCTCCGCTTGGGTCGTAAAGACTCCTCGGTGGTGTTGGAAATACAGTTCATTGCTCCAGGTTGGCACGTGCAACTCGGGCATTTTCTTTTCGACATCTGCGAAAAACGCGGCGGACGTGCTGAATTCGAGCTTCGGAAACACCGCGTCTTCCTTCATCAGGCGGCCGGCCGTGTCCAGCATCGTGCGAGTCGGGCCGCCGCCGTGGTCGCCCACTCCATACAGGTACATCATTAGGGGAGCGGCCGCCTGCTTGCCGTATATTGCCGGCATCCATACGGAGACATCATTCGCCATGACAACCGGATCGATGCTGCCGCCGTAGTCATGGGGAAAATACGTCAACAACCGGCTTCCATCGGGCGCCTGCCACCAGAACAGCTTGTAAGGAAACGTGGTGAATTCATGCGCCCACAGCAACTTTTGAGTTACGAAATAGTCGATACCGGACTTCTTATAGATCTGAGGGAGCTGCCAGCTGTAGCCGAAGGAATCCGGATTCCAGCCGACCTTCACGTCAACGCCGAACTTTTCGCGAAAATACCGTTTGCCAATCAGGATTTGCCGCGTCAGCGATTCTCCGCCCGGCATGTTGAGGTCCGGTTCGACCCACATTCCGCCGACAATTTCCCACCGGCCCTCCTTCACGCGCTGCTGAATTTCCTGGAACATCGCCGGATATTTCTCTTCCATCCATTCGAAAACGCGCGCCGACGACGCAGAGAACTTGAAGGCCGGATATTCCTGCATCATGTCCAACGCGCTTCGAAATGTCTTGCGCGCCATTTCCACCGTCTCCGTCCACGGCCACAGCCACGCCATATCAATGTGCGAATTCCCCACCGCGCGGATACGGAAATGCCGCATCCACGGCTGCAACACCTCGAGCTTCATCTGCGCCTGGCGCAGCGCCGCGTCGAAGCCTTGCTGATCTCCGCGATCGAGCGTGGAAAAATCGATGGCTCCAATGGCTGCGTCCAATTGCCGCTGACGTACGGCGTCCGGGTAGGCATTCACGATCGGCAACGCCGATAAAATTTCCCATCGCAGCGTGTCGGCATCAGGCCGTCCGGCTGCCGGCTCGATCAGAATTTCGCTCCGACTCCATCTTCGCGGTTGATCTCCCACGTCCATTCGCACCGCCACCAGAATCCGCTGGCCAGGCTGCGCATTGGCCGTCAGCAGGACGGGTTCAAGCACGTCCGCGTCGCCGTGATAGAGGTTGTAGCCGTTTGAAAAGACCGTAACCGTCGTCAGGCCGTCGCCTTCAAATTCGAAAACCGCCTTCAGCGTCGCTCCCCGTAAGTCATACCCGTTCAGCTTCTCGGGCACACTCTCCCAGCACCGCAAGACTTGCACTCCGCTGCGCAGCCGGTCTCCCATCTTCAGCACCGGCCAATCGGAATCATCGAGAGATACGTCTTCCGGATGCCGCACGTCGGCGTGCAATCGGCAGTCGGAAAGATTGACGCTGGTGATCGAATGCAGCTTGTCCGTGGCGCTTTTGTAGCGCTCGGCATTCACCGATTCCTGTGCGGACAAGGCCGCGGACACCAACAGGCATAACACGAGTCCTGCTGCAAATCTTTTCATGGGACCAACCGGAACGAAAATCCTTTCCTGCCGGGACCGCACACGGACTATCGCGGCATCCGGCGAAGTCTTAGTTGCAGAACCTCCAACGCACCGAAGCTCACGACCGCTGCCACCGGTGCAGCAGAGCTCGGCAGTGTTAGAAGAGCGCCTTGAGCGACAGCTGCATGATGCGCGGAGGGTTGGCAGTGGATACGAACCCGAAGGAGGTCGCATCATTGATGTTTCCGTGCGGCATCCCGAACTGTGCATGGTTGAAAGCGTTAAAGAATTCGCTGCGGAATTGGAGATTAAATCTCTCGGTCAAGTGCGTGTCCTTCTGGATGCTGATATCCCAATTGTTGATTCCTGGACCATGGAAGAAGCGGCGGCTCGCGTTTCCGAGTTGTCCTTTGCTTGCTGGCACGCTGAATAGGGAGGTGTTGAAGTACGGCTTCCCAGATCGCGGGTTAGTGAATGCCAACGAACCTCCGGCAAAGTTGGGGGTGTCCGTCGGTAACTGAATTGGGCCGGAGCCTGCAGTTCCCAGCAATGAATTGTCGTCGGTCTCGAGCAGCGTGACCGGTAGTCCGGTGGAGAAGCGCGTGATTCCGCTTACACTCCAGCCGCTCGTCAAGCGATTCGCGACAATCTTGTCAAACGGAAGTCGGTAGCTGTAACTGGCCACGAAGTTGTGCGTCACGTCGAAGGCCGAGAGTGCTTTGATATTTGGATTTATGGGATGAACCTGTTCGCCGTATCCCGAAGCGGTATCCTTGGATTTGCTGAAGGTATAACCGAGCAGGAATTCGAGGGTTCGAGTATTACGCTTAAGGGTGAGCTGGAGCGAGTTGTAGTCCGAATTTCCAAACGTCTTGAAATAGGCGTTGCTCCCGAAGTTGAGACCAAGAGGACGCGTTCCATTAATTACGGTTCCTGATGCTGTCGTGTAAGCCTGACTTTCACGAAAGGGCCCACATGTAGGAGATCCGGGAGCCACTTGGGATGTTTGGCTAACACTGAGGCACAGAGCCGGGTTGCCGGGATTGGCTTGTTGTGAGGAGAGCAGGTGATGCCCCTGGCTGCCTACATACGCAATCGTGAACAGGGTGTCCTTGGTCAATTGACGGTCAATGGCCAAATCATATTCCACTGCGTAGGGGAGTGTATTCCGGTACCAAAACGCAGGAGAACTGGAAATGGGAAGGAACACTGACCAATCGATGGAATTATTGGGTTTCGATGGGGACGCATTAAACGGCGGCGGCGCGACCGGAAATCTTTGGCCATTGTCCACACCCGTGCCGCGGTTGATATAGGGATTTGCGAACTGTGGCGGAACAGGACTTCCGTAAAAGAAGCCGAATGGGGCGTCGCCAATTTCATTGAAATTGGTCGCGCCTTCAAACGTGGTGTAGAACTTCCCCCAGGCTGCGCGGATGCTGGTATTGCCGGGCCCGCCCGTAAGCTTGTCCAGCCAGCCGCCATGCGCACCCGGCGAATAGGCTAAGCCGAGGCGGGGTGCAAAATTATTGTACTTCGTTGGCGCCAAGGTTGACGGCACTCCGGGATCGCCGGGGAACACCCAACCCCTCGGTGAACCAGGAAAGACCAAGGACTGCAGCCCAGGAATAATGGTTTGAATTTCATTATGAAGTTCGGACCAGGGGGAGCTGACTTCATAGCGTAGCCCGTAATTGACGGTCAAATCGGAGCGTACCCTCCAACTATCCTGAGCGTATAGCCCGAAACCGTGCTGGCGTCCGTAGGAGGGGAACCCTTGCCCTTGAGAGTAACTCTGGGGTGCACCGATGAGGAAGTCGGCGAAATCGAGGCCGGTCTCCGATCCGTCAAATGAAAAGGATCCATTGGAGCCGAGATTTTTCAGGGTGAGTTGATTATAGCGAAATTGCCCGCCGAACTTCAGCGTGTGCGTACCGACGATTTTGCTATAGCTGTCCAGAAAGGTGAAGCTGTTCTCGATGATGGGCAGGGGCGTACTCCCTGAGCCAATCGTGAACTGTTGGAAACCAATTAGCGGCACGCCCGCAAAGGCCGGGACCGACGGAACGATATTCGTGAAACCGAGCTGAGCTAGAATGCCAGGTCCGATTCCTCCCGTGGGCGCGTTCACAACTTCCGATAACCGCGTAAATCCGATGCGCGCTTCATTTACGGCACTAGAACTAATGGTCTTGGTATCACTCAAATTGATGACTTGCACACGGCCCCGCGAGACCGAACCAAAAATGGGTGACACGGCGCTTGGTGTCAGGAGGTAATCGTCGTCGCGAAAATAGTAGGCAGACAGTAGACCAAAATTCGTGTTGGCATCCAAGCGGGCGCTGCCCTTATCGTCTTGTAATCGCTGTATAACGGATGAACTGGCGTAGATGGGCTCCGTCGGGCTCTTCATGCCAGTCACCGGTGGAATGTACTGAAGCAGGTTCTTTGAGGGAGTTGTAATGACGGATGTCGGTATTTGGGCGTTCGGAAATACGCACTGCGCGGAAGTGACGCATCCCGCAGTATAGTAGCGCTCTCCCGGTGAGACGGCGTAGCCCAAACTTTGCGATAGTTGCTGCGCCCACGAAGTGCCCTGCACCGAGCCGGTCAATAGCGGTGCTACCGCCAAAAAATCGCCGCTACGCTGGGCGTTGCTCGGAACCGTGACCAGACCTGTGCTTTGCCCTGTATTGCGGCGCGTTCCCTGGTAGTCGGCAAAGAAGAATAGTTTGTTGTGCTTGATGGGTCCGCCGCCCGTTCCACCAAACTCGTTCTGCTGAAACACTGGGCGCGAGGGGTCGAAATACCCGCGGGCGTCAAAAACGGTGTTGCGCAGAAACTCAAACGCGCTTCCGTGAAATGAATTCATGCCGGACTTGGTGATGACATTGATTTGGCCGCCTGCGTAGTTACCATATTCCGCGTCAAAATTGTTGGTGATGATGCGAAATTCTTCGATCGAGTCTAGGTTGGGAATGGCGCTCGTACCGGAGAATCCTGTCTCCTGCACCGTGACACCGTTTAAGAGAAAACCGTTGGACGATTCGCGCATGCCGTTTACCGACAGGTTGCCGGGGTTGAGGCTTCCTGAAACCGGTTGCATCGCAAAACCAGTGGATGTAAATTGGCCGCCCAAACCTCCAGACAATCCCGAAGTGGTTGGCGAAACACCGGCTTGGAGAGCCAGGAGGTCCGTATAACTGCGGGTCACCAATGGCACCGCCAGAATCTTTTGGCTCTCGATCACTTCGCCCATTTGCGTGCTAGAGGTTTCGGCGTGGACGGCATCCGCTTCCACGACCACCTTGTCCTCTATCTGCCCAACCTGCAAAGCGACGTCCACGGTGATCGCATCGTTCACTTTCAAGAGAAGTCCGGATTGCTGGTAGCTCTTAAACCCTTGCTCTTTGACCACCAAGTCATATGTTCCAACCGGAAGCGCTTGCAAGGAATAGAATCCCACGGCATCTGTGGTTACCCTGGTCCTAACGCCGGTCGCGGTATTCGTGGCAACAACTTCAACGCCAGGCAGCACAGCCCCGCTCGCATCACGCACCACACCGGAGACGGTTGCCGTAACGCTAGCATCAGCTGTTTGACTACCGAAGAGCGCCATCAAAAGAATCATCACTGCCGCCGCTCGAGGGAACATCACGAACCTCTTCATTAATCTGCTCAATTTCAGATTCATTTTCACTCTCTTGGATCCTTGGCGTAGATCGAAACTGCACCCCGCTAGAATCGCTACGCAAAAGTATCTGTAGTGGTTGGTACTGTGTCTAAGCGCTTAGCGCGTGAACTTATAACACTGCCTGTTAGAATCTGTCAAGACTATATTTCTCTCCCTAAACTCATCAATTGCATAAGATAGTTGGTCGTAAAAAGCGCTTAGCTCTCAATACGCAATTGACCTGACCGGGGATTTTTGTACCAGCGGGAGTGAGAGGGAATTCACTCTAGAGAAACGCTGGTATGGCGACGAGAAGGTATAAGCCGGAGCAGATCATGACGCTGCTGCGGCAGATTGAAGTGGAGATTGCGAACGGGAAGATTACACCGCAGGCCTGCAAGGAAGCGCAGATCACGGTGCAGACCTACTACCGCTGGAGAAAAGAGTTCGGCGGGCTGAAGCTGGATCAAGCCAAACGAATGAAAGATCTGGAGCGGGAGAATGCGAAGCTGAAGCGTTTGGTGGCGGAGTTGTCATTGGAGAAGCAGATTCTGAAGGATGTAGCGGAGGGAAACTTCTAAGCCCCGAGCGGCGCCGGGGAACATGCGCGCAGGAAGTATGGGGCGAGCGAGCGGAAGGCGTGCCGTGTGCTGAAGCAGGGGCGCGGCACGCAGCGCTATCAACCGGCGTGTCGCACGGAGGAGGATGCATTGACGCAAGCAATCATTGCCCTGGCCAGCGAGTACGGCCGCTACGGCTACCGGCGCATCACGGCGAAGCTGATCACTACTTGCTAGTTCCTCAGCCGTCCAATTCTCTGGTGGAAAAGTGACCGGCCAGAATTGCGGGCTCTTGACGTAAAATTCAAAGGCAATCAAATAAAGGATTGATGATAATTCTTCGACGCGGACAACCCTGCAATCGATTTCCTTCTATGCACGTTGGTTGATCAGTAGGATTTTTTGATCGGTCGACAATTCCAGAGTTGATTCCAAAAGACCACCGTGCGCATTTACTATCAACGTGCACGCTTGCACGTTTACCGTTTCCATCACGCAGCGTCGCCCTGACGAGCAAGGGTATTCGAAGCGTGAGCCTCTGGCTTCTGCGGCGGTTGGCTTGGTCTGATTCGCTCATGAGCGTCGTATTCTCCTAGATTTTCCCAGGCTGAATCATCTTACGGTGCTACCCATTTCGCTCTTTCCGGTATTCTTTCCTCCATCCCCACCAATTCTTTAGGACAGTCCACACCAGCATCGCCCCCAGCGACAATAATGCGGCTCCCCCTAAGATTGCAAAGGATTGGTTTGCGTCAGTACTCGACACACTGTTGTAAAGAAGCATAAGACCGGTTAGCAGAAGGATTGTTCCGAAAAGTAGACCCAAGTCGTCGCGCATTTGCGCTCTACTCATTCCGCAATAGTCGATTTCAAAATTTGCCAGACCCCTTGCTCGATTCGCACGGTCGGCTTCGTATATGGTTTCTTCATATCCGTACCGCAGGTGCACCTGGGGTTCTCACCAAATTCTCTAGCCGACTTGGTTACTTTAACTTCGCAGTTGCAGTCGCGATCTTGGCATCTATAAACCTGGCCCTCGATCATAGGTTCTCCATTGAATCCGCAAGAAGATCCCCGTGGATTGCCGTCAGTATGTCATAATCAATAATATCACTTATTAAGTAATATCATTATGAATAGTACTCATAAATATGATTAACTCCCGATAAGTCGGATCACCGGACATCTTCGTACCGGGCCCTGGCATTTTTCCGCTTGACCGTAATCAAGGCAATCGAGGGCGGGGCCCAATTTGTTCGGCCAACCGATTGCGGTAACAACACGGAGATGCGACGGCGGAGCAAGCCATTAGGCTCCCTCCGTACGCCCCTGTGAATTTTTTTCCCGCGAACCGCAATCGCTCACCGAGTTTCGTGTTCTGCCTCCTTGCTCATCTCCCAATCCACCGGAGGAAACGTGATTGGCCAGAATTGTGGATTGTGCGCTTCAAACTCGAAGGCAATTTTATAAGTTTGTTCTGTAGGTCCTTCGACTCTCACCACCCGGCAACCCACTTCACGACCCGTTTGCGGATTGGCGAGCTTAATCTTATGATTTGCCAAAAGCCGCACGGGGGCTTCTAACAGGCCGCCGTGGGCACTGACGGCCAACGTAAAACCTTGAGCTTGAACTTTTTCTCCTCCCAACAATTGTGCTCTAACCAGTACGGCGATCTGAAGCAAGACCCGCTGACTGCGGCGACGATTTTCAGGGCTGCTTTGAATCATGGCGATAAGATTTCAGGGCGTGACTGTTTCAGCATGCGGGCGCAAAAGGATCGAGCTGACACCCGTGATAAGGTTGATCAAACCCAGCGTAAAGAAAACCGCGCCCGTGACAAGCAGGGCGTCTGCATAAACAGCTTTGTTTAAGCCCGCTGTGTACAACATGTACAGGCCACTTATAAGAAGGAGTGCGGACATCAAGATTTCAAGAATCGTTGGTATTCTTCTCGTATAGCGCCTCCCTTTTAGGTGAGCAATCTCCCTGCGTTGAGAGCAGTCGGAAGTCATTCCTACCCTTAGCGAATCGGGAACCTGGCCGGCCCAGTATTTAGTGCAATCGTTGAATTCTTCACACTTACGTGGCTCTGCTCGGCAAGCAAAGCAGACTAGTTAAGTTCGCTTCAATGGATGGCACTCAGGAATTTCGGCGGCAGTGTGTCCGCGTTAATCTCCTCGCATTGACCGCACCCGCGTATACCCCCTTCATGTGCCATCAACGGAGCGCGTTCTGCTCGTGATACCAAGCGTTCTGTCTGAAACAGAGATGGCACTTTGAAAAGTTGGTTGCATTAGCAACCAGATTAAAAATCAGCCAAGCCCGGCGTCCAACTCTGCCTCCTAATCGGTTGACGAGGCAGCCAAGTTAATCGGCGAGTCTCTAAATCTCAAACGACGGAGAAAGTATGACTACTCAGAAAAAATCAATGAAATCAGTATTTTTTCTTACCTTGGTTGGTACATTCCTACTGCTTCCTGCCCAACAATTCGTTACTCAGACCTCCGCGACAACGCAAGTCCGAGACGGAGGAGCGCCTCCAGCTCCATCGCCGTGGCTGGTGAGTGACGGAGGAGCGCCTCCAGCACCATCGCCGTGGTCGGGGCGAGGCCACCTCGTTTCCTAGCAGACTTGCAAACCGAGCAGGGGGAGCGTTGAAAAACTCTCCTCCTCGCCTTCGTGTTAGAATTCCCGTCCTAGAATATGCTTACTCAGTTCATTTTCTGGACGTGTAACATTCTCGAAGCGGTACTCCTGGTGCGAGCTATACGGGGAAAATATTTCGGGAAGTACGCGCTATTCTACACATATCTACTCTGCGTATTCGTACAATCTCTCGCCCGCTTTTACGTTTTTAGCTGGCATGCGGGACTCTACCCTTATTTTTATTGGGGCACGCAATTCATTGACGCATTGATGGGTTGCGGAATTATCTTTGAACTTTACCGGCAGGGCCTGGTTTATTACCAGGGGGCCGCGCGCATGGCGCGCAATGTGATCTTGTTCGTTTTTGCCGTGGTTATCTCCAAGGTTTTGGCAAGTGCCATTTCAGGCATGCCCCAGTCCCCTGCAACGATTGTTTTTGACTTGGAACGAAATCTCAGAATAGTCCAGTCGGTTTTGCTAATTGTGGTGATTGGCCTGTCGTACTATTACGCGATCACGCTGGGGAAAAATCTTTGGGGCATGATGCTCGGCTACGGTTTCTTTCTAGGGACAAGCATTATAAATCTTACAATCCGCACGCAGGTGGGATTCAGCTTCCAAAGATTGTGGGAATATCTTCAGCCGCTTTCCTATGTTCTGGTTCTTGGTATCTGGTGCGCGGCGTTATGGTCCTACTCTCCGATCGAACTCCCTGTTCCCGGATCGAAGCTGGAAACTGATTATCAGTCGCTCTTAGTCCAAACCAGAACGCGGGTGGCGAAGGCACGCAATTATTTGTCGAAGGCCGTACAGCCGTGATTCTGCCTGCCATAATTGCGATTGCTTTCGCGGCACTTTTTATTTTATGGATTGGTTTTTCGTTACTACGTTGGGGAAGGCACTCACGCGACGCATACCATCTAGCAGAAAAGCAGTTCTCTGTTAAGGGACCGGGAGCCTCGGTGTGTCCACGAGAGGTGCTTGACCGCATCTTTCAACGAGAAGACTTGGACTTTGTCGCGCGCCAAGATTCGCGTGAGGCCTTGGAGCTGTTCCGGCGCGAGCGAAAACGAATTGCCCATTTATGGATTCGGCAAATCCGTCAAGAGATCGCTGGTATCAGGCAAGTACACGTCGCAATGGTTCGAGAAAGCTCGGACTTGGAGCCTGCGACAGAACTCAAGGTGGCTCTCGAATATCTGCTTGTTTCTGGATTGTGCTGGTTGATGACGGTCGCGATTTATTTTCTAGGGCCGGTACATACACGCGGTCTGGCTCGCCATGCTAGTGAACTGGCTGCAGACCTGTCGAGCGTGGTAGGTAAATCCGCGATGACGCCACAAGCCCGGGCGGAAAACCTAACGCGGGGAGGCGGCTAAATGGAAGCACGAGTCAAAGGAGTCGCCGTTGAAGCTGCCCGTGAGGATTTGCGCAATCGTACCCTCGCCAAGCTCAAAGGAGAGTTTGCGCGACTTATTTATCTGGCTTCCACACGCGACTACACCACCGGGCAGTATCAACATGACGGACTGGCAAAAGAATTCTCTCGTGAAGCAGCGACAGCAGCGCTAAAGAGCTGCCACGAAGAAATATTCAAGACCCTGGGGAAAAGTTCTCTGGAAGATGTCGTCGAAGAGCTGGAAGTGTATGCTTGCGCCAATCACATAGAAATGGTCGAGCTAATCCGCACGTGGGAAAACCTGCAGCCTTACCGAATCGCGCGTCCGCTAGAGTGCGATCCGGTTACGGCCGAGCTTTTTGCGTCGAACGTCACTGTCGCTTTAACAATTTTGAGGTCTCACTGTCTCCGTGAGGATCGGCGTCCACCAGACGCATAGCCACTCCGGTTACCTGTCCAACGATCTCCGCTTCAGTTCCGTACGTGTATTGCTTCACGCTACACGGCGATAGTGGATGCGGGATCAGCAGCAGATCGTTGCGATTCAATTCACACCACCCGCAGGCATAACCGTCGCGAAGTTCGACAAAATAAATGGGACGGTCAAATTCCGTGCGCCATTTGCCGGGCTGGATTTTTCTCACCCGCTCATTAATTTGCACGAATGAGCCTGGACGTAACAGCGGATGGAGGGTGAAATCCTGCAGGCCGATGTACCCATAGTGGTCGTGCCGCAAGTCCAGATGCTGGATCATGGCAATAGGGATTTCTCCCCACACTTCCACCATGCGAGAGAGGAGGTTTGTGGTGCTGACGGTGAATCCGGGATCGAAACGAATAGGAAACGTTACCGTGCGCTGGTCATCATAAACTTCAATCGTTGCGCGGGTTGTGTCTTGCGGCGGTATCCCGATGCGATGTTTCTCGATTCTTTCCAAGTCGATCCCAAATAGCAAAAGCAAGCCGGTAAATTTGACTCTGTAAATTACGCTGAGACTGAAGAGCTTGAAGACGCTGGGAATGGAATCGGTATTTTCAAGCTGCGTGAGCCAGGCGTTGGAAATATAGAATTCCGGATTGTTTTCTGCCTCAGCTATCTTCTGGCTTTGTTCCGCAACCTCACGCGTAGTGATCCCAATTCGCGAACGTAACTCCCGCAGTTGGCCGGCAAGACTCAAGTGGGTACCTACCAAAATCATACCCCAGCTATCAGGTGTACAGGCTCAAAAGACGCCAGATGGACGGCAATAATCGCATATCGCTCTAGGCAAGAGGTGGCCCAACGCTACCAACCGGGGCTTCAGACACAAATCGGTATTTGTTTGTCTAGTGCCTGATTAGTTTGAATGTATAGGTCAGAGGAGGAGCGCTTGGTACTTGGTGTCATTCATGAGGGCGCTCCTTGTAGGTGATGATGCGAACGATCAAAACCTACTCCAAAAGGGCGCCCTTTTATAATGCGTTAATCGTCCAAGTCAGATGATCGCTGAAATCTCAACTTGCAGAATGTCGTTTCTCGGCCGTAGGGGAGCAGGTCCGTCATTTCCAACAGGTCGGACGCAATCGAGTGATACCCTACGCTACAGCTTCGAAGCCGCCAATCTGGTTGTTAGGTTCGGTTCCTATTGGGGTAAAGCACAGGAGCCATCCTGCGAGGGCGCCGAAGACCAAGCTGAAGCCCAGCGTCTCCCAAAAATGGCTCCGCGCAACACTGGCGGGCATCAACGGATTCGGCAACAGCAAGACAGTTGTCCAGCAAGCCGAAAAGAGTGCCGCGGCCAAAGCCGACTCCCGCCGGGAAGTGTGGAGCATCCGAACGAGTGGGTACAGACACCCCACGTAGAGGAGAGCGCGGAACGCGGCAAGGGCGTAAATCCAGCGGGAGCTTATCCAGTTGTGCCTCAATGCCGCCCAGAAGGTTGCCAGTTCCGGCCCCCCGTAGAAACGCTGCAGTTCGGGGTTTCTCCAAGCGACGTAATAGCCGAAGAACATGTACAGGAAGACGAAGGCTGCTACGAGGATGGCGAGTCGCAGGAGGATCGAAGTCAGCTTCGGCGGGACAGCAGGCGACTTAGGTCCACGAATTGAGGCAGCTCGCCACTTGCCGAGCGCCAGGACAGCGAGAGGCGCAAAGAGAGCTTCAGCAATCGCACCTTGGAGGAAAATCGCCCGGATCATTCCATGAGGCAATTTCTTTGAGAGAAAGGCAACGGATTCGAGCTGACTGGCGACAGTCGAGATGCCATACATGCTCACGAAGATGGCGCCGACTAGCATCCAGCCGTGCCAGCGCGCCCTGAGGATGAGGTAGGAAAGAATGCCGCCAACACAAAGCGTGAAAATCAGAAAGCTGCTAAGAAAATTGTCGGGCATCGGGGGGACCTGCTGGTTGGCGAGCGGATTGGGCTGGGCCGCGATCGATTGCTGAGCGACCTTATCAATTCCGGAAAGCACCCCGCCAACAGCAGAGCAGACCGCAAACAGAAGGCACACCGCCAAGATTCTCAGCCCAGAGACAAAAATTGTGCGGGTGGCCATGGTGCCTCCTAGAGCGCCTAAGAAAGTGAGCCTGCATCAATACGCAGAGCTCTATACCATTACGCGCGGGATTGCAGCATTGTTGCAGGTCAGGCAGATCGAGCCTTTGTCTAACTCCTTCCATGAGAAGGCCGGTGTGAGTCAAGTCGGTTTTTCTTTTTCCCCCCTATAGGAATTTTTTTTGCGTTCGAGCCGAGCCGCCTCTGTCGCCATCCTTCCATCCGCACTCTTTTGTTGAGCGATTTTCGCTCGGTGCAAGTTGGGCGTCCTCATTTCAGCAGGTGCTGCTACCTGATAATCGACCTCGGCTCCCCTCTCTTCGACGGGAGTGGGGCCAGGACTTAGTCGCAGTCACCTGAACTCGGCGGTTGAGCTCGGCTGTTAAAATCCCTCTTTACGCCACTGCGCTTACCACTCTCTGGTTGTTCCGCAGTGGCTCGTAGACCTCTCCGCTCACCCACAACTTGTGCAGTAGTACAGCCAACTTCCGAGCTACCGCAACAACGGCTCGTTTCTTGGCATTCTTTCCTCCTCGTTCGGCTAGCTTTAGTCCCCAGCGACGCAGGTCGCTGTCCTGCCCAAATGGCCCGAGAATGTAGTGCGCGCCTTGCACCATCAGCGTTCTTAGATAACGGTCTCCTTCCTTGCTGATGTGTAGCTGTGGTTCGCTCATACCAGAGTTCCTGCGCCCGGGACGCAACCCGAGGAAACATCCCGCATCCCGGCTGCGGCGAAAGCGGTGTGGATCGTCCAGAGTCAGAACGTAGTCAAAGCAATCAGTGTTCCTACTCCCTTCACTTGTTGGAGCACAGCGACCTCGGGATACACTTCTTTGGCGATTTGCTCGATGCGCCGATCGTATTCCGCGATGCGCTCGTTCAACGATTCGATTTCCCCTAACAGCGGTTCTAAAACATCCCGCAGTTCCGCGCTTAGTCCCTTGGCCATCTCCCGATTCATCTGTTCTGTGCCACACTTCGGTAGCCGCTCACCATAAGATTTCGTCAGCCCTCGTGCATTCCTCCCCGTTAGCGGGCTAGCTGGACAAGAACTGTGCTAGAGTGCGCCATCAGGGGCTCCCAATTCAATCAAAAGGATACTTCATGAAGAGCCCCTCACTTCTCCTCGTTATCACACTGGTCGCTCAGAGCGCATTGATTGCCGCGACTCCAAGCTCCCATCCGCAATCTGCGCAGACGCCGTCACAGAAAACAACACAAGTAGAAAAGATCAAAGCCGAATTGCAAAAGCACGGAACCGGTGAAAAGGCGCGTGTAAAGGTAACACTCCGCGACAAGACCCAGATGAAGGGATCCATCATCCTGATTGAAGAATCCTCATTTTCGATCACGGATACGAAGGCGGGGGGGGACAAAGAGTATATCGTATGCAGACGTGGAGCGGATCCAGGGTGTGGGTTTGTCAAAACGTGCGAAAATAGCGATAGTCGTTGGAGTGGGCGTCGTAGCGGTCGTTGCGGTTGGAATCGCGCTGAGGATCCATTTTTCCCACCAGTGAAGAAAGGTGAATAGCGTAAGGGGAAAACAGTATGCCGTGTCTTTGGCGGAACTAATTCAGGTACGAGCGGTTGCCTGTTTTTCATTCAATCGCATGGATAATTCCACGATTCATCCCTCGACAGAAACTTATTCCTAGAAGTTTTGATGGGTAAATGAAAATCTTTGCGAAGACAGTAAGAAGGATTGATCATTCTCGATCCAGATTCGAGTGTTTTGTAGTTTTGTTGGGTATGCTGGCTCCCTATGTCTTCGCGCAGGAACTGCAGATGCTTGCTGTAAATAAGGCGAGTTCGGCTAAAGCTTCCCGTGCGCTCTCAAATAGGGCAAAGTTTACGGATGTAACGTCCATCGCGAACATCAATTTCGAGTACGTCGCCTCGCACACTTCCAAGAAATATTTGATTGAAACGATGGGTTCCGGCGTGGCGTTGTTTGATTTTGACAACGATGGACGTCTGGACGTTTTCGTTGTCAATGGAGCTCCGCTGAGTGACCCCACGCCAACAGGAACAATTCCGGAGAAGGCGGGGCCAAGATATTGGAATCGGCTGTACCATCAAAAAATCGACGGGACATTTGAAGATGTAACCGAAAAAAGTGGGCTCCAGGGTGTGGGATATGGCATGGGAGTGGCCGTCGGAGACTACGACAATGACGGGTTGGAAGATCTATACGTCACTGCATACGGCGGAAACAAGTTGTATCACAATAACGGGAACGGAATGTTTACCGATGTAACGGTACAAGCCGGAGTCGCAGGGAGCGGATGGTCTACCAGCGCAGCGTGGGTTGACCTTGATGGCGACGGGTTGCTTGATTTGGTTGTGCTTCGTTACCTCGACTGGGATTTTAACGACATCTACTGTGGCGAGCATAGAGAAGGTTACCGTGCATACTGCCATCCAGATTCTTTTCATGCGATTGCGCCACTGGTGTATCACAACGATGGGAAAGGGCATTTCACAGAAATCGCGAAAAAATCTGGTCTTGCGCTTCCAGGCAAGGGATTAGGCATCGCGTTAGCCGATTATGATCGCGACGGTTTCGTCGATCTGTTTTTCGCCAACGACTCCATGCCCGAATTCCTTTACCACAACAAGCACGATGGCACGTTCGAAGAAGTTGCGCTGCAAGCGGGCGTCGCTGTGGACAGCGAAGGTCACACGTACGCGGGAATGGGCGTAGATTTTGCGGACTATAATAACGATGGATTGCCCGACCTTGTCGTCACTGACCTAGCCAGCCAAATTTATGCACTCTATCGAAACAATGGGGATGGCACTTTCAAATACGACAGCTACCCTTCGGGAATCGGTCTCATGAGCATGAAGCATTCCGGTTGGGGCGTGCGTTTTCTGGACTACGATAACGATGGTTGGAAGGATCTGCTCATCACCCAGGGACACGATCTGGATACGATCCAACTCACCTTTCCAGACCTTCGATACCGAGAGCCCATGGTCCTTGCCAGAAACACCGGCAAAGGTTTCATGGATGTTTCTGAGCAAGCGGGCGAGGTTTTTCAAAAGGCGTGGGTGGGGCGGGGACTGGCTATCGGCGACATCGATAATGACGGACTATTGGACGCCGTAGTGACCACGAATGACGGCACGCTGCACATTCTGCATAATGACACTCAAAACCAGAACCATTGGTTACTTCTGGAACTGGTCGGGCACAAGAGCAACAGGGATGCGATCGGCGCGGAAGTAAAGGTAGTCACTGGAAAGGGCTCCCAATGGGCAACGGTTTCGACTGCGGGCAGTTATTTATCCGCGAGTGACAAACGCGTGCATTTCGGCTTGGGTGCCGAGACCGCTGCTCAAACCATTGAAATCCGTTGGCCAAGCGGGATTCGTCAGACACTGAGAAATGTTCATGGAGACCAGATTTTGCGAGTGCAGGAACCATCCATAGAGGCCCGTGAGAAAAGCCATCCTAAGTAGGCTGCAACCCGTGCACTTGTTGCAGGCTCAAAGTTTTTTCGGAGCCGCTACGATTGCTCTGCCGGATCCCTCTTTCAAAGTGTGAATCGTATCCACGGAGAAATTGTCAAAACGCTCCATAAGGCCGCTAGGCCAGCGCACTTGCATGGCATCGATTTTGCCGGCCGTCCCCAAACCAAAGTGCACGCGCAAATCGTTTTGGGAAATGTAACTTGAGCCGCTGCGAACCTCGTCCACCAAAACTCGTTTTCCAATTTTGACGGTGATTTTCGCGCCGATCCCATCTCGATTCGAACTAGTGCCCACCATCTTGAAGGCAATCCAGTGATTTGCCGAACGGAGCGTATTCACTAAGAGGCTAGGTTTTGCGTAAACATTGCTGATAACGACGGAAATTTGCCCATCATTCCACAGATCCCCTACTGCCAGCCCGCGGGCCGAGGAGGCTGTTGTGATTCCCGGTCCTGCCGTCGCCGAAACGTCGTTAAAGATGGCATTGCCAGTGTTATGGTACAGAAGCCGCGGCTGAAGATAGCCGCTACCCAGGTGAAACTTGTCCACCTCCGGGTAGACGTGGCCGTTCGCGAGGATAAGATCCGGCCAGCCATCATTGTCGAAATCGAAAAACATGGTGCCCCACCCGAGGTATTGCGTGTGGTGGCCGAGACCTGCGGGGAAAGTAACATCGGAAAAAATTCCTCCTCCGTCGTTGCGGTAGAGGGTCGGAGTGTCATCGGAGAAATTGGTCTTAAAAATGTCCAGACGGCCGTCACCGTTGTAATCGCCGATGGTTGTGCCCATGCCGGCCTGCTCTCGCCCGTCTTCGTTGAAGGCAACCCCCGCCATAACTGCGACGTCGGTAAAGGTACCGTCGTGATTGTTGCGATAGAGAATACTCGGAGCGCTATCGCAGGCAATATAAATGTCTGGCCACCCATCATCATCGAAATCGAAGGTGGAAACACTGAACGCGTATTGTCCGTTGGTGCGATCTATATGCGCCTTGATGGTGACATCGGCAAAGGTGCCGTCGCCCCGATTTTCGTAAAGTATATTTTTTGAACCCGGCAGGCCGCGCGGCCCGCACATCACCGGTACGCCTTTCCAAACGCAGGAACTGCCCTGGCCTGGAACGGGCGTCGTGGAAAGATTGAAGTCCACGTAATTTGCAACGATCAGGTCCAGTCGCCCATCACGGTTGTAATCAACGAACGCGCAACCAGTTCCCCAAGCCTTTCCTGATCCGGCCACGCCGGCCTTCTCGGCCACTTCCGTGAAAACACCGTGGTCATTGTGATAAAGGCGATTCTTTCCATAATAGGTTACGTACAAATCCTCCCAGCCATCATTATCGTAATCACCGACGCAAACTCCCTGGCCCCAACCCGTAGCAATCAGGCCGGCTTTTTCGGTGGCATCGGTGAAGGTACCGTCATGATTGTTGTGATAAAGATGGTTAGTAGGAGCCTTATCGGGAGGAACTCCTTCGAGCGTGGTACCGTTCACGATGAAAATATCCGGCCAGCCGTCATTGTCATAATCAAAAATGGCTACGCCGGTCCCAGTTGTCTCGATGATGTACTTCTTGGTGTCCATGCCGCCGAATACGTTCACTGCCGTCAGGCCTGCTTTTTCAGCGATGTCGACAAAATTTGCGATGTTCTTGTTTTCGTCAACTTTCTGGGCCGCGTTCTGGGACGGCGCGGTGCCACCGAACAGTAGAATCAGCGCAGCGGGCCATAGCATTATTCTGTTGAAGAGAACTCGCGGGACTCTCAGGTTGACACCCTTCAATCGCTCACCTCACGGATCCGATCCGTGAATTCCGAGAGGGCTGACATATGATGATCCACAGGAATAACCTCCGCAAAAAGAATATCCAATCGTGGAATCGGATTTCGAATTTCCATCCTGCTTAACTCTAGATTGTGGTTTCGAACGGGTCAAGGAAGCTGCTCAACGCGAGAGCGGAACATCAGTAAAGCGTGGGCGGGAAAGATTCGAAAACGTTTGGATGACTCGCCGCTACTTTTCCGCACCGCCGGAAGGAACTTGCCACTGCGGAACGAAGAAGTCACCGATTAGATCGCCCGCAGGGGCAGCCGGCGCTTCGGCGGAGGCCTCCGCATACTTCGCTGCATTTGTTGCGTCACCTGCGCGGCGATACGCCTGACTGAGAAGCCGCTTGGCTTGGACGTTCGCGGGATCAAGGCGAAGCGCTTCCTGGAATTCGGCTATCGCGTCGCTCAAGTGGCCGAGACTGAATTGCGTCTTCCCCAAATTCAAGTGGGCCTCGGTGTTGTTCGGTTCCAATTGAACCGCCTGTTGAAAGGCGGCCATTGCTTCGGCGGGCTTGGCCGATCGAGCAAGGGCCAGTCCTCGAAAATAACTGATCAGAAAATTAGGGCCCAGTTTTTTCTGTGCATCGGCCAGTTCTGTCGCGGCTGCATCCGCGCGATCGGTTCTAAATAAGACCTGTGCTAATCCGATGTACCCCATTGGCAGTGGATCGCCAGCAGCCACCAGATCGCGAAACACACTTTCCGCTTCCATATACCGGCCCGCGGCCAAGTAGGACGCTCCTAAGCGTAGATGCAGGGCGTAAGACGTTGGGTTAGCGGCAAGTCCGGCTTGGGCTACTGTAACGCATTCGGGATATCGTTTGAGTTCCATCAACTCGCGAGTCAGGTTGAGCCAATGCTCCTCCTCGCTGCGTGCCAGTCTCGTCGCTTGACGAAGGGCATTGACAGACTTCTCGCCTTGGTTCATGTGCGCATAGGCGATGCCCACCAAAGACCAAGCCTCCGCCTCATGCGCCAGAGAATCTGCACCTTCCGGATGCAAAGCTTTTGCGTAAACGAGAGCTTGTTCGGCCGCTTGGTCGTACTTTCCCGCCAGCAGGCACGCGAGCGCCAAGTCAAACTGAACCCACGTCGCGGGAGTTGGCGAGTGGCCAGCGCTTAGCTTCTGCATGACGCTGATCGCGGAATCGTTTTCGTGGAGGGACAAGAGTAGGGAGGTCACCTGGATCGATTGCGCACCGCTCAAAGGCAAATTCATCAGCGGCTCGAGCGACTTGCGCGCATTTTCCTGGCGTCCCAGGGCTACGTATCCGGTCGCGGCCTGGATTAGGAAACCGGGCTCCGCAGGTAGTGGATGGCGAGAGATGTCCAATTCATGAAAGGCTTGCACATATTGCTGCGAATCGAGCTCCACGCGGCCAAGATAGTAGTGGGCAAAGGAGTCGTCCGGAGAAAGTTTTACGGCTTGTTCCAATGCCTCACGCGCCAATGTGAGTTGCTGTTCGGTCCATCGGAGAAATCCCAGATTGCGATAGGCGTCTTCCAGAAGGGGATCAAGGCGTATCGCTTCCTGATACTCGGCGGCAGCTTCAATATTCTTGCCCATTTGCCCGAGCAATATCCCGCGAAAATTGCGAATGCGTGCGTTTTTAGGTGATTCACGTTCCGCGGCTGTGAATTCACGGAGAGCATCCTCCATTCGATTCTCTTTCAGTGCGGCGAGACCCCTCTGAAAAGCGTCCTCCTGTGCGGAAACCTGGATCCCGGCAAAATTTGCAGCGCTGGCGCACCAAGTATTCACACCGAAGCAAAGAAAGAAAAGGAGAAACAAGTAGTGGCTCATGCTATGGGTCTTCAGTGGACTTTGTTACTTCGCCTAAACGCTGCGTTTGCCTTTCGAGCTTATCGTGCGACTCACGATTAAGGGCAGAGGAGAGCGCAAATTCACGCGCTGCTTGCTCTTTCTCGCCCAAAGCCTGGTAAACCTTTGCCAGCTTGTAGTGGACTGATCCATCGTGATCGGTGGTCACGGCGATTTTGAAGTTCTCCGCGGCCCTGCGATAGTCGTGCAGCTCGGAGTATGCGGTCCCTAAATCACGGTGGATATCGGAGTTTCCAGAATCCGCCGCGAGCGCTCTTAGAAGATATGGCAATGCCTTACTGGGTTGGTGTTCGAGCAAATAGGTGTTTCCGAGGTCGTTCAACGCGCCCGCATGACGTGGGTTCATCTTTAATTCAGCCTCGAGCTCAAGGCGAGCCTGGGGAACTGTGAGGTCTTTCCACAACAAATGGCCCAGGCTGTAATGGAGATTGGGGACTGAAGGCTTCAAGACGATGGCTTCACGGTACTCTTCGATCGCTTTTGCATCATTTCCCCTCGCAGATTCAAGATCCCCCATCAGCTGATGCACGCGATACGAACTGGGGTGTGCCTGGTAAATCTGAAGATAAGCTGCGGTCGCAAGCTTTTCATAACAGCGCGCGCGCCAGAAGGCGGCCTCGGCTGATCCGCTATCAGCGGCCGAGAGTCCTTCCAGAGCCTTAAGTGCTGCGTCAGAATGTCCCGCTTCTAGCAGCGCGCCAGATACGCGAATGCGAATCTCAGCCGAAGGTCGAGAAGCGAGGATCTTTTCCGTACACGCCACGATCTCGGAGAACTCGTCCTGTTGAATGGCAAGATTGGCGTCTGTCTCCGTGCAATTGTTCCCGGCAGAGTTGCTCGTGCCAGGAGCCGCGATGCTAGACTCTGTTGCTGCTTGCGACAGATTGCCATTCTGCTCGGCAAGAAACGCAAGTGCCAAGTGGGCCGGCCGGGAATTACGAGTTCGCAAGACTTGCGCGAGCTGCTGGACCTGTTCGCGGTTGGCCTCAGGAAGTAGCTCGATGGCCGAATCGCCGAATCCCGTTTCACGAAGACCCAGGATTCTCACTGCCTGCTCCGCGTCGAGAGTTAACGCTTTATCCCAATCCTGTAACGCTGCATCTACGTTTCCCTTTATCAAGCTTGCTTCCCCGCGCCTTACCAATGCGCGCAGGTTGCCCGGATTGCGACGTAATTCCTCATCAGACTCCTGGATAGACTGGTTCACTTTCCCCACGCGAAGCAGAACTTCAGCCAGTTCGGCATGCAATCCTGCACGATCCGGCGATGCCACGATGGCATTCTGAAAACGAATCACCGCGGAAGGCCATTCGCTACTGGCCGCATAACTTTCCGCGAGTAATTGCTCGCTGCGCGAAGACCCGGGAGCGACCTTCTCCAGATACGCGACTTCCTGTTTTCCCAGCCGCTCATAAGCGCTCCCCAGAAGGTAGAGAGCATCTTCGTCATTCGATCGCAAGTCCAGCGCTCGATGGAGGGTCACAACCTCGGCTTGCAATTGTCCCGACATTTCTTGCGCAGTCGCCAGCCACAGCCAGGTCTCCAGTCGATCAGGCTCTGTCTCGAGCGCGGCTTTGAGATAGGGAATGGCCTTGGCGCCTTCGCCCAATTTGCAATAGTCCACTCCGAGGAAAAAATCAGCCCCAGCAAGCCCCGGCTTGATTTTGAGCGCATGGTGGAATTCCGCCATCGCTTCGATGAAACGATCCTGAAGCTGATATACCAAGCCGAGATTCATGTGCACTTCTGCAAAGCCTGGCGCGAGAACAAGCACTGCTTGATACTCCCGCACCGCGGTGGAGTAGTCCTTACTGCGCTGCGCGCGCTGGGCGGCGGTAAAGTGAGTTTCAATTGCTGAATTCTTGGCGGTGGCTGGCGGCGCGGCTTGCCCGGCGGAGGCTAAGCCCGCACTCGAGAGCCGAACGAGAAGAAAGAAGAACGTCCAGAATCGCAGGGAAGTAGTATCCTCCCATATAAAGTTCAAGCTCATAGAGAGTAGTACATAAGACAATTCGATTCCTTCATTTTAGTTCTGGGGAAGGGGCTGCTGGTCTTTTTTTTCGAGGGCGGAAAGCCGCTCAAATTCGGCAAGCTCCCTGGCGCTTGCAGGTGCGTCGTGCATCTCGCGATAGATTCCAGCCAGAAGGTAGTGTGGCCGGGCCGCCGCGGGATCGGCCGTAATCGCCGCCAGGAATTCAGCTTTTGCCTTTTGGAGTTCCTTCTGCGCTGCAAAGCATTGTCCAAGGAGAACGTGAACTTGCGGCAGATTGGTTTGCGTAGGCTCCGCGAATTTCAGGAAGGGCAAGGCTTCGGAAAAGCGTTGATATCGCACGCCAATGTCTCCCAAGTACAAATTCGTAAGGGGATCATTGGGATTTTCCTGATAGGCTTCTTTGAACGCTTTTTCGGCGCGTTCAAATTGCCGCTGAGCCCAATATGCCACTCCAATCGAAAAGCGCATTCCGGTGGCATCCGGACGTTTGGCAAGTGCCGCCTGGTACTGCTCAATGGCGTCGGAATAGCGCTCCTGATCTGCGTAGACCTCTCCCATCAATGCATGAAGTTGAAACGAATCCGGGTCCAGCGCTTTAAGCATCTCAATCGAACGCAGCGAAGAATTCTTGTGGAGGCGCGCCAGTTCGTAGAGGGCGTCGGCGTCCTTAGGATTTTGAGCGAGGGACTGGTTCAAATGCAAAATCGCTTCGTCGATGCGGCCGGCAGATTGCAAGGCCAGTCCCAAGTAATATTGTGTGCGGGGATGGGGCCTGGACGTTTTCAGCTCGCCTTGAAAACTGTCGATCGACTTCGCAAAGTCATTCTGCCCGAAATAAGAGAGTCCCAGAAAGAAATTGACGCCTTTGTATTGGGAGTCAACCGCCAGAACTTGCTTAAATAACTGAATAGAATCGTCGAATCTAAGTTCTGTCTGCTCCAGGATTCCCAAGCGCTTCAGCGTCTCAAGATTTCCGGGAGCAACTGCCAATGCTTGCTTGTAGGTGCGCTCCGCCGCGTCGTAGCTTCCGGCATTTTCTTCTCCGCGGGCCTGTTCGAGCAGGACCTCGACGTTTCCTTGGATTTGTGCCGGAAAGGCAGGCCTGAAGGCGATTAGGCCGAAAGCACCAGACAGTAAGCAGCGCGCGACGCTGTGTAACCTCCGCCGCCGGGCGGAGAACATCATCGTTATTGGGCCGATTGATTGCGCTGAACGTTCACCGAACAAGGTCTCATTCCTCACATACTGCGGAATCTCAAGATATCAATGCTTACGCGAAAGTATAGCAAGCTGGCTTAGACAAGATTTTCGACCAGCTGTGGTTGGGCATCATCAATGGCTGGAGTATTAACTCTTAACGAATTCGACGGACAGCGACGAGGCTGGTGGTGTTGGGAGCCCCGGAAACAGTCCTGGATCGAATTAGCGCCTCGAACCAGATATTTTGTGAGAGGCTTTCCGCTGCAGAAATACCCAGTACGTTCATGAGCTGACGCTGGTTCTCCTGGTCTGCGAGGAATCGACCGGCCGCCTCTGTTCCTTCCTGCTGCAGTCCTTGCAGGACCAGCACACTGCCGTCATGCGTAGCGTTCGGCAGAAGAGAAATCGTGGCGTAGTCTTCTCCCATAGTGCCTGTCCACCGGAGGCCTTCGTATTGGGCCTGCTCGCCAGAAAGTGGATTCTTATTCAAAAATACTTTTGCGCTATTTCCGACGACACCTTCGGTCTCACGGAAGTTGAGCTTGTCCAGGAGAAGCGTTACCCAGGGATTGGATCCGGGACTTCCGATAAAAATAAAGTTGTTGTGATCCAGGTCGCGCATGGTTAAGTCCCTTGGGTATCGCACCAGCACCTGCGTTTGTAACGGACCTGCCATCCGGTACAGTGAGACGACATCGGCAACATCCGCAAACGAAGTGAGCGTCGAGTTTGAAAGGTACTCACTCAATCGAGAATTAGCCTGGCTCATCTTGTTGACTTCGGAACCGCGAAGAAAACCCCGGTGAAGATACTGATCGAGCGAGCCGGGCTGACTGGACAGGATGCGGGCCATCCCATAGTTGCTATCTGCCACCACGATGAACGTCTGGTGGCGCACGTCAAAGATCTGTGAGGAAGGCCAGGAGAGAGCCGGAGTTACTCGCGCTGCGTCAACCGTCCGGCGTGTACCTTTATATACCAGCACGGCGCACGCAAGAGCCAGGATGCCGCAAAGTACCCAAGGTACCCAAGTACGACCACGCCAAGTTTGTACTGCACTCGGCTTCGGTTCACCTGCTGCAGAAACAACGTCTTGGGCTGGCCGGAAGACGGGGGCATAAGAACCTTTGGGTATTTCGAGGATAATTACCTCATTGCGGCCGTCTTGATTGAAATATTCGTGAAGCTTCAGGCGCAACTGGCGGACATGAACGCGTACCGAACTATCCTCGAGGGGACTATAGTCGGAGGGTTTGTGAAAAAGCGCGCTGCCGATATGCTGCTCAGTTAATTCGTGCGCGTTGCCGTGCAAGGTCTGCTCGGCGATATACTGCAGCAAATCTCGAAGCCGAATACTCTTCTGAAAGTGTGGACTGGACACGATCCGTTGCACGAGCTGCCAGCGCTCATCCGTGCTAAGACCATCCATGGTGGATGAATGTGTGACACTCATTGCTTTTGAGACGGATGACAATCGATTTTATTGCTTAGTCCAATCGATGTTACCACAGACATTTTTCAAGCGAAATATTTAACTTACTTCTTTCCAATGGCTTCGAAATGATTGTTCCGACCCGAAGCAGGTGAATCACCGGAACTTCACAGGTGATACTCTTTTTCTCAGCCGCTGAGAAGTTCACTGTGTCTGCTACACGGTTTTGCGGGATGCTGAAGGCAGGCGGCAGCGCTAATATTCACTGCACAAACTTCATCTTTTACCTCATTAAAGGAGCCCATTGAAGACTATGGCCTATCGGTTCATTTCGAGGCGGCGCTTTGTGAAGAATACCGTTGGTGGCGGCTTAGCCTGTAGCCTTGGACTGGGAGCTAACGGCTTCCCCGAGAGCATGTCTGACGTTTCCGGCGCCACAGATGGCTTGACGCTCAAGGCGATGGGCGATGCCGAGCATGGTTACGGCGTCGAGCTTCTCTACCGCGGTCGGCCAATCGCCCGGCACAATCAGGGCGGGGAATTTTCTGGAGTCTTCCAGAATGAAGAACGCAGCGTGGAAGACCGCGTGGTTGACTGGAAAGCGACTTCATGGTCGGGCAATGCCGCACGCATGACCTTGCACGGCGAAATCCAACTGGTAAATCTGAACGCCAAGGTTTTTGTTCAGGTGGATTATGAACGAATCACTCCCCGGGTGGTACGGAAGAAAATGAGGTTTCGCCAATCCGACATGCTCATGATGTTCTATCAAATGACCAATCGCCTGGAGCCACGCGAGCGGCCCGCAAAGCTTTGGAGTTTCGATCAGTTGAACTGGCAGGGCGAGTCCTTGCACGAATATTTTCCGGCCGCTGGATTCCGCCTGATGAATGGCCTGTGCGTTGGTCTATTGACCGACTCCGGCTATCGCAATCAGTGGACGCGAATCATTCGGCGGGATGGAAAACCGGTTAAGCCCGCGCCGTCCCGCATCCCAGATGCCAACCTTTATTCCGGTGGTTTTCCCAAGGACCGCGGCAACGCTAATTTCTTTGTACAACAGACATTTGGCGAGATTACCCAGCAGACGTCCGGAGAGCACGGAACGCAAGAGATCGCGCTACCGCAGATTTCATCTTGGAAAAAAATTGGTGAAGCCGCATTGGACGACCGCAATGGCGTGGCAACCGTGTCCACGCGAAGCACCGAGGACGGAGTGGCCATCCCCTTTTTAGCCACAGGCGATGCCGTTCTTTCAGTGCGTATGGAATATCGTTCGGCCGCTCCAATGGCGCTCCAAGTCTGGAGAGTGGATGAGCAAATGCGCAAATTGGAAAACCTCACTCTTTATGACGATGGCGTACCCGAGTCTCCAGAAAAATGGTCCGAGTTCAAGACGACGGTATTTGTGCCCGGAGCGCAAGCATATGGTCGCGCTTTATTTCTTTCGCTTGGTCCTTCGGATCAAGCCGTGAAGCTGGAGATACCCGCGGGGATGGCAAAGTTCGACGTGCGCGGACTGCAAGTTCGCCGCGTTCCCACCCGTTGCGAACCGTACCATCGGCTGGAAATGGATCGCCCCGAAGAGAAAACCGTCTTTGTGTTTGCGGATGATGCGATCCCCGATACGATTCGAGGTCACCGCCTTGCCAGCCAGCTTTATCTTGCGGAGGGTCTGGACTTCAAAGGAGGGGAAACCGAAAAGGTAGTATATGCCGACCTCATCATGCTTTCCTGGATTGCGGGGCCGGAGAGTTTTCGGCCAATCCTTGCACCGAGCATCTGGTACTCGGCGGCGGGAGAGATGTATCTCCGGGACAGTTTCTTCGCGCTCAACGGCATTCACAATCGAGAATTGAACGAAAGCGTGTTCGGGTTGTGGGGTGAAAATCAAGGGTCAGATGGTGGAATCAACACATTGGTGGAACCCAACCTCGCGAACGTCGAGCGCAAATCGAACGATTCCACGCCTCTCTGGCTCATGTGGGCTTTGCTGAATCGCCGGCGCTTTGGCACCAACTTGCCAATGGGTAAGGTGCGCAAAGCGGCGGAATATTGCCTGCAAACTTATGATCCGCGCCGCGAAGGGCTTTGCCGGGCGCAGTTTGTCATGGGCCAGCTTGATGTCATCCGATATCCCGAAGGCACGTCTGCTATCTGCGAGAACCAGGGCATGCTGGCCGTCATCCTCAAGGTAATTAAGGAATTGGAAATTCCAGGCGTCAGCGAAAACATCTCCGAAGAGTACATCGGCCGCGCAGAGGCGTCCTATCGCAGCTATTACGATCCCAAACGAAAATTCATGCGTCCCGCGCGAGAAATCGGCGATGCCATCGGATTTGCCGAGATTTTCCCGGAATATCTCTCTCTTTGGTTATTCGGGAGGAAAATCCTGACCGATGAGATCGTCGTGAACCATCTCGATCGCATACCGGCAATGATGCCCAGGAAGGAGTGCCCGTATCCAGAAGTAGGCGGCACGGTGCGACCGATCTTCATTGGACTTCCTGAAGAAGGAAAGGGTTGGAGCTACTTCAGCAAGATTTGGCACCCCATGGTTAGCGATTCCTTTGCGGCGAACTACGCCAATCGCACCATGGACGGGATCTATTACAACGGCGGCAGTTGGATGCGGATTGAGATCTGTGGATATGTTACCGGAAAGCTTCACGGGTGGAGCGGCGCCCAGAAGGCCATCGCAAACCGTCTGTGGGCGGAGCTCAATATTGCGCCTGATTTTCCGACCAGCCACGAATATCTTGCCACCGATTCGCTACACCCCTTTTTTGGCTACCACCGGGTCTTCGCGTGGAACTCGTTCGTGCTTCAGGCCCTGGAGTTGGCATCCCTTCGAAATCCCGAAATGGACCCTGACTATGTGTCGCTTCGTGCCGGCACATCTAGAATTCCATAGGTTGTCTCCCTGAACCACCCAAAACTACCTCTGTTTAACATTATTGAGTTACAGGGAGTTAGCCCACAGGTGAATAACAATGATTTCACGTGTTATACTCTTTTCAATCAGTATAAGTTAGCGCGAATATCCTTTCACAGTAGTAAAAAAGTATTAGTCCGTCGGGTGGGTCTATTCCGGTTTTTTCGGAAGATCAATTTCTAAAATTGAATCTCTATTTGAACGTTAACTCGTTTTTCTAGAACAATGTAGTAGGGGGACTCCGTGAAAAGTTTTATTTGTGCTCTAGTACTTTCGGCGTGTTCACTGTCGCTGGCCGCAGTTTCTACACATTCCCAGACCACCAATGGCAGCATCCAAGGCACCGTGATGGACCAGAACGCTGGAGCCGTACCAGGAGCCGCCGTGACGGCTCGGAACTTAGATACTGGACTCACTCAAACGACCACAACTACGGAAGCAGGCATTTATTCTCTGCCAAACCTGCCGCCGGGCCGCTACTCCGTGACGGTCGAAGCCCCCAGTCTTAAGAAATACACCCAGGAAGGCGTTACCGTTTCGACGGGCACAACGGTATCGCTCGACGTTCCTATGCAACTTGGCGCGGTTTCCGAGAGCATAACGGTTGCAGCCGATGCATCTCAGTTGCAGACGACGACCTCTGAGATAGGAGCAACGGTGGAGCCGACGCTGGTGGCGAATCTGCCGCTGCAAGTTTCGGGCACAATTCGAAATCCCGTGCAGTTCATTGAACTGGTCCCTGGATTTGTGGGTGGCGTTGACAACAATCCCGGAAGCAATTCGAGTGACGATTTTAAAGTGAACGGCGGCCAGGAAGGCGGAACCGACATACTTGTCGACGGTGTGTCTATCTCACTGGTGTCTCCAAACACGCAATGGAATAAGGGAGTTTCCACGGACGCTGTGGAAGAATTCAGAGTGCTGCAGAGCAACTTTTCTCCGGAATACGGGCAGTCCGGAGACGGCATTGTCAGCCTGACTGTTAAATCCGGAACCAACGAGCTGCACGGTTCTGTTTACGAGTTCCTTCGTAACAAGTCAGTCGATGCGAACAGCTGGGTCAACAACCTTCAGGGATTAAAAAGGCCTTTGGATACGCAAAACGACTTCGGAGCCACTCTTGGCGGCCCCGTTTGGATCCCTAAGGTCTACAACGGAAAAAACAAGACCTTCTTCTTCTTTGCTTACGAGGGATTCCGGTTCAGGAATGGTGGCACCAATCAGGTTAGCTTCCCGAATGAAAATTTTCGCAAGGGCGACTTCTCCCAGATTTGCAAGACCGGGTTCACCAACGGTATTTGCAACGACCGGGACGCAAACAACAACGTTTTACACCAGATCTACGATCCTACGACGCATGTGGCCGTTCCCGGCGACAATCTGGCGAACGATCCTAATTTCAAAGCTAGCAAAGTAATGACCAATGTTTTTGGATTGCTGCCTGGCACAAACGGTGGTTTGGATAACAACGTAATTGACCGAAGCCTTTCGAGGACCACTGCGAACCTCTACGACATTAAAATTGACCACAGCTTTTCCGAGAAACACCGCATCTCCGGCGGGTTCGATTACGATGACACCAATACCGGCGGGAGTTCTAGCTTGGGTTCCATATTCGGCTCCCACACTCCTCAGAGCACGCGCTATGCCCGGTTCAGCGACAACTATGTATTTTCCCCTACAGTCGTTAACCAATTCCTTTTCGGCTTCAGCCGTCGATTCCGCGGTGAGGTAGCGAATAGTTTGGGCCAGGGATATCCGGCAAAGATCGGGCTTGCGGGAGTACAACAGACTACTTTTCCGTGCATAAAATGGGGTGATACCAACTACGAGGTAAACAACTGCGGCGACTCGCAATTTGCCGACAATGTCTACCAAATCAACGATGCGGTAAGCTGGGTCAAGGGCAAACACTCATTCAAATTCGGCGGCGAGGCGCGCTTTCTGCAATTCAACGTCCGGCGCCTGACGACAGCCTCCGGTGAGCTCGACTTTTCTGCAGCGCAGACGAGCAGCACCGGCAATGCGTCTGGACTTGGGGGCAATTCCGTGGCCAGCGCGCTCTTCGGCTTGTCGGATAGCACCTCGCTGAACTATGGAAATTTCAGCGGTGTCCGCTACAAGGATTTCGCGATATTTGCGCAGGACACCTACAGATTCAGCTCCAAGCTGACGCTGAACTACGGCCTTCGCTACGATCTTGATTTGCCGGCCACCGAAGCCTTCAATCGATTCTCTATGGTTGACCCGAAACTCCCCAACCCGGACGCCGGAAATATCCTCGGCGCTTACACCTACTTCGGCTCCGGTCCCGGGCGGAACGGAAAGAAGCGCCCGCAAGACGTCTTCCACAAGGCATTCGGTCCGCGCCTCGGATTTGCTTACAGCATCAACGATAAGACCGTGCTGCGCGGTGGCTATGGCATTTATTACGAAGCGCTAAAGGAAGGCTCATTTGCCGACCAGGATGGATTGGGATTTTTCAATCGCCAGACTGTGAACGTTACAAACGGCGGACCGACGCAGATCGATAACGGCATTACGCGTATTTTTCCGGCTACAGGCCCATTTACGCCGGGAGGCCAAAACAACCAAAATGGCGTCATTCTGGTTCCGGCGAACAGTGGACGTCCCGCGGACTTCCAAACCTGGAATCTGGACATCCAGCGCCAAGTTATGAAGAACCTTATGGTGAGTGTGGCGTATGTCGGGTCCAAAGGAACGCACTTGCCAGCCTTGAACATTATTCCGAATCAGGTGAATCCGTCATTCCTTACCCTTGGTGGCGAATTGACAATGGATTCCTCGTGCCTTGCTGCTGGAACCTGTCCGAAATCTGTAGCGGCAGGTCTCAAATTGCCTTACGCCGGCTTTACCGGCGGCATCAACCAACTCCTGCGGCCCTTTCCTCAGTACGGCACCTTTAATCAGGAGGACAACTCATTTACCCCGGACCGCACGGGCAATTCCACCTATAACGCCATGCAGCTGCAGGTGAACAAGCGCTTCGCCGAGGGGCTGAGCTTCCTGGTTTCCTATACTGTCTCGAAGAACATCACCGATGCGGATTCAGCGGGGCCAGGCGTTTCCGGCTTCATCGGTACCAACAGCTTCATCGGCGAGAATTCCTACAATCGAAAAGCGGAGAAGGCACTCAGCCAGCTCGACACTCCACAATCACTGGTGGCGAGTTTCTTCTATGAGCTGCCGGTCGGACATGGGAAGCGTTTTATGAATGAGGGTGGCGTAAAGGATCGCGTGGTGGGAGGCTGGTACGTTTCAGGCATCCTCAGCTACCATTCCGGAACACCGACGGAGGTTTACGGCGACTGCCAGGGCACTGCCGGCGCTGTCTTGTTTGGCGGATGCAACGTAACAGGAGCAGGGGCTCGAGTCAACATCGTTCCTGGCGTCCGACAGACGAACAAATCGAATTTCAATCCAGCCACGCAGCCGTTCTGGAATCCCGCCGCTTTCACACCGGCGACGAATTGTGCCGCTTCGGCAACGACTTGCACGTTTGGCAATGAGCCTCGCTCCCTGGGGACTGCGCGAACGTTCGGGGGAAAGAATGAGGATTTCGCCATAGGGAAGAAAACACACCTCCTTGGTGAGAAAGCCCTGATCGATTTCCAGGCCTCCTTTTTCAACATGTTCAACCGGCACATTTACTCAACACCCAGCAACGTCTTTGGTCCCAGTCTGCAGACTCCATTCATTCCAGCGGGCACTCCTGTCACATGCCCGGGCAAGCTGGCTTGTGGATTTGGCGCAGTCACCGGTTCGAGTGGACCGCGAACCATCCAATTCGGGCTGAAGATCAGCTATTAAAATCGGGGAGCTCTGCTAACTAAGCAGGACTGATCTCTACCAAATTTTCCAGGATTTTCCAGGGCCGGGATAGCAGCCATTATGGGTCAGTTCAATCGGCGTGGCTTCTTGAGAACGCTGCTCGTCACCGCTGCCGGCGCTGGTTCGGTTCACGCGAGAGTTCCTCTAGAAGTCTGTTGGCCGTTCTCGGAAGCTGCGCTCCCATCGTTCCAAACGAACCTGGAGCATGGGTCCCAACAGCTGCGCATTTCGCCGGCCGGCTCACCTCTTGCCTTTCAAAACTTCCTTCGAATCGGCGACGAGTGGAAGGCCGCCACGCTGCCCAACAACCCCTTCATCGTTGGCAACTCCTTTTCATTAGTTACCTCGCGGATAAAGAGCGAGGACTGCCGTATTCGTTGCGAAGGAGAGGGCCAGGCAGAAGGCTTGGACGGCAAGGGCTTAACTTACGCCTGGGACTCAGAAATCAACGCTTCGAGTCTCGTGGCGGATGCACCGTGGTTCCGCTTTCGAACCACTCTTCACCTGCCTGCGCCAGTTAGACTTCAACAGAAAACCGGGCTCGAGCCACAGATCGTCACTTGGCTGAGTTCAACTTCGACTCTGATGGAAGGGCAATCGGGAAGTTGGCGTCGCGTTCTGCTAGAGCAGCCAACACGGAACTCCTTGGGCACCTACGGCAACGATCTCCCGGCACTGTATTTGTTGGACCAGACCACTGGCGTTGAAACTCTGATGTACTTCGATTTCAGCGATATGGGTTGGATATCAATTGAAAACCTTCCACGCTTTCTGGTTTATCGCTGTTCCAGTCTTTCCCGAATCGGGCGTGCCGGCACTCAGCGACTCGGCGTTGGCCTGTTGGCAGATCAGGCCACCGGAAATGTGCTGCCCGCGGGAGATATCAACTTTACCTACTGGCTGCTCCAGCGGCCCATGACCCGACTGTTAACCCCGCAGGAAGCTGTCGCGCGCTGGATGCAGGCGTTACTTCCCTTGTTTGAGGAAAAGCTAGCCTGGCCACCATGCGCCACTTCCTGGAAGGAATTTGCTACTGGCACGGTGGAAGACTTGCAAGACAAGGCTTCGGCGCAGGTCGAGGCCAAAGGGCACACGGGACTGCGTGCCTATGTTAAATCTACATCTCAACTGTGGACGGACGCTCCCGACAATTTCGAGCTGATGACCATTACGGATGTCCTTTGGCCGTCGCTGCTTTTTCTCCAGTTACATCCTTCCGCTAATTTCGAACGCGAGTGCAACGAACTCTTCGCGGATCTACCGGCTTTTTATCATTCAGAAACCCACAGCATTAGCAACGACTTCACATCGAAGAAAGACGAGCGAGCTGATTCCTGGTATCCCTTCGAGAATTCGCTGATCAAGTACCCAATGATTGGCAGTTTGGCTGGTTCCAAGGAAATTACGGATCTATTCCTCGACGCTTTCAGGACTGCCCAAAAACTTGCCCGGCAATACAACTACCTTTTCCCGATTTATTACCAGGTGGCTACGCTCCAAGCAGAGGGTGCGGGCACGAATTATGCAGTGGGAGGCCTGTACGCCTGGGCCGCAATATTGGCCAATCGATTGACAGGTGATCAGCAGTACCTGGAAGAGGCGCGGCGCGCGATTCACGTCCTCTATACAGTTCCGCCGGATCGTCTCTTCCATGAACCTCAAGAACTTGCGTACGGTGCGCTCGCGGCGGCGGAACTCGGCATGACAGCTGAGGCGAAGTACCTCCTCTACGAACAGCTTCGGATGTTTTATTGGTATTCCGACCCCAGTCAGAAAACCCACGACATTCGCGGAATGGTGCAGGCTGCCGCCTCTATTCTCTATCCCGCCTTTAAGGAAAACGTGGAGGCCATTCTCCCTTGGACCGGAGTCATGAAACGCGGAATCGTGTTCGAGGGTTTGCTACGTTTTATGGACCAGCAAAGACGGAACAATTTTTATTTCTTTGAGAACTGCACTGCCAACCGCAAACGGGGTCCCTCCGCGTTCATACCTTTCGAGAATTTGGGCACTCTCGAACTTGCGGGCATGACGGGAAATGTTGGCAAGGAAATCTACGGCGCAGGAGAATCAATTTGGATGTACTTGATGTTTGAGGCGTTGGGTCAGAGTAGTGACCGAGAGTTAATGCTGGTGAACCTTGACCTTCTCGACGTGGTGCACGCAAAAGAGTTTCCGCCGCAGAAGCTGAATTTCATCCTGTACAATCCCACGCTCGATATCCGGTCCACGACCATTACCATCCCGGCGGCGAAGCAACGCCCCCTTCGCTTGACTTCAAATGGCAAGGCCATAACCGAGAAACTTCAGGTTCCGAAACGCTCTTACATTGAACTGCTGGCCGAATTTTGACCGGGTGGAAGTTAATTCCTGTCCGCCCGAAATCTATTTTCAATTTTCAGAATCCAACCCGTTCAGGAAGGAAGTCTCTCAATGATCAAAGCTCCTCTTTCTACAATTCGCGCGGCAAAGATCTTTACTCTTTCCACGTTCGTCTTCATCACGTTTGCAGCGGCTGCCGCCACCTCTTTTGTTCCACCTTTTGGGCAATGGACCCGTCTTTCCGGCGATCCGATTATTTCTCCACAAGGCGATACGTTCGAGTCCGCGGGCACGTTTAATCCCTCTGTGGTCAAGAAGGACGGGAAGTTCGTGATGCTTTACCGTGCTCAGGACCGCAAGGGGACCTCGTCACTTGGCTACGCAACCAGCAACGATGGCATTCATTTTACTCGGCGTCCCGAACCCGTTCTGATTCCAGAGACTCCCTATGAAAAAGGAGGCGGCGTCGAAGATCCCCGGTTGCAAAAAGTGGGGGAAACTTACTACCTGACCTACACCGGATATAACAATGTTGAGGCGCAATCGGTGGAAAAGGGCGATGCCCAATTGTGTCTGGCAACCTCAACAGATCTGGTTCATTGGCAACGGAAAGGCGTGATCATTCCGAGTTACAAGGGGAAATGGAATGTGAAATGGACCAAGTCTGGCGCGATTGTGCCCACAAAAATCAACGGCAAATATTGGATGTACTATCTGGGCGACGCGAAGGGCAGGGACAGCCAAATGGGCGTGGCATACTCAGACGATCTGCTTCACTGGACTGACGCCCTCGATCACCCGGTCATGACGAGCCGTCCGGGTTTTTTTGACTCGCAAGTTGTCGAGCCGGGGCCGCCACCCATCATAACTCCACAAGGAATATTCCTGATTTACAACGGCGCCGACGACAAACTGGTCTATTCCACCGGTTGGGTCCTGTTCGACAAGAAAGATCCCACCAAGGTAGTGGCGCGCTCCGAAAAATCAGTATTTGCGGCCGAAAAGGAATGGGAAAAAGTAGGACAAGTTCCCAACGTCGTTTTTGTCGAAGGGATGGTTCGTGATGGCAACCGCTGGCTGTTTTATTATGGCGGAGCAGACAAGCACGTAGGCGTTGCTACGGCGCCAATGCTATAGGATCGGAGATGATTCCAAGGCGCGTCTTTTTCATTTACAGAGCGCGGCGGCGCCGGCAATGCCCGCGTCCTCGCCATAGTGTGCGAGCAACAGTGGCACTTCCAACGGAGTGGGGTTGATACATGCGCCGCGCCAGCGTTCACGAATCTCATCGAGAAAGGGAGCGAGAAGGGAAGAAACCCCACCGCCTATCACAATGACGTCAGGTTCCAGGAGATCGATGATGCTTCCGAGCCAGTATGCCAACAGATCCAAAGTCTCACTCATCACTTCTTTGGCGGCAGGATCACCCGCAGCATGAGCCATTCCTACCATCTCGCTGCTGAGCTTCTGAATGTCTTCACCAACCATATCCCAAAGAACAGAATTCGGATTATGCTCAAGTATCTTGCGTGCTCGCCTGGCGATTCCTGGACCCGAAGCCAACGTTTCGATGCAGCCGCGTTTTCCGCAATTGCAAACGGGGCCGTTGTAGTTAATTCCCATATGTCCGCCTTCTCCGGCGGCACCTGTCCTCCCGTGATAAATGCGCCCATCAAAAACAATTCCCGTGCCTATGCCAGTCCCAACGCTTGCATAAAACAACTTTGTATAGCCGCGACCAGCGCCCCACTTCGCTTCCGCCACCGCGGCGGCATTGGCGTCGTTATCGATTTCCACAGGCACGTTATACATTCGACGCATTTCGTCGGCCAGCGGGTAGTTATGCCAGATCGCCAGATTGGGGGGATTGATGATGACGCCAGTTTTCGGATTTAGGGGTCCAGGCGCGCAGATGCCGATGGCCGCAATTTGGTTCTGTGAAGAGGCCTCTGCGAAGAGTCCGCGAATCGCCGTCGAAACGGCCGCAAGTCCTGCTGATGCCGGACCTGAGTTTGCCATTGGGGTCTTGTTTCTCGCCACTATTTCGCCGTGGAGATTCACCAAGCCCGCTGCGACTTTGGTTCCCCCAATATCTACACCGACGACGACGCGCGATTCGTTATTCATATGCTGTCGGACTCGAATTTGAATGAGGTGTGGAAATGAGTAGCATCAAGCGATTGCATGTACATATAGACGATTTGCTCTTGAGTCACATCTTTTGTCAACCCCTTAGAGCCGATTTTTCGTGTACTAGGAGTTTGAATGTCGTCGGGATCAGGTGATACTCACGGGACGAAGCTTATCGCAGGGAATCGTCCTGAACTTTAGAAAGGCACCATGAAACTCAACTCCAATCTCTTGAAGAGCACTGTAGTAGCGTCACTCGGCGGACTTCTATTCGGATTCGATACGGCCGTGATCGCTGGCGCCACCCATGCGCTGACAGAAACATTTCGTCTGTCGCCAGCGGCCTTGGGGATGACCGTCGCCTCGGCGCTCTGGGGAACAATCTTGGGTTCCATGCTTGCCGGCATTCCCGGCGACAAATATGGCCGCCGTGACAGCCTCCGCGCTATGGCTGTGCTGTATGTCGTCTCCGCTCTCGGCTGCGCATTCGCATGGAACTGGGCTGCTCTCATTCTATTTCGCTTTATCGGGGGCCTCGGCATCGGCGGTTCTTCGGTGTTGGGTCCTATGTACATCGCGGAGGTTGCGCCAGCTAAATGGCGAGGCCGGTTGGTAGGTCTGTTCCAGTTCAACATCGTTTTTGGCATATTACTCGCCTATTTTTCGAACTACATTCTGGGAACAATGGGCTTGGGCCCGGCCGAATGGCGCTGGAAACTGGGCATCTCTGCAGTTCCCGCCATCCTTTTCCTACTATTGCTATTTGGGATCCCGCGCAGCCCCCGCTGGCTGGTCAAGAAACAAAGAATCGCGGAAGCGAGAGACGTCCTAAGGATGACAGGACAAGAAAACTACGAAGAGGAGCTGCAGGAAATTATCGTTTCCATCGATGCTGAGCATGTCGCGAATGATGCCTTGTTCTCTTGGAAATATCGCCTTCCGATTTTTCTGGCCGTTTCGATCGGCATGTTTAACCAACTATCCGGAATCAACGCCATCCTCTACTACTTAAATGATATCTTCGCCTACGCCGGCTTCAATAAGGTGTCTTCTGACTTGCAGGCGGTGGCCATCGGCGGTACCAATCTGCTGTTTACCATGCTGGCGATGTCAGTTATCGATCGGATCGGTCGCAAGACATTGCTGTTGATTGGATCGGTGGGAACCGCTGCGTGCCTTGGAGGAGTCGCCGCGATCTTTTTTACTCAGAGCCACCAGAACCTTCTCGTGTGGCTGCTTATCGGCTATATTGCGTTCTTTGCATTTTCCCAAGGCGCAGTGATCTGGGTTTTCATTAGTGAAGTATTTCCCAATAGAGTCAGGGCGAAAGGTCAAAGCCTGGGCAGTTTTTCTCACTGGTTCATGAACGCGCTCATTTCTGGCATCTTTCCGCTGCTAGCCGCTTCATCCGGAGGATACCCATTTGTTTTCTTCTCTCTGATGATGGTTCTGCAGTTCTTCGTGGTTTTGTTTGTCTACCCTGAAACCAAAGGAGTTTCTTTGGAGCAGATGCAGAAAAAACTGGGGATAACTTGAGCGGCAGTCACCGCTATCCGTCGGAGTTGAACCTACGACCTCGAACGTAATTCCGTCTGCCGTATATCTGCCAAATTCGGCTGATTCTACGCTTTTTCCGCGATATAGACGTACTGGACGATTGTGCAATATGGCCGAAATCAGTGAAAATGGGTTTTCCGTGAGTTGGGTGGTAGAAACGACTACCACACGCCTCCGCCAGCTCCTGCCTTTGTTTCCGTTCACTGCTCCAATTGGAATCCATTTGAGAATTTCGAAAAACGACAAAATGCCGCCAATTTGTGTGTTTTTACTTTTATAAAACAAGCTTCCCAAGCTTCGGACGCGGTTCCGTATTGTCGATTTTACTGCATTTCTAAGCCACGGCGGAGGAGGAGGGGTTCAACTTTACGTTGTATGAGGGCGGAAGTCGTTGGTATGCGTTGGTCCGCTACTTCACAAATATTGATAGCAAAGGATTTAGACATTCACTGCCAAAACACTGCTCTTGCTCTATGTCTAATTTCGCCACATTTTGTAGCACAGTGTAGCCCAGAAAATCTGCAAGCTACTGTGGCAGGCCGCCATCTTCCGTCACGTTGACCCGCAATTTGATGTAAGCGATGGTTTTCCCTTTAGCTTCGGCTTTCCAGGTAATCAGTTGCCAACCCTGCCCCTTGGACGATGATACCGACACGGCGGCCTCGATTGGATAAACCTCATGGGCACCCACCGGATAGCGGGCACTGCCGTTCTTCTCCTTCCAATCCTGGGGCAGGGCTGCGCTCAGGGTCACTTCTGCTGGCCGGAGATTGGCTCCGTGCAGTCTTGGCCTGCCTTCACGTCCATCGACATATGCTTTATTCGAAGGTTAGCGATACCGGGAAATAAGTCGATACTGCGTTACCAGGATTTGTAGCATACGATTACAACAAGCCGTAAGAACGGGTGCTGCCCGAGGAGTCGGAATCGACAAAGGGCAAGCACGACGCAGCCGCTTAAGCAGCCTTTGCGTGTAGCTTCTGATGGCAACTCAAACAGTGAGGAAGCCCGCCGCGCCAGGCGACTTCTAGCGGCTTACGACAGAATGGACAAGTGCGCGACCATTGGCTGCCGCATTCGGGGCATTCATTAACGATAGTCTTCGAGCGAGGCAAGGTACGCCCGTTCTCCCTAAGGTCGAAAACCATTCGGCATTTTGAATTCTCACAGATCAAGAAGGATTCCATGCGCGGAGCCTCCGTTGAACATCAAACGATTTGATCGCCGAAACGCTACTTAACAGAAAGTAGACTATACAAACGCTTTATGCGCCTATCTGTTCTTGCGCTTTTGGCTCAATTCTTTCGAATTTATAGTAGTTATAAAAGATCGCGCCTGAATTGGGTGGGGCTTACGCCGATCACACGTCGAAAGGCGCGTGCAAAGTTGTTCGGATGCTCGAACCCGACGCTGATACTTACGTCAAGCACACTGAGCTCCGGATCGCGCAACAATCCTTTGGCACGCTCGACCCGCTGATTGAGAACATACCGATGTGGACTCACGCCCATGCTCTGTCTGAATAGCACGGCAAAATAGTACAGACTCATGTTGACAACGCTGGCTAGCTCAGAGAGGGCGATGTTCTGGCCTAGATTCGCATCGATGTATTCCAGAACCCGCTTCAATCGCGCCGCAGGCAGACCGCCCTGGTGTGCAACGATTTTCAACTTGGAAACCGCATAACGCTGTGCCAGACGAATGCATATCGCGTTGACCAGGAGCTCGCTCACCAAAGCATCTGAGCCGTCTTGGGCCACTGCCAGAAGCCCACGCAACAAGTGCTCGAGTTGACCGTCCTCCAGGTTAAAGCCAGGCACCAGTTCGATACGTCCTCCACGCATGAGCGGACCAATGTGGCGCTCGAGTTGCGAATTTCCGATTGAGAGCAGCACGCCTCCATGAGGTCCTTGAAAAGAAGACGTATGGGGCATCGACCGGGGCACGATCCACAGGTGGCCGGACCGCACCCATGCGTCGAGTCGTTTTCCGCCCACCCGCCACGCGGCCCGCACGGGCTCACCGTCGTACAGGAACAAAGTGTGGGTCGTCTGCTCACGTTCTCCGTAGTGCGCCGATTGCGAGGTCAAATGTCTTTCCAAGATCACGTCTTCGCCCAAGAAAGCTGACGAAAGGGCGGGCGGCCGGGGAGCAACTGGGACCCGCCGACCGTCCTCATAGACTTCGATTCGCGGCTGGATGTCAACCTTGATCCCGGCGCTGTCACCGTCCATGTTGGTTATCTCTCCTAGTCGCTCAAATATTAAGCCCCTCGGGATGCGATACGCTCCCAATGATCGACGTGCTCGAAGCACAAGAGGAGACCGGCTGTGAAGAAGATTAGCACTGTGGCGAAGCGTGGCAACGAGATTTTCAAACAGCAGCAGCTAGCGATTGGTTTGGATTTGGGAGACCGAACACGCCGGATGAAAAAAGACTCCCCCGAGGCTACATCGAGAAGCGAATCGTGTTGCTTCGTTGTTATATTTCCCGTGTCGAAAATGGCCACACTGTTCCTTTTCGAGTCCCCGAACACTACCGACGAACCATTTTCTGTGCCAATTGAAGCAAGAGCTTGCGGTTTCTGTCGTCTGACTTGGCCAATAATCTGCGAAGTTTGTTTAGATATCTCGCGCTCTTACCTGATGTGCCCCAGGCGTCTTCTCCACCAGCTTCGGATTTTCGCAAATTCGGCAGTTGTGGCGGGTCCTCGCAATCATAGAACAGTTGGTAGAGGGGGACCTCTAGAGCGCGTGCAATTTTCTCAAGTGTTCCCAGAGTCGGAACGCTATGACCGTTTTCCACACGCGAGATGTAGTTCCCAAGCAGGCCGGCTCGCTTTGCAACGTCCCTTTGGGTGAGGTTTTTTTCCTCGCGGAGTGCGCGCAGACGATGATCTATATTCACTAGATGATAATATCACAATGATAATGTATCATGCCTTCAAGACAGCCGTTTTTATTGCGTTTCTGAGATGTGGCGGAGGAGGAGGGATTCGAACCCCCGAGACCCTTTCGGGTCTAACGGTTTTCAAGACCGCCGGTTTCAACCGCTCACCCACTCCTCCGCTTCCGATTATATATTGCAAATATACTTAGCGGGGTTTTTGGTGACACCTTCGATGACGCTTGCTGCATTTTGGTGCAGGGTGTCGCCAAATTGTCACTAAAACCTTCCAGTTTTTGCGTCGCATTCCGTTTTAGTGCAGCGCGGCCACTCTCTCGCGCACCTTTTGCAGAACCGACGGCGGCAGCGGGGCGTAGCCTTGGGTTTGCGCGATTTCTTGCCCGGATGCGTAGACCCATTTTAAATATTCGTTGACCGCATGGCTCCGCTGTAAGTCCCGAGGATGGTCTGGCACGTAAAAGAAGGTGAAACTCACAATTGGATAACTTTCCTTGCCTGGCGCGTTCGTCAGCGAAACGCGAAAGTTGTTCCCCATTTTGGATTCCATGGCCATGGCGACGTCGCTGATGCTTTTCGTCGATGGCTTCACAAACTCTCCCGCAGCGTTCCGAATTCGCGCGATCGATAACCCGGATTTCTCCCCACAACGGAGTTCAGCATAACCGATTGCACCCGAAGTCTTGGCGGCGTTGGCCACCAAATCCTGACATCGGCTAAAAGCCTCGCCCACCGGCCACTTTGGCGAAATATTCGTCCCGACCTTGGCTCGAAATTCTGGGCTGAGTTTAGAAAGGAAATCAGAAAAAATATAGTTCGACCCTTTTCCGTCCGTGCGGTGCAACACCTTTATCGGCAAAGCGGGAAGCTTGCTGTCAGAATTCAGTCTGGCAATCTCTGGGTCGCTCCACGAGGTTGTTTTTCCAAGGTAGATATTCGCAAGCACCGGCCCCGAAAGGCGAATGTTCCCCCCGGTGCCTGGCACATTGTAAAAGACTGCAATGCCCACTAACACTGTAGGCAATTCCACGACCGCGTGCGCCGCCCCTTTCAACTGCTCTTCGGGAATCGGCGCGTCACCGCCGCCAAGATCTCCGACTCCTGAAAGAACTTGTTTGGCACTTTCGCCGGTTCCCACCGGGAGGTAGCGAAGCTGCGTTTCAGGATGCAACTTGTGGTACTCGTCTCCCCACAACACGTATAGCGGCTCCGGCATAGTCGATCCGGTGGCAACCAGCACCATCTGCGTTTGCGCAAGGCCGTCCGGGGATAAAATTGTCAAAGAGATAGCCAGCAGTATGACGGGCAGGGATGAAGCAAACTCGGCGCAATTTTTCAAGGGAGCTTCCTCCTCATGATTAGAGACGAAGACAAGTAATCTAGATCAATTCAGGCGTTAAGTTGAGAAACTAAGCCGAGGAGTAGTAGGTGTCAAGCCGAATGCATTGAGCGCGTCGCGGGCCGCATCCAGCTGCTTATTGAATGTGTTTCGCGGACTAATTATATCTTGCAGCCATAGGGGGTTTTTGGTGAAGGTCGAGTTCAAGTGGAGATCTACGTACGCTACGGATCCACTGTTGCAACTATCCTTCGCGGGGCTAAAACGTGGCCGCCTGGGGCTTCGCGCTAAGAATTGCGCGAAAGGTCGGACGGTAGCTGAGGAACACCAGCACCCAGAGAATTGTGGCGAACGCACCGAGTCCGATGCCCTTTGGGTCCATAGTGATGTGGAAGAGCAGAATATTGAAGAGGATTGCTGCCAGGACGACTAGTGCGAGCGGCACAAAGCGATTGGCGAGCAGCAAAATTCCGGCGGTCAACTGCAGCAGAAAAATCGGCACCATGTAGTGGGAGACAGTTACCGCCGTGAAATACTCGATAGCCAGCGGGGAGGTTGGCGGTAGTAGTGGCAGAAAATGAAAAAATCCGTTCAGACCGATGACCACAAACAGGAAACCAAGTAGATAGCGAGCTACGGTAGATACGCGATTCATTTGAATTCTCCTTTCCGGATTCGGATGAGCATCGAGAAAAATATTCTCGAAGCTCCCAACAGCAAATTTTTACAGCGCTGCGCTTAGTTGTTTCTGGATCGATTCGAGGTGCGGCTGCAGGAACGCGTTTCGATCTATTTGGCCGTAACGCAAGGCCACCGTTCCTCCCGCGACGAGGAAAGTGGGATTCTGCACACCGAGGAAGCCGAAGACCGAGCGAAGATATGGCTCTACGTGGTCCAGCGACTCCATTGCGGTTCCTTTGTCGTAGACACCGCCTGACGCTAATATGAAGGTGGCCTTCTTGCCCTTGAGGAGCCCGGCCGGCTTTCCGTCGACGTAAGAGAACGTTTTGCCTACGCGCGAGATCTGGTCAATCCAGAGCTTCAAGGTTGAGGGCACACTGAAGTTGTGCATCGGAACGCCGAAAACGTATTCGTCGGCGGCAACCAGTTCGTTGACGAGTACGTCGGAAAGCTTGAGGATCTCTTTCTGTTCAGCGGTGCGCGCAGTCTCGGCGGTGTAAGCCGCTGCCACCCAGTCCGCGTTCACGGGTGGTATGTTGGTTATGGCCAGGTCTCGGGTGATTACCGTCGAGGACGGATTACGCTCTTTCCAACTTTTGGTGAAATATTGTGATAATTGGCGAGAGACGGAATGTTCGCCCATCGGGCTTGAGTCTAGGTGAAGTAGCATTGAGGCATCTCCTTAACGACATATGACGTCTAATATGCATATGTCGTATAAACGGTGTTATACACGACAGATGTCGCTTAGTCAACAGAAAAGGTGTAAACTACCCTTATGGCTATCGAGAGCTTCAACGCCGAACAGCATGCCCGCGAGAACCTGGATCCGCGCGTGCGCCGGTCCCGCCAGATGTTGCATGAAGCGATGGCATCGCTTTTGCGAAAGAAATCCTTCGAAGACATTTCGATTCAAGACATTGCGGAAGAATCGACACTGAACCGGGCTACCTTTTATTCTCATTACCCGGACAAGCACACGCTGCTACAGTGCATGATTGGCAGCCGCTTTCAGGAATTGATGGCGCGGCGCGAGGTCAAACTGGGGAGCTGTGAGGGGGCGTTGAAAGCGCTCGCCTTGGCTACCTGCGACTTTCTGCTGGAGACATCGCGAGCGACGTGCGGCGGCAAGGCACAACTTGAGGGAAGCGTGCAGGCCGCGATTGTTGCCGTGCTTCGCGCGATGCTTAACGAAGGGCTAGCATACCGCGCCTTAAATGGGACGGTATCCGCCGAAGTGGTCACTTCAACGGTGGCATGGGCAATTTTTGGCGCGGCCAACACGTGGGTCCAAACGCCGGAACGATGTTCCGCCGAGCACATGTCGGAGCTGATTGATCGGCTGCTCTCTTCCATACTGCATTCGGCAGTCGCGCCGGCTTCGAATCTTGGTTGAACGTCCTGCATAACTACAAGTTTTGAGGAATGATGCGCACAATAGCGTGGACCCTCTGAAAGGCGAGCATGACTCCTCTTAACTTGAATGAACATCCCCACCGGCGATTCAACCCTTTGAGCCGTGAATGGGTCCTGGTGTCGCCGCACCGCACGCAACGTCCCTGGCAGGGCCAAGTGGAGAAAACTGCTGAAGAATCGCAGCCCGTTTACGATCCGACGTGCTACATGTGCCCCGGCAATCAGCGAGCGGTTGGCGTGCGCAATTCTGTGTACGAAACCACTTACGTCTTCGACAACGATTTTCCTGCTCTTCTTCCCGATACTCCTCCCGGTAATTTGCTGGACCGCGACTTGCTCGTGGCGCGAAGTGAATCAGGTGTCTGCCGCGTGCTTTGTTTTTCGCCGCGCCACGATCTTACCCTCGCGCGTATGACGCAACCCGAAATCCGCCGCGTAGTGGATTTATGGGCGGCGCAATTCCACGAACTGGGCGAAATTCCTTTTATCAACCATGTGCAAATTTTCGAGAATCGCGGCGCAGCGATGGGCGCCAGCAATCCTCATCCGCACTGCCAGATTTGGGCCAACGCCAGCATTCCAAATTTGCCCGCCAGAGAACAATCGGCGCAAGCCGATTATCACTCTTCCCACCATTCTTGTTTGCTGTGCGATTATCTTGCGTTGGAACGCGAGCGCGGTGAGCGCATCATCTTTGAAAACCAGCATTTTTCTGCTTTGGTTCCCTTTTGGGCGGTTTGGCCTTTTGAAACAATGGTTCTTCCCCGCCGCCATGTTGCGACCATGCCAGAACTCTCCGCTGACGAAGGTGATGGACTAGCCGACGTCCTCAAACGCCTAACCACGCGCTACAATAATCTCTTTAACGTCTCTTTTCCTTACTCCATGGGATTCCATCAGCGCCCCACGGACGGCCTTCCCCATCCCGAGTGGCATCTCCACGCTCACTTTTTTCCGCCTCTGCTGCGGTCCGCAACGGTACGAAAATTTATGGTGGGTTACGAAATGCTCGGCTCTCCGCAACGCGACATTACCCCGGAAGCTGCCGCGGCGCGTTTACGCGAAATGAGCGATTCGGAATAAAAAACTTTAGTGCGCGCCTGAGTATACATGCGGTATCCGGTTATTCACTGAAGGCAGAAGCGGGAAAGTCCCATGAGGTTCGCTCTGATACCAGTACGCTACGGAATAAAAATTGTCGCCGCGATCGTTGGCGTGCCCATGTTCAATCGACGCGCGAATCGACTTCAGGAATGTTATGGGCGAGTCTAGATGGAAACGGTACACCGACCATCGCGCCCCTTCCAACTCCGGTCCTACCACCGGCGCTCCAAAAAAATTGTACGAAAATGGTTTTCCGCCGAAATCCCAGGCGCCCAGAAAATAGTCTTCCGATCCAGTGCCATTTATCGAAGGCCGTTTCTCGCCATCGATAAAAAACATGTCATCCCCTTCGCCCCACCACCCATCCGCATTTTGCAGCACCGACATGGTCACTCCCACAAAATGACCGCGACCTGTAGCTTCCATCCAAACATAATTGTCTTTTCCGTCTAAATTGATTTTACTGTTGAGGATCGTCCTGTTCGGTGTGGCCTGACGATACTGCGCGTGAAAATAAAGCGTGTCCGGCGGAAGCGCCGCCTGATACGCGCGCAAATCAATGTTCCAGTACAACGCTTCTATCCTCTCGCTGCCTTCATTGGTCACGTTGATCCGCGCATGCTTCTGAAACGGCATTGGAAAAAAACAATTCAGGGCGCGGTCTCCGCCCACGGCCAGCGGTATGGATTGATACATAAAAGAATCGCCGAGACCTAGTCCAAAAAAATCTCCGATGGGAGTCTCAACGCTCGGGGAACTTTCTCCGTCCCAATACATACGCAGCACTATTTTTTTCAGGTGATGTCTTTCCTGGCTCGCCACCGTGATCCAAATGTGAGAAATTACTCCGGGCCCCGTTTCATCTGCCAAATTCAGTGTTTCTCCCGGTGCAACCGGCCGGAAATCGTCGTTGCCTCCGGTGCGGTCATAGCTCGACACCCGCTTCAGCACATATTCGTGCGGTTTTGTTAAATCGGAAAGAAAATCACCGGCAGATTGCGCTCGCGCCGTGACTCCAAGGCACAATAGTAAAAGCCCAGCCGCGAATCGCTGCATGTGGATCTCCTCGAAGCTTTGCCGCCGCGGTTAGTTCGCGCGAAATTATAGCAGATGGCAGCGTCCAACCTCCTTGGGGTCAGCCTGGTAACCGGCCGGCATCGCTGTTTAGCTTCTATTTAGTTAGCATTAGCTACTCTAGACGCGGGTAAACCCCCCGTACCCTGAGAATTTTATGAGATTTTATCCGTCCGGAATCAGCCCTGCAGCTACTGAAAATTCATTTCACGAAGAGGAGCAACAATGAATCGCAAGTCACTTCTTTATGCCCTTGTACTCACACTCTGCGCCGCTTTCGTCGTCGCTGCGCAAACTTCCCAGTATCCGGTAATCAAGAAAATTTCACTTCCTGGCACCGGAGGTTGGGACTACGTAACGATTGATGACAATGCCCGGCGCGTCTACATTGCCCACGCCACTCAGGTGGAAGTGATCGACGCGGACTCCTACGAACCCGTTGGCGTTATTCCCAATACTTTGGGCGCTCACGGCGTTGCCGTGGCTTCCGAATTCGGCCGCGGCTACATCACCGCCGGCAAAGCCGACGCCGTTATTATTTTTGATCTAAAAACGCTGAAGAAGATTGGTGAAGTGAGGGTCGGCAAAAAACCCGACGCCATTATTTATGATCCCGCCACCAAACATATTTTCGCAATGAACGGTGAAAGCGATTCCACCACGGTAATCAATGCCCAGGACGGCAAAGCTGTCGCCACCATTCCAATCGGCGGCGGACCGGAATTCGCCGCGGCCGATGGCAAGGGCAATGTCTACATCAATGACGAAGAAAAAAATGAAATGGTCCGCATCGATTCCAAACAGAATAAAGTGCTCGCCCATTGGCCGCTCGCGCCTTGTACCGGTCCCGCAAGCATGGCAATAGACGCCTCCAATCGCCGTCTTTTTGCCGGCTGCCGTGGAAAATCCATGGCGGTTGTGGATGCCGATTCAGGCAAGGTCATCGCAAATATTCCGGTTGGCGACCACGTCGACAGCACCATATACGATCCCAGCAACAAACGCGTGTTCAATTCTACCGGCGACGGCCATGTTTATATCTTTGTGCAGGACGGCCCTGACAAATATACGCTGCTGGAAACCGTCACCACCGTGCCCAAGTCTAAAACGATGGGTGTGGACATGAAAACTCATCGTCTCTGGATTCCGAGCCTTGAAGATGGCAAGTTCACCATTCTCGTTCTCGGTCAATAATTCATTTAGCATAAAAAAACAGCGCAGGATTGTCGGGCCGGCGACCTGCGCTGTTTTTATTTTTACGCAAGTTTCGCGCACTAAATTTCCGGTTCTTATTTAACGTCCACTCCATTCAGTCCAAATTCCCGGTGCGTCGCGAGCAGTGCATCTTTCATGGCCGTGTCTTCGACAACAAACGAAATATTGCGTTCCGAAGATCCCTGCGCAATCGCAATAATGTTAACTCCTTCTCTTCCCAGGGAATTGAACGTTCGTCCCGCAACCCCGCGCGTCCCGCGCATGTTTTCTCCAACCACCGCAACGATGGCGATGTTTGGATTCACCGTCACATGCTCCACCTTGTGATGCGCCAGATCCTGCGCAAATTCGCTGCGCAGCGCCGCCACCGTTCGCTCTGCATCCGCTGTGGGCACAATAAAGCAGATATCGTTTTGCGAAGACGATTGCGAAATTAACAGCACATTTGCTCGCACCGCTGACGTTGTCGAAAAAGTCCTTCCCACCACGTCCGGTACGCCCACGATTCCCGGGCCGCCAACGGAAATTAGCGTCACGTCACGAATCGCGGTCAATGCTTTCACGCCTCCGCCCATGCTTTTTCCTTTTGGCGTTATCACCGTGCCCACTCGCTCGGGCGCGAAGCTGTTGCGGATCCACACCGGGATTTCCGCATCCATCACCGGTTGCAGCGTTTTCGGATGCAGTACCTTCGCGCCAAAATACGCGAGTTCCGCGGCTTCCAGATAGGAAATTTCCGGGATAGTCCGCGCATCCGGAACCAGACGCGGGTCCGCCGTCAGCACTCCGTCCACGTCTGTCCAGATGATCACTTCGTCGGCGGCTAACGCGGCTCCCAATATTGTCGCCGAATAATCTGAACCGCCGCGCCCCAACGTGGTAAGCGTTCCATCCGCGGTCGCGCCGATAAAACCAGTGATTACCGGAATGATTCCGTTCTTTAACAACGGCGCAATCCGCTTTGTCGTTCGCTCTCGCGTCAAATCCATTCGCGGCTCCGCGCCGCCGTGGTTGGAGTCGGTGACCAGCAGCTCTGTGGCATCAATAGCTTCGCTGCGCACTCCCATTTCGTTCAGCGCCCCGGCCACCAGCGGCGCGGAAAGACGTTCTCCCACACTGGAGAGCGCATCCAGCGTCCTCGGCGTAAGCTCGCGTAACATCGCCGTTCCATCGCATAGCCGCTGCGCCTCGGCAAAAATTTCCTTCATTCGCGCGCGCACCGGCGCCCGTTGAACTTCACTCGATATCAACTGCTGCAGCGCCGCCTCGTGCTGCTTGCCGAGCGCTTCCACCAGCGTTGCGCCCTCGCCCTGATTCCCCGCGCTGGCGCTTTTCGAAGCCGCAATCAGCCGGTTTGTCACTCCGCTCATTGCGGAAACAACCGCGACGCAATCGTTTTCTTTCCCCGCATCGGCGATAATTTTCGCCGCTCGCGCAATGCACGTTGCATCGCCGACAGAAGTACCCCCAAATTTCATCACTTGCAGCTTTTTTTTCATTTCTTCGAGTTTGTCCCGTTCGTCGTTTTTCGAAAAAGTTGAACCGAAAAAGGTCGCACCGAAAAATTCGCAAACCTTGGCCGTTCGAATTGTTCAGCGTTTCCATTGTAGCTGCAATCTGCCTTCCACACTTCCTGAGTCCATTTTGATGTAACCTCACCTACCTTTTGGCATCCTATAGCCCGTCGGCACCGTACGCCTGTTCGCGCGTACGCCCATCGGCACCGTACGATAGATGAGGGGCGCGGAAGTCGACAGAGGTCAATATGTTGATCAAAAATACGACTGATATACCCTATTCCCAAATTACGCCAAAATCCGTCTATCTCAATCGACGTAAATTTCTTCAGGCTATGGGCATTGCTGGCGCTGCGGGAATGGCTGGCTCGCAATTCGTCGGCTTGATTGTGCCTGACTCCGCTTATGCCACCAGCAAACTTTCCACCGTCAAAGGTCCTTTCGGCACCACGGAAAAAATCACCCCGGTCAATGACGTCACGCACTACAACAATTTCTACGAATTCGGAACCGATAAGAGCGATCCCGCAAAGAACGCGCAAAATTTCCGGACTTCTGCGTGGAACGTTTCCGTCGAAGGTGAAGTAAAAAAGCCCCGGAAATTCTCCATGGATGAAATTTTGAAACTCGCGCCGCTGGAAGAGCGCATTTACCGCCATCGCTGCGTGGAAGCGTGGTCTATCGTTGTGCCGTGGATTGGATATCCGTTGAACACCATTGCCAAACTCGTTGAGCCCACTTCTAAAGCGCAATTTGTCGCGTTTGAAAGCTACTTCGATCCGCAGCAAATGCCCCAGGCAAAATACACCGGCTTGCAATATCCCTACGTGGAAGGTCTGCGGCTTGATGAGGCCATGCACCCGCTCACGCTGATTTCCGTCGGCATGTACGGCGAGACGTTGCCGAATCAGGATGGCGCGCCTGTTCGCATCACCGTTCCCTGGAAATATGGCTTCAAAAGCATCAAATCCATCGTGAAGATTCGCTTCCAGGAAAAGCAGCCGCCCACTACCTGGAACATCATCAACTCTCATGAATATGGCTTTTATTCCAACGTAAATCCAACCGTGGATCACCCGCGGTGGACGCAAGCCAAGGAACGCCGCCTCGGGGAAATCCTTCGGCGCAATACGCTGATGTTCAACGGTTACGGAGAACAGGTTGCCGCCATGTATAACGGTATGGATCTAAAAAAATACTATTGAATTGAGTGCTGGCGTGCGCAAATTCCTATCCACTAAATGGGCCAAAGTTGTTGTATTCGCGTTGAGTCTGACGCCGCTGGCAGCGATCGCATGGCCCTTTTTTCGTCACGATACTATTCCCAACCCCGTCGAATTTATTCAACACGCCACCGGCGATTGGACGCTGCGTTTTCTTATCTTTACGCTTTGCGTTACTCCTTTTCGAAAAATCTTTAATCTCCCGGAGCTCATTCGCTTTCGCCGCATGCTCGGCCTTTTCGCTTTTTTTTATGTTTGTCTTCACTTCACTACCTATATCTGGTTTGACCAATCCTTCGATCTTTCCGCCATCTGGAAAGACGTAGCCAAGCGCCGTTACATTACCGTGGGATTTCTCGGGTTTGTTTGCATGATTCCGCTGGCGCTCACGTCGACCGCAGCATCAATTCGCTTCCTCGGAGGAAAGCGCTGGCAGGCTCTGCACCGCCTGATCTATATCTGCGCCGTGGCGGGTGTTGTTCATTATTATTGGCTCGTAAAATCTGCGGTGATCCGCCCGCTTGCTTACGGCGCAATCGTCGCTGCTTTGCTCGCCTGGCGTATTTTCGATTCCGCAAGGCGCCGTAAAAAAAATATTCCTGCTCCCGCGCGAGCGCCACAAGTTCCCGCGATAAGTTCCTGAATTTTTGGGGTACCGAATCTGAAGATCTTAATGTACCGGCGAGAAGCCTTTGTCACTCGGTGTTGATTCTGGCTCGCACTCCAGGCCCCAGAAATGTGGCGCCGGGGTCAAAAATTCAATGCCCACTCGTTGGCCCTTTTCGCCCGGCTCGCCTAAATAAACGATCCGGCATTCCTGCTCTTCCAAAGATTCCGGATGGATGAGCACCAACATCTCTCCATCATTCACTTCGTGCTTCATCATCAGCAATCCGCCATGCGAATTCACCACCACTGTGTCGCATGTCTCGCTGAATTTGCGGCCATCGTGCGCGCGCCCCTTGGCCTGCACGCGCATTTTGTAAAATATGCGTCCGCCGCGTCGTCGAGTGGCGATTGCTTGATTCATACGGCTATCTTCGGCCTCGTTCTTGCGCTCGTCAATTGACCGTGCGTCTGAGTTTCTAATTCCGCACTGTACTTAAGTGCAGCTACCGCAAGTAAACGTTTACTTCAAGCTTGTACCTGGCCTTTTGCAGTCATACAATAAAGAGAGTTGCGCTTGTTCTTGTTTCACCCGCTGCTGGAGATGCTCTCGCCGTCATCGCGCGAAAAAGCAATCAACTCTGTACGCTTACAAAAGTGAATCATACGGATGGTATCCTGAATGAACCTTGCTGAATATATCGAAGGCAGCCGCGAAGAGCACTTGGCGGAATTACTCGAATTTCTGCGCATCCCGAGCGTAAGCGCCAAAAGCGAACACAAGCCCGACATCGAACGTGCCGCTCAATGGGTCGCTGCCAATCTGGGCACCGCGGGATTCAAAACTGTCGAAGTGATTCCTACAAAATTTCACCCGCTGGTCTACGCCGAGTCTCTCGAAGCTCCCGGAAAACCCACCGTCCTGTTCTATGGCCACTACGATGTGCAGCCTGCCGAACCTCTCGAACTGTGGACTTCCCCGGCGTTTCAGCCGGAGAGCCGCAACGGAAATTTATATGGACGCGGAACCGCGGATGATAAGGGACAAGTCCACATTCACTTGAAAGCCCTGCAATCCTTACACAAAATAAACGGAAAACTTCCCATTAACGTCAAGGTCTTGATCGAAGGCGAGGAAGAAGTTGGCAGCGTCAGCCTTTGGGATTACGTTCAGGCCAATAAGGAAAAACTACGCGCCGATGCTCTAATCGTTTCCGATACTTCCATGCTCGGCAAAGGCGTTCCTTCGATCACTTATGGTTTGCGCGGCCTTAATTACTATCAAATTGCATTAACCGGCCCTGCGCGCGATCTGCATTCCGGAGTATATGGCGGCGCTGTTCCGAATCCGCTCACTATCCTCACCGAACTGTTTGCTAAATTGCATGACAAGAATTTTCGCGTCGCCATTCCCGGTTTTTACGATCGCGTTGCGAAGCTTTCCTCCGCGGAGCGCAAAGCCCTGAATTCGTTGCCGTGGAAAAAGAAGGATTTCGAAAAAGCCGTTGGCGCTCCGGGTTACGTTGGCGAAAAAGGGTTTTCGATTGTCGAACAGCTTTGGACCCGCCCGACCCTCGAACTTAACGGCATCTGGGGCGGTTACATTGGCGAGGGCGCGAAAACTGTGATTCCATCGCAGGCGTTTGCGAAATTTTCCACTCGGCTGGTTCCCGATCAGGATCCGCACAAAATTGCCGCGCTCGTGGAGAAACATATTCGCAAACTCTTACCAAAGACCGTTCATTGCAAATTTGAAGTTCTCAGTACCGGCAAACCGTGGGTCGCGCCGTTTCAAGCTCCCATTTTCAAAAAGGCGCAAGCAGCGCTCGAAAAAGGTTTTGGCAAGAAAGCAGTATTTATTCGCGAAGGCGGGTCCATCCCGTTTGTCACGCAAATGCACGACACTTTCAAGGTTCCGTGTGTGCTGCTCGGCTTTGGATTGCCGGATGAAAACGCGCACGCTCCCGACGAACATATCGCCCTTGAAAATTATTTCGGCGGCATAAAAGCAATCGCGCATTTTTACGCGGATCTCGCGTCGCTTTGAAAAAGTCAGCTTATCTTTTTGTTTTCGTTTAAATCGTTGCGAGCTGCTCGCGGCGGCCCGTCGCGTATTTCTGCAGCTCCGCATTGGCGTTCACAATAGTTGCCAGCGCTTCGACAACCTTCTCGAGATCTTTTCCGCGCAATACCACGTACAACTCGTCTTCGCCCAGCCCAGTGTAAACGCGATTCCCGATGCAGCCCAAACTTGTAAGTGATCCGTGTTGCATCGCTGCCGGCAGCGCCATGCAAGTGGGCCGCCCCAACGCCGGCGCGCCGCTGCCCACGCCCGCGCGTGACGCGGCTTCGTTCAACAACATTGCAGCCGCCGGTTTCACGGAAAAAAGTACCACGTCCGGGGTTACCGGCGAATCCGCGAGCGGCGCGTAAACAATGGCTTTCGGCGATTTACTTAACCGCGGAATTTGCGGCACTTCTTCCGCGCGAACGTAACCAAGATCAAACATCATTTTCAAAGTTTGTTCTGTTTCTTTTTCGCGCTCGGGTGAGAGCGCAATATTGTGCGTATACGCTCCTACTGCGCAATTGAAATGGTTTTCCGGCAAGGTGTAGAAAATATTTCCCGCGGCGGCGAGCCGCCAAAAACTGCAGCTTGACGGTTCGGTTCCCTCGAATTTGTTTACTCCGTTTGGCACGGCATCCAAAAATGCCACGGCAACAGGCCGTTTCGCTAATTTCACGGATCCGCTGAATTTTTCTTCCAGAGTCCGCCAACTTGTTTTTTCGTTCATCGCTTCTCCCTCATCGATTTCCCAGGAAAGAGCATAGCACCGAATCAAAATATTCGCGGAACGCGCAAAGCTAAAACCCGCATGCACATTGGCGATTTCTTCACCCCTGTGAAAAACTTGCGATTTTTCCAGCCTTTTTCGATGTTTTTTTCTTGCGTTCTACTCCCGCCTTGGCTATAGTCCTCCACGGCCCGAGTTTTACGCAACAAAACGGGGATAATTTGCTCGTGGCCTGCCCCGGCTTCGCCGGGGTGGAAACAAAAATCAGGAGGATAAGCAGACTAGATGGCAGCCAAGCCAATGAGCAAGACCAAGATCGTGTCGCACATGGCCGAGAAAGTCGGCACACCGAAAAAAACCGCAGCGCTTTTCTTCGAAGAGCTTTTTAAGCTCGCCGTGAAAGAAGCGAAGGGCGCAGCGGGCAAGTTCGTAATCCCAGGCATCGGGCGCGCCGTGAAAGCGCACCGCAAGGCGCGCATGGGCCGTAATCCGCAAACGGGCGAAGCGATTAAGATCAAGGCCAAGACCGTGGTTCGTCTTCGTCCCTCGAAAGCATTTAAAGACGCGATCCTAAAGTAAATTTTTGGACGCGATGCTGAAGTAAATTTTCGCAGAGCGAATTGTTGGAAATTACCTCCGGCGGAACTGATGTTCTCAGTTTGCCGGAGGATTTTTATTTTTAGAGTGTTTTGACGTAAGCGATGACGTCCTTGATTTGCGCGGGGTCGAGTGCTTCCTTGAACGGCGGCATGAGGTCATCGCCGTTTTCAATCCAGTCCTTAAGACTTTCGTCGGTAATTTTATTGTTGTTTACGGTGAAGGTTCCGCGCTTGGAAATTCCTTTTAGGCCGGGACCAATTTTTTTCTGATCGTTGTCGGCGTAATGGCAAAGAGCGCACTTGGATTGGAATACGGTTTTGCCACGTTCGACAGCGGCAGCGGAGGCCGCGCTTCCAGCAGCCTTTTTTTCCTTTTTTTCGTGATTTTTCTGCGCCCAGGCCGCGCCGGTGGCGGCGAGAAGCAATAGGCTAAGAGCCAGCGATAAAAATGCGGTTGTGCGATTCAAGATAATTTCTCCCGAAACTGCTTAATCAGTGGCCCTTTTATTGTGCATGTTTGCAATAAAAAATTCCAGTTGGCGCCGGCGTAACCGGTAAAAGGTACAGGTGCGCGGGCGGAACACCCGGGACTTTCGTACTTTTGACCGCATACGTGAACGCGTGTTAACAATATTTATATGGGCCAAGATACTGTTACGCAAGCGTGGGAAGTTCTTCAGGATGCCTATCAGGCGCAGATGGAAGGCGATTACGAGCAAGCCGTTGAGCTTTACCGGTCTTCGTTGAATCTTCATCCCACGGCGGAAGCGCACACCTTCCTGGGCTGGACATATCATTTTCAGGGAAAGCTGGAGGAAGCGATCGCGGAGTGCAAGCGCGCGATTTCGGTCGATCCCGATTTTGGCAACCCGTATAACGATATTGGCGCGTACATGATTCAATTGGGAAAATTTGACGAAGCAATTTCGTGGCTGCATCAGGCGGTGGAGGCAAAGCGTTACGAGCCGCGCCATTTTCCGCATTACAATCTGGGCCGCGCGTATCTGGGGCTGGAGATGTACAGCCAGGCGATGCGTTGTTATCAGGAATCGTTGAACATTGAGCCGCGGTATTCGCTGGCGCGGCAAGCGCTGGAATCGCTGCGGCGAGTGGTGAATTAAGGCGGGCACGATATATCGTGCCCCTACAATTTGCATGGCGACACAAGCTTGCGTCATGAAGATTCTTGGCTGCCGGGTTTTACAACACGGTCGTAAATCCACAATAGAAAAGCAGTAAAAACGCCGATGCCGGCGATAGCCCACCAAACCCGCTGGGGTTGATGGAGAACTTCGCCAAAATAATGCATCAGGCCGCCGCCGATGCGTCCGGCGATGAATGAACCGATGCCGATGGGCAAGAACGCAAATCCCATGTAGGTGCCTTGTTGGCCTGCGGGGGCGAGGCGGGAGATGTAGTCGTAATAGCGCGGAGATTGAATGATTTCGCCGAGCGCGACGATGGCTAAGGTGGCGTAGGCGGCCCACACAGTGGGATACACGGCGAGAAAAATCCAACCGAGAGCAGAAACCAAAGTTCCGATAACGACCGCGCGGAATGAGCCGAGGCTGCGAAGAAAAAAGCTGATGGCCACGGTGAAAGCGATGACCATGAATGGCCCAGTGGAAAGCATGCGTTCGGTATCGGCTTGCGGATTGATGTAGTCATGAACATAGAGCGGAAGGGTTATGAACTCCTGCCAATAGACAACCCAGTAGCCAGTAAAAATGAGCAGGAAGAGCATGAATTTTGGGTTGGCAAGAACGGTGAAAAAATTTCTAATGGTTTCCGCGAAAGAGGGAGCGGGAACGTCGCCGGGTTTGCGCGGATCGCGGAAAAAGATAAGGACCACAAAAAACATCAGGAAGACGCTGAGCGCCGCGACGCGAAAAACGGTTTCAACGCTAAGGTGTTTGTGAACCACGGAAGCGACCAAGGGACCGGCCGCGCCGCCAATATTCACCAGGGTGTAGTAAATGGAATAGCCGATAGAGCGGACGTTTTCTGAGGAGGCTCGAGCGGTGGTGCCGACGACGCAGGGTTTGACCAGGGCTACGCCGAGCGCGGGAAGCATAAGAACAAAGATGACCAAGCCGTAGAGCGGCACGGCGCCACGCTCGGGAGCGAGCCACGGCGCGCCCAGAGAGCCGAGAAGGAAATAGGCGCTGGCGAGTATTAAATAAGCGAGAGCGAGGGCGCGGCGAAAGCCGAGACGGTCCGCGATGGCGCCGCCGAAAATCGCCAGAAACCACACCATGCCGCCGAAGAGGCCGGCGAGGTTGGCGGCGCGCTCGGTGGGAAAAGAAAGAACTTCGTGGAGGTAGCGGGCGAGGGAAGCGAAAGCCGCGTAATAGCTGAGGCGTTCAAAGAGTTCGGTGAAGTTGGCGACCCAGAAGGGCCGCTCGAAGCCTTCGCGAATTTCGCGGAAGCGCTGGCTGAAGCTCATGCAACCCCCTGAGAGAGCGAGGGGATTGTAACAGAGGCGGGAAGTAGCGAAGATCTTTGGTGGGGGGTACCCCGGGGTTGCATAGATGTATCAAAAGAAAGAGGTTGTTTTTGGAGATTTTGGAGATGTATCAAAGCAAAGGAGTTGCGGGCGCGATGTTGCATAGATGTATCAAAGGAAAGGGGATAGATGCCGAAAGATGAGCTTTTAAAGGTTGAAGAGGGAGGGACTTGGAATGTCACGGCACATGGAGCAGATGATAATCAAACAATCATTAATATCTGAGGTAAGTATTATTAGTACAACCAGATGTCCGGTGGTATTAGCAGATGATCTGTCCGGGTTGTTTGTCTCCATCGACCGGTTTCCCGGCGAAGGAGGAAGCCAAGCCCGCGGGGGGTGCGGGCTTGGCTTCCTCGGAAAAGTTAGCGGTGTTTGCGACGTTGCACGCGATGCCGTCTGAGTGGTAGCGGCCCAGCGGGTGCGGACCGTAATACACGCTCCAGCTCTCGTCCAGATGCCCTTTGGTCTCGATCACGCATTCCATCACGATCTTCCCGGCATCATTCCTGACGGCAATCGAAATACTTTCCTTATGAACGTCCATACCGATATTTAATGCTGGTCATAAAAAGGGTGTTCCTTTCTGGAGGGGTTCGAGCCGAACACTCAAAACCCTACTCCAAAAGGGGCGCCCTTTTATATTGCGTCGGATAATCGGAAACTGAGCCGAAAAGGCAGAAAGCAAAGAAAGTGGCCAAGGCTTCTTCCAAGGTATTTCTTGACGGCCAAGCACGATGAGGGGATAGTAGCGGACAACTTCACCGGCGGAAGTAAGAACCTAAGTCCGTTTCACGAAGGTGGTGTGTCATGCAGACGTCGCAACCGGCGGCCAGCCCGCTGGGAATTCTTCTCTTAGTCGCAGCGATTTATCTACTTGTTAAGAGTCCAAAGAAACTGCAGACTCTCGTCCGGATGGTGGTCGCTTTCGTCGTGACGGTATTGCTGTTCATTGTCCCGGGTGCAATCCTGCGGATGGGCGACCCCCAGGCCCAGGGAAGAATTGGCGGTCTCGTTGGGCTGCTCATCGCGGTTATTGCAGGGTGGTGGCACATGCGCTCTATTAAGCGTGCCAACAAAGAATCGTCAGGGCAGCCAGTCTCAAAGTCTTAGCCAACAATTGCTCAGAGGACCTGCTTTTGGAGCCCAGACAGCGGCCCCAAATGGCTCCCCCCGCATATCACTGGACGATAAGTCGGATAATCGGAAACTTACCCGCTGCTCAATTTCTTCTGACAGCGTAGGCCACCCGGTACCCGTGAAACATCGGCAAAACGCAAAAAAAAGGCGGCCACAAGGGCTGCCCTCGGTCCAAATCGTCCAGATCTAATTTCGTCAGGCATAATCAACCTAATTTCTTTTCTTCCGCCGGCTTCTCCGGCGTAGTTTGCACCGCCGGCGCAAGCGTCGAAAAATTTCCACTCATACCATCCTTGAAGATCCTGCACGATCTCGGCTGCTCTGAACACGAATCCGAGCAAGTAGAATTTCTGTAGTGGTACAGTTGCGGTTTGGGCATTTATCTGGCACAACCAATTGCCGGCGAAAATCCCTCAATCAGAGCAAATTTTCAGCGTGAATGCCCGGGGGAGAAGTGATGACGAAAATATTTCAGCGCGCGCAGAATAAGAGATTGGTAAGGGGTCTGTGGTTGCGGTCTCGTGGTGGTCTGCAAGCATTTATGTTTTGGCGTGGTGGGCGTTTGAGCGTAGGCGATTTTGTTTTGGCGCTGATCGTTGCGCTATTGCTTGCGGTTGGGGCGCATGCACAAGTTTCCGGCAATGCTGGGTGGGGGAATTATGGCGGCGATCCTGGAGGGACCCGTTACTCAGCCGCGACGCAAATCAATCGCGGCAATGTGGAGAAGCTGCGGCTGGCGTGGAGCTATCGTACGGGGGCGCTGGAACAGAAAACGGAGTTGGTGCGCAAGGCGGCGTTCGAAGCTACGCCTATTTTGGTGGAGAACAAATTGTTTTTGAGCACGCCTTATGACCACCTTATTGCGCTTGATCCGCAAAAGGGTACGAAACTTTGGGAGTATGACGCGCAGGTGAATTTATCTATCAACCGTTCCGAAGTGACTTCGAGGGGAGTTTCCGCGTGGACCGATTCGAACGCGAAGAGCGGTCAGCCGTGCCGTTTGCGTATATTTCTGGGGACGATTGATGGGCGTTTGATTGCGGTGGACGGCGATTCAGGCAAGGCATGTATCGATTTTGGCGCGAAGGGCGCGGTGGATTTGACGCAGGACGTAGCGCTGGCGCAGGAATGGCCCGGTGGGTATGAGGTGACGTCCGCACCGGCGATCTACAAAGACCTGGTGATTGTGGGGTCTTCGATCGCAGACAACTGGAAAGTGGATACGGAACGGGGAATCGTGCGGGCTTTTGATGCGCGAACGGGAAAATTGCGCTGGACCTGGAATCCGACTACCTGGGCGGAAGCTACCAAGCCGCGAACCGGAGGCGCGAATGCTTGGTCAACATTTTCGGTGGATGCCGAGCACAATTTAGTTTTGATTCCAACCGGCAGCGCGGGCCCTGATTATTACGGAGGAATCCGGCCGGGAGATAACAAGTGGGCGAATTCGGTGGTGGCGCTGCGCGCTTCGAGTGGCGAATTTGTGTGGGGATTCCAGGCGGTGCACCACGATTTGTGGGATTACGACGTGGCGTCGCAGCCGCTGTTGTTTACGTGGAAAGACGGGACTCCAGCAGTAGCGGTTAATACAAAGATGGGACATGTTTTTGTCTTGAATCGTTTGACGGGAGCGCCGCTGATTCCGGTGGAAGAGCGACCGGTGCCGCAAACGGACGTTCGTGGGGAACAGAGCGCGGCTTCGCAGCCATTCAGCGCAATTTCGCTGGTGCCAGAAGGGTTCAGCGGGAAAGATGCCTGGGGTCCGAAAGCGGAGGATGTGGCGTGGTGCCGAAACAAGATTGAGGCGTCGCGTTCCGAGGGAGTGTTTACTCCGCCCAGTTTGAAAGGCACGGCGGTTTTTCCCGGGAATGTGGGCGGCGTGAATTGGGGCAGCGCGGCGTACGACGCGAAGAGCCACATCATGTACGCGAACACGAATCGATTGGTGGCGTGGGTGAAGTTGATTCCGCGAGCGCAATACAAAGAAGAAGAAGACAAGCAGCAGGACAATCGTATTTATGGGGAGTTTGGGGAACAGAAGGGCGCGCCTTACGGGTTGTACCGGACATTTTTATTTTCTCCGAGTGGATTGCCTTGCAACGCTCCGCCGTGGGGCACGACGAAGGCGGTGGATCTTTTTTCTGGCAAGCAAGTTTGGGATGTTCCGCTCGGTACGATGGGCGGAGGGCAATACCCGGGCGCAATCAACCTGGGGGGACCGATTGTTACGGGTGGTGGGGTAGTTTTCACTTCCGCGGCGATGGATTCGTATTTACGAGCGTTTGATAGCGAGAGCGGTAAGGAGCTTTGGAAGTATGAACTGCCCGCTGGTGGTCAAGCTACGCCGATGACTTATAGCGTGAACGGCGTGCAGTACGTGGTGATAGCGGCGGGAGGACACGGCAAGTTAGGGACGAAGCAAGGGGATTATGTGCTGGGGTTTGCGCTGCCGTGAAGAGGTTTTGCCACGAATCAGTAGACAATGTAAGTTCCCGCCAGTACCTGGAAAGTCACTAAAACTTATGGTAGGCTGCCGCGTCCTCTTCGGGGGCTAAAAAGCTCTCGAGTTTGTTTCTGGCCGGACTCGTTGTGCGTAACTCCTAGCAGGTTCGTCTATTTGCCCAGAGCGTTATTGGAGAGAGTGTCAATGCCCCGGAAGAATCCCACGCAAATTACTATCTTGTTGTGTTTGTGCGGCTTGTGGCTATTTCCGTGGGGGACAGCCACGGCGCAAACCAAGGAGACCCCGGCCCGGATTACTGCCGTGATAGAGGAAGGCAAGCTGGTCCGGCTGACTGGCAACGTGCACCCGCTGGCGCGGGCGGAGTTTGACCGGGGAGGTGTTGCAGACGCGGTGCCGATGAGTCGAATGCTGTTGCTGCTGAAACGAAGCGACGAACAAGAATCGGCGCTGCAGGATTACCTGGAAAGCCAGCAGGACAAGAATTCGCCAAATTATCAGCGCTGGCTTAGTCCCCAAGAGTTTGGCGCGCAATTTGGGCCCGCGGACGCAGATATCCAGAAAGTAACGAATTGGCTGCAGGCGAAGGGTTTTGACGTCGCCCGGGTGTATGCAGGCAAGACAGTGATCGAATTCTCCGGAACCGCGGGACGAGTAGCAACCGCATTCGGAACGCAGATCCGGAACTATCAACTGGACAGGAAGACTTACATTGCGAACGCGAGCGATCCCGCGATACCCGCCGCGCTTGCGCCGGTGGTAGCCGGTGTCGTTTCCCTGAACAACTTTCCGCGCAAGAATTTTTCAAAATATACGGGGACGATTCGAAAGTATGAAGGGATGACAGGCGAGGAGCCGCTCTTTACTTTTCCCTTTTTGTCGAGACCGGGAAATTTTTATGGCCTTGCTCCGGGAGATTTTGCGACGATCTACAATTCGCAAACGCTGATAAGCACTGGAAACGACGGGACTGGACAGACGATCGCGATCGTTGGCGAGACAAACATCAATCTGCAGGATGTAAAGGACTTTCGAACGATTTTTGGTCTGCCGGCGAATTTCGACGCGAGCAATATAATTTTGAACGGAGAAGATCCAGGAATTACATCGCGAGGCGAAGAAGCCGAAGCGGACTTGGATATCCAGTGGTCTGGAGCGACGGCGCCCGGAGCAACCATCAAGTATGTGTTGTCGGCTTCGACGCCGGCGTCGGCGGGAGTGGATCTTTCGGCGTTATACATCATCGAGCATAACCTCGCAGGGGTGATGAGCGAGAGTTACGGGGAATGTGAAAACCACCTGGGAGCCACAGGGAATGCTTTTTTCAATTCGTTATGGCAGCAAGCGGCGGCGCAAGGAATTACGGTGATCGTCTCTTCAGGCGATGGTGGCTCCGCGGGATGCGACAACTTCAATGCTTCGCGGGTGGCAACGAAGGGTTTGGCAGTGAGCGGACTTGCGTCGACACCTTATAACGTGTCGCTGGGTGGTACGGACTTTGACGAAATCAATACGTGGACGAAGTATTGGAACCAGACGAATGATGCGACAGGCACTTCGGCAAAATCCTACATTCCGGAAATTCCCTGGAATGAAAATTGCTCGCAGTTGGGGCTGACCGGTTGCGGACCGGGCGCACCGCACGG
>DATNME010000099.1:0-84857 GCA_035602385.1 Candidatus Dormiibacterota bacterium
GAGATAAATAAACATCCCGACTAACACTTGAGTTGGAGGGCTGCCAACAGAAGGATGGAAAAGCGCATGGGTTAGAATCGAAGAGTGCGCCGGCAGGCTTGTGGCGCACCTAGGCGCGGTGTTTATGGAAAAGATTATTGCTCGTTGCAGGAGGGTTCGGGGGGATGGGCGGAGTCGTCGCGATTGGCTAGAGAGCAATAATCGACGAAGGTTTTGTCGTATTTGGAATTTTTGAGCAGGTCGTCCTCGCTGAGCTGGATAAATTGGAAGGTTATGGAGTGATCGGCTTTCACCGTGGCAAGTAGATAGCCATAAGCGTAGGTGAGGGCGGGGCTGTTGGGGGGAAGATTTTCCGGCAGGCGATAGCGGCGAGCTCCGGCGGTTCCGACGAGCCAGCCTTGCAAGGGCTTTTCTTCGATTTTGCCTTTGAGCAGAGCTGGATCTTTTTCGGCGCGATCGTTCCAGTATGGCGAATTAAAAATATTTTCCATGTAGAGATGCGAGTGGCTGGCGAGAACGTAGACGCCTTTGTGAGTGGCGTTCTGAAAATCCCATAAATCCCGATAGGCTTTGCGGCCGCTTTCGGTGCTGTTGCGATTGTCTTCGGCGGACGTGGTGGGATCACCATTCATGCTGTGACCACATGCGAGGCTGTTGGGCAGAGCGCGGTGCATGCCCACGACGATGGCGGAGACGTCGCTATCGGAACGATCCTGTTTGAGAAGATCTTCCAACCAAGACATTTGCGCGGCGTCGAAGCCTTCATTGAAAGAGTTGTCGAGATTGATGAAGTCGATATGGTGGAGGCGCCAATGATAATAGGCGGTCTTGGAGCCACCGAGAAATTTGCTGAATTTGCGCACGAAATCTTCGTGGCTCAGAGATTCGTCTTGTTTCGTTCTACCGTGAAAGTAAAGTTCGTGATTGCCGATGCCGAGATGAACGGTGACGGGAGCGAAAGGTTCCACTTGCTGGGCGATGAAATCGTCCCAGGCATTTTTGCGATATTCAGCGAGTTGCTGGGTGGGAAAAGACTTGGCGAAATCTTCGTCGATATCTGAGCCCCAGCGGAAATCACCGAGATGCCAGTAGAATTCGGAATTATTGCCTTTGGCGCTTTTGGCGATGGCGGGCATGACTACGTCGCCGCAATTTCGAGAGTCACCGGAGACGGCGAAGTGCCATTCGGGGTCGGGGTTTTGGGCTAGGGATGCGTTGGAGAGGCACAGGATTAAGGCGGCGACGAGGGACAGGCGTGTGGGCATGGGCCGGTTTAGGCGCGGGCGGATTTGCGGGCGGGGGCGGCGCCGGAGAGAAATTCGAGGAGGTGGCGATTGACGGCTTCGGCGTGGGTCCAGGTGAGGCCGTGAGGCCCACCGTTGACGACGAAGAGTTGCGCGTGCTTGACGAATTCGGGTACTCGCTGGCCGGTGGCGGCTAGCGGGAGGATGCGGTCGTCGTCGCCGTGAATGACCAGCGTGGGAATTTTGATGCGCTTGAGGTCGGAGCGAAAATCTTCCAGCCAGGAGGTGACGCAGGTAAGCGTGCCGGTGGGCGAAGCGGTTGCGGCAATGTTCCAACTGAGCTGAATGACTTCGTCGCTGATTAATTTGCCGCGAAGAATGTCGGCGTTATAAAAATTTTTGAGGAACTGGGTGAGGAAAGCGGGACGGTCGGCCACGATGGATGTTTTGATGCCGTCGAAAACGCTGGCGTCGATGCCTTGCGGATTGTCCTGGGTCTTCAACAAAAACGGGGGAATGGCGGCGATGAAGGCGGCTTTTTTTACGCGCGAGGAACCATACTTGCCGAGGTAGCGCGCGACTTCGCCGCCACCCATGGAAAATCCGACGAGGGTGACATCGCGCAGTTTGAGTTTGGTGATGAGCGTGTGCAGATCCTTTGCGAGGGTGTTGTAGTCGTAACCGGAAACGGGCTTGCCGGAATTGCCGAAGCCGCGGCGGTCGTAAACGATGACGCGATGACCGGCGTGGATGAGCGCGGAAACTTGTTTTTCCCAAGCGCGTCCACTGAGCGGCCAACCGTGGATGAGCACGACAGGTTTGCCTGCGCCGTGATCTTCGTAGTAGAGGTCGATGTTTCCGGAATTTTCCTTGGCGACGGTGAGGTATGGCACGGAGGTTCTCCTTTTTGCGGGCGCGGGAAAATAGTATGCCACGATTGGGACGGGATGAACGCTACTGTTTTTTCTCCGGGGGATTGTTGGATGTTTCTTTCGGGCCGCTGGGACTGACTAATTCTATGCGCCAGCTGGGACCGCCTTCATAGAGAGGGCCTTCGGACTTGACCCAGGCGGGTTGCTCTCCGCCAAGAATCCACAAATGGATATCAGCAGGTTGTTTTCCAACGATCGGGGCTACCACTCCTGCCAAGCCGCCTATCTGGATTTTAACGAGGTAATGGGTAATTTTTCTGGTGGTATCGCCGACAGCGAAAGTGTCTTCGGTCTGCGGCGTGATTTCAAGCTTTACCATGCGCGGCTTAGGGGTGGCGGCGAGATAGGAGAAGTTGGTGCGCTGTGAATTCGCGGGAAGGTTCATCAGATAAGTGATGGCCAGGCCGTTGGCGAGGTCCGGAGGAATATCAATGTGCTCGGTGATGACGTTTTCTTTGCCCTGGTCGTCAGAAGAGTGCACGGTGACTTGGGATTTTGCGGCGTCGATCAAGACATCCATAGGATGCTTGAATGACGGCCCTTTTTGGACGAGGTGATAGCTTATGATACGGAAAGTGCGACGTTGAGAATACACGGTGGTTTCTTCGTGGAGGGAGCCGTCTTTGAAATGGAAAATAAGGCGGTTGGTGACCTGGTCGCCGCGATTGGTTTGCAGCCATTCGCCATTGGCGAGAATTTCATTTTGCTCGGAGCGCAAAACAAGGAAGCCGTGGACCAAACCGCCGAGATGCCGCACGGGGATGGCTTGCGGAGGCGCATCTTTAGAAGCGGCCGGGGACGGCAGGATTGCGGCGAAAAAAAAGGCGAGCGCAATCGATTGAATGAATTTTGTTGCGGGAATTTTATTTGACGGCATGCGCGGGATCCGGCTCATCTCTGCGACGTCCCATTAAAAAGACTATCGCGCCACCGGCGAGAAGCACGCCGCCCAGAATGGCGGGGATGGGAAGCTCGCGAGGCGTCGTGGTGGATGGAGCAGGCGCAGGTGAAGGGTTGGCTTCCCGTTTATGTCCGAAGAACAAGCCCGCCTGAATGGAAATGAGGAGGAGCCCGAGGACCATGAGGCCAGTGCCCATAAGGCGTCCGAATTGCATGAAAACGCGAGACCTCCTGTGAACGGAGCATTGTATGGAGAAGCGGACGGAGCTGTCTGTTCAATTCGGGTCAGTGAGCGTCATCGGGTCAGCGGGGCGGGGGTGTGCACGGGGCGACGGATACTTGTGGAGACGGCGAAGAATCGGATCTACGATATCGGGATAGAATTCGCTAAGGATGTTGAATCCGCCGTTCTGCAACATCTGATAGCCCCACCCCCGGAACGTTCCCCCAACGGTGTGAATGTAGTCCGGATAAAACAGAGTGGAAATGCCGTCTTCCGCGAGTGAACCAAAAACATTTGAGTAATTGAACATGGGCTTGCCAGCGTCGGAGCGAGTGACGACGACGCGTGTGAAGGCGTACCAGGCGCGCTTTGGAATGCCACCCCGGCCGCGACGGAAAAGGCGCGGGTCCTGCTTAAAGATATGAGGGAAAAATCCGGTGGTTAGAAAACTGCCGCTGATGTCGCCCGCTTCACCGGCGACGAAGCGTTCGCCATATGCTCCCCAGCCTTGGCCGAAACTATTTGCATGCGCTTCGGTGGCCTGGTCAATGGCGGCGCCGATGCCGATTTGTATCTGGGCGCTGAAGTCAAACATTTCATGGAAAGCGAGATTATATTTTTGGCGGGCCGTGAGAGGGCGGCGGTTTTCCGGCGTGTCTTCGGTACTAATAAAGTTGGGAACGATGCCTAGAATACGATTGTACATATGGTGGTTGGGAGGAGGTTCGTCCGTTTTGGGTAGCGGGGCGTCTGGCTTCTCGTGATCGGGGGACGGCTGCTGTTCCGGAGTTGAAGGAGGCGGTTCTGCAGCGGGAGATTGCGCGCGAATGGGCTGGCAGGAAAAGAAAATCAGGGAAAAAATCAACGCGCTAGAACGGTTCAAAGGCGCGGTCCTCGAGCAGGCGTAGCTGGTTGCGTCATTAGTCCTATCCAGAAGATGCTCGCGGGGGGCCAAAATGATGCCCGAGATCCTTTACATTGGCAAGGGGGCTGCATTCGCGGTGTTGCACCGCTAAAACTAAGACTGATCAATCAAGCGGTGATGAATGGCGTACAAAGCCAATTCGAGGCGGTCGCTGACGCCGAGCTTATCGAAAATATTGTGGAGATGGTTTTTAACGGTTTGCTCGGAGATAAAAAGCTTTTCGCCGATTTCTTTATTGCGGAAGCCCTGTGCGACGAGCTGAACAATTTCTTTTTCGCGGTCGCTGAGCAATGGTTTTTCGCGGCGCGGGCCGGATTCGCTGGACTTTGAAAACGCTTTCATGACCTCGGCGGTCATGCGATTGTCGAGCCAGATTTCTCCAGCGTGGACGCGGTGAATGCTTTTGACCAGTAAATCGGTGGCGGACTGTTTGAGCACTACGCCGCGAGCGCCGAGGCGCATGGCGCGAACCACATCGCGGTCGTCTTCCGCGGCGGTGAGAACCACCACACGAGTGGGCAACGTATCGAAATTAACTTCCTCAAGAACGGCCAGGCCGTCTTTATCGGGCATGCGCAGATCGAGAAGGAGAATGTCGGGCTTGAGCTTGGCGAGCAGCTTGATGCACTCTGTGCCATTTTGCGCTTCGCCGACAATGGTGATGTCTTCGTCACCATCGATAAGTTTACGGAGGCCATCGCGAAAAATCGCGTGGTCATCCGCCATCAATACGCGTATCTGCTGTTTTGTCTTAGCCATATCAACCGAGCGGAACTTCGACCGTCAGGCGCGCTCCATGCCCGGGGTTTGACTCGACAGTCAACACACCCCCAACGGTACGCGCGCGCTCCTTTATGGAAATTGGACCCAGCCTCAACCGATCCAGTTCGTCTCCGGTGAAGCGGCCAGCGAAGCTAAAACCTTCCCCGTTATCGTCAACCATGAGTACTAGGCGGCTGTCGTCCTGCGACAGTTTTACCACGACATGGGAAGCCTTAGCATGCTTTTTTATGTTGTTGAGTGCTTCACGGTAAATCTGGAAGACCTCGCGGCACACGCGGTCGGGGGCCTGCAATTGGGCGGAATCGATTAAAAGATCAAGCGCAATGGTGGATTCATTGCGAAAGCGTTCGCCGAAACCGCGCATTAAGTCGACCATATCGGCGGATTGCACGCGTAATGGGCGCAAGTCGGTGACGAAGTGGCGAAGGTCGGCGGACTCGTTTTTAACGGTCTTTTGGAGGTTGGCGAGACTGGCGACGGCTTGCTCGGGAGTGGCTCCGACCTTGCGGCGCAGGACGTCCAACTGTATTTCAATGCTGAGAAGGGTTTGCAGGATGCCATCGTGGAGGTCGCGCGAAATGCGGCTGCGTTCCGCTTCAATGGCGCGGGCCCGAAGGTGGCGGAGAAGAAATACGTTTTCGAGGGAGGAACCGATGTGCGCTGAGATACGCTCGAGCCATGCGAGGTCCTGTTTGGAGTAGTGTCTGCGTCCGTTTAGAAGCAGGATGCGGCCGACAGGTTTTTCTTCCTGCTCGAAGGCAACGGTCATCAGCGAGCGGGCCTTAAGTTGTTGCCGGGTGGGGCCGGGGAGACGCGGCAACGAATCCAGGGGGCGTCCATTTCGCCGGTCCCAGGCAAACCCGGAGCCGCGCCCCTGCAAAGAATTCCAAACGATTGAGGCGTCGATATTATCGAGCAGAAAGCCGTCGGCGCGTGACAATGGGAAACTTTCGGGAATGAGGCGCTCGCTCTCTCCAGCAACCAATCGCCAGAGAAAAAGGCGTTCTAAATCGGCGTCACGAAAAACAAGCAGTGCTTCCTCGGATTGAAATGCCGCGGCAATTTCCTCAAGAAACAGGCGCAAACATTCGGCTAAGCCCTGATCGACCTGCATGGTGGCAGTGATGCGGGAGAAAAATTCATTTTGTGCGGCAAAAATGCGGCTGCGATCACCGAGCAAGGTGAGGCCGGCGCCCGCGGCGAAAATTCCCGCGGTGAACAAAACCCAGGACATGACGCGGAGCCACTGAATTTCGCCGCGTTCGGCGGTGAGCAAAACCAGCGCCAAAGCAAGCGCGCCTGCCAGGGGCAACCCGGCGCGATCTCCCCAACGCATACCCGCCGTCCAGCAAACGTAAAGATACGGAAACCATACGGGCACGGACGACGGAGTGATGAGCATGAAGAAGCCGAGCGCAAGAAGATCGCAAATCAGGGGGAGATGCCACGCGCGGGGGCGCAACGCGCGCTCCAGAAAAATTACGACGACGGAGAGGAGCAGATAGAAAAGCAGGAACGCTAGGCTGCGCCGTGACTGCTGGGATATAGGTTGCTGCAGAAGAGCCAGTACAGACAAAAAAATGACCAAAGGACGGGCGAGCACAATTTGACGGTCGAAGTGCAGGCGGTCTGTCGGGTGGGGGCTCATGCGCGGGGACGCAATTTTCCTTATGCAATTCAGTCTAGCAAGCGAGGGGCGAGGCGCAACGGAACGTATCGGAGATGGCACTAAGGGAGTAATAGGAGATAGGAAAAGGTACGAGGCAGGAACGGGGGAATATTGCAGGAATTTTTCCGCAGGCAGTTCATGCATGATTATTTCATGTAATGATGATTATGCGCATTGTTACACCGTTTTTTACACGAAACATGGCCGCCTTAGAACGATTTCTATCAGCAAGTTGGGGTACGGTTGTGGAAGCGATTGCGACGGTTGGTACGGAGAACTTGCTTGGCCTTTGATGAAAATAGTTTTGTCTGGTTGAACGGCGCGGTGGTACGGCATCGGGACGCGCTGACGCAGGTTTCGGCACACGTTTTGCATTACGGTACCGGAGTGTTTGAAGGCATTCGGTGCTATGAAACGGCCGACGGCCCGGCTCTGTTTCGCATGGACGCGCACGTGGACCGGTTGTTCGCGTCGGCGAAAGTGTACGGCATTGCGATGCCCTACACGCGCGAGGAGTTGACGCACGCGACGTGCGAAGTCATTCGCAAAAACGGATTCACACGCTGTTATGTACGCCCGGTGGCTTATCTTGGGACAAATACACTGGGAATCGGGGCGCAGTGCCCGACCGAAGTTGCCATACTTGCGGTACCGGACCTGGGCAAAGTGCCGGAAGCAAGCGGGCTTCGACTGATGATTTCGTCGTGGACTAAAATTGACCGGCGGATGATTCCTTCCACGGCGAAAGCTTGCGGGCAATATTTGAATTCGAGGCTGGCCACGCAGGAAGCAATCGCGAAGGGATATGATGAAGCGTTATTGCTGAATGCCGAAGACAAAGTTGCAGAAGCGGCCGTGGCGAATATATTTTTTGTGAAAGATGGCGTGGTGCGCACCAATGATGAAACTTCATCCATCCTGCTTGGGATTACGCGTGATACCGCGATCAAACTTGCGCGATCACTTGGCCTGCGAGTAGAAATCGGAGAGATCGCGGTGGAAGACTTGCGGGAAGCCGATGAAGTTTTCTTAACCGGTACGGCAAAGGAAATTGTGGCGGTAACGGAAATCCATGGACACACAATAGGAAACGGGACGCGCGGGAAGATCACAAAAGACGTTCAAGATGCGTTTGCAGCGGCGACGCGAGGCGAAGACGCAAAACATGGCCACTGGCTGCATGTTGTGAGCCAGCCCCAACCAACGCACTGAGGAGAAACATGCAGGAGAATCCGCTAAAGCTAAAAAAGATTCATCACATTGAATTTTGGGTGGGCAATGCGCGGCAAGCGGCTTTTTATTATCGCAAAGGATTCGGCTTTTCCCAGATGGCCTACAGCGGCCTGGAGACTGGACGGCGCGACGCTACTTCTTATTTGCTGAATCAAGGCAAGGCAAATTTTGTTTTTACCACACCGCTGAAGCCGGAACATCCGGCGAGCGATCACATTCGCAAACACGGCGATGGCGTGCACGACATTGCGCTGCACGTGGAGAACGCCGACGAGGCGTTTGAAGGGGCGGTCAGTCGCGGCGCGGAACCCGCGGAGCAGCCGCACGACGTGACCGACGCGAACGGAACGATTCGGCGCGCTGCCATTCATACTTATGGCGACACTATTCATTCCCTGATTTCCTACAAGGACTATAAAGGCCCATTTTTGCCCGGCTATACAGCGGCGCCCATTCCGGGGCAAGATGCGGGAATTTTGCGCATCGATCATGTGGTGGGAAATGTGGAGTTGGGCAGGATGGAACTTTGGGCAGATTTCTATAGCCGGGTATTCGGCTTCAAACGTTTTATTTCTTTTGACGACAAAGACATTTCCACCGAATACAGCGCGTTGATGAGCATTGTGATGTCGGATGATTCGCATTCCGTGAAATTCCCGATCAATGAACCGGCGGCCGGGCGGCGGCGCAGCCAGATTGACGAATATCTAGACGCCTACGGGGGCCCCGGTGTGCAGCACATCGCATTGCTGTGCCGCGATGAACTGAAAACAGTGGAACAGTTAAAGTGCAATGGAGTGGAATTCCTGCGCGTGCCGGACAGCTATTACGATGCGCTGCCTGAACGCATCGGGCAAATTGACGAATCGAACGAGGCCATTCGTAAACTTGGCGTGCTCGTGGACCGCGACGAGGAAGGATACCTGCTGCAAATTTTTAGCCAGCCGGTGGAGGATCGTCCAACCATTTTCTTTGAAATTATTCAGAGGAAAGGCAGCCGGGGATTTGGCAAGGGGAATTTCAAGGCGCTGTTTGAATCGATCGAACGGGAACAGGCGCGCCGCGGGAATCTGTAAGCGCAGCGATGTGGTGCGCCGGTGAACTTATTGCGTAAGAATATTGCGTGACGATTTATCCGAGGAACAAATCAATGACTACCAAGACTGCGGAAGTTGTGAGAACCGGCGTTGTCTACCAAACTGGTTTCGGCAATGAATTTGCCACCGAAGCCGCGCCCGGCGCTTTACCATCTGGACAAAATTCTCCTCAGCAGGCGCCTTACAATCTTTATACCGAGCAATTGAGCGGAACGGCGTTCACCGCGCCGCGAGTGACGAATCGACGCTCGTGGCTGTATCGCATCCGCCCGTCGGTCGCGCATAAACCATTTGAGCCTTTCGATAATGGACTGCTGCGCAGCACGCCTTTTAACGAGGTGGCAACGCCGCCAAATCAATTGCGCTGGCAGCCGCTGCCTATTCCCGCAAAACCGACGGATTTCGTGGAGGGCATAGTAACAATCGCGGGGAACGGTGACGCGCATACGCACACCGGCGTGGGAATTCACATTTACACCGCGAACCGGTCGATGACCGACCGGTATTTTTTCACCGCGGATGGTGAAATGCTGATCGTGCCGCAATTAGGCCGTCTGACTTTGCGGACGGAGCTGGGAATCATGGAAGTTGCGCCCGGCGAAATCGCGGTAATTCAACGCGGGATTAAATTTAAGGTTGAGTTGCTGGACAAAGAGGCGCGCGGATACATTTGCGAAAACTACGGACCAATGTTTCGTCTTCCGGATTTGGGGCCAATTGGCGCAAACGGGCTTGCGAACCCGCGGGATTTCGAGACGCCGGTAGCGGCTTACGAAGATTTGAGTGGAGACTTTCACATCATTGCAAAGTTTCAGGGGAACCTGTGGCGGGCGGCAATTGATCATTCGCCGCTGAGCGTGGTGGCCTGGCATGGTAACTATGCGCCGTACAAATACGATCTGGCGAAATTTAATTGCATCAATTCGGTAAGCTTCGACCATCCGGATCCATCCATCTACACGGTGCTGACCGCGCCATCGGAAATTCCCGGAACGGCGAACGTGGATTTTGCGATTTTCCCGCCTCGCTGGATGGTTACGGAGCACACCTTCCGGCCACCGTGGTTTCACCGGAACTTCATGAATGAATTCATGGGCCTGATACGCGGGGAGTACGACGCGAAGGCGGAGGGCTTTGTGCCGGGCGGCGCGAGTTTGCACAATTGCATGGCCGGGCACGGACCGGACTCCGTGACATTCGAAAAGGCGACGCAAGCGGAGCTAAAGCCTGTTTACGTAGCGAATACGCTGGCGTTCATGTTTGAGACGCGATTTGTCTGCCGGCCCACAAAGTTTGCGCTGGAGTCCTCGCAGCTCGATGAACAGTATTTCGAATGCTGGCAAGGTTTACACAAGCGATTTCAAGGGCCGAGCGGACGAAACGGGCAGTAACAAACGGCCCGCGAATTAGCCGGCAACTACCGTGCCGGTGCATTCACCAAAGCCTATGCGCGCGTAGCCGTCGCGTTCGCTGTAACCGCGCAGAATCACTTCATCGCCGTCCTGCAGGAAGCGGCGTTCTTCTCCATCGGGCAAAACGAGCGGTTCGGTTCCGCGTTTGGTCAATTCCAGCAGGCAGCCGCGGGATTCCTTGGAATTGCCAGAAACTGTTCCGCTCGCCAGCAAGTCGCCGGAGCGCAGGTTGCAGCCGTTGCCGGCATGATGAGTGAGCATTTGCGCGATGGTCCAATACATATCGCGGAAGTTTCCGCGGCTGACGCGAACGGCTTCGCGATTTTCGGCGCGCATTTTGGCGGTACGAAGAAAAACTTCCAGCGTGGCATTGACGCCGCCGTACTGCTGATCGTCCGCGGAAAAAAGATAGGGCAACGGTTGCGGATCCGATTCGGGCCGCGGAAAAGCGCCGGTGCGGAATGGCGCCAACGCGTCCAACGTTACAACCCACGGAGAAATCGTGGTGGCAAAGCTCTTGGACAAAAATGGCCCAAGCGGCTGATATTCCCACGATTGAATATCTCGCGCGGACCAATCATTCAGCAGACACAAACCAAAAATGCTGGAACCGGCTTCGACAATATCGATAGGTTGACCTTGCGGGTTTCCGGGTCCAACGAAAAAACCAACTTCCAATTCGTAGTCGAGCTGGCGCGAGGCGGTAAATTGGGGCGGAGCGTTGGTGTCAGGACGAATCTGGCCGGCGGGACGGTGAATGGCTGTGCCGCTGGGAACGATGGAAGAAGCACGTCCGTGGTAGCCGATGGGAACGTATTTGTAATTGGGCAAAAGCGGATTGTCAGGGCGAAACATGGCGCCGACGTTGGTGGCGTGAAAAATCGAAGCGTAGAAATCGGTGTAATCGCCGATGACGGCGGGGAGAAGCAGTTGTGCTTCGGCGAGAGGGATGAGAGAAGCAGAGATGGCGGAGCGGATTTTTTGCGACGCGTCGGAACGAAGCAGGGTGTGCAGTTGATGGCGGAGCGCGGTCCAATGCGGCTGGCCGAGGGCCATCAGCCCGTTCAATGTGGGAGATCCGCAGGGTTTTGCGGCTTGTTCGAGGGCCGAAGGAAAAAGACCGTGCGCCGCGCAGGCGGATAAATCTAGGACAGAATCGCCGATTGCCACGCCCACGCGCGGCGTTTCTTTGGAATTGCGGCGTTGAAAAACGCCGAATGGCAAATTTTGCAGAGGAAAATCTGTGTTGGGAAGATTGGCGGAGGCGAGCCAACTTTTTATTTTTGGATCGTGAGTGTGGTCGAGTATTGGCTTCATAGGAGCCGCAGAGAGCGCAGATCATCGAGCGGCTCGCTGAAGGAACACGAACCGAAACTCAGGCAAAAGGATTGGCGAGCATGACGGAGCTGAGCGTTCGAAAGGGTGTGGTTGCGCCAAGAAACATTCGCGCCCGTGAAGTGGAACGAATCGGCGGATTGCTCGTTGATGCATCCGGTTGCGGCGGAGGCGTCCATGCCATACAGCATAAAAGAAGCGGCGAGAAAAACGTTGAGAAAACCGTGCATCGCGCCGGAGGGGCTGTCGGGTTCATATGTAAAACGGTGTGAAGAACGGACAGGGTGGTGAAGTCCCGCAGTGGCTTTGAAGCAGAGCTTGCGTGAGATACAAGCTGCGAAAAATTCGACAAGACTTTCCGTTGATGGAAAAAATGCGGCGGTTTCTCCTCCAGTACGAACCTTGGGGCACATTCTCACTTCGCTGATAGCCGCGATATTTTCACGAAGAGACTGAGAAATGGGAATTTCGAAAAACGTTTGCAGGACTGGAGGCACAAGCTGCGCGGCGTTGCGAATGTCCCCGGGGGTTTGCGCTTTTAATTCGACGGCATCGACGAGCACTCCCTCGCCGGCGGAGAAGCGGCGGTTGAATGAGTGGACGGCGGCAAGGTCTGTGGCAATATCGGGGCCAATCAGGACGGAAAGCCGCCAAGTGGGGCCAGCGTCAGCGGTAAGCAGTAGCTGAAAGGCGGCTGCAAATTCGTCGAGGCGCGAAGCCGGAACAATGAAGCGGCCAAGCATCCAGGCATGCTCCGAGTCACAATAGGTTTTGAAATTTTCGACTGCGGACTGCATGGTGAGTTTCGCGGGGGGAAAAAGGCCGGCGTAGTCAACGAGGTTTTCGAGCAGGATGCGTAAGGACGCGGGAGGCCGCGCTGGGTGAGACTCGAGGGTCATGAAAAAGTTTTGGATCCTCTATTTAGAAATAGTAGTACGGTATCGCATATCGGAAGCAAATCAGTTGCAAATACCGGCGCTTAGTCGTTAGGCTACGCATGAACATTGTACATACTAGGTGGCCGGAGAACGTTCCATGCATGCTTTTTCGCTTGATGAGATTGATCGCAAAATCCTGATGCATCTGCAGACGCATGGCCGGGCCACGAACGTGGAGCTTTCCGAGCACGCGCACCTCTCGCCGCCGCAGTGTTACCGGCGGATGAAACGGCTGGAAGATGAAGGCGTGATTCAGCGCGCGGTCGCGGTTTTGGATCGAGAAAAAATGGGCTACGGGGTGATGGCGTTCGTGAGCATCACGCGCGACAAAGAACAATATAAAGGCATGCGCGAACTGGAGGCGGTGCTGAATCGTTTTCCGGAAGTTTTGGAATGCTATTCGCTGACGGGGGATTACGACTATCTGTTGAAAGTGGTGGCGCAGGATTTAAAAGAATTTTCCACGTTTTTGCGGGAAAAACTGATGCGCGCGCCGGGCGTGGTCTCGGTGCGATCGTTTATCTGTTTGGAGGAAATTAAGTGTTCGACGGCGCTGCCGATTGACGGGCAAGATAGCCGCCAAAAATAAGATGGTTCCTAATTGAGTTTGAGCGGCGTGAGCACGCCATTTTTTTTGATGGCGATGCGGATGGGGCGTGGCGGGCCTTGCGCCGGCACAGTTACTTCGACCCACATCTCCTCGCCGGGCTTGAGGGTCGGAATTTCGGCGTGCTCGGGTATGAAGACCAGAACGGGCTGTTCGGCCACAGCGGCGACAGTACCGTCAGCGTTCTTACGCAAATAGACCCACGCGCCGGGTCCGGAGCCCTGTTGCGTGCCAATTAGTTGTCCGTTGCGGACGTTCAAATACGCCCACTCTCTGTTCTGCCACTGGTTCCAATTTTGTTTGTCCTCTTCCTTATAGGTAAAGCCCTCGGAGGGAAACCGCAGGCGTTCGCTAAGGTAGCGGCCGCGGATCGGCAGATCGGGATCGTAGACTTCGGACAGAACCCAAACGCGCGGGCGAGTAACACGGTCGTACAGCAGCTTGGCGCCGAGACTAAGGACTATCGCGATCTGCAGCGCGCCCAGCAGAAGCCCTTTGTGCATGCCGCTCATTGACTCATCTCCATGCGGGCCATCAGCCTGCGACGGGTGATTTCTAGAGCGTAGCCGCCTGCGAGGCATAGAACACCAAGAATGAGCAAGCTGGCTGAGCGTCCCAATTTGTCCATGAAGGTGTCGAAGTAAAAAAACAGGACGGATATCGCGAAGGCAGCAACACCAAGATTTAGCCGTTCTTTTCTCTTCTCATAGAGTCCCCAAGCGACCAGACCAACCGAGCCGAGCGCGTACAAGGCATAAAGCGCCAGAGTTGCGCCCAAGTGCCCATGATATGAGTTCTTTTCGATCGATTGCGAATGTCCTGCAGACACGATGAGAGCATAAGCCCAAGCAGCCCACAGAAAATTTATCCACACGGCGCGTCCACGCAGGAGCCACGAAAGAATCAGCGGCCCGGCCAGGGCCACCGTCCAGCCAATCAGCAAGGTGCGGACGGACAAGGTAGAACGTTCGCTGTAGCGGAGGGAATATGATTCGTCAGTTGCGATAGCAACGGCTATTCCCACGCAGGGCAGCAGCGCGATGCTGCCGATCCAGACCAGAGTACGGCGTACCGTATTTTCCTGTTCGGCGATTCGAGCGGATAAATAACAAAGAGCCGTCAGAATCAATCCCATGGCCAGGAAACGGTTACCACCCCAAAGCCATTCTGTTTTAATTAACCACGTGCTGATAAGCCATGCGGGCATAAGAACAGCGAGGAGGGCGGCCTGAGGCCAATCGCGCAAGAGAAGGTAACCGAGGGCCGCGCCTATGGCCCAGAGCAAGATGCCGGTGGCCCAGTTTTCGTGCAGATTGAAAATTTGAGCGGTGAGAAAAATGGACGCGCCGAGCGTTGCAGTCCCCAGCGCGTGCAGCGTAGTAGAAAGCGAAGGAAAACGGTCCGTGAGCAGCGCGCCGCCGATGTGGAACACGGCAGTCATCAGAAGCACCAGCGAAAAGCGCGTGGCGGGAGAGAGTTCGCCCCAATGGGCGGCCACGAACAGAGTGATGCCTGCAGCGAAAAGAATCCCGCCAAAAACCATGGCGAGAAAAACGGGCCATCGCAGTGTAGCGCGCCGTTCCTGCCCGGTTTCAAAAGCAAGAATGCGCGCTCCCGACTGGGCATCTATCAGACCAGCCTCGGTCCACCGCTGAACGCTCACTTCGAGTTGCGTACGTTGAATCACGGTTTCGCTCGTCCGCCAGTGTTGCCGCGATGAGTGGAGTTTAAACTGGTAATCTTCGATTCGGGTTAATAAGTTGAGGCAACATACAACTAGTAAGCTCAGAAAGCAACACTCCAGACTAGCGGCACACGGTACCCTCTTTTGCACATGAAGGAACTAGCGTAAACTAAGGAACGCCGCGCAATGGTGGGAGTAGCTCAGCTGGTAGAGCGTCGGTCTGTGGCACCGAATGTCGCGGGTTCAATCCCCGTCTCCCACCCCAAACCTGGTTTCATCCCAACAACAAAAAGCTGAAAAGCAGATTCCTCACTTTGTTCGGAATGACAAGAAAGAGGTGGGAGGAAAAGCGCCTGTTGCGCGCGGTATCCCCGTGGGACTTCTAGTAGCGGAATAAGTAGGAGATTTTGACGAAGAATTGGCGGCCATCGTTGATATAGCAACAGGGGCTCGGAACAATGTTGTTGTTGAGATCGCGCTGGAGACCGGGATCAAGGTTTTGCAGGTTGGAGTTGTAGCCAACGTATACGGCGGTGCCTGGATGCAGGAGGTAAGTGAAAAGAATATCGGCGTTGATATTTTTCCTGCTGAAGAGCGAAGAGCGCGAGCTATTGGCAAGCACCGCGGAGTATTGCCCAATAACGCGCAAAGAAAGTTCGCGGTTGAACTGATAGTTCCATTTGGAGCGAATGATGTGATTGTTAAAGATTGAGGCGCCAGTGAGATCGGTGCGCAGGCGCTGAAAAAGGTAGGAATTATCGATGGTGAGGCCAGTTATGGGGCGGATGGTCGCAAACAGCGTGACTGAATTGGAGCGCGCCAGAACGGGCGGACCGCTAAAAGGAGCGTAATTCGTTTCTTTTCCCCAGGAGATTTCACCGGAGAGAAAGACTGGCTTAAAGTAGCCGAAGTCGAAAAAAAATCCGCGGTGAAAGTGCGGGTAGTCTTGATTTGCGGATAGCACGGAAAAGTCTATGGGGCGAAGGCGTTCGCGGCCGAGATTGACGAACGCTCCGAAGAGCGTTTGACGCTCAAAGAGGAAACGGTAGTTGACGTTGTCGAACCAATTCAGCCGCGTGCCGCTGTGGTCCCAGATGTTTTCGCTAAACATTGAGGGCCCGTGGGACTGCAACCTTTTGCCTTCGCGCCGGAAGCTGTACCTGGCAAAGTTCTCCAGCCGGCGAATATCGGGTCGCCGAAAAAAGCCAGCCTCGGTCTGAAACTTTTGCGTAGTGTCGTTGTAATTGGCGTCATAGTGCAGATTTCGAGCGTCGCGCGCCAGATAGTATTCGTAAGAAGAGCCGCCATAATGCGTGCCGTCATTCTTGCGCGTAAAACTCATGAGCGCCTGGGCGGTAAGTAACCACTTGGAGGAAAGTTTAAGTTTGGTGTCGATGCCGCCGACGCGATTCATATCGATGGTGCAAGCATTGGAACTGCAGATGGTCAGGGGGCTGCTATTCAATTCGCGATCTGTGTATATGAATCCAACGGAGGATTCCTTGCCAAGGTCATGACTGAGGCGAAGCACGCCGAAATACGCCTTCGCGCCGGCTAGCGGGTCATGTTGCGGCACGGCTCTGCCGGGAAAACGATCGTCGGCAAACAAAGCGCCGAGGGCCCAGGGACCCACTTTGCCGGTCAAACGAATGCCGTATCCGGGATCGACGATGCGGCGGGTAAAAAGTAAATTCACCGGAGTATTGAAAAAACTGGAATTCTCAAGAAAGAATGGCCGTTTCTCCGGGAAGAAAACTTCGAAGCGCTGGTTGACGGTAATCTGCGGATCGTCGGACTCGACCTGCGCGAAGTCGGGATTGACGGTGGCGTCGAGGACCAGGGCATTTTTTATAACCACTTTGGCGTCTAGCCCCACGCGGCCCTGCAAATGTTTTCCAGTGAAAAAAGGATGCACTGGGTCGCGGTCGTCCAGATCGCGAAAACCGCGTAATGAGCCATAGGGAATGAATTGCAAATTGCGGCCCGGAGAAATATTCGTCAAGCCGGTCAAATCGCCTTCCTGGGACAGGAAGCCCTGCACATTGCTGGAAATCGGCGGAAAAAAAGCCGATTCGTTGTTGCGGCGTACATCGCGTTCGAGGAAGATGCCCCAGGTTTGCTGGTCGCTGGGAGAGAAACGCAGGGAGCGAAAGGGTATTTCAAGCCATACCACCCATCCTTGCGGCGTTAATTTTCCTTCGGAATTCCAGAGCATGTCAAAGGAATAGTCGGGCATTCCTATTTCGTCCCAGATTCCGTCCTGCTGGATGCCAAGAGGATTAACGTAAAAGAAAATTCCGTGTTGCTTATCGTGGAAAGTATCCAACACAAAACCGAACTGGTCGTCATCGTTGATCAGCTCGCGGCGGGTGCGCCGGGCGCGGATTTTGTCTCTTTCGGCGTCAAAACAGAGGCATACGACGTAAAGGTTCTTGTCCGTGTAACCCATGAGCACGATGGTTTTTTGGGATACCGGGGCGCCATCGGTTGGATCGCGCTGAATGAAGTGGTCGATCTTGAGCATGGACTCCGCCACCGTGGATTCAGCGGACATGTTGACAAAATCTTCAAACTTCGGCCCTTGTTGTAAATGGGGGATACGCAATAAACGGGAAGTGGGATCCGGTGGTTGGGATTTCGCCGGCGCGCTTTGCGGCGTTTGTTGCGCACGGGCAGGAAATACGCATCCAGCCACAGCTATAAAGACCAACGTGAGCGCGAAGGTATGGCGAGGATTCCTCATTAGGCTTTCAGGAATGAACCCACATACAAGACGTAACTGGCCTGTAAAAGTTCGTAAATATTTGGGGTAACTTCTTTCCTAAACTTAGACTTCCTGGAGGGCAAAAGGTTTGCCCGATGATCCATAAATGACCCCTGGTTGTGCCGATGACGCGAAGGACACGGCGGAGATGTCGGGCAAGACTGTTATTATTTTGGCATGACCCAAGTCTCTTGTCGCGGCGTGCTGTTTGATATGGATGGCGTATTGGTAGACTCGACCCCGGCGGTTGCGCGGGTGTGGACCGCGTGGGCACAACGGCACGGCCTGGAACCGGAAAAGATTGTGGCCATGGCGCACGGCCGGCCGAGCCTGGCAACGATCAAGGAACTTTTACCCAGCGCGGACCATGCCGCCGAAGACAGAGAAGTGGAACGAATGGAGATTGAAGACATCACCGATGTCGTGGCATTGCCGGGCGCGAGACTGCTGCTTGAAACCCTCCCGAAAGGAAAGTTCACCGTGGTTACCTCGGCAACCCGGCGGCTTGCGGAGGTGCGTTTGCGTGCCGCGGGATTTAACGTCCCCGCAGAAATGGTTACAGCGAACGATATCCGCCACGGCAAGCCGCATCCGGAACCCTATTTGAAGGGCGCGGAAAAGCTGAAACTTGCGCCAGCGGATTGCATTGTTGTGGAAGATGCGCCGGCGGGTATCCGCTCCGGGAAGGCAGCCGGGACGCGAGTGATCGCAGTACGAACGACGGCGTCCGACAAAGAGCTTAGGGATGCCGGCGCAGACTGGATCGTGGACAGCTGCGCGGCTATATCGCTTGGACCCGGAGCCGTGGGAGATGAGATTGTTTTGACGCTGAATGAAGCTCCGCTCGCGTGATTTTGATTGGGCAGTTATCTTCTCGCACTACCTGTACCACGGGCTAAGCTCTGCCGCGGCCATCCGCGCTAGAGTTGGAACTGTGGCAAGCGGGTTTTCCCACTTCTAACCGCAGGCACTCAACCCCTCACTTACTCGGAGACGGTGATTCATGGAAACAACGGTTCAGGCACCGCCGACGCAAGCGCCATCGACTCCCGCGCCGGCCGCACCGCAGCGCACCATCAATACCGCGCAACTGGTTTCGACCATGCTCAAGGCCGAAGGGCGAATCAGTGACCTGATTTTTTCTCCGGGACGCGCGCCGCAAGTGGAACTGAGTGGTCAGCTGGTGCAACTAAAGTTCAAAGGTCTGGAATGCTTGAGCGCAGCGGATACGGAGCAGATTGCGCGCGATATCATTGGCAATAATAATCATGCCACGGTGGCGCTGAAGGAAAACGGTTCGGCCGACCTGTCGTACGGATTGCCGGGTTCGTGCCGATTCCGCGTGAATATTTTTCAGCAACGAGGAAGTTACGCGATCGTGATGCGGGTAATTCCCGCGGTGATCCCGTCGTTTGAGGAATTAGCCCTGCCGAAAACCCTGGAGGAAATCGGCAGCGTGCGCAACGGCATCGTGCTGGTCACCGGGCCAACGGGTTCGGGCAAATCTTCCACGCTGGCCGCGGTTATCGACCGAATGAACGCGGAAAAAGCCATTCACATTTTGACCATCGAAGATCCGATCGAATTTCTCCATCGACACAAAAAAGCCACGATTCATCAGCGCGAATTGCACAACGACACGCCAACGTTTGCGCTGGCTTTGCGCGCGGCATTGCGACAAGCGCCGAAAGTGATTCTAGTGGGAGAAATGCGTGACCGGGAAACCATGGAGATTGCGCTGGAGGCCTCCGAAACCGGACATTTGGTGCTTTCGACGCTACACACCATCGACGCCGCAAAAACGGTTGAGCGCATCGTCGGTGCGTTTCCGATGGAAGATCAGCAGGGCATCCGCAACCGGCTTTCCAAAGCGTTTCGCTTTATTCTTTCGCAGCGCCTGCTTCCGCGCAAGGATGGAAACGGACGGATTGCGGTGATCGAAATTCTGAAATCGTCCATGAGGACGCGCGAGTACGTGGAAAAAGGGGAAAGCGAAGGAAAATCCCTGCTGGACGCCATGCGCGATGGCGGGAACGATGGCATGCAATATTTTGACGGAGAAATAGAGAAATTGGTGCGCGCCGGAATCATTGATATGGAAACAGCCATGACCTTCGCGACCAATGCAGGAAATCTGCGACTGGAGCTGGCGGATTTTGTGGAAGGCCAGCCGAAACCAAAAACCGCGGCGCGAGAGGCAGGCGCGACGGAAATTGAAATCGAAAGATAAACGCAAAACATCGCAGCAGTGCCAATCACGGATATAATCAAACGCACTGAACGAGTGGGTGGCGCATGCCACAACCACTCGCTGGCCGATGACCTACCCTGATCAAGTTCCATTCCAACAACTTCTCGACGCGCTGGTGAAGTGCATTGCAGGCGTGATTGCCATGGGACTGGTGATGTTGCTGTTCCGGCAAAAGCTGGAAGATGTGTTCGCCAGTTCCGAAAAGGCGCTATCACGATTCGCGCAGAGAAAAACGCTGGCGGTTGCGAGCGTTTTTGTTGGCGTCATTGTAGTGCGGCTGGCAGTCCTTCCTTTGCTTCCCGTCCCGGTTCCAACGATTCACGATGAAGCCAGCTATTTGCTGATGGCGGATACTTTTGCGCATGGGCGGCTTGCCAATCCTCCGCACGAAATGTGGAAAAGTTTCGAAACTTTTCATACCAACTGGTTTCCCAAATACGCTTCCATGTACCCGCCGGCGCAAGGCGCGGCGTTGGCATTGGGCCAACTGCTCGGGCATCCCTGGATTGGGGTGCTGCTGAGCAACGCCGCGATGTGCGCGGCAATTTTATGGATGTTGCAGGCATATCTGCCGGCTCGCTGGGCCTTATTGGGCGGGGTGGTGGCGGCGTGCAAACTTGGGATTGCGAGTTATTGGATGAATAGTTATTGGGGCGGAGCGATGGCTGCATTGGGGGGCGCCCTGGTATTGGGGGCGCTCGCTCGACTATTGCGGCGCGCAAAGATCGGCGACGCGATTCTACTGGGAATTGGGGTAGCGATACTGGCCAACAGCCGCCCGTACGAAGGAGCGATTCTCTGCATCCCGGCGGCGGGATATTTTTTCTGGTGGCTAGTGGGAAAAACCGGCGGGACGGAAGCGGTTGCAACGCGCATCAAAAAAGCGCTGGTGCCGGTCGCCGCGATACTCATCCTAACCGTAGTTTTTATGGGTTACTACAACTGGAGCCTCACCGGCAATCCGGCGCTTTTCCCTCACCGGCTTAACGCTAGCACATACAACACACCGCCACTTTTTTTGTGGCAGCATCCCGCGCCGCCGATGGAATACCGCAACGCGCAGTTTAGTGATTTTTACAACGATTGGGCGCGCAATGAATATCGCGGCACTTGGAGCGACGTGTGGAAAGTTTCGCTGCAGAAGACCGCGCGGTTTGCATTCGCGTACTCCTGGCAAGGGATACTGATTGTGCTCCCTGGTTTTTATTGTGTTTTTCGTGACCGCAAGATGCGATTTCTTTTAGCGACACTTTTTTTGGTGGCGGTGAGTTTGTATCTAGTGGTGTGGTCCAACGCACATTACGCTGCGCCCATTACCTGCATACTTTTTGCGCTGCAAGTGCAAGCGATCCGGCACATCCGGCAAATGCGCGTCGCGGGGATCCGCGTTGGCGTTATGCTCTCGCGCACCGCGATTTTGCTGCTGTTGATTGGCACATTCAATAATGTAAGCGCGCGCAGTTGCGACACGTTGCTATGGACTTGCGCTGGCAACCAGAATCGTGCGGCGATTGTGAAGAAATTGCGGAGCCTTCCGGGGAAGCATCTGGTGATGGTGCGCTATAGCGACGACCACAATATTCATGAGGAATGGGTATTCAATGGCGCGGATTTGGACGGCGCCAAAGTGCTCTGGGCGCGCGAACTGGACGACAAAGAACAAAACGCAAAATTGCTGACGTACTACGCGGACCGGACAGTGTGGCTGGTGCAGCCTGACGAAGCCCCTTCAGAAATTGTTCCTTATACGCCCGTAGACTCGCCCGCAGACAAGCCTTAAACGCGTTAGTTCATGATTTCACGTTTTCATTTTCGTCACGATGCGCTACCAGAAGATTGTTCAATCCCATTTCGAATTTGCGATGATGAAACTTCGCAAAGCCAATATTGCGAAGCATGGCAAGCAAATCAGCAAGTGGCAATCGCTTTTGATGTTCGTCGCTTTCCATCTCCTTGCTGACCAGTCCTGCCGCATGAAGCCCGCGAAGCAGCGGGTCGACAAGCGCTGAAGGCCAGGTGAGAATCAGCGAGCCGCTCGGTGCGAGAATGCGAAAACATTCGGCCAGAACAACCTGGGGATTTTTCAGATGCTCAAGCACTGCGAGCATCACGACATGATCGAACTGGCGATCGGGAAAGGGCAATCCTTTTCGAATATCGGCGCTCACGAGGTTCCAGGGAGAATCGTGCGAAGCTTGCACTTGATCGTCGACACCGGCGCCGGAGGCGATTCGCGCCGCGGCGAAATTCAAAAACGCGGCTTCCATGCCGCAGCCCACGTCGCATACTTTTGATCCCGGCCGTAGGTACGGCAGAGCTGCGCGGAAACGTTGTCTGGCGACAAAGCGATCGAAGGAGGTGTAAGGCATTTATTTGATTTCGTAGTCTCCGATGTAATGGCCGCGGCTGATGCCCAGCATGCTGAGAAAAAATGAAGAAAAAATAATTTGTACCCCTAAAAATAACCACATGGAAAAAAAGAGGACTTGCCGCACCTGGGAAAGAGGTCCAAAGCCGCTGGCAGCCCATCGCCATGAGACCCAGGCGTCACCAGCAAAGCCGATGAGAAACAGAATTGCTCCCAGGAGCAAACCGTACTCAAGTTTGAAGCGGCGCAAGGAACTTTCGAAAGATTTTTTGCTGCGATCGAAACGCTCGGCATAGCTGAATACTTTGGCGAAAAACCCGATGGAGATAATCTGCACTCCCAGCAGCGTAAAAATAACGCCGAAGATCATGGTGTGAATATCCAAGCCGACTCGCGGGGTAATCCAGCGCGGCCCCGGCAAAAGCCAAAACACCAGAAACAATCCAGCGGTGACCAGAGAAATACCCGGCAACAAAAAAAGCCAGTTGGGCGCGTAAAGCAACATGAAGCGCAAGTGGCGCCAGCCGTCGCGAAAGCTGCGCAGATGCGGGGGGCGGCCCCTCAGGTCCTTATGTAGAGTGATCGGAATCTCTGTGATGGCGGCGCCAAGTTGTGCGGCCTTAATTACGAATTCGGAAGCGAACTCCATCCCGGTGCTGCGCAAATCCATGCGGTCATAAATCGCGCGCGTGAAACCTCGCATGCCACAATGCGAATCTCCAATGTGCGCATGGAAGAAAAGATTCAGTACGGCAGTCAGGCCGGGATTCCCAATATATTTATGGTGCCAAGGCATCGCGCCGGGCCTGATTTGACCGAGGAAGCGGTTGCCCATCACCACGTCGTTTCCCTTGCGCCACATTTCCACGAAACGCGGGATTTCGCCGAAGTCGTAGCTGGCGTCCGCATCGCCCATTACGATGAACGCGCCTTGCGCCGCTTCAATGCCCGCTCGCAGCGCCGCGCCGTAACCGCGTTCGGTAACGTGAATCACGCGCGCGCCACTCTGCTGAGCAATTTCCACCGAGCCATCCGTGGAGCCATTGTCGGCAATGACCACTTCGCCTCGCAGACCGGCGTCGTGAAACGATTTCAACGCCTTGGTGATGCAAATGGCCAGGGAATTTGCTTCGTTAAGGCAAGGGATAACGACAGAAACCTCGATTTTTTGCGAGGGCGCCGGCGTGAAATCGCTTTCCTGTTGGTGTGATTTCGATTGGTGAAGAGCATCCACAGGTGGTGATCTCCCGCTTAGAGCTGAGCAAAAAACAACCAACAGCGGAAACGCGTCCGGCCACTTCCGGCTTGCATTCTCAAATGCCGCACGTATGATGACGAGGTTCCGGCAACTCCCGAGAGCAACCATTGTCTAATACTTCGGACTCAACTTCCACAGCGACCACAACAACAACGCAAGTAACCAGGCCGAAAATCCTCGGCCGCGGAAAACTCTTACAGGTTTTGGGAATTTGGTTCGGCATAGCCGCCGCGGTTGGCAACACTATCGCGGCAGGAATAGTTCGCGCTCCGGGCGACATTGCGCTTCGCCTGCCGAACGTGTGGTTATTTCTTGGGGTGTGGGTAGTTGGCGGAATGTATGCGCTATTCGGCGCATCATCACTGGCCGAATTGGGCGCGGCAATTCCACGAAGCGGCGGGCAATATAATTTTTCAAGGCGCGCTCTGGGAGATTATGCCGGCTTTATTGTCGGGTGGAGCGACTGGCTATCCACCGCCGGAACCAACGCAGCTGTGGCGATTGTCATAGCGGAATATAGCGGCGCGTTATTCGCGCCACTCGCCGGCAAGGAAAAACTTGTGGCTGTCGGCATTTTGGTAGGGTTCGCTATCCTGCAGTGGCGCGGAATTAAATGGGGCAGCGGCGCGCAACTGTTTACCGCGGCATTGAAAACCGCGGCTTTTCTTGTGCTGGTTATTGCGTGTTTCGTGCTGGGAGGGCATTCCGCAGCTGGCGCGACGAACGGCGGCGCGAGCACAATCGCACTCCCAGCAGGATGGCTACTGGCTGCGGGCTTTATGCTGGGTTTACAAAAGGTGATTTACACCGTGGATGGGTGGGATGGAATTATTTATTTTGGCGAAGAAGTAAGAAATCCCGGGCGGGACATACCGCGCGCAATTTTTGGAAGCGTATTTTCCATTATGGCGATTTATTTGCTGCTCAACGCGGCGGTGGCTTATGTGTTACCGATGAACGAAATCGCCGGTAACGATTTCGCCCTGGGCACGGCCGCACAGCGGATTTTTGGTCGCTATGGGGACCCCATCATGCGCAGCATTATGGTGATTTCCCTGCTCAGCTGCATCAACGCCTGCCAGATGTTTTGTTCCCGTATTTTATATTCGATGAGCTGCGACGGATTGTTTTTTCGCCGCGCCTCGGTGGTCAATAAGGGAGGAACGCCGGTGCTGGCGCTTTTCTTGAGCACCGTGGTGGGCTCGACATTTATCATTAGCCGGAAATTTGACCAGGTGATCGATATGCTCGCGTTTTTCTTCGTCGCGAATTACACGCTATCGTTCTTCTCGCTATTCTGGCTGCGGTGGAAGGAACCAAAAATGGAACGGCCATATCGCGCATGGGGCTATCCGTGGACCACTGGCATCGCGCTGGTAGGATCGGTGCTATTTCTCTTCGGCGCGCTATACGCCGACCGCAAGAACTCGCGATGGGCATTGTTGCTGCTGGTGCTGAGCTATCCAATTTTCAAAATTATGAAATGGGTTTCAGTTCGTGCAGCCGAAAAAGCCGCAACGTAGAAGTCAGTTAGCCACTTTTTCCGCGACGGACTTGGCTTGCAAGAAAAGCAGCAGATAATCTTTCCCACCTGTTTTTGAATCCGTCCCGGACATATTGAATCCGCCGAAGGGATGCGCGCCAACCATCGCGCCGGTGCACTTGCGATTCAAATAGAGATTGCCCACGTGAAAAGACTCCTCGGCTTTTCTGAGTTTCTCCGGGTTTTTTGAATATACCGCGCCGGTCAGTCCGAATTCGGTATTGTTGGCGATTTCCAGCGCGTGATCGTAATCCTTGGCCCTGATGACTGCGAGCACCGGCCCAAATATTTCTTCTTGTGAGATACGCGCTTTGGGGTCGACATCGGCAATGATGGTGGGCTGTATGAAGTAGCCTTCACCGGGGGCGCGTCCACCGCCGGTGAGTAATTTCCCTTCTTTTTTTCCTACGTCGATGTAATCGAGAATCCCTTTCATCGCGGATTCGCTGATCACCGGACCCATATAGTTCTTAGGATCGTCGCTTGGGCCGATGGTCAATTTTCTCGTATAGTCCAGAAGTTTTTCGAGGAAAGCGTCGTAAACTTTTTCAGAAACAATTGCGCGAGAGCACGCCGAACATTTTTGTCCTTGATAACCGAAGGCCGCCTGCGCGGTGCCTTCCGCCGCAGCGTCAATGTCACCTTCTTCATCGACCACGATGGAATCCTTGCCGCCCATTTCAAGTACGCTGCGTTTCACCCATTTTTGTCCGGGCATGGTTTTCCCGGCAAACTCCGCGATGCGCAAGCCAACTTCCTTGGAACCGGTAAACCCGATGTAGCGAGTCTTGGGATGTTGCACCAGCACATCACCGATAACCGAGCCGGGGCCGGTAATAAAATTAACCGCTTCCTTCGGAAAACCTGCTTCGAAAAGGATGTCAATAAACTTCGCGGCAATTGCGGGCGATTCGCCCGCCGGTTTCACCACCACGGTATTGCCAGTCACGAGCGATGCGACCACCAGGCCAGCCATGATGGCGCAGGGAAAATTCCACGGCGGCACAACTACGCCAACGCCCAAGGGAATGTACGTGAGGTAATTGCGTTCGCCGCGCATGGGCGTGAGTTTTTGCGGTTCGGCGAGGCGAAGCATTTCGCGGCCATAGAACTCGCAGAAATCGACGGTTTCCGCGATGTCGGCATCCGCTTCAATCCAGCTTTTGCCTACTTCGAAGCAGACTAACGCGGTCAATTCAAATTTCCGTTCGCGCACAATCTGCGCCGCGCGAAAAAGATATTTGACGCGCTGTTCGGCGGGAACGTGTTTCCAGGTCTCAAAAAATTTATCGGCGGCTTCCACGGCTTGTGTAGCCATTTCCGCGGTGGCGTGTTGAAAAACGCCGATCACTTCGGAGGGCCGCGACGGATTAGTGGAGGTACGTTTGTCTTTGGTGACAACTTTTTGGCCGCCGATCCACATGGGATATTCTCTGCCGAATTCAGAGCGCACCTGTTTGAGCGCATCCTCCATCTTTTTGCGGACATCGGGCTGAGAAAAGTTTAAAAACGGCTCGTTGGTAAACTCCGGAACCTGCAGCTTATGCTCGGCAGTGGCCACGGTTGATCCCTCCTAGGCAGGCAAACACCACATTATAACGCGGAGAGAAAGTAAGCGACAAGGCGCGGCGAGGCTACAGGTTCAGGCCTGGACGACCCTGAAGCACGGGGAATATACTTTCGTCAATGTACGAATTCCACCGGATTGAAGAAGGACCTGAACCTGAGGCTTCCGGTAAACGCTTTGGGCCACCGCGCAAACACACTGGCGCAGGCCTTCTGGACCCAGCACAATACCCGCCTATTCGTCCACGGTGTTTTGGATGTTCGCAGCCGTTGATGATCGCTGAAATCAGCCGGCACATCCTCAGTTGTGACAAGGTTTCAGCTCAGGATTTGGCGCGGTTCAAAACTGCGCTAGCTGAGTTCAAGGCGAATCCGGGCCGCGCCCGAGAAATCGCTGAGGGGTTTGTGAATCGTATGCGGCAAAGTCGTGGTCTTGATGTGGGAGACCAGTCTCTGTAGCCGAGTCACGCGAGCGGCAGTACTGCGAAAGTGATGCGTTTCATTTTATTTGACGCCGGAAAGGAATTTGTACTGAGGTGCAGTGAGAGGAACAACAGAAAGCCGGCCTATACGCACGAGTGGAGAATCCGCGAACAACTTGTTGGATTTGATTTGCGCCAGCGGCACGGGAGCGGCAAGCGCCTTACCCGCTTTAATCGTGACAATCGGATTCTTGGGATCTGAAGCGTTATTTGAAACAACCGTGGCCGTGCCAACGGCGCTTTTGTGGTCGCCCGTCTCGTAAATGATCAGACGCGTCCCGGGCTGCATTTCGCGCAGGTTTTTTACCGCAACAGGATTGGATACGCCTTCCCATTCCGTTTGTCCGTCGCGTTGCAGGTCAGCAAACGAGTATTCTGAAGCTTCAGTTTTTAGAAGATATGCGGAAGCCATTATTTCACCTCGGCGCAAAAGCGGATTGTATTCTACATGGTCAGGAAACCGATTGCAGCTCACTCACTTTTCAAATGGGGGATAAAGATTCATGTACATTCATATGTTCGCATTTCGCTGGAAACCGGGCGTCACGCAAGCGCAAAAAACGCAGGCGGCAACTACCATTAAGAACTTTCAGGGCGTGATACCAGGGTTGCAGGAAACATTTGTCGGGGAAAACGATTCGCCGCGCGGGCAAGGCTTTACATTCGGCGGGGTGATGAAATTCGTCGATAAGGCTGCTTCGGACGCTTATGGCGGGCATCCGGCGCATCAGGAGCTGCTGAAATGGCTTATGCCGCTGATCGATCCGATTGAAATTGATTTTGCGGCATAAACCAACTACGCCGTCAGTTCGGCCACAGCGGCGGCAAAAATTTTGCTGTGCGCATCAATGTCCGCTTCAGTGGTGGCGGGACACATCAGCGCCATATTGTGAAATGGAGTCAGCAGGGTTCCGCGATTGAGAGCGTAGAGATGCAGAAAGCGCTCGAGCTCGAAGTCGGCAGCGGCGGCGGATTGCGCGCCGTTGCGAGGAGGCGCCGGCGCAAATGTATATTCCGCGCGTGCGCCAAGCTGAATAACATTCCAGGGCAGCTCATGCTTGCGGATTTCAGCGGCGACGCCGTCGTTGAAGCGCTTCGCGAGCGGAATCATTTTCTCGAAGGCGTGTGGTGTAAGCACATGCTCTAGCGTGGCGCGCATGGCCGTAAGCGAGAGCGCATTGCCCGCCAGCGTCCCTCCAATGCCGCCAACGTCGCAGTCTTCCAGATGAATGCGCGCGGAAATTCGCTGCGCGACTTCTTCAGTACAACCGTACGTGCCTCCAGGAATTCCGCCGCCTATGGCTTTTCCAAAAACCAGCATGTCCGGATCAAGCTTCCATTCGGCAGTACAGCCGCCCGGCCCAGCGCAGATGGTGTGGGTTTCGTCGGCGATAAAAATTGCGCCGTAGCGGCGGCAAAGTTCGCGCGCTGCCGGCCAGTAACCATCATGCGGAAGAATGATGCCAACGTTGGTCATGGCGGGTTCCGCGAGGACACACGCGACATCATGATGCTTGAGCGCATCTTCGAGCGCGGTGAGATCGTTGAACTCCACGACGCGAGTTGTTTCGCGAGGATTTACTGGCGGCCCGATGTTGCCGCGCCGCGGCGCGACGACACCATTTTCCAGCGCAACAAAAGATTCGTCCACGGTGCCGTGGTAACAATAATGAAAAACCAAAATTTTTGAGCGCTGCGTAATTTCGCGGGCGATGCGAATGGCAAAACGGTTTGCGTCCGTGGCCGTGAGCGTAAATTGCCAGTACGCCAGGCCAAACCGGCGCTGAAGATTTTCTCCGACCCACATTGCATCTTCGGTAGGAAGCATGAAGGTGATGCCTTCCTGCACGCGGCGGGCAACGGCTTCGGCAACGATTTCCGGCGAATGGCCGGTCATTGCGCCAGTGTCACCGAGGCAAAGGTCGATATATTCGCGACCGTCGACGTCAATAAAGTGCGCGCCTTTCGCCGACTTAACAAAAACAGGAAACGCACCGGCCCATTTTTTCATCCAGTTCATGGGCACGCCGCCCAGCAAAGAAGATTGCGCGCGAGAATAAAGCGCCGCGGACTTGGGATGGTCCTTCACGAACAAGGACTCTTCGCGCTGTTGAAGAGTTTTAAGTCTGGAGCGATCGATAGTTTTCATCGGAGTGTGTGAATAATTTCGCGCGCGGCATTGGCGCCGGACGCACCGGTCAAGCCGTTACCCGGATGGGTGCCGCTGCCGCACAAGAAGAGCCCGGCTATGGGAGTTTTGTATCTCGCCCAGTCTAGGACGGGCCGCATGGTGAAAAGTTGATCGAGCGCAAGCTCACCGTGAAAAATATGTCCGCCCGTAAAACCGTAAGTGCTTTCCAAATCCTGCGGGGTAATCACCTGAACGGCTTCGACCAGGCCTGGAAGATTCGGAGCGTACGTGGCGAGAGTCTTGATCACCACTTTGCCGAGAGCGTCGCGGCGCGACTCCCAATCCCCTGCTCGCAATTTGAACGAAGCGAATTGCATGTAGGCGGAAAGAACGTGCTTGTCGGCTGGCGCCAGCGCGGGATCAAGCAGCGAAGGTATGGTGACATCGAGATACGGCGACTCGGAAAATTCACCGTATTTCGAGGCGTCGTAAGCGCGTTCGAGATAATCAATTTCGGGCCCGATGTGTATGCGACCGGAAATCGCCTGGCGGAAACCGTCCGCGCCGATCGCGGCAGCCAATGCCGGAAACACAGGCAAATCGCCGAGAGCAATATTCACTTTTGCAACGGAACCCGCGGTGCGGAAATTTTTTATGCGATTCGCGAAAGTGGGATCGAGTTGCGACGGATCCACAAGATTAAAAAACGTGCGCTTGGGATTCACGCCGGAAACCACAGCTTCGCAGGAAATTTCTTCGCCATCGGCAAGCACCACGCCGTTCACAGCGCCATCTTTCACTCGGACGTGCGCGACTTCGGCGTCTGTTCGAATTTCTGCTCCGGCTCGCTTGGCCGCTTCGGCCAGCGCTTGTGTGAACGCACCCAGGCCGCCCCGGGGAAATGCCGCAGAGCCGACGGGATGAGCGTCAGCGGCAGCGCGCAGCAGTAATACTGCTGTGGACCCGGCAGACCACGGTCCGAGCGAAGTTCCGAAGATGCCGCGAGCAGCGATGGTGGCACGCAGCAACTCGGTCTCAAAAAATTCCGCAACAAAGTCAGCCACCGCCATCGGACCCCAGCGGAGCAAGTCGAAGATGCCGGTTTTGCCGAGATTGCGAACGCCTTTACCGGTTTTCAGCAAATTCCAGAAATCTTCGGGCGTGGGTTTATCGATGGCAGGCGGCGTGATGCACGCAAGTTGCGCGAAGACGCCGGCAATCTCTTCGAGGGCCTCGGCAAATTCCGTGTACCTTGCGGCATCTTTGGCGGAGAGACGTGCAATTCCGCCAGCAGTTTTCGCCTGATCGTTGTAAAAAAGCAATGATTGCCCGTCCGGAGTGGGGGCAAAGACACGCGGGTCGGGATAAAGAATTTCGCAGCCGAATTTTTCCAGTTTGATGTCGCGGGCGATGTCGGCGCGCAGAGGACCAATCGTGTGCGCGAGCGTCGATACCTTAAAGCCGGGATGAAACTCTTCGGTGATCGCGCCGCCGCCAACCATTTCGCGCCGCTCCAAAACCAGGGGCTTGAAACCGCCTTTCGCCAGATAAAAAGCCGCGACCAGCGCGTTGTGACCGCCACCGATGAAAACTACTTTTTGTCCCAAGGGCATGATCAGCTGGCCTTCTTCCACTGATTAAGAATCACCTGGCTGGCGATGCGCCCGTTCGCGCCCATGATTCCGCCGCCGGGATGCGTCGCCGATCCGCACATATACAAATTATCGACGGGAGTGCGGTAGTAGGCCCAGCCGGCCACCGGCCGAAGAAAGAAAAGTTGCTCGAGAGAAAGCTCGCCCTGAAAAATGTTGCCCTGCGTAAGTCCAAATTCGCGCTCCAGATCAAGCGGCGTAAGTATCTGGCGATGCAGAATTATGCCTTTTATGTTCGGCGCATATTCCGCGATGGTATTTATAACGTTGTCGCCGAACGCTTCTTTTTGCTCGTCCCAAGTGCCTTTCGCAAGCTTGTAGGGAGCGTATTGCACGAAGCACGACAGCACATGTTTGCCCGCAGGCGCGACGGACGGATCGGTCAAGCTGGGAATAACCATATCGATGTACGGCTTGCGAGAAAAATTGCCGTACTTGGCATCGTCGTAAGCGCGCTCCATATATTCCATGCTCGGCGAAATGGAGATCGCGCCGCGAAGATGCGCGCCATCGCCAGGCAAACATTTAAAATTCGGCAGCGCATCCAAAGCGAGATTGACTTTGCCCGACGAGCCGCGGAATTTATAGCGGCGAACGCCTTCCAGAAATTCCGCGGGCAACTCGTTGGGCTCCAGGAATTTCTCAAACGTAAGATGCGGATCGACACTGGACGACACAACATTGGCGAAAATTTCTTCGCCGCTTTGCAATACGACTCCAGCGGCGCGGCCATTCTTTACGACAATTTTTCCCACCGGCGCTTTGGTGCGAATTTCGACGCCCAGTTCGCGAGCAGCCGCGGCAATGGCATTTGAAATCGCTCCGGTGCCTCCGCGGCTGAATCCCCACGAGCGAAACGCGCCATCTATCTCACCCATATAGTGATGCAACAGCACGTACGCCGTGCCCGGCGAACGAATCCCCAGAAAAGTTCCAATAATTCCCGACGCCGACATCGTGGCTTTCAGCACATCGGTCTCGAACCATTGATCGAGAAAGTCAGCCGAGCTCATGGTCATCAGTTGCACAAGCGTGTAGCGTTCATCGGAAGAAAGCTGGCGGAAACGTTGCATCAGAAAATGCAGCGGCTTCAAATCTTTGGGATTAAGCGTCGTGGGGTCCGGCGGCACCATCGAAAGTATCGGCTTCACGAAGCGGCACATCGGCGTCATCATTTTCGAAAATTCGTCGTACGCTTCCGCGTCCAGCCGCGAGTGACGACGAATATTGCGAATGGATTTGGCGTGATCATTGACGCGCCAAAGATGGTCGCCATTGGGCATCGGAGAAAACGTTCCGTCCAGCGGAAGGATTTCCAAGCCGTGCCGCGGCAAATCCAGTTCGCGAATAATTTCCGGACGAAGCAGCGAAACCACGTAAGAACATTCAGAAAAATGAAACCCCGGGAAAATTTCCTCGGTTACCGCGGCGCCTCCCAGCACATGGCGGCGTTCCAGAACTACAACTTTCTTTCCAGCCTTGGCCAAATAGGCGGCGTTCACAAGCCCGTTGTGGCCGCCACCGATGACGATGACGTCGTAGTTCTGCGACATTCCTGATGACTCCGTGAATTCTGCGGCTAAGATGAGCGTGCAAAAGAATTAACGCGCCATTTTACTTACACGCCGCGATACGCACAAGTTTTGCCGTGCGCGGAGTGGCTTGCGGCTGGCGTGAGTCCACAACTATAATTCGACACGGCTTGGGGCGAGTGCGAGTAAAACAGAGGAGGACATTGTGCCGGTAGGAACCGCGTTTCACGAACGAACGCTTGCGCTTTGCGAAAGCCTGAACTATCGCGAGTGGTCCGGCTATTACACCGTAAGCATTTACGAAATGCATCACGAGCACGAGTACAACGCCATTCGCAATTCTTCCGCGTTGATCGATATTTCTCCGCTGTTCAAATACCGCATCACCGGACGCGACGCGACCAAACTGGTGAATCGCGTCATCACCCGCGACATCAATAAAGTTGCCGTCGATCAGGTAATTTATTGCTGCTGGTGCGATCCGGAAGGAAAAACAATCGACGACGGAACGATTACGCGGCTGGCTGAAAACGAATATCGCTGGACCGCGGCAGACCCCAGCCTGCGCTGGTTTCAACAAAATGCTCTTGGACTCGACGTGAATATCGCTGATATTTCCGAACAAGTGGCCGCGTTGGCGCTGCAGGGTCCCACGTCAGGTAAATTGCTGCACGCCGTGGCGGAAGCGGATATCGCAAATCTGAAATATTTTCGCGTGACGCACGGAAAAATTGCCGGAGTGCCCGTGGATATTTCCCGCACAGGATACACCGGCGATCTCGGATTCGAAATCTGGGCGCCGTGGAAAGACGCGGTAAAAGTTTTCGATGCGCTGATGACCAAGGGAAAAGCGTTCGACATTCATCCCGCGGGAATGGTGGCACTGGATATTGCGCGCATCGAGGCAGGCCTGATTTTGATTGAAGTGGATTACACATCCTCCAAGAAGGCGCTGATCGAGGCGCAGAAGTTCTCGCCCGGCGAAATTGGATTGGGCAAACTGGTGGATCTAAAAAAAGAAAGTTTTGTCGGACGCGATGCTTTGGTGCGGGAGCAAAAGAAGGGACCAGCGCGATCGTTAGTGGGGCTCGAAATCAACTGGAACGAAGTGGAAGCGATTTACGACAAAATGGGAATGGCGCCGCAAGTTCCGGGCATGGCGTCGCGTACCGCAGTCCCAGTTTATCGCGGAGGGCGAATGATCGGAAAAGCTACGTCCACGACGTGGTCTCCGACACTGAAGAAAATGATCGCGCTGGCGTGCATTGGACGGGAACACGCAGCGGCAGGAACAACGATCAGTATGGAGTTAACCGTCGAAGCGAAGCGGCATGCCGTCTCGGCGAAAATTGTGCCCATGCCATTTTTTAATCCCCCACGAAAAATGGCCGTCCCAGTCATTTAAGCCGCTGAATTACATCCTACTGAGCGAGCCGGTTGTATTTCTTCAGCACGGCGCGTAGTCGCTCGTGTGGCAATCCAATCACGCGATGATTCTCTATTCCGGTCATGGTTTCCGCCGCGACCATCGCGTTGATAATAGCTTCCTCGGTAGCTTCCACCGTGGCGGCAAACACGGGATCCAGCATATCGTTCGGCATCATTTCCAAATCGACAACGTGATCCGCTGCAAAAGCTCCCGCGTTTGCCGTCGAGAATGCGATGAAGATATCTCCGGAGCCATTTCCGGAGATGCTGCCGTTGCGTCCTAACCCGAGCGAGACACGTCGCGCAAGACGCTTCAATTGGTGCGAAATCAGTGGAGCGTCGGTGGCCACGACCACGATAATGCTGCCGCGATCCACTTCTCCGAAGGGCGCGGTAGCAAAAGGAGCATCTTCAGGAATTTCGTAGCCAACGGGAACGCCGGCGATGCGCAAATTTTTCCGCTCGCCGTAATTGCATTGCACCAGCACGCCAACCGTGAAGCCACCCTCTTTACTGGTCAGTTTTCGCGACGCGGTACCAATCCCGCCCTTAAACTCGTTGCAGATCATTCCCGTGCCACCGCCGACGCTGCCCTCCTCGACCGCGCCAGATTTGGCCGAGTCAATCGCGTGAAAAGCGTGCTCAGGTTTTACGTGAAAACCATTGAGATCGTTCAGCCAACCGTCCCAGGTTTCCGCGACGACAGGAAGCGACCACCAGTATCCCGTAGCATCAGGCTGGCCGTGAGCGACGCGCCATTGAATCACTGCATCGCGCACCACGCCAACGCTGTGCGTATTGGTGATCATCACCGGCCCTTCGAGAAACCCCGATTCTTCCACCCAGGTTGTTCCGGTCATTTCACCGTTGCCATTTTGTGAAAACCAGCCGGCAAAAACTGGTTTCATCATGGAATCTTTTCCGCGAGGAAGAACCGCGGTGACGCCAGTGCGCACCGGGCCTTTGCCGACTTGCAGTTTTCCGTCGCCAGAAATCAGCGTGGTGTGACCGACAGTAACGCCGGTAACGTCAGTGATAGAGTTGAGCGCTCCTGGCGTGCCGTCAAAGGGAACGCCGAGATCGCGGGCACGCTGTTTGGCAGGCGTTTTCTCCTGTGCGGCAATTGGCAAAGCCATGCACGCGCACAGCACCATGGCGCTTGCGATTCCTGGAATCGACAGCTTCATTCAGTTTTCTCCGTGAAAATTCGCGCCGAAACGCACCGCATACTCAAGATTTAAATACTTTCGTCACCGCTGTCGCTAAAGCATCCGCAATCTGCTGGCACTCTGCATCCTTAATAATGAATGGCGGAGCAAGCAATACATGGTCACCGCGATATCCATCCATACATCCTTGCGTAGGATAGGTCAGCACATTTTGTTCCAAAGCCGCCTGGCGAATTTTTTCCGCGATGTTGTCCTCTTTGGGAAACGGCTCGCGCGTCGATTTGTCTTTGACGAATTCAACAGCCTGCAGCAAACCCAACCCGCGTATATCGCCAACATTTTTGTGCGACTCCAAAGCGGAACGCAGTGCCGAGCGCAGCGTTTCGCCGGCGAGAACGACTCGTTCGAAAAGTTTATGCGCTTCTAAATAATCCAGAACCGCGTTGCCCGCTGCTGCGGAAACCGGATGCGCTTGATATGTGAATCCGTGCATGAACGCCGCGCTTCCGCGCTCGAACGCTTCGACCACGCGCGGAGCCACCAGCACCGCACCGAGCGGGGCGTATCCGCTCGCAATTCCCTTCCCAACTAAAATCATGTCCGGTTCGACGGACGAATGCTGAATCGCGAATGGTTTTCCCGTTCGCCCCATGCCACACATCACTTCGTCCGCAATCAACAAAATCCCGCGACGCCGGCAGATTTCCGCGATGCGCTCGGCGTAACCTTCGACCGCGGGGGCGGCGCCCAGCGTCGCGCCCACCACCGGTTCAAAGATAAACGCCGCGGCCGTTTCCGGATCGGTGTTGAGAAAAACATCGAGATCGTCGGCGCACGCGATGCCGCATTCAGGAAAAGTTTTGTTGAACGGGCAGTGATAGCAAAAGCACGGCGCGATATGTCCCCAATCCGGGATCATCGGTTGATACGGCGCGCGGCGGCCAACGTTGCCGCTCACACTCATCGCGCCAAGTGTGCTGCCGTGATAACTTTGCCTGCGAGAAAGCACGCGATATCGCGCAGCCTGTCCCGATTCCAGGTGAAATTGGCGAGCTAATTTAATCGCCGTTTCCGTGGCTTCCGAGCCGCCAGAAGTAAAATAGACGCGGCCCCCATTTTGAAAGTTTGGCGGCGCAATCGCCAGCAAGCGTTGCGCAAGCTTTTCGGCTGGCTCGGAGTGGAATTGCGAAGTATGCGCGAAAGCGATCTGCCCGGACTGTTCCGCCATGGCGCGTCCGATTTCCTGGACGCCGTGGCCGATGGTCACGACCGCCGCTTGACCGGACGCGTCCAGAAAGCGGCGCCCATCGGAAGCGATGATCCAGGAGCCCTCGCCGCGAACGGCAACGGGGAAATTCTTTCGTAAATTACGCGAAAAAATGCGAGTGGGCTGCGCCATACCGGTTCTGAAATTGATTGTAACAGAAGAGAGAAGCCCGCCTGATTGCTGTGCGATCTTCGGTTTGCGGTGATACGTGCGCAATGTTCGGGGATTGTTTACCTGTGATACGCTTTCGCGGTTCCCGGAGAAAAGCCATGAGTCGTGAGTTTGCACGAACTGTGATTTCTAGTTTGCTACTGATATTGGTGACGTGCGCGCACGCCGCTCCTCAGACGGCGCAATCTGCGGTGCGCCTGAACGTGGATTTACACGACGCGCCTAAGCGAATTTTTCATTCCAAAATCACATTTTCGGTGAAGCCCGGTCCGCTAACACTGGTTTATCCGAAATGGATTCCTGGGGAACACTCACCTACCGGCCCGATTGTTGATTTAACCGGGTTGCACTTTCGCGCGGGCGGAAAAGAAATTGCCTGGCGTCGCGACGACGTGGACATGTATGCGTTCCATTGCGAAATCCCCGCGGCAACCAGCGAACTTGAGGTTTCCCTGGATTATTTGTCCCCGGTGGACGTCAGTGGCTCTCGTGAACGGCCATCGGCAACGCAAAAACTTGCGCTCTTAAACTGGTATATGGTCGTGCTATATCCGCAAGGGCAAAAAAGCGACGATCTCACTTACGTCGCCAACCTTCATATTCCGGCAGGCTGGAAATATGGAACGGCGCTGCCGGTCGCGCGCGAATCCGCGGAGCAAATCGAATTTCAACCCGCAACCTTGACCCGCTTGATTGATTCGCCCGTGATTATGGGCCAATACCTGCGCACCATTGAATTATCGAAAGGTCAGAAACCCGAACACTTCCTGCATATTGCCGCGGATGGTCCGGCGGCGCTCGCCGCGACCGGCGAGCAGATTCAGCATTTGCGGCAGTTGATAGCGGAAACGGGGCCGCTATTTGGCGCTCGGCATTATCGACGCTACGATTTCTTGCTGAGCTTAAGTGACAACGTGGCGCCTGATGGAGTGGAGCACAACGAATCCAGCGACAATCGCACACCGGAACGGTTGTTTCTCGATCCCGATCTTTTCGAAACCAATACCGATCTGCTCCCTCATGAATTTTTTCACTCCTGGAACGGCAAATACCGGCGGCCTGCAGGATTGACGCCGCCGGACTATCAAACGCCACTGCGCGGCGAATTGCTTTGGGTCTATGAAGGACTGACGCAATATTACGGAACGATGCTTTCCGCGCGCAGCGGTTTATGGACCCCGCAGCGTTTGCGCGAGAATCTCGCTGTTGTGGCGGCATACCTCAATGACCGTCCTGGCCGCTCGTGGCGCAATTTGCAGGACACGGCCATCGCGGTGCAGTTGCTTTACGGCGCATCCCCGGCCGGATCCTCGTGGCGGCGCGGCGTCGATTATTACGACGAGAGCACACTCATCTGGCTGGAAGTGGACACCCTGATTCGCCGAGAGACCCAAGGCAAAAAATCGTTGGATGATTTTTGTAAAAAGTTTTATGGCGGCCAGGGCGGCGAACCCAAAGTAATTCCCTACTCGTTTGACGATGTGGTTTCTACTCTGCAGGAAGTCGCTCCTCACGATTGGAAAACATTTTTTGCCGAGCGGTTGAACTCACACGGCCCCGGCGCGCCGCTTGGCGGACTCGACAACAGTGGGTGGAAACTTGTCTATGCCGAAGTGATGAACGAACGGCAGCGAGCCGAAGAGATCGTAAATCATCGCGTCGAAGTGCAATTTTCTCTCGGGCTTAGCGTGAATTATCCAGGCCTGGAAAATGGAGATGAAATTACCGAAGTGATCTGGGGAAGCTCGGCGGCCCAAGCTGGCGTTACAGCGGGAGTGAAACTCGTAGCCGTGAATGGCCGCAAATGGACTCCGGAACTTTTGCGGGAAGCAATTCGCCGCGCCAAAAATGGCAAAGAACCGATTGAGTTGCTGGTAGAGAATCAGGATTTTTTTCAAACCATCAGCGTGAATTATCACGACGGCGAACGGTACCCGCATCTCGAACGCATCACCGGCAAGCCTGACGTTCTGACGGAAATCGGTACGATGAAAGCGCCTCCGATACCATTGACCAAGGATTGATGACTACGGCCCACGACAGGGAGAGCATCTGCAGAAAACGGAAGCTTCGACGGAATTGAAGTCATCGCCTGTCGCACCGGTGGCGCTGGTGCGAGTCATTGGTCGGTGGAGTCTCACGGCGCTGATGATAAATTCCGTTATTGGCGCCGGAATTTTTGGATTACCGGCGATTCTTGCGGCCCGCACCGGGGGATTCAGTCCGCTAAGCTGCCTGATTGCCGGTTTGGGTGTGTTGATTATTGCTTCGTGCATCGCGGAAGTATCTTCACAGTTCGAGGAAACCGGCGGACTTTACCTCTACGCAAGACATGCCTTCGGAGTTTTTCCCAGTCTTCTGGTCGGATGGCTGACGCTGTTGACTCGCATTGTTGCGCCGGCCGCGGGAGCAAATCTTTTTTGCATTTATGCCGCGCAGTTTTTCCCGGCTTTGGCGGGACGCAAAGCTGTAATCGTGATGCTGCTGGTGCTCATCAGTCAACACGCACTCTTCAATTACATTGGCGTAAAAACCGGCAAAAACGTCAGCAATTTTTTCACCGCGGTGAAAGTAGGATTTCTGCTTTTCTTCATCGTAAGCGGATTGCTGGTTTGGATTTTTCGTCCCGCGATGCGCGTTCCATTGTCTTTTGAACACGTACCTGCCGCGAACTGGTTCGAATGCATCTTACTTCTGGTGTACGCATACGGAGGTTTTGAAGGCTCGCTATTTGTTGGCGGAGAAACAAAAAACCCGCGCGCCGATACTCCGGTCGCGCTGCTGCGAGCGCTGGCTGCGGTTTGCGTGCTATACACCGCGATACAATTTGTGGTTGTCGCTCTGCTACCCTCGGCGGCAACGTCCGCGCGTCCGTTGGCCGACGCGGCGCAACGATTCCTCGGGTCCGGTGGTGGCGCGCTGATCGGGCTAGCCGCCTTGGTCTCCACGTACGGATATTTGAGTGCCAGCCTGTTGCAATCTCCGCGCATCACTTTTGCCATGGGTGAGCGCGGCGATTTTCCGCGGTTCTTTGCCGCTGTGCATCCGCGCTTTCGCACTCCACATGTATCCATCGTTATATATGCCGTCTTACTTTTTGGCTTCGCTGCATTCGGGAATTTCCGCTGGAACGCGATGCTCTCCGCGGTGGCGCGACTCGCTGTTTACGGAGCGATGGCGCTAGCCGTGCCAGTACTCCGCCGAAAAAATCCGTCGGCGGCTACTTTTAGGCTGCCGATGCCTTACTTCTTTTCAGGCGCGGGCATATTCTTAGCCATACTATTGATGACCAGGATGGGACGCAGCGAATTTGTGATTGTCAGCGCGACTTGCCTGGTGGCTTTTGTAAATTGGCTCGCGATTCGGCGGCGGCATGATATCTCGGGAGAATAAAAAATGAGCAATTATCGGGCGGGACTTATTTTGTCTGCGATTTTCCTTACCGGAACAGCCACCCCGGCACAGCAAGCTGCCGCCAAGCGTGCCATCACGTTTGATGACTTGATCCGCATGCATCGAATTTCAGCGCCGGAAATTTCGAAGGACGGCAAATGGGCGGCGTACGCCGTCGCCACGCCGGATATGGACGCCAATCGCAACGCCAGTAACATTTGGATCGCGCCCGTCGCGGGCGGCGAAGCCGTTCAGCTCACCCAGAGTGGCCACGACACGTCGCCGGCCTGGTCTCCCGACGGAAAGATGCTCGCGTTTCTTTCCTCGCGGGACGGAAATTCGCAAGTCTACGTGCTGCGCATGAGCGGCGGCGAACCGCGTAAATTGACGACGCTGTCCGGCGGCGCGGATATTTTTAGATGGTCGCCGGATGGAAAAAATATTGCCTTCACGTCCGCGGTTTATCCCGATTGCAAAGACGGCGCTTGCAACTCCGCGCGCGACGCGGAAAAAGAAAAAAGCAAAGTTAAAGCGCACGTTTACGAGCAACTGCTCTACCGCCATTGGACGCACTGGTACGAAGGTAAGCGCAGCCATCTCTTTCTAATGGCAGCGGACGGAAGTTCCGCCGCGCGCGATCTTACGCCAGGCGCCAACTATGACGTTCCTCCGGACGAGCGCAGCGGCACCGAAGACATCGCGTTTTCACCCGACGGCCAGGAAATTTGTTTCACCGCTGTCACCGATAAAGTGGAAGCCATCAGTACCAACGGCGATCTTTTCACCGTGTCCACAGCCGGCGGCGAAGCAAAGCGCATCACCGCCAATCCCGGATTCGATGGCGACCCGGCATACTCGCCAAATGGCCGTTACATTGTTTATCGCGCGCAATTCACCGCCGGTTATGAATCGGACCGCTGGCGCGTGATGCTCCACGATCGTAAAACTGGTCAAAACGACAACCTTTCCGAGGGATTCGATCGCAGCGTGGATGAGTTGGCGTGGTCGCCCGATAGCAAATCCATTTACTTTGTTGCCGAAAGCGAAACACTGGAACCAATCTACGAAATGCCGGCCCGCGCTGGAGCTGAGCCGAAGAAAATAGTTGCCGAAGGCTTCAACTCCAACTTCTCATTCAGCAGCGACGGCAAAACTTTCATTTTCGAACGCACCAGCCTTACTGCGCCGGCCGAATTGTTTGCAGCTGCCGGCGACGGTTCCGGTGTGCGACAGCTCACTCATCAGAACGATTCACTTCTCTCCACTCTGGAATTGAACGCTCCAGAAACGTTTTGGTTCGACGGCGCCGCGGGAGCAAAAGTTCAGGCCATGATGATTCGCCCGCCAAATTTTGATGCCGCCAAAACATATCCACTGCTGGTGTTGCTGCACGGCGGCCCGCAAACCATGTGGTCGAATGCGTGGGGTTATCGATGGAATCCGCAAGTTTTTTCCGGCGCCGGCTACGTCACGCTGATGATCAACCGCCGCGGCTCCACCGGTTACGGCCAAAAATTCACCGATGAAATTACCGACGACTGGGGCGGAAAGGCCTACGAAGACGTGATGAAGGGCGTCGACTACACGCTCGCGAAATATCCGTTCGTCGATAAAACACGCCTGGCGGCCGCTGGCGGTTCCTACGGCGGCTACCTTGCGGACTGGATTGCTTCACACACCGGAAGATTCAAAGCGATCATCAGCCACGCCGGCGTCTACGACAAAGTTTCCATGTACGCGACTGAAGAATTGTGGTTCGAAGAGCATGACCTGAAGGGTACGCCATGGAGCAATCCGGAAAGCTACAAAAAATGGGCTCCCTCTACGTACGCCGCCGATTTTGGAAAATTTAAAACTCCGATGTTGATCATCGCCGGTGAACGCGACTACCGCGTGCCGTACACGCAGTCGCTCGAACTATTCAATACCCTGCAGCGGCAAAATGTTCCATCAAAGCTGGTGGTTTTCCCCGATGAAGGCCACTGGATACTGAAACCGCAGAATGCTCAGTTCTGGTACAAAACATTCCTGGATTGGCTGGCAACCTACGTGAAATAAATTGGCTTCGGGAAGTTTCCAATGGCTAAGAATTCAGATTTCAGCAATTTTTCGCAGCGCGAGGCGCAGAAAACGAAAAAGATAATAAAGCAGGATCGCGCAAATTAAAACCAGACTGCAGACCGAAATAATTGCAGCCAACGGATGCGCCGTTGCCAGCCACGTCAACCATACGGACAAAAGATCCTCGCCAAAACTTAGCGTCCAATTGCTGAATGGCTCTGGACTCACATTTGCGGCGGCGCGCGCGCTGGCCTTTGTGCTGTGCGCGGTGAGCGCCACACCGCCAGCAAGCAGCGCTGCCGCCCAGCGCCACTGCATTGGCGCCGCGCCGACCGCTCCAAATGCCAACAGCGCTGCGGCGGGAGGACGTATGAACGTGTGGATGCCTTGCCAGATCGAATCAACGTACGGAATCTTGTCCGCGAGAAATTCCGCGGCGTACAGAAAAACAGCGATGCCCAGAACGATCGGATGCCCCAAAATTTCCAGGGACGGGGGCAAATGCACGACACCAAAGCGCTGCAAAATCCCGAGAGTCGCTATCGTGGCATACAAACTCAAACCGGAAGAAAACCCCGCACCGAGCACCAACCCAAGCGTTTCCACCGGATTCATGCGGGCAATCTTAGCAGGCCCGCGGCCACGCAGGAAGTCCATGCATCAGTTTTTCCGATTTAATTGACGCAAAAACATGCAGAGCCGACGTTGTCAATGTGACACTTCCGGTTTGTGATTCATCTAAGAAACAGATAAACTGAGGCAGTACATGACATCAGGTTATCCACTGCCGAAGGCCATCTGTTGTTGCTGCTGTCAAGCGACTCCGTGTATGTGCGCCTCTGAAGCGGATGGGTAATTCGGCAGACAAGCTAGCGAAGCACTAGTTTTTCAGCTCCCCACCGCCAGATGAATCGGCAGGTGGGTTTTTTTGTTTTTGGCAACGGATATTCAGCGAGGAATGGCTCGAACACGACTATGTCTCTTCCGTCTTCAACAATTTTTAATACCGCGAGCGCACCCGGCGCTGCAGCCCCGGAGCTTGGCGAAGTTGTTGCCACTCGTCTCAATCACCTGCAGATGCTGGAGTCCGAAAGTATTTACATACTGCGCGAAGCGGCTGCGGAATTTGCGCGTCCCGTGATGCTCTATTCCATCGGCAAAGATTCTTCGGTAATGCTGCGGTTGGCGCAAAAAGCTTTTTTCCCCGGCAAGATTCCGTTTCCACTTTTGCACATCGATACCAGCTACAAATTTCCAGAGATGATCGCCTTTCGTGACGCGTACGCCAAAGAAGTAGGCGCGAAGTTGATCGTCCATAAAAACCAGCAAGCATTGGACGCGGGAGCGAACCCTTTTCTTCTCGGCACGCAAAAATGCTGCGGCTTACTGAAGACCACGTCGCTTCTGGACGCGCTGAACGAAGGACAGTTTGATGCCGCTTTTGGCGGCGCGCGCCGTGACGAAGAAAAATCTCGCGCAAAGGAGCGCATCTATTCCTTTCGCGATTCTTTGGGCCAGTGGGATCCAAAAAATCAGCGGCCCGAGTTGTGGAATATTTTTAACTCGCGTATCGACAAAGGCGAGAGCATCCGCGTTTTTCCATTGTCCAATTGGACCGAACTCGACGTTTGGCTCTACATTCACATAGAAAATATTCCGATTGTGCCGCTCTATTTCGCGCAAGAGCGCGATGTGGTGTTGCGAAATGGCGCAATTATCGTAATCAACGACGCGAAACAACTCTTGCCCGGCGAAAAAATCCAAAAATTGAAATGCCGCATGCGCTCTCTGGGATGCATGCCGTGCACCGGAGCGATTCGCTCCGAGGCTGCAAGCGTTCCGGAAATTATTGAAGAGATGGTTTCGTTTCGACGCTCCGAGCGCGAAAATCGCGCCATCGACCATGACGAAGAAGGCTCCATGGAAATGAAAAAGCGCGAAGGTTACTTCTGATGATCTCTTCGGGCCATGGCGGGCGCGACACCGGATTCGCGGCTTTTCTTCAGCAGGATTTAAATACGGAACTGCTGCGATTTACCACCGCCGGAAGCGTGGACGACGGTAAATCCACGCTGATCGGCCGCTTGCTGCATGATTCAAAATCTGTCTATGAAGATCAGCTCGCTTCGGTCAAAAAAAGTCGCGTCAATCGCTCTTCGGGTCCCATTGATTTTTCCCTGCTGACTGACGGATTGCGCGCTGAGCGCGAGCAAGGTATCACCATCGACGTCGCCTACCGTTACTTTGCTACCGCGCGCCGCAAATTTATCATCGCCGATACCCCGGGGCATGAACAATACACCCGGAACATGGCTACGGGCGCTTCGACCGCGGATTTAGCCGTGATCCTGATCGATGGCGCAAAGGGACTTTTGCCGCAAACCCGCCGTCACGCATTTATTGCGTCACTGCTGGGCATTCCGAACGTGCTCGCGGCCGTGAACAAAATGGACATGGTGGAATATCGCCAGGATATTTTCTTAACGCTGCAGAAAGAATTTTTGCAGCTCGCGGCCCACCTGGGCATCGCGCACGTGCAATGCATTCCCATCAGCGCCCTTGAGGGCGATAACGTCGTGCAGCGAAGCGCGCATATGCCCTGGTATCGTGGGCCTGCCCTGCTCGAGTATTTGGAAACTGTCCCGCTGCCGGAAAAAACTGTTCGTGATGATTTCCGGTTTCCCGTCCAGAGCGTGATCCGTCCTGACGCGGCATTTCGCGGGTTTGCTGGGCGCGTGGCTGGCGGCGTCGTTCGTCCCGGCGACGAAGTGCTGGCACTTCCCTCCGGTCAAAAGACGCGCGTGGGCGCCATCGTCACCTACGGCGGCGAACTGCCGCAAGCAATCGCGAACATGTCAGTCACGTTGCGCCTGGAAGATGAAATAGATCTAAGCCGCGGAGAAATGCTGGTTTCGCCGGCTCAGCCTCCGCACGTTTCGCGAGCATTTGGCGCAAACGTCGTTTGGCTGCACAGCGATCCGATGGAAGTTGGGAAAACCTATCTGGTGAAGCATGCCGTTCGACAGACAAAAATAAAGGCCACGCGCATTGTTAATCGCGTCGATGTGAATACTTTTGCGAAAGAGTCTGCCACCCGGCTGCAGATGAACGATATCGCCGAAGCAGAATTTGAAACCAGCGTTCCATTATTTTTTGATCCCTACGCCAAAAATCGCACCACCGGCAGTTTCATTTTGATTGATGCGTTGACCAATGCCACCGTCGGTGCGGGCATGATCACGCACGCGTCCATTGCAGAAGATCACGCCGGCCGCGACAGGAATGCGCCGGTGAGAGCCGAAGAACGGCGGGCGAAAAATGGCCACGACGCCGCCGTGATCGTCACCAGCTCGCGTTCTGATCTTACGGATCGAATCGACCGGGAACTGTTCGAGCGCGGATTTCAAACGGTAATTGCTCGCCAGGGAGAAATCGCGCCTTCGGAATTGCTGCGCTTTGCGCGTCTGGCGAAATCGGGAGGGCTTATCCTGATTTATTCCGGCGATGCTCCTGACGAGCCAGCGAGAAAGCAAATTGCGGAAATAATCGGAAACCAACTATTCGTGGTGAGTGAAGAAAAAGCGCCGTCGGATGACGAAGAAATAATTCGCAAGGTTTTGGAATTTGTGGAGGCATTGCGCGTGGCGGCTGCGCCGTACCAAATATAGGTGAACTTATGAGCGTCGAACAAGCCAACGTCGAGCAACTGTCGCAACAGGTCGAAAGCCTTACTCCAGAGGCTGCTCTCGATGCGATTCTCGCGGCTTACCCTGAAGGGCGTGCATGCCTGACCAGCAGTTTTCAGGCCGAGGACATGATTGTTGTCGATTTTGTGCGCAAACGGATCGCCGATATTCCGGTTATATTTCTTGAGACCGGCTATCACTTTGCGCAAACGTATGAATACCGCGACAAGATGACGAAGGAGTGGTCTTTAAATTTAATAAACGCCATGCCTGAAAGGTCGGTGCCCGAACAGGAAGCGGAGCACGGAATTTTGTATCGAAGCGATCCCGCGCGCTGCTGCCAGTTGCGTAAGGTGGATCCGCTGATGCGCGCGTTGGAGCCATTTGATATCTGGTTTACGGGATTGCGGCGCGAACAATCGCCTACGCGAAAAAATCTGAAAAAAGTGGAATTGCACAAATTGCCGTCTGGTAAAACTTTATGGAAAGTAAGTTTACTGGCGGACTGGAACTGGAAACAGGTTTGGGCTTACACGCTCACGCACGGCATCAGTTATCTTCCGCAATACGATGCGGGCTACTCGAGCATCGGCTGCGAACCGTGCACGGCTTTGCCGGCGGATCCGGACAATCCAAGATCTGGCCGCTGGGGCGGAACAAAACTCGAGTGCGGTATCCATACCTTTACAGAGAAGGAAAGTTGAAACAGTCCGGAATCATGCAAAGCGAACGGCGAAGATTATGAATCACGAAATATTCCAACTCGAATCTCTTTGGACTGCGCGAACGATTCCGGCAGTTGCTCCGTTTTTGATTGTTTTTCCCTCCACGAAAGCTGCGTGTTGTTGCCGCTGAAACCCACGCAGTTATTTGCGCTAACGCGCGATTCAACCATTCTGACTAAATCTGGAGGATGCGGTGTACTCGAACAGGGGCATAAAGTTTTTAGTGTTTTTGTTATTTGCTGGAATGTTTTCGCGAATCACTGATGCGCAAACGGTGCTGCTGAACGCTTCCTATGATCCAACGCGCGAATTATTCCAGGAATATAACCTGGAATTCGCCAAATATTGGAAAGCAAAAACCGGGCAGAACGTCACGATTCATCAGTCTCATGGTGGGAGCGGTAAGCAGGCGCGGGCGGTGATCGATGGCCTGAAAGCCGACGTTGTCACCCTTGCTCTGGCTTATGATATCGACGCCATTGCCGAGAAGTCCGGATTAGTGCGAAAAGATTGGCAAAACAAATTCCCGAATAACAGCGCGCCGTTTAACTCTACGGTTGTATTCGTTGTTCGCAAAGGAAACCCCAAAAGCATCCATGACTGGAACGACATCGTGCGGCCCGGCGTTTCGGTAATCACCGCGAATCCCAAAACGTCTGGGGGAGCGCGCTGGAATTATTTGGCGGCATGGGGCTATGCACTCCGCGCAAGTCACGGTGACGAAACAAAAGCGCGAGATTTCGTTTTCGCACTTTATAAAAATGTCCCGGTTCTGGATTCCGGAGCACGCGGCTCGACAACTACGTTTGTACAACGTGGAATTGGCGATGTTTTGCTAACTTGGGAAAATGAAGCATTTCTTGCGGTGCGCGAATTAGGGCCAGATCAGCTGGAAATAATTACGCCGTCCCTCAGTATTTTGGCCGAGCCTCCTGTGGCCGTTGTGAATGGCGTCACGGACCGGCGCGGAACCACGGAGATAGCTACCGAATATTTAAGCCATCTCTATTCCCCGGAAGGTCAGGAAATTGCTGCAAAGAATTTTTATCGCCCCCAACTTTCCTCCGTGGCCAAGAAATATGCCAGTCAATTTCCGCGCATGGAACTTTTTACTGTGCAGGATGTTTTTGGCGGTTGGCAAAAAGCGCAAACAATTCATTTTTCAGACGGCGGCGTCTTCGACAAAATTTACGGCAAATAAATTTAATGGAAATATCGGCAGAAAAAATGCACATGCATTTTAGAAACAAAACAGCATCGAGCACGATACCAGGATTTGGTTTGTCGCTTGGGTTCGCGATGGCTTATCTAAGTTTTCTGGTGCTGATTCCGCTGAGCTCCGTCATTTTCAAAAGTTCGAGCATGGGGTGGACGCATTTTTGGGCCGCAGCCATCGCCCCCCGGGTGCTCGCTTCGTACCGGCTAACCATCGGAGCTTCTTTGGCCGCCGCAGCAATTAATTCCGTTTCCGGACTGCTGGTTGCGTGGGTTTTGGCGCGTTACGAATTTCCGGGAAGACGATTTGTCGACGCCGTCGTGGACTTGCCGTTTGCGCTGCCCACCGCGGTGGCGGGAATTGCGCTCACTTCTCTGTACGTGGGAAACGGCTGGTTGGGCCGCTTTCTTCAGCCACACGGAATTGAAGTGGCGTTTAAACCTTTGGGAATTGTGGTGGCCCTGGCCTTTGTCGGTTTTCCTTTTGTGGTGCGCAGCGTGCAGCCGATTTTGCAGGATTTGGATAAGGGTTTTGAAGAAGCAGCCGCCAGTTTGGGAGCGAATTCCTGGCAAACGTTTTACCGCGTGATTTTTCCGTCTATTTTTCCGGCGTTGCTGACCGGCACGGCGCTGGCATTTGCACGAGCGCTCGGCGAATACGGCTCGGTAATTTTTATTGCGGGCAACATGCCCATGCATACGGAAATCACGTCGCTGCTGATAATTTCGAAGCTGGAACAATACGATTATGCCGGAGCCACCGCCATCGCCACGGTGATGCTGGTCGCCTCGTTCATTCTTTTGCTCAGCATAAATCTTTTGCAGGCGCGCATTCGGCGCCATCAGGAGGCCGGAGTATAAATGAGAGTGGCCATTTCAGTTCCGGCGCAAACGCCCGCCACGCGCGCGAAAATCGCAAACGGCGGTTTGTTGCGCGTGCTGTTGATCGGCGCGGCGTTTCTCTACCTGGCGTTTTTTTTGCTCTTGCCGCTCGCTGTGGTTTTTGCGCAGGCTTTTGCCAAAGGCGCGCAAGCCTATTTTTCCGCCATCAGTGATCAAGAAACACTTTCCGCGGTCAAGCTGACTTTTATCGCCGCGGGAATCGCCGTTCCGCTGAATCTACTATTTGGACTGGCGTCCGCGTGGTGCATCACAAAATTTAATTTTCGTGGCAAGAATGTTTTGATCACGCTGATCGATCTTCCTCTCGCAGTTTCTCCCGTGGTGTCTGGTCTTATTTTTGTTCTGGTTTTTGGCTTGCACGGATGGTTTGGAAAATGGCTCGACGCGCACAACATACAAATTATTTTTGCAGTGCCGGGAATTGTGCTTGCCACCGCGTTTGTGACTGTTCCGTTTATCGCGCGAGAACTTATTCCCTTCATGCAATCGCAAGGCACGGAAGAAGAAGAAGCCGCCGCAGTGCTGGGCGCGGGCGGCTGGCAGATTTTTTTTCGGGTAACCTTGCCAAACATCAAATGGAGCTTGTTGTATGGAGTCATTTTGGCGACGTCCCGCGCGGTGGGGGAGTTTGGCGCGGTTTCCGTGGTTTCCGGACACATTCGCGGGGAAACCACGACGCTTCCGCTGCACGCGGAAATTTTGTACAACGAATACAATTTTGTGGCGGCTTTTACGGCAGCGTCTCTGCTAACGTTGCTTGCGGTGATTACATTGATCGTCAAAAAATTTGTTGAATGGAAAACGGAGCATCGCAACGAAAGCGCCGTGTTGCCGGAGCAAGCATGAATATTCACGCCGTAAATATCAGCAAGCGGTTCGGAGCGTTCCACGCGCTTCGCGACGTGAGCCTGGAAGTGAAAGAAGGGGAGTTGGTGGCTTTGCTGGGCCCGTCCGGGTCAGGAAAGACTACGCTTTTGCGCGTGATTGCGGGGCTTGAGCAACCGGATTCCGGAACGATTCTTTTAAATGGCGAGGATGCGACCGCACACAGCGCAGCGAAACGGCGAATGGGTTTTGTGTTTCAACATTACGCGTTGTTCCGGCACATGAACGTGAGCGGAAACGTGGCGTTTGGGCTGCAAGTGCAACCGAAGGCGACGCGACTTTCGCGCGGAGAAATCAAGGACCGTGTCGCGGAGCTGCTGAAATTGGTGCAGCTGGAATCGCTGGCGAACCGCTACCCTACCCAGCTATCGGGCGGGCAGCGCCAGCGCGTAGCGCTGGCGCGGGCGCTGGCGGTACAGCCCACTGTGCTGCTGCTCGATGAACCTTTTGGCGCGCTGGACGCGAAGGTGCGAAAGAATTTACGGCGCTGGCTGCGAAAGCTGCACGATGAAATTCACGTAACCAGTCTTTTGGTGACGCACGATCAGGAAGAAGCTTTGGAAGTGGCCGACCGCGTAGCGATTATGAATCAGGGGCAGTTTGAACAAGTTGGAAAGCCGGAAGAAGTTTACGACCATCCCGCGACGCCTTTTGTTTTTGATTTTCTTGGAAACGTAAATTTATTTCACGGAAGAGTGGAAGCCGGCAAGGCGAGCCTGGGGCCCCTGGAGTGGGCGGCATCGGAAAACACGGAACAGTGGACTGGGCCGGCTGTTGGATATGTGCGGCCGCACGATCTGGAGATTACGCGCGACAAGAGCGGGAACGGTCCGGCGATTGAAGCAAAGGTGATGCAGATTTCCGCCGCTGGGCCGCGCGCGGTGGTGGAACTAAAACGCACGGACACCGGCGAATTGATTGAAGCTGAAATTACCAAAGCGCGATATCAGGAGCTCGGACTTACTGTCGGCGAAGTAGTGTTTGTAAAACCGCTGGCAATGAAACTTTTTGCGGGAACGCCGGCTGCAGAAGGAACGACGTTCGATATTTGAGATGAAAACATTGATGCACAGTTGACCAATCACACCAGCATATGTTTAGGTCCGCCCGGCGGGACGATTAGTTTCGGTTCGGTGAGCGATTGGACTTGATCGACGGTGGCGTCCGGAGCTAGTTCGCGCAATATCAAGCCTTCGGGCGTGACGTCGATGAGCGCGAGTTCGGTGACGATGTGGTCGACGACCTCGACTCCCGTAAGTGGAAGCGAACAGCGCTTTAGAATTTTTGGCTTGTTGTCGCGCGTAGCGTGCTCCATGGCGATGAAGACGCGTTTGGCGCCGGCTACTAAATCCATGGCGCCGCCCATGCCCTTGAGCATTTTGCCGGGGATGGCCCAATTGGCGAGAGTTCCCTTTTCATCCACCTGCAGCGCGCCAAGGACGGTGAGATCCACGTGTCCGCCGCGAATCATTCCGAACGAATCAGCCGATGAAAAATAGCAACTGCCTGGAAGTTCGGTCACGGTTTCCTTGCCGGCATTGATGAGGTCGGGATCGACTTCGGATTCGCGCGGGTAAGGGCCAACGCCGAGCATGCCATTTTCCGATTGTAAAATCACGTCGATACCGGGCGGAACGTAATTGCCGACGAGAGTGGGCATTCCGATACCGAGATTGACGTAGTAGCCGTCGCGTAGCTCGAGGGCGATGCGGCGTGCGATGCGTTCGCGTTTTTGTTCTTCGTTTAGTGGCATGAGCAGATCACGCTTGCGAGATGAAAGCGGACAGCACGCCGAATTCGCCGGAGTAGTGGGATCATTTTGACAGTTTATGAACTAAATCGAACAACGGCATATACAAAGCGAGTATGGCCAACGGGACAAATCCGATTCCAACGACGCCGAGAAACAGATTCACGACACGGAGAGGGAGTCGATTAAGCGTCAAGAATTCCTTGGCAATAGTGAGGATCACGGCGCCGACAAATAGGACCGGAAAGAGCCACGAATAATTCGCCATCAGAAGACGCGTGAGCAAGGGAAGCTCCACGCCCAATTCTTTAAATAATTTGGCAAAAATAGGAGCGGCTCCGGCAAGTTCGAAATAGGCCACAAGATAATACAAACAGCAGACCAGGGCGAACAGCCACATAATCCAGGGTTTCCGCGGCGCGTTCGCTGGAAATTCTTTTTCGTGGGGAGCTGGGATACTTGCTGAGTGCATATCAAACCTCGAGTTCATTTCAGAGTCTAACGTTAATTTATGAAGGTCCCTAATAATAAAATATGTCTTCCACGATCGGCCTTTTTACAACTTTCGCACAGTGCGTTTCTCGATGCGTTTTTCGTAATTTGCGCCCTGGAAGATGGCGTCGACAAAAATTCCGGGTGTGTGGATCCCGTCAGGCGGAAGCTGGCCGAGATCGACCAATTGCTCAACTTCGGCGATAACGTAATCGGCGGCGGTAGCCATCATGGGATTAAAGTTGCGTGCGGTTTTGCGATAGATGAGATTGCCCCAGCGGTCGCCTTTCCAGGCTTTGATAAACGCGAAATTTCCGCGGAGGGCGCGTTCGAGTACGTAGCTGCGTCCGTCGAAGTCGCGAGTTTCCTTGCCGTCGGCGACCATGGTGCCGTAACCGGTGGGGGTGTAGAAGGCGGGGATGCCCGCTCCGCCGGCGCGAAGACGTTCCGCGAGAGTTCCTTGAGGGTTTAATTCCACCAGCAATTCCCCGCTAAAAACCAATTGCTCGAAAAGTTTGTTTTCGCCGACATAGGTGGAGATCATTTTCTTGACCTGGCGATTTTGCATGAGCAGACCGATGCCGAAGTCGTCGACGCCAGCGTTGTTGCTGACCACGGTGAGGTTTTTGGTGCCTTTGCGGCGCACGGCGGCGATGAGATTTTCCGGGATGCCGCAGAGGCCGAAGCCACCCATAAGAATAGTTGCGCCGTCGGTGAGTTTTTCGATGGCAGCGTCAGCCGAGGGGATGCGTTTGTCCATTTTGTGAGTGCGACCGCAGAGCGGTCAGTTCCCTTGGCTCCAAAGAATGCCGTGAGAGTTTACCCCAGATGCGGTTGCGTCGCTCAATCCTTGTAGGGATCGAATTCGTTTGCGCCAGCCATGGTGACCCCGACAGGTGTAAGGGTATGAATGATCTGAATACTTTTGCCGTGTTCGGCAAGAACTTCGGGCAAGCGTTTGTAGCAGTGCGGCGATTCATCCAGCCCGGCGCCGCGTAACTCCACCCTGGGATTTTTGGGAGCTAAGTCCAATGATTTATACCCCCCCTCCCCCTTTTTCATAAGTGTTCATTCTAAAGGGACTTAAAGTTGTTTGTTTTGACACACTTTCGTGAGGTTAAGGACGTACTGTTTGGAGGCGTGTTTAAGTACCGGAACGGCGCACGGGTGGATATGTTTATGGTAACACAAGAAATTACTTAGTCAAGTGGTAATAAGCCGCGGGACGTGTCATCGATCGAGGTGCGGATGGGTGTTGCCGAGATCCCTCCGCTTCGGTCGGGATGACAGAAAAAGACAGAAAAAACAGGAGCGACGCACGATTCTGGCCGTTCCATCGATCGAGGGGCGGACGGGTGTTGCCGAGATCGCTCCGCTTCGGTCGGGATGACAGAAAAAAAAGAAAGAACAGGAGCCTACATGCTGGGCGCGGCCGGCGACGCTGAAGCCGTTGGCGCTGGTGGCGGCGTTGCGGCTGCGGGTGCGGCCTGAGCGGGCTTGGGGACGGCGCAGTTGGCTACGCACTTGGAGGCTAGAAACTCGACTTCGGCTTTTTTGTGGTTCGGGATGCTGGGCGATTCGGGGACTACGACCAGGGATTGCGGGCCGTCGGCGGCGTTGAAGGTGCACTGGAACGTTAGAGATTGCACGCCACGCTGCTGGCAGGAATTTTTCTCGAGAGCGGTTTCCAACTCGTCGGGCTTGGCGTGGAGGCGGTCGGCGATTGACGACGGCAGAATGGCGACGACCATGGGAACCGGGGATTTGATTTTTACGCTGACCTGTTCGCCATCGCGTTGGGGTTGGAATCCGCCATACACTTTCAGATAGGAAGTGAGCTCGTACTTTTCCTTGACCTGGCGAATCCACTGAAATTCTGGGGGGAAACAATCGCGGACGCAGACCCAGCGGTAATACTGGATGTGCAGATCATTGGGCGCGACGAAGCGGCGCGTGGGCGCTCCCTGGCCGGTAAACACGGCGGCAATGCCGGTGCCGATGGCGCGATCGGTTTTTGAATTGGAATTCAGGACGGCGCCAAGACCGGCGAATACGGCGGTATCGGGACTGTTGCGTTCATCGCGAACGAGCAAAATCATGGGCACAGGCGGAATTTCGCAGACGTAAGTGGTTTTTACGACGTGCTCCTGCAAGCAGAGATAGTTGAGGCTGGCGAGCAATTCGGGATGCTGCAGCGCCTGATTCCATTGGTCCTCGGGGACCAGGGCGATGGTGACCGGGAGGTGCGATTCAATGTCGGTGTGGATGTTGCCGCCCTGCGGGCCAGGGTGAAAAGTGTGGCCGCTATGGTAGTTGGCGGGGTCCAAGCGGACGGATTCGTCGTTGGAGGGAAGCCAATCGAAGATTCGTTGCTGGGCGGAGGCGGAGCCAGCCAATGCGAAGGTGGCGAGCAGAGCGGAAGCGAGTGTAGTTCTCATAATGGGGACATTATTCAAAGGGAAAAAGAGGTGCGGCAATAGAACTGAGAGGGGAGGGAGTCGAAAAAGTACCCTGTACGGATGGCCGGTACAGGGCGGGCTGGGAAAGTTTGCGAATAAGCGAGGGGCCAAGCTTACCTTTCCGGGTCGGAACGGTCTGAATGCTCAGAGAAGACGGGGATTCATCTAAATTTTCCGACGCAAGCTATATATCGCGAATAAGCAAAAAGGAGGTACGGAGATGCGAGGAACAAGGCTGATGGTATTAGGTGTTTGTGTTCTGGGATTGGCATTGGCTGGCGTGGGTCTGAGGGCAGGACAAACCGAGAAAACGGCGAAGAATGCGCCGAGTTATACGGCGGATGGAAAGCTAAAATTTCCGAGCGAATATCGCGAGTGGGTGTATCTGACTTCGGGGATCGATATGAGTTACGCACAGCAATCGGGCATGGGCATGAACATGGGTGGTTCGACTTTCGACAATGTTTTTGTGAATCCGGAGGCGTATCAGGCGTTTTTGGCGACGGGAACATGGCCGGATAAAACGGTAATGGTGCTGGAAGCGCGCACGGCGGGCAGCAAGGCGTCTATCAACAAGAAGGGACACTTCCAGACGGGCGAAGTTATGGCGCGGGAAGTACATGTAAAGGATGAAGCGCGGTTTCCGGGGAAATGGGCGTTTTTCGGGTTTGATAAGGAAGAGCCAGGGGAACTGTTTCCAAAACAGGCGGCTTGCTATTCCTGCCACGAGCAACACGCGGCGGTAGACACGACATTTGTGCAGTTCTATCCGACACTTTTGCCGATTGCTAAAGCGAAGAAGACGCTGAGCGCGGCGTATGTGAAGGAAGAAAGCGCGGAAAAGAAAGCGGAAAACAAGAAGGACTAAGACGAAGGCGTCAGCCGCAGACACGGCGAAGAGAGATTTCTCACTCTGTTGCGGTGGGGTTTGTGGTTGTTCCATCCATTGAGGGGCGGATGAATGTTGCCAAGATCCCTACACTTCGCCTGCCTGCGGTAGGCAGGGTCGGGATGACAGGTAAGGGGGGCGGGCGGCACCGAGAGCACACGGAGAACGACACCCAAGACAAGACGACTCAAGGCAAAGGCGGTCACTACAGGAGCGAAGAAGCGCTACAAGGAGCGGAGGAGCTTGTAGAGTTCGTTGGCGGAATCGAAGTCGGATTCGAGGGCGCGGGAAGCGAGGCGATCGCGGAGGTCGTCGAGGCGGCGGGCGAAGAGATCGAGGGCGACGGAAAGAACTTCGCGATTGGTGAGTACGATATCGCGCCACGTGGAGTAGGGGCTGCCGGCGAGCCGAAGCGAATCGCGAAGGCCAGGACCGGCGACGGTGATGGGCAAACCATTTTCATCGAGGCGGTCGTAGAGGAACGAGCCCAGCGCTACAGCGACAAGCTGGGGCAGATGGGAAGCGAGTCCGACGGCGTAATCGTGTTGCGAGGCGCCGAGCCAAAGAGGGCGCGCGCCGATTTTTTCCAAAATTTTGACAAAGGCGGAAACCCGAGGATCTTTCGGGATGTTAATTCCCTTTTCCAGGGAAGATGGCTGGGTTTGTGTTTCCGTGAGATGAGCTAGAGCGGCTTCGAGCTCGGGCGGCGTGGAAGATTCGGCGATGAGGGCGTAGGTGGCGTTGCGGAACAGATCGGCGTCGGCGTGCGCGAGGCCGGAGAGTTCTTTGCCAGCCATGGGATGGCCACCGAGAAAAAACGGGCCGCGCTCGGATGAAAAATTTTCGGCGGCGGTGTGGGAGATGCGGAGCTTGGTGCTACAAGCGTCGGTGACGAGAGCGTGGGCGTTGGCGTGGCGAGCGATTTCCGGTAGAAGATCAATGGTTACGCCGATTGGTAATGAAAGGTAGATGAGGTCTGCTTGTTTCAAGGCGGGAGCAAGCGGGCCGGAAAAAGTTTGGTCGAAGGCGCCGAAGGATTTGGCCTGGCGTGAAACTTCGGGACGGTCCCAGCCGAAAATCTGGAAATCGGTGGCGTGTTTGCGGAGGGCTTGGGCGAACGAGCTGCCGATAAGTCCGGTGCCCAGGATGGTGACGCGCGAAATGAGGTGGCTGGGCATGTACTGGGCGGATCAGACCACGCGGCGCGAGACAGCGGGAGCGATGATGCGCAGCTCGTCCATTAATTGGGCGAACTGCGGCGGTTCGAGAGATTGCGCACCGTCGGAGAGCGCGTGCTCGGGATCGTTGTGGACCTCGATGAGCAAGCCATCGGCTCCGGCGGCGACAGCAGCACGCGCCATGGGAGCGACTTTATCGCGACGGCCGGTGCCGTGGGAAGGATCGGCGAACATCGGAAGATGCGAGAGAGCTTTTATGACGGGGACGGCGGCGATATCGAGGGTATTGCGGGTGTAGGTTTCGAAGGTGCGGATGCCGCGTTCGCAGAGGATGACATTGTAATTGCCGCCGGAGAGGATGTATTCGGCGCTGAGAAGAAGTTCTTCGATGGTGGCGGACATGCCGCGTTTGATCATGACGGGTTTCTGAATTTCGCCGAGGGCGCGGAGAAGATAATAATTCTGCATGTTGCGCGCGCCAACCTGGAAGATGTCGACGTAGGGGGACATCATCTGGATTTGCGAGAGGTCCATGACTTCGCTGATGACGAAGAGGCCGAATTTGTCAGCGGCTTCACGGATGAGTTGCAAGCCGGGTTCGCCGAGTCCCTGGAAGGCGTAGGGAGATGTGCGCGGCTTGAAAGCGCCGGCACGAAGAATTTTTGCGCCGGATTGGGCGACGCTTTCGGCAATGGAATGGATTTGCTCGCGCGATTCGACCGAGCATGGTCCAGCGGCGATGGTGATTTCCGGGCCGCCGATTTTGACGCCGCGACCGAGATCGATGATGGTGCCACCGGGTTTAAATTTACGGCTAGCGAGCTTGTAGGGCTGGGTGATGCGCATCACCTCGCGCACGCCTTCGAGAATTTCGAAATCGCGATGGTCGAAGTCGCGGTGGACACCGATGGCGCCAAGCACGGTGTGGGATTCACCGCTGGAGCGATGTACGTCGAAGCCGCTGGCAATGAGGCGATCCATGACGTGCTGAATTTGCGCGTCGGTGGCGCCCTCGTGCATGACGATAACCATGTTTTTGTAACGCTCCCTCGATCAGTCCCGGCGCTGCCGGGAATCCGATTTTGATTTCAAATTTTTCTTGGCTGCAGTGTCGGCATGCATGGCGGAACGCTCCGCAGAGCGCGCTTCGTCAATGATGCGTTCAAAGAGCCGGCGAATGGCGGCGTCAGACAACGGGCCGGGATTATGGGACTCGGCATTCTGCAAAACTTCTTTTTCGCGCTCGGGCTGGTAGAGCGGGAGATTCGCTTCCACCTTGAGGCGGCCGATTTCCAGGGCGCATTCGGAGCGCTCGTTGAGAAGCTCGACAAGTTTTCTGTCGATTTCGTCGATGCGCTGGCGCCATTCATTGAGCTTCATCGAATGGCCTCGCGGCGGGAGAGGCCTTTGCGGCCGGCTTCTTTGAGAGACGCGACGAGGGTGGCGAGCGCGGACGCGGCAGAATCGACGGAAGAGGCTTTTTCGATTTCGGCTACGAGCGCGGAGCCAACGACTGCTGCATCAGCGAGTCCGCCCAGGAGAGAAACATGTCCGGGCAAGGAGATGCCGAAGCCGACCGCGATCGGAAGTTTCGTTTTGGAACGAACGCGGCGAAGCAGCGCGGGAACTTCGTCGGACATAGCGTCTTTGGCGCCGGTGACGCCGGTGCGCGAGATGAGGTAGAGAAAACCCGTAGAGACGGCCGCGATTTTTGTGAGGCGCGCGTCATCGGAGGTGGGGGCGGCGAGGAAGATGGTGTCGAGATGATGAGCTGCGAGAATGCGGCGATGATCTTCCGATTCTTCAGGAGTGAGATCGGTGATGAGCACGCCGTCAGCTCCGGCGGAAGATGCGGCGGCGGCAAATTTTTCGAGACCCATTTGAAATACGGGATTGTAGTAACTGAAGAGCACCAGCGGTACTTGGGAAATTTCGCGAATGCGACGAACGAGATCAATCACCGCGGGGAGATTTGTGCCGGATTTCAGGGCGCGCTCGGAGGCACGTTGAATCGTGGGTCCATCGGCGAGGGGATCGCTGAAGGGAACGCCGAGTTCGATGACATCCGCGCCGGATTGTGCGAGAGCGAGAACAAATTTCAGGGTGGCATCGAGCGAAGGATCGCCAGCGGTAATGTAGGCGACGATGCCGAGTTCGCCGACTGCGCGGAGCTCAGCGAAACGCTTAGATAGGCGGGTCAGGTTGGCGGCGACGGCGTTCATATTTTGGACAAGATTAGAGCAGACGCTTGTAGGTGTCCATGTCCTTATCGCCGCGACCGGAAAGATTCAGGATGACAAGATCGTTTTTCGTCATTTGCGGCAAGCGTTGGATTAGACCCGCGATGGCATGCGCGGATTCGAGCGCGGGAATGATGCCTTCGGTGAGCGCCAGCAATTTGGCGGCGTCGAGCGCGGCAATATCGGAAACGGCGATGTACTGGGCGCGGTGTTCGTCTGCGAGCCAGGCATGCTCGGGGCCGATGGCAGGATAATCAAGGCCGGCGGAGATGGAATGTGTGGTGGCGATTTGGCCGTCTTCGTTTTGCAAAACGTAAGTATAAGTCCCCTGAAGAATGCCGGGGCGGGCGCCGGTAAAACCTTGTTCGGCGCCGAGGCGCGCGGCGTGTTCGCCGAGTTCGTTGCCGCGGCCCCCTGCTTCAATGCCAACCATTTTGACGTCTGCATCTTTCAGAAATTCGTGGAATAGGCCGATGGCGTTGGAGCCGCCTCCAACGCACGCGAAGAGATGGGTGGGGAGGCGCTTTTCCGCCGCGAGGATTTGTTCGCGAGCTTCTCGGCCGATAACGGATTGGAAATCGCGAACCATGGTGGGATAAGGATGCGCGCCGAGGGCAGAACCCAACATGTAATACGAATTGCGAACGTTGGTAACCCAATCGCGCATGGCTTCGTTGATGGCGTCTTTTAGAGTTTTACTGCCGGAATCGACGCCGATAACTTCGGCGCCAAGCATGCGCATGCGAGCGACGTTGAGCGCCTGGCGGGTCATGTCTTCGGTGCCCATGTAAACGGTGCACTTGAGGCCGAGATGCGCGGCAACGGTGGCGGAGGCGACGCCGTGCTGACCCGCACCGGTTTCTGCGATGATGCGAGGTTTGCCCATTTTCACGGCGAGAAGACCCTGGCCGATGGCGTTATTGATTTTGTGCGCGCCGGTGTGAAGGAGATCTTCGCGTTTGAGATAGATGCGAGGGCCGCCAAGATTTTCTGTTAGACGTTTCGCGAACTGCAACGGCGTGGGACGGCCAGCAAAATTCTTGAGCAGAGCGGCGAATTCCGCCTGGAAGGCAGGATCGACTTTAACGAGATCGTAGACGCGTTCGAGCTCGAACAACGGCACCATGAGCGTTTCGGGGACGTAGCGGCCGCCGTAAGGACCGAAACGTCCTGGGACGGCGGCGCTGATGACGATCTGTTGTGCGGTCATGGTGATGTTCGCTTCGAAAATCTTGGTTCCGCCTCATCGGCTAGGGCCAGAGTAAAGCGATGGCGGAGCTTACATGATACAACGAAAAAATTATGCGCCGGGGGCCAGCCCGGGGGGCGCGAGTTCGCGATTGGCGCGGTCCACTTCGCGGAAAAAATCGCGAAGCTTGGCAGGATCCTTTTTGCCGGGATGGGATTCCACACCGGTGGTGACGTCCACACCGTAGGGACGGACGATACGGATGGCCTCGTAGACGTTCGCCGGAGTAAGACCGCCTGCAAGAATTATGCGATGAGAAGTCGCGGCGCGGCGAGCGACATCCCAGTCGGAGGTGCGGCCTGTGCCGCCAAATTGGCCGTCTTCGGAAGAGGCGTCGAACAAGAATGCAGAGGGCGAGGTTAGGGACTCCAGATTCTTGAGCGAAAATTTGTGGGTAACGCGAAACGCGCGAATTACCGCGATGCGTTGCGCGCACGCGTCGATATCCTTGAGGCTTTCGTCACCATGAAGTTGCGCGGCGGAAAGATGCAAGCTGTGCGCGAGAGTGATCACCGCGGCTGGCGTCCAATTCACAAAAACTCCGACGGTGGTGACGAAAGGCGGCAGGCTACGGATGATTTTCCAAGTGGTTGCGGGAGACATGGCGCGGCGGCTTTTTTCGTAAAAAATAAATCCGAGGGCGTCAGCTCCGAGTTCGCAGGCGAGCTGGGCGTCCTGAGTGTTGGTGATGCCGCAGATTTTGACCAGGGCCATGTCGGATTAAGACCTTTGCGCTGTAGCGCCAAGAAGTGCGTTGAGTGCGACCTTGGGATCGGCGGCGCGCATCAGGTGTTCTCCAATAAGAAAGGCGTCGAAGCCGGCGGCGCGCAGCTTTTGCAATTCGTCATGGGAATGAAGCCCGGATTCGCAGACTGCGATGCAGTCTTCTGGAATACGCTCGATCAGTTCGAAGGATGTTTCGGGACGGACGGAGAGTGTTTTGAGGTCGCGATTGTTTACGCCGATGATGCGGGCGGTGGCGAGGAGGGCGCGGTCCAGTTCTTCAGCGGTGTGGACTTCGACGAGAGGCTCCATGCCCAGTTCCCTTCCCAGGGTGACAAGTTCGAGCAGGAGTTCGTCCGGCAGCGCGGCGACGATGAGCAGGAAACTGTCGGCGTCATTGGCGCGCGTTTCCCAGACCTGCCAGGGATCAAAGATGAAATCCTTGCGAAGGACGGGTAAGGCGACAGACTTTCGCGCATTGCGAAGATTTTTTAGTGACCCGTGGAAAAATTCTTCCTCGGTAAGTACTGAAAGGGCTGCGGCACCTGCGGACTCAAGGTCTTGTGCGAGAGATACCGGATCAAAGGGTTCGCGAATTACGCCGCGAGATGGCGAAGCAGGCTTCAATTCAGCGAGAATGTTAATGGCGTCCCGAATGAGAGCGGAGGAAAAGTCGCGGATGGGCGTGGCGGCTTTGGCACCGAATTTGACGGCAGCCAGCGGCAAGCTGCGTTTGCGGTGTTCGACGGAGGCGCGGCGCGCGTCCAGAATGCGATCGAGTGCGGTTCCGGTGTTGGAGAGAGCGGTCATTGGAAACAAAGATTCATGCTAGGGGCGGACGGGGCAAGAGTCAAACCTGAAAGTTCGCAGGTGAAAAAGCTGGGTCAAAAGGATTTTATAATTACTGCAAGAACGAGACAGATGGGAGAGCGATGGGATACGCAAAAGAATATGGGGCGCTGCTGGAGTCGATTGTGGAAGAAGCGGATTTAATTGCGATGCGCTATTTTCGCAATCAGGAGATGCGGGTTGAGCGCAAGGGTGATGGGTCGGCGGTAACGCAGGCGGATGAAGGCGTGGAAGTGATGGCGCGCAAGAAGGTGACTACGAGTGGGATCGCGTTGGACGTGCTTGGTGAGGAGATGGGAGGTGCGGAAGCACAAGCTGCGAGCAAATCGGGCCGCGCCAGGTTGATTATTGATCCGATTGATGGCACGGAAGAATTTTCGCGAGGGATACCAATTTTCGGGACTTTGCTGGGGATTGAAAAAAATGGCGAGATCGTGGCCGGAATGGTGAGCGCGCCAGCGCTGGGAGGCGGGACGCGTTGGTGGGCATACCGCGGCGAAGGGGCCTATCGAAATGGAAGACAAATACACGTTTCGAATGTGAGCAGCATGACCGAAGCGATGGTGTTTACCACGGGAACGGGGCCGACGAAGGACGCGGAGGCGCGCGCGCAAATACGACGGATGGCTGATGGAGCGCGAAACAGCCGGTCGATTGGGGGATTCTGGCAACACATGCTGGTCGCGGAAGGGTCAATCGAAGGGGCGCTGGATTGGACGTCGAAGCCATGGGACCTGGCGCCCTTGGGACTTATTGTTGAAGAAGCGGGTGGGAAAGCGACTACGATCACTGGCGAACGCACTATTTATAGTGGTGCGTTGATCAGCAGCAATGGGAAATTGCATGAGGAATTGCTGAAATTATTGAGTTCGTGAGGAGGCGATTTCGTGGACATTTCCGTGCAGGCGAGGAAAGCTAACGAATTCCGGCGGATGCATGCGGGACCGCGGATGTTGGTGCTGGCGAACGTGTGGGATGCGGTCAGCGCACGGTTAGTGAAGGAAATGAAGTTTCCGGCGATTGCGACAACGAGCGCGGGTGCGGCCTTTGCGCTGGGTTATCCCGACGGGCAACGTATTTCACGTGATGAAATGCTCGAGGCGGTGGCCCGGATCGCGCGCGCGGTGGCCGTGCCGGTTACAGCGGATATGGAGTCGGGGTACGGAATCACGCCAAAAGAAATGGCGGAGACTGCTCGCGCAGTAATTGAAGCTGGCGCAGTTGGGCTGAACCTGGAGGATGTGACCGGGGATGATGAAAGCTCGCACGTGGAGATTTCTTTGCAGGTAGAGAAGATCGAGGCAGTTCGTGAAGCGGCAGCCGCTAAGGGAGTGCCGCTGGTTATCAATGCGAGAACCGATATTTACCTGATGCCGATTGGCGACGAGAAGACCAGGTACGAAAGAACGCTGGAACGGTTGAAGGCATATCGCAAGGCGGGAGCGGATTGCTTGTTTGCGCCGGGACTTTGCGACAAGGAACTCATCGGCAAATTGGTTCGCGATTTGGGTGCGCCGGTGAACATTTTGCTCTCGACCGGGTGCCCGCCGCTTCGTGAACTAGAAAAAATGGGCGTGGCAAGAGTGAGTTCGGGTTCGGCGGCAATGCGAGTGGCGCTCGGCGCGTTGCGCCGTTTTAGTAAAGAATTAGCGGGAATGGGAAGTTATGAGGAATCGCTGAAGGAAGCGGTACCGTACGGCGAATTGAACGAGATGATGGCGCGTAAGCTCAAAGACTAGGAGATGTGGATAGATATTGGAAATGAATCGCGAAAACTTGCTGGCGATTTTGAATGATGAAATTATCAGCTGCAGAAATTGCGAGCGGCTGGTGGTACATCGGGAAAAGATGGCGCTGGAGAAGCGACGGGCTTATCGCGAGTGGACCTATTGGGGAAAACCGGTTCCTGGGTTTGGCGACGCTCACGCGGAATTACTTTTGCTAGGGTTAGCACCGGGCGCGCACGGCTCTAATCGAACAGGGCGGATGTTCACGGGCGACCGCTCGGGAGATTTTTTGTATACGGCGCTGCACAAAGCGGGATTTGCGAGTCAGGCGAGTTCGCTGCGCCGCGATGATGGCTTGAAACTTTCGGGCGCGTATATTTCCGCGACGGCGCGGTGCGCTCCTCCAGGAAATAAACCGTTGCCCGTGGAATTACGGAATTGCGCCGGTTACCTCGAGCGCGAACTGGAAATTCTGCGGCCGAAGGCGGTTTTGGCATTGGGAAAGATTGCGTGGGACGGCTATCTGGACATTCTTAAACGACAAGGGAAGATTTTTTCGCGCGCGAGCTATAAGTTTGAGCACGGCGCGGAGGTTCAGTTACCGAGCGGAATGCCGCGATTGTTCGGGGTATACCACCCGAGCCAGCAGAACACGCAGACGGGGCGAGTGACGGCGGCGATGTATGCGCAAGTGTTAAGAAGGATAAGAAAATTCCTGAGTTCTCCGGGGCAGAGTGCCTGATTTTTCTGGCAGCGGACCAAACGGGATTGCCTCCACGCGAGACTAACAGATCACGCCTTCGCATCTAAATTACGCAGAATCATTAGTTTGTAATCTCCGGGGCAGAGAAACTTTGGCTCGGCAGATGCAATGGGCAGAAGAGTCAGGTGTGTCCACGTATCAGGAGGTGTACCAATGAGCGGGCAAAAAATGAAATTGGGAATGGTTGTTAGTCTCGTGGCGCTGATGGTCGTGGGAGCCGCGGCGCGTGCGCAGGAGCGAGACCAGGACGAGCGGCGACTTGAGAATCAATCGACGCCGCCACCGGAGCGCGGGATGTTTCCCGCGGACGGTCACCAGAGGCGAGGAGTGCCAATGGAGACATATGCGGTGGCCCCGGGAACGCAATTTTTGGTAAGGCTGGAAGACGGAGTGAGCAGCAAAGAGATGCGCGAAAATCAGAGATTCAAAGTGCGAACGCTGGAGCCGTTGCTGGCAGGTAGTGGAATCTATTTGCCGGCAGGAGCAGAGATCAACGGCCACGTGAGTCGAGTGGAACCGGCAGGAGTGGCGGGACGCGCCAAAATTTGGCTGACGTTTGACGAGATTCGAACCAAGTTTGGCAGACTGCCGATCGTGGCTGATGTTGTGGATGTGCCGGGGGATCACAGCATCAAGACGGGAGAGATTAAAGAAGGAACGCTGCAGGGCCGAACCACTAGGGAAAAAGATGCGTTGCCAGCCGCCGCAGCCGGCGCAGCGACAGGCGCGGTAAGGGGCGTTAAGGACAAGAATAAGAAGGAAGCGATGGAAGGCGCGGCGATGGGAGCGCTTACAGCTTTCTTGATGGAGTCCGGAAGAGGGCATGATATTAATTTGCCGAAAGGCGCGAAGCTCGAATTGGAATTGGGAAGGGCGCTGTACCTTGTTAAGGAATGAAGATGGGTAAAAGCCGGTGCGCTGTGAGCAAACATCGAGAGTCGTTGCGCTGGCGATGATGTGGATGGTCATTTTGCTTGCAGGAATACTTTTTAGCGCGACGGCTGGCCAAAAAAACTGGTCCGTCGACCTTCATGGGTACGGCATGAAGGAATGGCGTGGCAAGGATGGAGAGTTGTACCGCCCAACGGTCAGGGTGGCTGCGACTAACAACGTGGTCGCTGTAGCCCTCGAAAATCCCACGGCCTCGGAAGCTTCAAACGAACGGGACAATATCCCAAAGCCTATTAAAACCAGCCGGATGTGCCAAGGGCTGTTCGCCCGGTCCTGGAGCAGACTAACTTGGCAAGCGAAGACAGGCTTGTTACAGTCGTTGTGTCCAGCCAAACAAACAGATTTTGAATCAATAAAGACGGAAGGCGAGACCTGACGGCATGGCCGACGAGACAAAAAGCGCGGTGCGAACCGTGGATACCGGCGAACGCAAAGACCGCGTGCTGATTGTTGAAGATGAAGACAACGCTCGGAAAGGCTATGAGCAGCTTTTGCAGCGGTGGGGTTGCGACGTGCTGGGAGTGGCCACGGCGGAGGATGCCCTGGCAAAATTCGCAACGTACCAACCGGATACGCTGATCGCCGACGTTGAGCTGCCAGGAATGAATGGATTGGATTTGCTGAAGCAACTGGGCGACGAACTCCATGATGTTCCGGCAATCATTATTACTGGAAAAGGCAGCGAAGAACGGGCGGTGGCGGCGATTGAAGCAGGGGCATTCTGGTACATCGAAAAACCGCTGAAAGGCCCGGTGCTGCATGCGTTGCTGGACCGGGCGCTGAGTAAAGCGCGCGACGCGCGACAATTGGCGGTGTTGCAGCGGCAATTGCGTGAAGCAGGCCGATTGGGAGAATTGGTGGGGGCGTCACGGCCAATGCAGGAAGTGATGCGCATCGTGGAGATGGCGTCACCAAGCTCGGCGTCCGTGCTGATCACTGGAGAGACCGGCTCAGGCAAGGAAGTGGTGGCGCGTACGATACACAAGCTGTCGCCCAGGGCCACAGGGCCATTTGTGGCGATCAACTGTTCGGCGATACCGGAATCCCTGATGGAGAGTGAGATATTTGGGCACGAGCGAGGCGCGTTCACCGGAGCGGCGGAGCGGCGAATTGGCTGCTTTGAACTGGCGGATGGCGGAACGCTGCTGCTGGATGAAATTGGCGAGATGCCCGCGCCCACACAAGCGAAACTCTTGCGTGTGTTGGAGGATCGCAAGGTGCGGCGCTTAGGAAGCAAAAGCGAGACGCCGGTGGATGTGCGGGTGTTAGCCGCGACAAACAAGGATCCGGAGCAAGCAGTGGCCAGCGGACACATGCGGCAGGATTTATTTTTCCGGTTGAATGTGTTTCACATACATCTGCCGCCGCTGCGCGATCATAAAGACGATATTCCGTTGCTGGTGGAACACATGCTGCGCGACTTGAATACCAAGCACAACAAAAGCGTGCGAGGAATTGGTTCAGATGTGCTGGACACGTTCATGAGCCACACCTGGCCGGGGAATATCCGGGAATTGAGAAACGTTTTGGAGCGCGCGGCAATCATGAGCGAGAAAGATTTGATTACGCGGTCGTCGCTGCCGGGAGAATTTGGAAAGGCAGCGGGAAAAGGGCCGAGCGATCTTTCCAGCGTTAAATTTCCCGTGGGCACCACCGTGGATGCGATGGAGCGCGAATTGATATTGCAGACATTGGCGGCGACCGGAAATAATAAAACGCGCGCGGCGGATTTGCTGGGAGTCAGCTTAAAAACATTGCACAATAAATTGAAAGAATACGGCGGAGAGCGCGCCGAAACGGAGTAAAGAGGCGCCATGCAGCTACGGCTGCGAACCAAACTGACGTTGGTGATGACGAGCCTGGTGTTGCTCGTGGTGGCGGTGCTTTCGGGTGTTTTTTTAGAACAACTGCTGCAGCAGGCGCTGCACGAGACCGATAAGCGGGCGAATGAGATCGCGCACGAGGCATTTGACGAAGCGCGACACGCGTTGAAGGATGCGGAAAACCAAGGGCTACGGCCGGCCTCAAACGCGTTAGAAGATACGCACGATTATGTGCGGCAAGCGTTCGAAACGAATGACGCTCTTTTGACCAAATTAAAAGCTTCCACCGATTCACCCGCCATTTACGAAGTGTCGATCGTAGATCGCAACGGACTGGTGCTGGTTTCAAGCGATTCCGCGTTGCGGGGCAGCAATTCCCTGCGGCGTCCACCCCTGGCGCAATTGGTACAAAGTCCATTCATCAAGCAAATTAAAATTCTGGCGGGGCAGCCGCAGGTTTATGAAGTGGACTATCCGTTCAGCGTGCACGGTGAACCATTTGGCGAGGTACGAGTGGTGATGGCCACTACGTTGTTGCTTCACGATATTAAACCGCGGTTACGGACTTCGGCGACCATTGTGATTTTGGCGCTGGGCATATCCACTTTTCTGGCGGCCGCAGTGAGCGGGGCTACGCTGGCGCCACTGAGAGACATCGCCGCGCAACTGGACCGGATTTCCGCGGGACAATACGATTCCCCGCAGCCGCAGCGCACTGGATTCGTTGGAGGCAGCGACGAGTTGGGCCAGGTCAGCCGCAAGATTACGCAGGTCGGACAACAACTCCGCGGCGTACACGAGATTTTCAGCACACTTCGTGAAAACATGAATTCAGTGATGGCGGGGCTCGAGGATGGGCTGCTGCTCTTCACGCGGGATGCGCGCGCGGTAATGATCAGCCCGGCGGCGGAGAAATTTTTGGGCGCGCCCGCGGGACATTTTCTGGGACGAAGGGTGACCGAAATTTTTCCGCCGGGCCATCCGCTCTGCGAAGCGTTACACCTAGATGGACTGGATGGAGATGTGCTGAGCGAGATTGCGGCGGAAACGGAATTGCAGACGGTAGATGGACCAAGGCGAGTTGGTGTAAGCGTCCAAGCGATTCAAGAAGCTGGGCAAGACATGGGCGCGCTGGTGACTTTGCGAGATCTGGACTCGCTGGAAAGCATCAATACACAGTTGCAAGTGAGCGAGAGACTTGCGGCGCTGGGTAGAATTACCGCGGGCGTGGCGCACGAGGTTAAGAATCCGCTCAACTCCATGCGGTTGTGGCTAGAAAATTTGAAGGAATCTTTGCCGAAAGAACGAGACGGCGCAACGCAGCAGGCAGTGCACGTGCTAGACATGGAAATCGACCGGCTCGACGCGGTGGTAAAACGGTTTTTGGATTTTTCGAGGCCGATGGATATCCGGTTGGAAGCCACGCAGCTGGCAGTGTTGTTGAAAGAAGTGCTGGAAGTGGCGAAACCGCAATTGCAAAAAGCGAATGTGCAAGTGGCGCAACTGCTGCCAATCGACGTGCCGGAAGTCTATGTGGACCGCGCGCTCTTGAAACAGGCGGTGCTTAACCTGATGTTAAACGCCGTAGAAGCGATGCCAGGCGGCGGGCAATTGCGGTTGATCCTCAGCCGACGTGGCGAAGTGGCGGAGATTGCGGTAGGAGATACGGGAAAAGGAATTACCACGGAAAATAAGCAAAAAATCTTTCAGCTTTTCTATACAACGAGACCCGGTGGCAGTGGCATCGGATTAGCCACGACGTTCCGAATTGTGCAGTTGCATAACGGTTCGATAGACTTTACATCGGAGGTCGGCAGAGGAACGACATTCCGCATCGAACTCCCGCTCGCTGCGTGATCGGAACAGAAGCCTTGCCCAAGCCCATGGGGGAAAAATTAAAAATTTCACCGCGAAGTTATCTTTTGCTCGCGGGGTGCGCGATGTTATGGAGTACCGGTTGCCCCGCGGAACGTCACACTCCGGTGCATTGGCAAACAGCGGTATTGGTCCGGCCAACTGTTCCGGAATATAAACCGACGAACGAAGGCGAAGAAATGCCCGATCTGCAATTGGAGATACCCGCGACGCCGAAACTCGCGTCCGTGCGGATGGTTCCTGCTCGACCTCGCGTGCCCGTGAGCCAGCCTGCCGAAAGCAGCGCGCCGGTCGCCAGGCCGCAAGAGCCAATCATTGCGCCGCAACTCAGCGCGGAGGAAACGGAAGCGGCACGACGGATCACGCAGCAAAGCCTGGACGTGGCGGAGCGGAACCTTTCGGCGACGCAGGGGCGAACTTTGAACGCGATGCAGTCGGACCTGGCGTCGAAAGTTCGCGGATTTATGGATGATGCAAAAGAAGCGATAGGAAATGTGGATTGGACCCGGGCGCGAATACTGGCGAACAAGGCGGAAGTGCTGTCCAAAGAATTAGCACGGACATTGTAGACGGCCGGATCAGTTCTGTAGAAAACTCGAACAATGTTGAAATTTGATGTGGCCATTGCCGGAGCAGGATTGATTGGAAGTGCGATCGCGTTGGAATTGGCACGCGCGGGATTACACGTAGGAGTCTTCGACAGGCAGGAACCGGGGCGCGAAGCTTCGTGGGCGAGCGCGGGAATACTATCGCCGGCGCCGGAAAATCCGGGAATGATTCCGATGGTTCCCGTGGGCATGGCGAGCATGGCGCTATATCCCGAATTCATTGCGAACGTGGAGGGAATTTCAAGGCGCGATACCGGCTACCGAAAAAAAGGAACAATGGAAGCGCTTTTCTCGAGAAATGCGCGGGAAGAATTGAGCACGCTGGTGGCACTGCACCACGGGTTGGGGCTGAAGGCAGAAGCATTGAGCGCGGACGAGGCCAGAGAAATGGAGCCAGCGCTGAGCGAAGATATTGAAGCCGCGATGTTTCGACCAGACGAGGGAGCCGTAGACAACCGCGCGCTGACCGGAGCGGTCCTGGAGGCAGCGAAGATAAGTGGAGTTGAAATTTTTGCTGACAAGGGCGTTCGTGCTGTCAGCCGTGCAGGAAACCGGTGCACTGGGTTACTGATACAGAACGAAACGGTGGAAGCTGAATTTACAGTTGTGGCGGGAGGCTGTTATTCAGGCGAAATTGAGGGCGTAGCGCCTTATGCTCCAGTGGCTCCGGCGAAAGGGCAAATCCTGGCGCTGCGACACAGCGACGTGAAGATTGGGCGCGTGCTTTGGTCGGAGAATATTTACCTGGTGCCGCGGCCGGATGGACGTGTAATCGCCGGAGCAACAGTTGAAAACGCGGGATTTGACAAGCATTTAACCGCGGGGGGCCTGCAGAAATTGGTGAATGGAGCGACGGAACTTGCGCCACAACTGGCGAGCGCGCGTGTTGAGGAAATCTGGGCGGGGCTGCGACCGGATTCGCCGGATCATTTGCCCATTATCGGACCGACGGATGTGGACGGGTTACTGATCGCGACGGGACATTTCCGGAGCGGAATTGTATTGGCACCCATTACGGCAAAGCTCATTTGCGAATGGATTACGAAAAAGAGCGTTTCGTTGGATTGGGACCGCTTCAGTCCAATGCGTTTTCAGCAGGCGCGCAAAACAGCTGACGCAAATAAATAAATCAGCGCCGCGAAAAAGTGGACTACGGCAGTGGTGCGGGCTGTTGCTGAACGACCATCCCGTTTACGTTAGGGTATTGCACTCGACTGGCGTCCAGTTCGATCTGGCGTTCGAGAACGAGATCGAGGGTAGAACCTCTCGGCAATTGGGCATCGGGACCGCGCGTCAATAAAACCGCCGCAAGCCCAACGAGGGCGCCAGCTCCGGCGCCAACTCCAGCGCCTTGAGCGCCCCGGGCAATCGCGCCAATTCCCGCGCCGGTAACGGTGGTGGTGGCTATGGTGCCCACATCTTTGCCTTTACCATCCGGACCCGTAATTTTCCCTTCGGAATCCGTGGTTTCTTTTCCGCCACTGTCCGCACTACGCGGAACGGCTGTTAAATCCACCGTGTAGCCGTTAGGAAGAATCAAAGTGTTCAAACGCATGCGGAATTCGCCACGTCCCTTGATGCGGCCGGGACGCTTGGACTCGGTTAATTCACCGCGAAGATATGAGCCGACGGGAATGACTACGTGATTATTTTGAGTGATGGGGAATGACGTTCGGAAATAAACGGAGTCACCGCGCTTGGTGGTGCCAGTGGATATACCGTTTTCGAGAATCACGGCAACCCTGGTACCCGCCGGAACCACGATGGTCTCACCATGACTGGCTTTAGGCAGTGGCTTTAGAACCGGAGCCACTGCGGGAGGCGCATCCGGCTGGGGCCCATCGGCCTGCTGTGCGGCGGCGGAAAGGGCGAGAGTGAGGCATGCGCCAAGAGTGACGAGAGCAATTTGTGGTACTTGGTTGTATTTCACTGAATCCTCCGCGGCTACTGTGCTGCGATGCAGTGAGTTGAGATTGGGGATGCCTGAAGATACCACGGGAAGTGTTTTCCAAAGGGGTCAAAAGGGGAAAATTGACCCTCGCGATTGAGAAGACTACGCTAGCGTAAGGATTCAGGAGAATGGAATGGCAAAACTGGCTTTAATTTATGGCATGAGGCTGTTGCCGGAGGAAGATCTGGGCGAATTGCATGATGCCAGAGTGGTGTTGAAAAACGGGAAAACAGCTCGTGTGACCATGCATTTAATCGAGGGTAGCAAAGAAGAGATCGAAAAGACGTTTCACCAGTCGATTCAAGCGTTTTTTGATATTTATCCGGAGATTTAGGTGAGCCGGTAGGCAAAGAATAGAGCGATTCGTGGTTTGTCAGCGATTGCCGAAATTTTCTGGATCTTCGTTGGGATCACCCAGGCGGTCATTGATTAGAACGGTGGACTGCCCCGTCAGCTCGAAACGCTTGCGGCATTTGTAGCACGCCAGAAGGTCGTCAAGTCTAACCATGTAGGAAGAAGCCTTGGCAAATTTGTGGCGATCCTCTTCGTTTGCGCCGCGAGGCAATTCATTTTTTTTGCGGCAAACCTTCCAACGGACGGGAGCCTCGAATTCGCCGCGGCAACTGGGGCAAACCAACTTTACTTTGCGGATTTCTTCTTTTTCGTTGTAAAAAGCGCGCTCGTCCATAATCAATCACCGGGTGTCTGAAACCGCTTCTTCGATTGTAACAAACTTCAAGCCGAGGTCGCGCCAGCGCGGGAGCCAATATTGGAGAGTGGCTAAAGTAATGGTGCGGTCACCGTTCTGGGAGGCATGATTGCCGTCGTGCAAGCAGAGGATATCTCCACGTGCAGATGGATTTTTGAGATTGCGCTGCGCGCGATCCGCGATGGTCTGCGTCCGCCGAATAAGCCATTCGGCAGGCTTAGCATGCCAGTCGCCGGGAATTCGCGTCCACATAATGGTGGAGAGACGGAATTCGCGGGCAACGCCGGAAAGCCAGGGGCTGCGGAATCCGTAGGGGGGACGGAACCACCGAGGAGTATTTCCGGTCGCCACGAAAACAGCTTCATTGCAACGACCGAGCTGCTCGCGCGTTTCGTTTTTGCCGCACCAAAAGAGGTTTGGATGCGTTTCGGTATGATTACCGATGATGTGGCCGGCGGCGACAATTTCCCGGGCAAGCGCAGGGTTGTCGCGAACAAATTTTCCGATCACAAAAAACGTGGCGCGAGCGTGGTGATGTTCAAGAAGCTTTAGAAGTTGCGGTGTGATGGCGGGATTCGGACCGTCATCAAAAGTAAGCGCCAGTTTGCGCGGAGAATTGGTGGAGTAAATGGTTCGCCCGAAAATTTGCGAGCGAGGCCAGGCCGCTCCGTAGGCAGCGACGCCACCAAGGCTCGCAACAGCCGCGGAAGCAGCGATGGCCAGTGATTCCATGGGTGGAATTTTCGCACGGGGGGACCACTGTACCTAGCACGAAACGCTGGGACGCTACGAATACTTTTTAGACGTCGCATCTATTCTCGGGTTGTTCAGCAGCGAAAATGTTACTGTTGTCAAATTAATGAATATGTCGGCTATGATGCACGGTGAAAATTCAACTTTGTGAAAGGAAAGCTGAATGAGGTCACAGTTTAGAAGATTGGGCGCATTTGTCGGATTGTTGGCGCTCAGTACCGTCACGACGGTACAAGCGCAAACTCAACAGAGGGAAATTGCGATCACGATTGACGATTTGCCGGCGGCCGATGCGGCGCATATGGCTGGAACCGATATTACGGCAATGACTGCGAAACTATTGGGCACCTTGCGGCAGCAGAAAATCCCGGCCGTGGGCTTTGTGAACGAGCGAAAGCTGTTCAAATTCGGCGAAGTCGATGAGCGAATTAAAGCGTTGAGCATGTGGCTGGACTATGGCTTTGAATTGGGGAATCACACTTTCAGCCATGCGTCCTTGAACCAGGTGGGCTTGAAGGAATGGGAAGAAGATGTAGTTCGCGGTGAAACGGTGACGCGGTTGCTGCAGGCGCAACACAATATGAAGATGCGTTACCTGCGGCATCCCTTTTTGGATACGGGGCGCGACCTGCAAACCCGTCGCGAAGCGGAGGCGTTTTTAGTTGCGCGAAACTACCGAATTGCGCCGGTGACGATGGATGCCTGGGACTGGATGTTTGCAAGTGTCTACGAAGATGCGCGAGCACGAGGAGACGCGGCGTTGCAGCAACAGTTGGTGGCTGCATACCTCGCGCACAACAGCGCAGTTTTCGAATATTACGAAAAATTGTCCCGCGATATGGTGGGATATGAGCCAAAGCAAATCCTGTTGCTACACGGAAACTGGCTCGAAGCGGACCATATCGGCGAACTTTTAGAGCTGCTGCGGAAACGCGGCTATCGGTTTATTACGCTGCAGGACGCGTTGAGTGACTCGGTTTACAGCATGCCGGATGAATTCGTCGGAGAAGAAGGCGGGAGCTGGCTGGAGCACTGGGCCATCACGCGAGGGCAGCCGCCAAGAAATTCTCCGGTATTCCCGCAATGGGTAATTGATCGCGCAAACGCTTTGCCACGAAAACAATCACAGCCATAGATTTGTAAGGAATTCAATCCGACTTACGCAATGATTGCGGATCAATACCCAACTGCTGGCACTTTTTATAAAGATGGCTGCGCTCGAGACCTAGCGCACGCGCGACATTGGTCATGTGGAAATTTTGACGGCGGATTTCAGCCATCATTACTTCCCTTTCGAAGGACTCGGTGCGCTCGGCGAGAGTGCCAACGGCGATTGCGGCTGCCGAGACATTCTGAGCAGTTTGTGAAGACGGCAGCACCAGGTTGACGTCCGCATCGGTGATGGTGTCGTCGGTAGCGAGAAGGACGAGCCGCTCAACCAGGTTGCGTAATTCACGAACATTTCCGGGCCAGGAATAACGCTGCAGCACGGCGATGGCTTCGTTCGAAAAACTTTTCGCTTTCCAATGATTGAGCGCCGCCACTTGCCGCGCGAAGTGATCAACAAGTTCAGGAAAATCCTCGAGCCGGTCGCGAAGTGGCGGTAACGATAAGGGAAAAACGAAAATTCGATGAAATAAATCGCGCCGGAAAGCGTTCTGTTTAACCAATTCTTCCAAATTCCGGTGGGTGGCCACGAGAACGCGCACATTTACGCGGACTGGCTTATCACCGCCGACACGTTCAACTTCTGCTTCTTCAAGCACTCGCAAAAGTTTCGCTTGCATGGCGACAGGCATGTCGCCGATTTCATCGAGAAACAGAGTGCCGCCCTCTGCTTGTTCAAATTTGCCCAAATGACGAGAACCCGCGCCGGTGAAGGAACCTTTTTCGTGGCCGAATAATTCGGATTCGATTAATTCGGCGGGAACCGCGGCGCAATTCAAGGTGACAAACGGGTTTTGTTTGCGCGGGGATTTCTCGTGAATGGCGCGGGCCACCAATTCCTTGCCCGTGCCGGTTTCTCCCATAATACAAATACGTGTTTCGCTCGCCGCGATTCGCTCAATCTGGGCCAGGAGTTTTTTCATGGATGGACCGGAGCCAACCAGCTCGTGCTTTCCGAGCAAGTCTCGGAGCTCGCGGTTTTCTTCTTCCAGGCGAGTCAGGCGAAGAGCGTTGTCAACGGTAAGCAGAAGTTTCTCGGTAGAAAGCGGCTTTTCGAGAAAATCCAGCGCACCCAGTCTGGTGGCACGGACCGCCATTTCGATATTGGCCTGTCCGGAAATCAAAACGATGGGTGTTTTTATTGCAGCTTTACGCAAATCCTCTACTAATTCCAAGCCGCTTTTCCCCGGCATAACCACGTCGGACAAAACCAGGTCAAAATTCCCGGCGCGGAGCAATTCGAGGGCACGGGACGCGTTGTCGCAAACCGTTGCTTCATGGCCAGCCAAACGAAACGCGCGAGAGAGCGATGCGAGCGTGTTGGGATCATCATCTACGAGGAGCAGATTGGCTTTGCGTGGCACAGGCTCCTCTTCGGATGCGGTCAATCAGAAGCGGTGGCAATTTCAGTATCGGCAGGCACGGGTTCGTGTGTCTCGTGAAGCGATTTGACATCAACGCCTGGCTGGCGTTTCGGGAGAGTGATACGAAACGCGGCGCCGTGGCCCTCTTCACTGGTTACCGCGATACTGCCGTGATGATCGCTCACTATGGATTGGACGATGGCGAGTCCCAAGCCGGTGCCCAATTGCTTCGTAGTGTAGTAAGGAGTAAAAAGACGCGAGCACTCTTCCGGAGTGAGACCTTTGCCAGTGTCGCTCACTTCAACGCGGACGTGGTCGTCAAAGTCCAGAGTGCGGAGGGAGAGCGTACCGCCCGAGGGCATGGCGTCCATGGCGTTCAGCACTAGATTCTGAAAGGCGCGATGCAGCAGATCGGGATCGGCCACAATTTCGGGGGTGGTTTCCGCCAATGAAATTTCCGTGGCGATGTGCGGTTTGCCCACGGCATTGAATTGTGGTTCGTAGAGGCGAACAGAATTTCGCAACGTCTCGTTCAAATTCACGACGGCGAATTGCGGCGAGGGCATTTTAGAAAATTCACTGAAACGATCGACGATGCGATTGAGGTTGGAGAGTTCCGTTTTCAAAGTGGCGGTGGATTCCTGGAATACTTCAAGAAATTGCGATGTGCCCAGGTCTTTTGCGCGCTGTAAATTCTCGACCGTCAAATGCAACGGGAAAAGAGGATTTCGCAGCTCATGAGCAAGCCGGCGCGCCAATTCGCGCCACGCCGCCACACGCTCAGTCTGAACGAGCTTTTCGCGCTGGGAGGCGAGCGTCTGGGTCATGTCATTAAACGCGGCGGCAAGTTGGCCAATTTCATCGCGGCCGCGCGGCTCGATGCGCGTGTCCCAACGGCCAGTGGCTACTTCCCTGGCGCCTTGCGCCAATTCTTCGACAGGACGAGTGATGCGCGCGGAAATCCAAAGCGAAACAAGCAGGCCAATCAAAACTGCGCCCGCGGCAACAATGGCTGAAGTTTTAACAATTTGACGGGTAAGGAGCACGATCTCTTTTCGAGGGCTGCCCAGGAGAAGCACTCCCAGCAATTCATTGTTTCTGCCGGTCAAAGGGATAGCGTGAAAATTTTCGGCCGCTGCGGGGTCATTGGACCAATCGATTCGGCGTTCGGTTGGCTGCAATTGTTTTTGTACTTGTTCGATCAGCGGCTGAAAAAGTTCGGCTTGCTGAACCGGGCCACTGGCATCGGTGAGCGCAGTGGGTTCGAATCCAGGCTCGAGGTTACGGTAGAGCAGGGCGCGCATCCCACCGGGAAGCACGAGCGACGCGAGAAAATTCTGATCGAGGCGCTTACCGCCGACGATGTAGAAGTTTTTGTCGCCGACGGGCGTAACGCGAACGGCGGTTAGAGAAAGTTCAACTCCGTCGGGCAATTCTTCTTTTTTCAGGAACGCGGTGGAATCGTTCCAGCCTTTGCCGGCAGTTACCCAATCGGTTTTATAGCCAACGCGCGAAGGATATTGCGCCGAGGAGATTAAGGTACCGTCTGAATTAACATATTGCACGAAATCGAGACCGTGCTCTTCAGCGGCGCCTTTGGCATCGTGAACGTAAAGGGACTGGTCGGCGTTAGGTCGAGCGAGATCTATCGCGGTACGAAGCGTAATCTCGGAATTGGTTATATTTTTGACCTGATGAACAATCTCGTCACCCCGCTGCACGAATTCCTTATTGAATTGTGAAACAAGCGCCTCGGTCCGCTGTTGATCCAACTGCTCAAACCCTGCGCGAGTGTAATGGGTAACGCCGTAGGCAACCAGAGATACGGAGCCGAGAACGGTAAGGGTAAAAACAAGAAAGAGCTTGGAGCGAAAACTCATGAACGTGCTCCGCGACTGGAGTTCAGCGAACAATGGATGCGCTTATCAGCGCCCGGAACGGACGCATTCGCAAGTTGCAGAAGAAAACGCGAGCGATAATCTGCGGCGAGCCGACAAGAACGGTGCATGATGTAAAACATTACCTTTCCTATGCGAAAGCAAGCCGATGATATCACGCTGCAAAAGGCTGGTTCAGGGTTTGCAACACGGCTCTTCTCTACTAGTTAATCGCCTAGGCCTGGTAATAAATTGCGTGCTGGCTGCGAGATTCCGGTAAGGGTACTACCTGGCAGGCAGCCGATGGTTACGAGTTGCCGCGCCAACTTCCAGCGGACGCGGTCGAAGGGGCGATAGCCAGGCGGAGTTTGCGATATAGCGGAGTCATCGGCGGCGCGCATTAACAGAAGACGGAGTTGCCGCGCCGCGTAAATGTCAAAAATCACAATTCCTACGGCGGCCGAAAAAAAACCAGTGGCTAGAAGCGTCAAGAAATATTTCAAGGCAATCACGGAAATTTCCTTTCTTTGCTTAGAAACTAGTGAGAACTTTTGCTATCTCTCTAACGATCGGCGCGAAACGCACGAGCTACTTTTCGCGCTCCTTCAACGAGGCCGGTGCCGCGGTTTAACTGCTGCGCTGCCGCAGGACGCATAACGTGAAAGGCGGCGCGCAAAAGCAGCCAATCGAGCCCGGCGGCAGCGAGGAGGGCAAGCAGCGTGGCCGTAGCCAAAGTGACGAGATTGATAAAAGTGTTCATGTCCGTTTCTCCTTGAGCGGTAAATAGCACGAGGCCGGCCCATGGTGAGCGGGTTGAAACTAAAGGGCTTAGACAGAAATGACACGGCGTTTTGGTGTGTGCGACGACACACACCGGGTCGACGGGGACGCGGTTCAAGTCCTTTATATGCGATTGATTTGGCAGCGGCCCATAGGAGGGGTTAATGTAAGAGGGCGAGAAAATACAAACGGCTGAAAATGCAAATTACTTCAGGTTTAAAAATCGGGCGAATACTCGGGATACCGATTTACATTCATACCAGTTGGATTTTTATTTTTGGATTAATCACCTGGTCGCTGGCGATGCAATACACCCAGCTACACCCCCACTGGTCCACGGCAGAGCATTGGACAACCGGCATACTCACAAGCCTTTTGTTTTTTGCTTCGGTGGTTTTTCATGAACTGTCACATAGCGTGGTGGCGCAGCATTATAAAATTCGGGTCATCTCCATCACTTTATTTTTATTCGGCGGCGTGGCGCGCATCGCTCGCGAGCCCGCCAAGCCCAGTCAGGAATTCAACATCGCTATCGCAGGTCCCTTGGCAAGCGGGTTGCTCGCAGTTGTATTTTTAGGGATCACGCTCTTCTATCCTTATGAGGGAATGACCGGTGCGCTAGCCACGTGGCTGGGCTGGACGAATGCATCGCTGGCACTTTTCAATCTTCTTCCCGGCTTTCCACTTGATGGGGGGAGAATTTTCCGCGCGATTGTTTGGGGCGTGACGAAGGATTATTCGCGTGCGACGCGCATTGCGGGCGGCAGCGGGCAGTTGGTGGCTTACGGCATGATCGCTTATGGAGCATGGCGTGCATTTCACGCAGATTTGGTAATCGGTGGATGGCTTGCGCTGCTTGGATTTTATTTGCGTAACGCGGCGCAGGAAAGCGTCGCGCAAGTAACCATTCGCGCTTCGCTGATTGGCTTGAGCGCCGGCGATGTGATGAGCCAAGACGTGCCGATTGTGGGAGGCCATCTTTCGCTGGAAGATTATGGTTCCGAGGTGCTACGCACCGGCCGGCGCTGTCACATGGTGGTTAGCGATAACAATCTCGCCGGCATGATGAACGTGCACACTTTGAACGCTATTCCCCGAGATGAATGGGCGGGCACTTCTGTTCAGGGCGTGATGATTCCGCGGGAAAAAATACTCTGGGCCGGCCCGGAAGAACCATTGCAGCGTTTACTGGACAGACTGCTTGCGGCGGACATCAATCAAATGCCGGTGGTAAGCGCCAGCGAAGACGGATCAGCGCATATTATTGGGATGATTACACGCGATTCGATACTGCGCGTAATCCAAACTCGTTCGGAGCTCGGCCCCGTGAATCGCGCGCAGTAGTTCCCTACTAATGGAATGACGGTGGACGGTAAGCGCGTATGCGAAACGCGCCATGCCGGGATTCGCAGCTGACACTGGAGAAGCCCGCCTTAGTGAGTCGCTCGACTGCCGCGGAAGGTGAAATTGGCACGAAGGTACTTTTGAAATGGCCTACGCGGTGAAGCCAGGTACCTGAAATCTCCAGCACAAGAAAAACACCGCCGGGACGCAGGACGCGATATGTCTCGGCAAATGCACGATCTTGCAATTCACTCGATTTGAGATGGTGTAAGACCAAAATTGCGATGGCCGATGAAAACGTTTCGCTGGCGAAAGGAAGCGCCGCTGCGTCGCCACACACAACTTCGCAACGGGAATTTTTCTGCTGCTCGGCCAGTCGCCGAACCGAGCGCGGGTCATATTCCAGCGAAGTAACGCGCGCGCATTTGCATAATTCGTTCGTGGCAGCGCCCGAACCCGCGCCAATTTCCAGGACGTGATCACCGATATCTGAATCACCGATGACCCAGGGCAAGATACTTCGTATGGTAATGGTTCGCCACAGAGACGAGGCGCAAAACCAATTTTCAAAGCGATTCATTATGAAGACGACGGTAACAGCGCGGCGGTACCAAGGGCAACGCTATAGGTTTTACCTGTTGACCATAGACATCGCGGTTTCGGGATAGCGAGGACCTGCGGTAACGCCGCGGGGCGCGGCTTGATCAATGCGTCGCAAATCTTCGGGAGTGATTTTCACATCCAGGGCGCCGACATTTTCTTCAAGATATTTGCGGCGTTTGGTTCCGGGAATAGGAATAATATGTTCGCTCTGAGCCAACAACCATGCCAGGGCCAATTGGCCGGGCGTACAATTTTTTTCAATGGCAATTTCCCTAACGCGATCGACCAGGTCCAAATTTTTCCGAAAATTTTCTCCCTGGAAGCGGGGTGAGGCGCGCCGTACGTCACCTTCCTCTAAATCTTCGTAACGCTTGATTTGTCCAGTGAGAAAGCCACGGCCGAGCGGACTGTAAGCAACAAAGGCGATGCCAAGTTCGCGCGTGGTCGCCAAAACTTCTTCTTCGGGATCACGGGTCCACAGGGAATATTCCGATTGCAAAGCGGAGATGGGGTGGACGCGATGGGCGCGTTGAACGGTGGCGGCCGAAGCTTCCGACAGACCGAGGTAGCGAACTTTGCCGGCGCGAACTAATTCCGCCATGGCGCCCACGGTGTCCTCAATGGGAGTGTTCAGGTCAACCCGGTGCTGGTAATACAAATCGATAGTATCCACGCCAAGGCGCTTCAAACTTGCATCGCAGGCGGCGCGAATGTATTCCGGGCTACCGTTGACACCACGCAGATTGGGGTTGTTCTGATTGCGGACAATCCCAAACTTAGTGGCAAGGAATACTTGATCGCGAACGCCGCGAATGGCTTTGCCGACCAGCTCTTCGTTCGATCCAAATCCGTAAATATCGGCGGTGTCCAGAAAAGTGACGCCCAACTCCAGAGCGCGATGCATTGTGGCGAGGGATTCGGCTTCGTCGCGGCCGCCATAAAAGTCGGACATTCCCATGCAGCCGAGTCCAAGGGCGGAGACGAGCGGGCCACTTGTTCCTAGTTTTCGTTTTTGCATAAAAGTTCTCCGAGTATGTATTCAAATGTTTTGATGCATTGCGCACCGAATCGGGTAGATATTGTTGGCATTGAACAAGGAAAACTGTCGTACAACGTGCCTTAAGTGCCTTAATGTAGTCTCTCATGTCGAAGAATGCTATTGCTGATTCGAGATCCGCTACGAAAGCCGAAAAGCGCGCTGTAGCGCCGGCGTTTTGGCGCATCCTGACATTTTTCGATCGGCAAATGATGTCGCCGCAGAAGGCCTTGCGCAACGCGCTGGGCGTCACGATTCCATTGATAGCGGGCTTCGCGCTGGGAATGCCGCGCGGAGGTTTGGTGGTAGCGAGCGGCGCGCTCAACGTTGCGTACTCAGATGGTAGCGATCCCTATGAAGCGCGAGCCAAGCGCATGCTGTCTTCCAGTTTTTGGTGCGCAATGGCAATTTTCTTGGGAGGAATATTTCAGAAGCACACGGTCCTAGCAGTAGTGATTGCTACTGTATGGGCATTTGTTGCGGGCTTAATGGTTTCGCTGAGCCCGGCGGCGGGCGACGTTGGTGTAATTAGCTTAGTGTCGTTGCTCATTTATGCGGCGCAACCGCTCACGCCATCGCAAGCAGCGATCTCCGGATTGCTGGCGCTGGCCGGGGGCCTTTTGCAGACTGCGCTTTCCATCGCGCTATGGCCGGTGCAGCGCTTTGAACCAGAGCGGCGCGCCTTGTCGGAGCTCTATCGTGAATTGGCCAACATTGCGGAAGCGCCGCTGCGGGCGTCGGTCTCGCCGCCGGCAAGTGGGCATAGCACCAAGGCCCAGGAGATGCTTTCCGGTTTAAGCAGCGAACGAAGCCTTGAAGCGCTGCGATACCGCTCGCTGCTGAATCAAGCCGAACGCATGCGGCTAAGTCTTATGATGCTCGTACGGCTGCGGGCTCGGCTATCACGTGAAGCCCCTTCGGATGCAGGAATTCCTCTGTTGACCGAATACCTCGAGAACGCAGGAAAATCCCTGGAAATTCTTGCAAAGGATTTATTTTCCAAAGAACAACACGGCGCGGACAGTTCCCTGCTCACGCGGATGCAGGCGCTGACGCAGGCAATGCGCGAAAGGAGCGAGCAGCTTCCGGCTAGTTTCCTGAAGGCCGTGACTCAGGATTTGCGTTATCAGATGGATGCTTTCAGCGGACAGTTGCGCGCGGCATGGGACTTAGCGGGCGGGACATCGGAGATGGGGACTACCAGTGCGGCGACGCAAGAAGCTGAGCAACCGTGGAGTTTGCGTTTTAATGGGCGGCTTGCCACTTTGCGCGCCAATTTGAATCTGCGTTCTGTTGCTTTCCGGCATGCAATAAGACTCGCCGCTTGCGTGGCTGTAGGAGACATGGTGGCGCGAAGCATCAGCTTGCATCGATCGTATTGGCTTCCGATGACGATTGTGCTGGTGCTGAAACCGGAGTTCACGGCAACGTTTACACGAGGGGTCTTGCGAATCGCTGGAACGGTGGCGGGGCTGCTACTGGCGACGGGCTTGTTTCATTTGCATCCAACTAGTCCCGCGGTAGAAATCGCGTTAATTTTCGTTTTTACGTTTCTACTGCGGTGGATCGGTCCAGCGAATTACGGAATTTTCGCCGTGGCGATCAGCGCTTTGGTAGTGCTCTTGCTCAGTCTCAACGGCGTAGCTCCGAAGGACGTGATTCTCGCGCGGGGTTTGAACACAATTGCTGGTGGAACAATTGCGTTGATCGCGTATGCACTGTGGCCGACGTGGGAGCGTGGGCGAGTTCCGGAAATGATGGCGCAATTGTTAGACGCGTACCGCGAATATTTTCACGCCGTGACGCAAGCGTTGTTCCATCCAAGTACTGAAAACATGGCAGAACTGGAGCGAACGCGATTGGAATCGCGGCGAGCGCGATCCAACCTGGAAGCTTCGCTGGAGCGGCTGCGAACTGAGCCGGGAACGACACTGCAGGAAATGGAACGATGGAATGCGATGCTGGCCAGTTCGCACCGGTTCGCGCACGCGACGATGGCCCTGGAAGCGGGCCAGCGATTAACGGCTGCGGCGCCCGGGCGGAACGCGTATCTGACGTTTTCGCAAAACGTCGAGAAAACGCTTTCGTTGCTGGCTAAAACTTTGCGCGGGAGGCGCGCGCCGGAAAAGGACCTTCCTAATTTGCGCGAGGATTACAACAATTTGTTAAAGAGTGGAGATCCGCAAACCGCACGTTACGCGCTGACAAACGTTGAAGCGGACCGGATGACGAATAGTTTAAACACTTTGCGCGAGCAGATTAGCGACTGGGAAGCTTCAGCCACAAACCGGCCAGCTGCAAAGGTTGGTGAGGCGGTCTGAGTTATTTGCCGGGTTGTTTGAAAAGGCGGTTGGCGGCGGCAGCGGCTTGCGCAAGCTCGTGGCGCGTCGGTTTTTTCTTTGGTGGCTTTTTAGTTTCGCGTTTTTTGGCGTCTTTATTTCCCATGAGAATAGTTTGCCACAGCTTGGCGACAGTAGCCAAGCGGTTTGAAGCGTCTTTTGGCAAAGATTTCAGGTCATGAAGAAAAGCGGCTTACCCGAAAAGTTGGCGAATTTTGGGCGTAGCCGATCGGTGTTATAGAACTCGGCCACATCCACGAGCTTTTTTGTAGAGGCAATCGATTCAATGGGTATGTCGCCATAGATGCCGTTTTTCAACACCACCAGCCGGCCGTGGACGCCTTTCAGCAAAAGGTCCATCGCCAAAGTGCCGTAAGCCATGGGAACAATGGAATCGATGGCATCGGGATCGCCACAACGCACCATATACCCAAGCTTCTGATTGATGATGTCCACGGATTTACCGTCGTTGAATTTGACGGAAAGTTCTTTCACTTTTGCCGAAACCAAATCGCCGATACCGCCCAATTTTTTGTGGCCGAAGGCGTCGGCGGCTTCGCCCTCAAACATCATGTCTCCGCCTTCGAACATCGCGCCCTCTGATACCAATACCGTGGAATAACGGCTGGGATTTTTATTGCGGTCGTACACCAGCAATTCCGTCAAACGCTCGATATTGAATCTATATTCGGGGATAACACAGCGGTCCGCGGCACCAGCCATGGCGGGCAAAATCGCCGAGAATCCCGCGTAGCGGCCGAAAACTTCGAGGACCATGAACCGCTCATGAGAGCCGGCGGAGGTGCGAAGGTTATTGACCAATTGCAAGGTGCGCGTGATACACGTGCTGAATCCGATGCAATAATCCGTGCCGGGAACGTCGTTGTCCATGGTCTTTGGAATGGCGATGACTTTGAAACCTTCTTTGTTGAGGCGCACGCCGTAGCTCAGGGTGTCATCACCGCCGATAGGGATAAGCGTATCAATGCCGAGCCAAGCGAGATTTTTTAAGACTTCAGGCGTAAGGTCGTTTTTTTCGGCTGTGAACTGGTCCTTGAGATGTGGCGGAACGCTGGACTTCGCGACTCGGCCGGGGTTGGTACGCGAAGAATGAAGGAAAGTGCCGCCGGTGCGGCCCGCGCGATTGACGACCGGTTCGGTAAGCTCCAGAAAATTATTCGAGTTGTCGTAATTCTTATCGCGAACCATTTCCACGATGCCGGCCCAACCGCGCCGCAAACCGATTACCTTGTAGCCCTCGTGCAGAGCGCGCAGTGTCACTCCCCGAATCGCAGGGTTAAGTCCGGGAACGTCCCCGCCTCCGGTAAGAATGCCAATGACACCTTTTGTGGTGTTAACGTTCGCCATGATGCGGAATCCTCTTTCCGAACAAGATGTGAAGAAGTTCAATAGTGTAACAGCAGAGCCGGCAGATTAGGACAGCTGGGTGGTCAGACGATACTCAATAAAAAAGGCGCGCCTTCCGTAATCGAGAGGCGCGCCGGGTCTGAATATTAGGAGATGGTTTGGACTGCCGCAAATGGCTCGGCTGTGGAGTCCTGAATGGTAAGCGTATCGGTGCGCATTTTATCCCATTCGCGCACAGTGAGACCGTAAGACGCGAAGAGTCGGCGTATCCGACCGGAATCCCAGCGTAGAACTTCCTCCAGCACTGGAATGAGAACGCTCATGGCGTTGTCGCTAAGCACCGTCCGGCGAGCGACGCGGGTAATGAATTTAGCTTCGGAAACCGCGATGGTGAGACCGTCGTGCTGATTCACATGCATCATGACGGGAAGATCGGAGCTGCCGTCGCCCATGTAAATAATATGGTCATGGCTGATGCCCAGCGCCGCGCGTATTTCTTCGAGAACGGTAATTTTCCCCCAGCCCGCGGTCGCACGAATGATGGATTGAACCTCCCCG
>DATNME010000100.1:0-34847 GCA_035602385.1 Candidatus Dormiibacterota bacterium
TACGGCGGCTGCCGCTGCAACCGCAAAGGAAATGCCTGATGATTTTCGAGTTTCCATCACGAATCCGGCGGGCAAAACGGCGTATCCCATCGCGAGCTACACCTGGCTGCTGATCCCGGAAAAATTTCAAGATACTAAAAAGCGGGATGCACTAAAGGGATTCTTAAAGTGGGCGCTAACAGATGGTCAGAATGACGTCGAAAAACTGGCCTACGCCAAACTTCCCAAGGAAGTAGTGAGCAAGGAACTGAAAGCCCTGAACAAAGTTCAGTAAAAAGTAATGGCCACCACTACGACTACAGTTCCGAGCGCGAGCCCGACGGTGGGCTCGCGCTCGTTTTTCAGCCGCATGCGCGAGGGCGACGAAATCGCGCGAATCATCACTTTTTTATTCGCCGCGTCGGTCGTATTCGTCACCTTGCTGCTGATTTATGAATTATGGCAGGGCTCTGCTTTGCCCAGGCACAAATTTGGTTTTGCTTTTTTTCGAACTTCAATTTGGGATCCGATTTTTGACCAGTTTGGCGCCCTTCCGTTCATTTACGGTACTCTGCTCACCGCACTGATATCTCTGGTCATCGCCGTTCCCCTTGGGATCGGCGCGGCCATTTTTCTCGCCGAACTCGCTCCCCAGCGGCTTTCCGATTCCCTCGAATTTTTTATCGACTTGCTCGCGGCGATTCCCAGCGTCATCTACGGCTTTCTGGGGGTGTTCATCGTGGTTCCGGTGATGCGCCAATATGTGCAGCCGGCGCTTAAGAGCACGCTCGGTTTTCTTCCGCTTTTCCAGGGTCCAATATATGGAATCGGATTTTTAACCGCAGGCATTGTCCTGGCCATCATGATTATTCCCTATATTATTTCCGTGTCGCGCGAAGTGTTGCTTTCGGTTCCTCGCGATCAACGAGAAGCTGCTCTGGCTCTCGGGTCCACAAAGTGGGAATCCACCTGGAAGGTAGTTGTGCCCTTTGCGCGCGCAGGCATCATGGGTTCAATTTTCCTGGCGCTGGCTCGCGCCCTGGGCGAAACCATGGCGGTAACCATGGTGATCGGCAATACTCCCACAATCAGTGCGTCGCTCTTTTCTCCTGGTTACTCGATCGCCGCGGTGATTGCCAATGAATTCACGGAAGCCACGGGAGCGCTGTACACGCAAGCCTTGATTGAGCTTGGTCTCGTTCTGTTTTTCCTTACATTTATCCTGAACGGACTTGCACGATTGCTGATCGTTTTCACGATGCAAAAAGGCGGGGGTACGGAGAACGCATGAGCCTTCGTTTACGTTGGCGCAAGCAATTGAGCAACTTCATGCTCGCCATGACGGGCCTGTGCGCGCTGGTTACCGTCGGCGTACTTTTTTTTATTCTAGGATATCTGGTTTACCATGGCGGAACTTCCATCAACTGGGACTTCTTCGTTAAACTGCCCGCGCCCGTCGGCGAAACGGGCGGTGGCATGGCAAATGCCATCGTCGGCAGCGCCAAGCTGCTCTTCCTGGCATCGCTCCTGGGCGTGCCCATTGGTGTATTGGGGGCGATTTACCTGGCGGAATTCAGTTCGCCTACCCCGGCATTTGTGATTCGTTATGCCGCGGACCTGCTCAACGGCGTGCCTTCGATTGTTATTGGAATTTTTGCTTTCAGCCTGGTGGTGCTGCCTTTCAAACAATTTTCGACTCTTGCCGGCGGTTTTGCTCTTGGCCTGATGATGATTCCCATCACGCTTCGCAGCACCGAAGAGTTCTTACGCGCGGTTCCGCGAGCTCTTCGCGAAGCGGCCATGGCCCTGGGCGCAAGCAAATGGAAGACTGTAGCCACGGTCGTCATTCCTGCCGCTTACCGGGGCATTCTTACTGCAATTCTTTTGGCCTTCGCGCGAGTTGCCGGCGAGACCGCCCCGCTGCTTTTCACGGCTCTGGGCAATCTCTTCTGGAGTCCAGGATGGCGGCAGCCTACCGCATCTTTGCCAGTTATGATCTTTAATTATGCCATGTCTCCGTATGAAGATTGGCATCGGCAGGCTTGGGCAGCGGGACTGGTTCTGCTAGGCTTGATTCTGGTAATAAATATCGTTGCACGGTCAATTTTGGCCCGTGGTATGGCAGCACCAAGGACATAATCATGCAAGCGTCAGCGAGGCCCTCCGTGCCCCTCAACTTAACCCCTAACGCGCCGGCTCCGGGTAACCGCGAACCCCAGGCGGCCTTGGCGATGCGCATGAACATCAGCAAGGTGAATTTTTTCTATGGCCCCAAACAGGTTTTGTTTGACGTTAACCTGGGCATAGCGAGCGGCAAAATCACTTCCCTCATCGGTCCCTCAGGTTGCGGCAAATCCACTCTTTTGCGCACCCTGAACCGCATGCACGAAACCATAAATAACACCCGCCTCGATGGCGAAATTCTCATTGACGGGCAAAATATTTTGGCGGAGGACGTTACCGCGCTTCGCCGCCGCGTAGGCATGGTGTTCCAACGTGCGAACCCTTTCCCGAAATCAATTTTTGATAACGTTGCTTACGGACTGCGCATCAACGGCTCCAAAATCCCGCTGGGAGAAGCGGTGGAAAAGAGTTTGCGAAACGCCGCTCTCTGGGATGAAGTAAAAGATCACCTGCACAAATCCGCTTACGAGCTTTCCGGCGGACAGCAGCAGAGGCTGTGCATCGCTCGCGCTCTTGCCGTCGAGCCTGAAGTGCTGCTTTTAGATGAACCGTGCTCCGCGCTCGATCCGATTAGCACCGCAAAAATTGAAGAATTGCTCGTTCAATTGAAACAGATTTGTACTATCGTTATCGTCACTCATAACATGCAGCAAGCCGCGCGTGTCAGCGATTTCACGGCATTTCTTCTTGCCGGGCAGGTGATTGAGTTCAGCACGACGCCGCATCTATTCACTACGCCTAGCGATCCACGCACCGAAGCATATATTACCGGCCGATTCGGATGAGGCGGCCGCCGGGGCGGCGGGTGACTAAGTTTTTCGCATGGGGGTCGGGGAGAAGGACTTCATGGAACGTCATTTCGAAAGAGATTTGAATGAATTGAAGGAGAGGCTGCTCTGGATGGGCAGTCTCGCGGAACGCTCCGTACACCAAGCGGTTCATTCTGTCTTGGATACGGACGAGCAACTCGCGAAACGCGTCATTGACGAGGAAGATGCCATCAATGAGCTGCAACTTGAGGTTGACGACCGCGTCGTTCAGTTGCTGGCTCTTCACCAGCTTATGGCCGTCGATTTGCGTTTTGTTCTGGCGGTCTCGCGAATCAACAACGATCTTGAGCGCATCGGCGACCAGGCCATGAACATCGCGCAAGCTTCACTGCGCATCCTGCGTCACCCGCGAGTAAAGCCTTACGTCGATCTTCCGCGAATGAGCGAGCTTGTCGAAGAACAGGTTCGCAGCGCGCTGAACGCGGTGGTCCGCCGCGATGTGGATTTGGCGCAGAAGGTTCTGGCCACCGACGACCAGGTCGATCACTATCGAGACCAGATCTTCCGGGAACTGCTTACGTACATGATGGGGGATTCCAGCGTGGTTTTTCCCGCTTTCGAGTTAATCCTCGTGGCAAAAAATCTCGAGCGTATCGGGGATCACGCCACCAACATCGCCGAAGACGTCATCTATATCGTGCAAGGACAAGACATTCGTCACCCTTCAGTCGATCGCCGCTAGTCAGGCGTTGCTGACTGAATAATTTTTTGGCGACGTGTTGCCAATGCGAGCATCAATAAAATACTGCCGGCACTTAATATCATTCCCGCAGTGCGATCCCAGGTTCTTGCAAAACTTACTTTAATTTCTGAGTTTCCGGCTTCCAGCGGAATAATCATCTGCGCGAAATCATCAGCGCTTTCCGGCTGCACAGTTTTGTCATTCACTTCCACCCGCCAAGCCGGATAATTTAAAACTCGCAGCGCCAGCCGAACTGGCTCTGGGGTGTTTACGCGCACTTCTTTTCTATTGGTGGTCCATATCGGCGTCTGGACATGAACATCCAGCCCAGCGGGCGAGGGTGCATCTTCCGACGGCAACACCTGAACCAGTGGCGCGCGCAGCGGAAGATTGAGGTGGTCGTCGCCCCGCGGATCATACTCATCAGTGCCGTCAAACCCGTCACCTTGCTCCACAGCTTCTTGCAAGGTCGTCATATTGTCCGGATCCCACCACGTATGCTTCACCAGGAAAATTCCCGTTGCCGAAGCGAATGCGATTACCACAGCCAACCAGAACCACGCAAAGCGACGCACCATCGCTCCGGCTACCAGGCACGCGTAGCACACGCTTAGGATAGACATGAAACGCCAGGGAAATTGAACGAATCGCAATTTGGGCAGGTATTGCCAAAATATAAAAGTAATACGAAACATCAGCAATCCCGCGGTCCCTGCGAGAACCATCAACGCCGTCCAGCTTTTCTGCGACGCTGCGTTTGCTATGCGGGAATTCTGATGTTTTAATGTGGCTGCCGCGAGTGCGGTGATCACCAAAAGTCCAAGGGCGATGGTCGACGCTATCGCATTGAACGCGGTGTGCTCAACGTCCGTGACTTTTGTATACAAAAAATTTTCTATTGGGAGCAAACCCGGGGATAACGCCTGGCCAATGTTCACCCATTTTTGTTCATAGGCGGCCGGCAGTAGATAGAACGATGCGATTCCGAACCCTAACGCCAGGGCTGCGCCGCCGCGAAGCAGCGGCTTCCACTTCCGGTGTGATAATGCGGCCCAGAGAAAAAGGCCGGCGGCGGAATAGCTGACAATTACTCCGGCGGGCGCATTTGAGAGCCAGACCGCGGCTAAACTCAGCGCAAAAAAAATCAGTGGGGCATGTTTGAGCCTGGTTCGAGTTTCCAGCAGCTCGCCAAGTTCTAAAGTGTATAGCACTACCAAGGGAAAAAAGGCGCAGGCCAATAATTCGGCGTAATCACTACGAAAATACACCATAAGCAGTACATTTGGATTTGCCGCGTAACAAACTGCCGCAAAGATCGCGTATTTTTCATCCACCATCCGGCGCGCGAGCGTGAATGCCGATAATCCCGCAAATGTTTGCGATAAAATTATGATCACGACAGGGACAGAGTTCCAACTCACCAAAAGACTCAAAGCCGCGCCCAATAACCATGAAGCCGGCGGATAAAAAATAAAACGCGGTTCGCCAAAGCCGTGGTTCGTCCATTTTGTCCAGTGCGGATAAAAAATTCCATCCTTCCATTGCGATGCTGCGTCCATCCACGACGCGGCGTGAAATTCAAAATCGTGCCCCGACGCGCTACCCAACCAAAAAATGGGCAACACGATAATGACGCTTGTGAGAGCGCATAAAAGCAGCGCAATTCCCCGCCAGCGAATGGAAGTTGACGATTGCGTCGAGCCGGCTGAAATGGATTTCATAAAAGGTGCAGGCATTGTAACCGCAGCGCAAAGTTTCTCGCGAATACTATTCGTCTTCGCGCATGCATGCAATTAGGCGATAATAGCCACGCCAGATGACCACCTCGACCATCGCCGTGGAACCAATAATCGAAGCGCGCCGGCTGGAAAAATATTATCCCCAGCCCGATGGCAGCCGCATCCAGGTGATTGCGCCCACGGACATCGCCATTTTCCCGGGTCAAATCATTGCATTACTCGGACCGTCAGGTTGCGGAAAATCCACCATGTTGCGCATGCTCACCGGCCTCTCGCCGGTTTCTGCGGGGAGCGTCTTGTGGCACGGGCACCCTCTCAGCGACGAGAGTCCAAACGTTGGCATCGTTTTCCAAAGCTTTGCGCTTTTTCCCTGGCTTACGGTTCTCGAAAATGTGGAAGCGCCTCTCGAAGCTCGGGGCATGCCTCGATTAGAACGCGACAAGCGCGCGTTGCGCATCATTGACGCTGTGGGTCTGGACGGTTTCGAATCGGCTTATCCCAAGGAATTATCCGGAGGGATGAAGCAGCGTGTCGGTGTGGCTCGCGCGCTCGTCGTAGAGCCTGAAGTCCTTTTTATGGACGAACCTTTTTCCGCGCTCGACGTGCTTACCGCGGAAACGCTTCGCGGGGAATTGCTTGAGCTATGGCTGGACAAAAAGATTCCAACGCGCGCGATTTTTATTGTCACGCACAATATCGAGGAAGCGGTGGAACTCGCGGATCGGATTATAGTTTTGGGGCGCAATCCTGCCCACATCCACGCGAATTTTACCGTGGACATTGCGCATCCGCGCGATCATAAAATGCCAGAATTCGTCGAGCTTGTTGACGCCATCTATCGCGCGCTGACCAAACCCGATCACGCCGGAGAATTGATTCCCGCTTCAGAAGGGACCCACGCTACCGGCAAAAAACACATCATCATGTTGCCGCACACGCGTCCGGGCGGAGTGGCCGGCTTAATGGAAATTCTCGCCGACCAAGGTGGAAAGGCGGATCTGCATCAATTGGCGCGCGACCTTAGTTTGGAAGTCGACGCTCTGCTTCCCGCCGTGGATACCGCGGTACTGCTGGGCATGCTGAAGGTGGAAGAGGGTGACGCGATCATCACGCCAGAAGGCCAGGAATTTGCGGCCGCGGATATCCAGCAGCGTAAAGCCATCTTTCGCAAAGCCGCCCTTGCGAATGTTCCGTTGCTACGTCAAATGGAACAAGCGCTCAAGGCTAAAGCCAATCGCACGCTTCCCGCTGAATTCTTTCACGATTTGCTCGATGAGCATTTCAGCGAAGAAGAAGCTCATCGCCAACTGGAAACTGCGCTGCAATGGGGCCGTTACGCGGAAATTTTCGACTACGATGCTTCTACCGGCAAGCTGATCCTCACGGAATCCTGAAGAAAACGTGCCTAGAAATGCAATCGCCGCGCAGTCCCCTGCCCCTCTTCCGCCCGGCTTAGTTCGCGCGCGGGGTGCGCATTCGCGGTGGGCTTTCCTCATCGATCTAGGTGTCTTAATTTTTGTCTTCGCCGCGATTTATGGCGTTTACTCTATTGGTCGATCGTGGTTGGGCCCCGCCGTGCCCGGGGCCAAGATCTCGCAACGTCCTTCCATTCTTCCGCTGTACGCCTTGTATTCCCTGGTGCGCATCAGCGTGGCGTATGCATTCAGCCTGGCATTCGCGCTGGGCTATGGTTATGTCGCCGCCAGTTCGCGCCGCGCGGAAATTATTTTGGTTCCGCTGCTGGATATTCTGCAGTCGATTCCGGTATTAAGTTTTCTGCCGGGCGTGATGGTGGCGATGGTTGCGCTGTTTCCTAACCGTCAGGTTGGTTTGGAAATCGGCTCGATTCTGCTGATCTTCACCGGACAGGTGTGGAATATCGCATTTAGTTTTTATTCTTCGCTTAAAACTGTTCCCCGCGAACTTAGAGAAGCCGCAATCATCTACCGCTTCGGGCGCTGGCAAAAATTCGCACAGCTTGATTTGCCTTTCTCCACTATCGGCCTGGTGTGGAATTCGATGATGTCGGTCGCGGGCGGCTGGTTTTTTCTGATGGCTTGCGAAATGTTTGTACTGGGCGATCGCGATTTTCGTCTGCCCGGGCTTGGTTCCTATCTGCAAACTGCCGCGAGCCACGGCGATACTCGCGCCCTGCTGTGGGGCGTAGGCACCATGATTGGCGTTATCGTGCTGCTCGACCAAGTGATCTGGCGCCCGGTTATTCTCTGGGCCGATAAATTTAAATTTGAGCAGGTGGAAAGCGGCGACAAGTCGCGCCATTCCATTCTCACTTTTCTTGGCAAGGCGTCGTTCGTTATCCGCGCGTACCGATTCCTGGTTCTTCCCTTTTTCAGCCGGCTCACCCTCGTTTTCGCAGGCGGCGCGCGCCGTGCCGCCAGGACGTTTTCCCATCCCAAAGCGGAACAATCGCGCCCGTGGATTGGCTGGATTTTGGGCTCTACTGTACTAGTGGGACTTGGCTTTGCGATATTTCACGCGGGTAGCGAAATTGCGGGTTTGCATCGAGAGGATTATTCCGCGCTGTTGCGAAGCGCGGCACTGACCTTTCTCCGTGTTAACGCCGCGCTTCTTATCGGCGCGCTTTGGACGGTGCCGGTCGGCGTTGCAATTGGTTTCAATCCGCGATTCGCGCGCATAGCCCAGCCACTCGTGCAGATCGCCGCATCCATTCCCGCCACCGCGCTTTTTCCGGTGATTTTACTTTTCTTGATTCGCATGCGCGGCGGGCTGGAAATTGCCGCGATGGGCCTGATGCTCCTTGGCACGCAGTGGTACATCCTTTTCAATGTGATCGCCGGAGCCATGGCCATTCCTACGGACTTAAAAGAGGCTTCGCGCATTTATCGTTTTGGCCGCTGGGCGCGCTGGCGCTACTTGATACTTCCGGGAATCTTTCCTTATCTCGTTACGGGACTGCTCACCGCGTCTGGTGGGGCGTGGAACGCCAGTATCGTCGCGGAATATTTCCATTTTCAAGGAAGGATTGTTTCGACCGCTGGGTTGGGCAGCACCATCAGCCGCGCCAGCGATAGCGGCAGGTTTGATATTTTGCTGGCGGCCACTTTAATCATGGCCACTGTGGTGGTGCTTATCAATCGGCTGTTATGGCGTCGTCTTTATCGTCTCGCTTCGACGCGTTTCAAACTCGAAAGCTGATTCAGTCTTAGCGCGTGGCTGCCCGGTCATTCCGAAAGATAATTCCTTCTTTCATCACAAAAAATACCTTTTCGGTCTGCCGTATATTTTCCAGCGGATTTCCCGGCACCGCCACGATGTCTGCCCATTTGCCCGTTTCCAGCGTACCGGTCTTATCCGCAATTCCCAGAAGGTCTGCATCCGAAGACGTTCCGGCTTTCAGCGCGTCCACCGGTTTCATTCCCAGGTCCACCATCTGGTGAAATTCCTCGGCGTTGCGCCCATGTTGGTAGACCGCCGCATCCGTGCCGAGTCCTATCTTCACGCCCTTCTCCAGAGCCTTGCGAAAATTTCCGTGCATTGCCGCCAAGGCTTGTTCCGCCTTCAGTCGTATTGTGGGAGGGATGTAACCGCCTTTTTCCAAACGCTCTTTCAATCCCTGCCCAGCCATGAGTGTCGGGACCAGATAGATACCTCGTTCCTTCATCATGTCTCTCGCTTCGTCATCCAGAAACGAGCCATGCTCAATCGAACTGATTCCAGCGCGAATCGCGCGCTTCGCTCCTTCCGCGCCGTGGGCATGCGCAGCCGTTTTCAGTCGCAGGGCGCGCGCTTCGTCAGTAATCGCGTTCAGCTCTTCCTGAGTGAGTTGCGGCGTGTCCACGTCATCCGTCAGCGAAAGCACCCCGCCCGTCGCACACACCTTAATCATGTCTGCCCCATACTTGTGGTCCAGCCGCACCGCGTGGCGCGCCTCCCCCGCACCGTTGACCACTCCCTCTCCCGGGCCCGTTTCGCGTGCAAAAAGTCCGGCACGAAATCCCGCCTGCTCATCGCAGTGGCCGCCGGTGGCCCCGAGAGCATGCACCGTCACGAGCATGCGCGGCCCCGTCACAACGCCATCGCGGATCGCGTTCCTCAGTCCCACATCGATGTAATCGCTCGACCCCACATCCCGCACGGTGGTAAATCCCGCCATCAGTGTTACCTTTGCATTCGCCGTCGCGTCCAGCGTGCGCTCTGGTATCGTCTTCTGCAGTTCGTCGAGCTGGGCCTTGTTCCAATCTTCGGCATACATAAAAGTCAGGTGCGTGTGCGCATCGATAAATCCCGGCAATAGCGTTGCATCCCCTAAATCGAGCACCTCCGCGCCTTCCGGCAGAGCCGCGCCCGAGCCGACCCCAATAATTTTGCCGTTACGCACCACTACCAGCCCCGGCGTGGTAGCCGCGTTAGCCTTGCCGTCAAACATCCGCGCGGCCTTCAGCACGTAGGTCTTCGCCTCAGGCTTCTGCGCCTCCGCCGTCCGAGCGATTAAGGTCAGCAAAATCACAACGAAGAAGGTTCCCAGTTTTCTCATCAGTTTTCTCCTGGATGTATGCGAGTCGCCGAGAATATCCCGCCTGCGGGAAAAGTCAAGAATTGTCTCTCTTCTTGTCCTGCAGATTGGTTCCCATCTCAATTCCTTCGTTTTTCCACAACTTGGTAGGGAGTCCTTTCGTACTATTGCACGAAGTACTAACAGTGCGGAAACTGGGTATACATGGCACGTTATTCAAATTTTCTACGTCACAAAGTGGAAGTGCTGTATCGCGCTGGTGACATCGTTCTTCCGGCTTCTGGAACATTTGTCGCGGATTCCGGGCGTTCCATCTTCCTGGAACAGCATTTCGAACAGCACGGCCAAAGCAGGCACTTTCGCTGGGAGATTCCTTACCAGTACATCGTTAAGCTCGAAGACGCGAAGGAAGCGGTAGACGAGCGTTGCGCCGGGAATCATCCCACCGAGAAGGACACGAAATCACGCACCCAGGCCGCGTCTGCATTTGGCGGCAGTGCTTCATTTCTGAATCCCACCCATCCAGCAAAAATCGTTTAGACTCCCCAACTGGTCCCATCCAAATTTCGTTTTGTTTCGGTTACAATTTGAGGTTGGAGCGCTCTTAAAATCGGGGCCTGGAGGTTTTTTGTGGAAACGAGTGCAATCCCATACCAAAAGGTTGGTTTGATCGGACTTGGTCTGATGGGACGTCCGATGGGCATGAATTTGTTGAAAGCTGGCCGCGCGCTCACGGTGTGGAACCGCACGCCTTCCCGCGCCGCAGAATTAGTAGCCGCCGGCGCTCGTCTTGCCAGCTCTCCGAGCGAAGTTGCCGCTGAATGCGATTTGCTGATCACCATTGTTAGTGATCCTCCCGCGCTGGAAGAAGTTCTTTGGGGCCATCCAGATAAAAATGATGGAGCGCTCGCGGCGTTGAAACGCGGCAGCGTTTATATGGACTCCAGCACTGTTTCTCCAGCTCTTGCCAAGAAAATTTCTGGCGCTTGCGCGGAGCGCGGTGTCGATTTTCTGGATGCCCCGGTTACCGGCGGGGACTGGGGAGCGCGAAAGGGTGAACTGCTTTTCATGGTGGGGGGTAGCGCGGAAATTTTGAAGAAAGTCGAACCGGTCCTACAAGTATTGGGGAAGAAATGGTTTCATCTGGGACCAAACGGAGCGGGCCAAACCATCAAACTGGCAATGAATATGTTGCTCGCTCTGCAGGTTGGAGCATTGGCCGAGTCTATTGCCTTGGTCAGAGCGGCGGGTCTAAAAGGTGAACAACTTGTGGAGGTGATGCAAGCCAGCATGGCGCGGTCGCCGCTTCTGGACGTAAAGGCGCCGTTGATGCTTGGTAACGAGTTTAAGCCCAGCTTTCCATTGAGGTTGATGCACAAGGATCTGAGTCTGGCCCTCGATCTGGCTGCGGAGCTTGGTGTAACTTTGCCGGCGACTGCGGCGGAGCGCGATATTCATGCCGCAGTCAAGGCTGCGTCGAAAGAGGATGTGGACTACTCCGCAATCATCAATTTTTGGAAAAAGTAAGCGAATCCATCCGGCCATTGAATCCGGTTCGATTCTTAGAAAATTGATTCATGCTAGGGCAAGGCTTCTGGAGAGAAAAATCCAATCGGCAAGTCTCGTGAGGTTCTTAGTCCCGCGGGCGCATCCAGAATCGCAGGAATAGTGTTGACCACCACGGACGCCGTGGCGATATCCCCAGGCGAGCCTCCGGGAATGACAAGACTGATGTTTGGGTGACCCATCAGCTCGACGGTATCTGATGGCTCTTTCGCTCCAACATACATTTGCAATTCCAAATAAACGCGTTCCTTCCCGCCCGCAAAGCCTCTCGCGATTTGGTGGACCCCCGCGGCTTGCCCCGCTTCCACGGTCAGAAAATCGGTCTGCACTCTTTCCTTCGCAACCATTGGTTCGATCGTTTCCGTAATTTCGTCCACGCCCAGGTTCAAGCTATCCGCAACAAGTGCGACAGATTCCGGCAGCCCGACATGCTTGATCGTTCGCGCGAGCACTCTTTCCTTGAATTCCTCAACCGTAAGTCCCGCGCCAACTTTTTTCTGCAATGGCAGCCGACGCTTGCCCGCGTCCACAATTCGTACAGCTCTGGCGTGCTCAATTCTTTGCGACACGGCTGCCAGCGTGACCACCAGCTTATCCATCACAAAACCTGGATTCACTCCGGTTCCGACCAGCGCCACGCCCAAATCTCTTGCAGTGGCATCCAGTTTTGCCGCTAACTCCGGATAAGTCCGGTACGGGTAGGAAAGCTCTTCGCAGGTCGAAACAATACACGCCTGCGCATCGAGGCACGCCAATAATTGATCCATCACCTTCGGCAGTGACGAGGACGTGGAGTGAATTACGATGTCCGCTGATTTTCCCAGGACTTCTTCCGCATCCGCGGAAATTTTTATTCCCCACGGGGCATCTGGCGCCCCTGCCACATCCCCCAGGTCACGCCCTGTTTTCGCGGGATCGGTATCAATCGCGCCCACAATTGCAATCGCTTTTTTTTGGCGCATCAGAAGCGCGATCGATATGCCTATCGGGCCACATCCGTACTGAATCGCTCGAATCTTCTTCTTCAAAATTTCTCCAGTTTAGTAGCGGGGTCTTATCGACGTATTTCTTTAGCGTACAGTGAGCTTATCAGCGTAAAGGAATTCCCGAATGGTGGCAACGCAAAACCGGGAGTTGATTCGAATTTACAGGCTCTTTCATTCCTTGCTGCCGCAGGTTCGCAACCCCATAATGGTTGGAAACGTCCATTTGCAGGAGGGTTATTTATGGCCGCGAAAAAACTAAAGCAGAGCGAGATTAATGAACTTTTAGCGGGCGTTCCCGGCTGGCGACTTCGAAATGGGAAACTTCACCGCGCGTTCGAATGCAAGGATTTCGCCGCCGCTTTCGGCAATATGACCCGTGTCGCGCTCATTGCCCAAGCCATGGACCATCATCCCGAATGGTTTAATGTATGGAACAAAGTTGAGATCGATCTCAACACGCACAGTGTGAAGGGCATCAGCAAACTTGATTTCGACCTGGCCGCCAAAATTAACGAGGTGTTTGACATTTAATGTTCTGCATCAGTCTTGTTCTTTTTCATCGCTGGAAATTCTCCTGATTTCTCGCCCATGATTAGCTCTCGTCAACGCCAATATCCGGCTTGGATTCTTCCTGTTGTGCGTTGGACCGCAGCTGGATTGATCCTGGGCACACTATTTCATTACTTGCCTCTCGGACCGTTACGCGCCGCGTTCGCGCGGATTCCCCTAAGCCGATTCATCGCCATCCTAATCATTTATCTGTCGGCTCACGTTCTTGGCATTGTCAAGTGGCGCACCGTGGTGAACAGCGCCGGCGCTCGACTGGATTTCGCCACCGCCGCGCAGTGTTACGCCGGCGGACTTTTCGCAACCCTTTTCCTTCCCTCGATCGTTGGCGGCGATTTGGTCAGGCTCGCGGTGGGGCTGCGCCGTAGCCCCAGTCCCGCGGCAGTACTAGCCGGAAATATCGCCGACCGGTTCCTTGATGTGGCCGCGCAAGGCGCTCTTGTGACCCTTGGCCTTTGCCTTTTGTCCGGATCACTTCCGTTCCAGTTGCGCTCTCCTGCCGTTCGAGTTTTTTCCTGGGTCACCGCGGTGGTGCTTTTTCTTCTAATGCTCTCTGTTCTGCTTCGACGGCCGCTTCTTCGAGGCCGCTCCTTCCGCGCCAGACGTTATCTTGCGCGCCTTCGTTATGCGCTGCGCTCGGTGTCGCGCAGACCGCACATACTTCTTGTTGGATGGCTTCTTGGCCTTGGCATTCAATCCGTGCTACTTGCGCTTACCGCGTTGCTGGCGTCTTCCTGCGGCTTGACGCTTCCTTTACGGGTCTGGCTGTTTGCGTGGCCTCTGGCAAAACTTGCCGCCCTCATACCGCTCACCCAAGGAGGTATCGGCGTTCGAGAAGCCGCGCTAGTAGCGTTGCTCGTGCCGTTTGGAGCCTCGGCATCGCTGGTGCTTGCCGTCGGTCTACTCTGGGAGGGCGTCATTATTTCTGGCGGTCTGATTGCTGGAATAGCGGTTTTTTTTCTTCGGCGCTCGGAACCAGTCCTGCACCCGGTCTAAGCGATATGCGACTGGAAGCGGAACGAGTCCTTGACTCTGCATCATATTGCGAGAAAATGAGTTAGTCGCTGAAATACACGCTGGCAGGCCGGGGTTCAACCCCTTTATTCTTCAAGTGCTTTCATGGCTGAAAAAAAACTTCGTATAATGTTGGCTGGTACAACGCTGACTGACCTGGTGCCACCTCTCTCGGCGGCATGCTCTCAGATGGAGCAGATGCTTGAACTCACCACGGTATCTTCTTCCGAAGCGCTGCTGGATATTCTAAAAGTTTTTCATCCGGATATTTTGTTTCTGGATTTGTCCACCATTTCGCGGAATCCTCGAGATGCTGTCCGCGTCGCTCACAGGTCCGTTCCTAACGTGCCGCTAATTGTGGTAGCGCCAACCGAAAACAAACAAATTGCGTTGGCCTGCTTGCAGGACGGAGCTATCGGTTTTCTTTTGAGAGAAGAACTAGATTTGCCGACAGTGGCCCGTATGCTTACCGTTGCACTGGAAAGAAACACGGTTCACGGCCTGGTCGACCTCTTACGAGATCCACTAACAACCCTCTACAATCGCGAAGGCCTGCAAACTTTGGGCGCCCGTGCATTCGACTCGTCTCGATTCGAGCAGCGAAACTGCATCCTGCTGTGTGCGCTGTTTGAAAATTTGCCGGAGCTGCGTGCCAATTTTGGAGTTGCTTCCGCCGACCGCGCGCTCATGGGGGTGAGTGACGTCTTAACATCGTGTTTCCGCGATGCTGATTTGGTCGCGCGCATCGGTGAGGGCCAATTCGCGGTGTTGGCTCTCAACGCTACGGCTTCAGACGTTCCCGTTTTTATGCAGCGCCTGCGGCAGAAACTTGCGGCTTTAAATCAGTTTGCCGACACCTCTGAAGCTGTGGAGCTGCGTTTTAGTTTTGGCTTGTTCTCGGCCAGCGATCCCCGCTCCTTCCCCGAATTCATGGATTCCGTGGAATCTGAGTTGCGGCAACCGGTGACTCCTTCAACCGATTGAATAACGATATTGCTCTTAGTTTCGCCCTATTTTTGACATTGACAGGGCCGGTTTCAGGTGCTACAAAATCGACAAAGGCAATTCCTTTGGTGGTAAGTCTCTCACCGCAAGATTTAGGCGATTGAGGCCGCGTCCCGCCTGGCAGGGCGGGTTGCTGTGCCGCCAGAGGGCTTTGCCGTGTATCACCCCACCCCGGGAGGCGATAACTTCACTGTTTTCGCCTCCTTTTTTTTATTTTTGGCCTGTAACCGGCTTATTTCCATTATCTTAGAGCTTCCAAGGCTGCACACTTAAATGCTCGAATCGCTCCAGCGTGCCCCCCTTCTCGAATTGAACAGCGTTACCGTGGTTCGCGGGGATGTCCCAGCACTGCGTGACGTAACTTTGCGGATTCATGCGGCGGAAAACGTCTGCATTCTCGGTCCTAATGGGTGCGGCAAATCCACGCTAATCAAAACCATAACTCGCGAGTGTTACCCCCTGGCTCGCCAAGATTCTTCCATTTCTATTATGGGCAAAGAGCGGTGGAACGTCTCTGAGCTGCGTTCCCACCTCGGAATAGTTTCGCAGGATTTGCTTGCCGCCTGCACCTCCGATGCTAAGGGTCTAGACGTAGTTCTTTCGTCCTTCTTCAGTAGCACCCATATTTTTCCCCATCACCATCCTAGCGGCGAGCAGCTCGCGCGTGCTTACGCAGCCCTTGAGCGGCTTGGCATCCGCCATCTCGCCGACCGGCCCGTCAGCCAGATGTCCTCTGGCGAATCCAAGCGGACGCTGATCGCTCGCGCACTGGTGCACAACCCGCAAACCCTGCTCTTCGATGAGCCCGCCAGCGCTCTGGACATCGCCGCACAATTCCAGCTTCGCGACGTGATGCGGCAGCTTGCGCAATCCGGCTTGGGTATTATTCTAGTAACTCATCACGTTTCTGAAATTATTCCAGAAATCGATCGCGTCATTCTCCTCAAAGATGGCCGCATTCTTGCGGACGGTGCAAAGGACCGTGTACTGACTAGTGAACTTCTTTCCTCGCTCTTCGCTGTTCCCGTTCAATTGTTTCGCAGTGACGGCTACTTCCACATTCACTGACGATCCTCGCTGCCTTTGTGAATCCACATCCACATAAATTACTACTAACTAAACTATAATATCTGTGATATAAAGAACTTCCCAACTGAAGGACAAGACCCCACCAGCCTTGCCCTCCGTTCAAGGAGGTCCTATCTCATGCTTATGCGAAAAGGGGAATATTGGATATGCGTTAACCCATTCTGTGGAGGCAATGTGATGGTGCAAACGGCCTATTATTCCCGCGAAGATCCGCCGAGGTGCCCTTGCGGCAGCGCTCTACGGCTACGGACCGCATCAAGAGCGTTCACCTATCTGGACTTTTTGCGGCCGGCACAGCCGGAACTTCCGCGGAAACCTAAAGAAGAGGAATAGTGGATTATTTTTTATGCGCGCGGAATCGCCGGGAAATAACGCTCTTCCAGTATGCGGCGATGATGCAATTCGTGGCCCGCGGCAATATAAGCCAGCGCTCGAACGCTGAGCTCATGGTCGTTGACAACTCCTTTGCGCATCCAAGCGGCGGCGTCCAGCGAACCAAAAAGCGAAATGCTCGCACGCCGCACATCTGCGAACTCTTCCACGATATCCGGCAGTTTGCGTTCATTAGCCCGCGAAAGCGGCACGTATGGATCCTGGTCAAAGCCCGGCAGCGGAGTCTTATCACCGCGGGCAATCCGCAACGCGCGATAAGAGAAAATCCGTTCCGCATCCGCCACGTGACACAAAATTTCTTTCACGGTCCACTTGTCGGGAGCGTATCGAAAATCTCCTTCGCGCTCACTGCGACCGCTGAACATGGCGATGCTCTGCCGCAGGTGCGCCTCCAGCACGGAGACAATGTCGTCGCCTGGGATAAGGCCCACATATTTTTCATGATACGGCGCGTACTCATCCGCGCCGGGTTTCTTGGGATTCATTTAGCACCTTCGAATGGCCAATTATATCCTCAACTTCACCTAAACGCGCGGGGTTCATGGCGGTTCCGCACCGGGCCAATTTTGGCATCCCTGTCATAACTAAACGCGCGGCCCTGGGAGTAGATAGGGTGAAAAAGTTAACTTGGGTCGAGTTGTGAGAGAATTCCACTGCGAATGGGAACACGGAATCCACAAACAATGCGGGTGGCGTTTCAAGGCGAGCCGGGTGCGTTCAGCGAAGCCGCGGCAATACAACTTCTGGGCGATTCGATAATCACGGTTCCACGCCGTACCTTCGGCTCAACTTTTCAAGCCATCGTTGAAGGCGCGGCGGACGCTGTGCTCGTGCCCGTCGAAAATTCCCTGGCCGGCTCCATCGTCCGCGTTTACGATTTGCTGGTGGAGAGTGATTTAACCATCGCGCGGGAAACCATTCTCCCGATCGAGCATCATTTGATTGGTTGTCCTGGAGCGACCATTGATGATATTCGCGCCGTGTCCTCCCATCCGATGGCCCTGGCGCAATGTGAACATTTTTTTGCTTCGAATCCCCAACTGGAGCGAATCGCTGCCGAAGATACCGCGGGAAGCGTGCGTGAGGTACTCGAGCGAGGAGACAAAACACGCGCGGCAATTGCCGCCAGGCGCGCGGCGGATTATTATCACGGAGCAATTCTTCAAGAAGGAATTCAGGACGACGCGGAAAATTACACGCGTTTTGTTTTGCTTCTACCGGCAAAAGACGCGAAGCAGCTCGCTGTTGCAGATGCTCGTAAGATGTCGCTGGCATTACGATTGGCTCACAAGCCCGGTTCTTTGCTGGCGGCTTTGCGTGCTTTTGCCTCGCACGGCGCGAACCTGCTCAAAATCGAAAGCCGGCCGATTCACGGAAGGCCGTGGGAATATCTCTTCTTTATCGACCTTGAGGCGGACACTCCAGAAAAGCTTGATGCTGCTCTGGAAGAAGTGCGCGAAGCCTCAAGCGAGGTGCGCGTGCTCGGGCGATACGCCCGGTATGCCGTTAAGCCTGGGAAAAGTTGATTCGCGAAATGGCGCATTGCCACAAGGCGAAGCTTTCTTGACATTCCGTCAGCAATAACTGCAAGCACCTTCGCCCATCAATCCAGCTTGATCACCCTTACTGCCGGTAACATCATCTTTCATTCGACGTAACCGGCGCCCAAGGCGTTCTGCAAGTTGGTGACGCGCGCGCCACAGGCGCGCCTTCAAAGTGTTTTCCGTTACGCCAAGCCGTTTTGCGGCTTCGCCCGTGGAGTACCCGTGCACTTCGCGGAGCACGAACGCGGTGCGCAACAGGGGTGAAAGTTCGCCCAGGTTTTCGTTAATTATTTCGCGCAGCTCGGTCCCGACGAAGAGCTGTTCCGGATTCGGGCTGTCGTCCGCGAAACGCTCCGACGCGGGGATCTCATCTTCATGATGTGTTTCATCAAGTGAAACAGCGGGACGAGCCTTCGCGCTTCTACGACGCATCAATGCGGCATTGATCACGATGCGTGTCAGCCACGTGGAAAATTGCGACCGGCCCTCAAAGCGTTTCAGATTGCGGTACGCGGAAAGAAGACCGTCCTGCAAGGCATCTTCCGCGTCTTCCGTATTCCCCATCACGCGCAGAGCGGTCTGAAACAGCGGCCGTTGGTAGCGGCGAAACAACGCTTCCACGGCTTGACTGTCACCCCGCTGGCCCGCGCGGATCAGTTTTTCTTCGTTCATTTGGATTTGCGGTGCTATCACTTGCGTTGCCATTTTTCCCCCATTCGATCTGACTAAAATCGGTTGCCTGTCGCTCTCCCTCGATTTACTAGTGGACCGGCACGCCGCCAGCCGGTACCCTTGGCTTCTTCATCAGCAACAAGATCGGAATCACGGCAAAAAAAACGATTCCGAGAATTTTGAAATTGTCCAGAAACGCAAGCATGGTCGCTTGCCTTTGCACCAATCCGTAGACCATTCCCTGCGCCTGCGTTGCCGCCTGGGACAAGCTGGAGCCGCGCGAAACCAGTTTCATCGCGGTGCCGTTGGTCATACTTATAAACGCCGGATTCATTTTGTTTACATGCTCCATTAATTTCGCCTGGTGAAATTGCGCTCGGCTTTGCAGCAGTGCCGTTACCGTGGCAATTCCGACGCTCGCGCCAATATTCCTGGCCAGGTTGATTATTCCCGTGCCCATATTGGTTTTTTCCTTGGGCACATAAGCAAACGCGGCGACGTTGATGGGAATGAACAAAAATGCCAAGCCAAAACTTTGCAGCATTCTGGCGCGTACCGCATGTCCGAAATCCAGGTTCAAGTCCCACCCCGCCATCACGAACAGCGCACTTGCCGAGACGATGCAACCGAAGGTGATCAGATACCGCGCGTCCACCCGCGATACTAAAATTCCCACCACCGGCATCATGCACATGATTACCGCGCCCCCGGGGGAAAGCGCCTGGCCCGCCAACCCCGCCGTGTAACCCAGAAGTTGCTGAAGCAATTGCGGGATGAGCACGGTGCTGGAATACAGCACGAAACCGAGAAAAAACATGGCCAAAGTCGCAATCGCGAAATTGCGATCTTTCAACATTCGCAAATCCACGACTGGTTCCTTCTCACGCAGTTCCCAGATAATTCCGGAGATAACTCCCACCAGCATTAAAACGAAAAATACGCGAATGAACCCGGATGCCAGCCAATCCTCGCGCTGCCCTTTGTCCAAAATGATCTGCATACTGCCGAGACCGAGGGTGATCAAACCGATACCGATGTAATCGATTCGGAAGCCGTCCTTGAGTTTCGCCCTGGCGCGTTTCAAATGCGGCGGATCGCTCACAATGAAGTGGGTGAGCACCAGTGAGATAATCCCGACGGGCACGTTGATATAAAAAATCCAGCGCCACGAAATATTGTCGGTAATCCAACCGCCTAGCGCGGGCCCAATCGTTGGCGCGACGACTACGGCCAAGCCGTACACCGCAAAAGCCATGCCGCGTTGGGACAGCGGAAACGTATCGTTCAGAATCGCCTGCTCGCTGGGTTGTAATCCTCCACCGCCAGCACCTTGCAGAATTCTGCAAACGACCAGTACGCCCAGGCTCGGCGCGAGTCCGCACAAAAATGAACTCACCGTGAACAATGCCACGCATCCCATGTAAAAACGCTTGCGGCCCAGGATCGATGAAAGCCATCCGGAGAGTGGCAACACCACCGCGTTTGATACTAAATACGATGTCAGCACCCAAGTGGATTCGTCGGGGCTTGCTGAAAGACTTCCGCCGATGTGCGGCAAAGCCACGTTCGCAATAGAGGTGTCCAGCACCTCCATAAATGTTGCGAGCGTCACCGTGACGGCGATCACCCAGGGGTTGATCGTTCCGTCCGGCATTCGCAACTTCGATAAAAATCTATTGGCCATTTCTTATCGGCGCCGCCCGCACGCTTACTTCGTTATTACCGTTACATCCGCATTCATACCCGGCCGCAAGACTGCTTTTTCTTGCGGAATTGGATCCAAAGTGACCTTCACCGGAATTCGTTGCACCACTTTCACGTAGTTTCCGGTGGCATTTTCCGGAGGCAAGAGGCTTAACGTCGACCCGGTCGCGCCGGCGATGGAATCCACATGGCCTGGGAATGTTTTTCCGTAGGTATCGACCTTCACGTAGGCTTTCTGGCCGGGCTTCATGTTTTTCAGCTGGGTCTCCTTGAAATTTGCGGTCACCCAAACGTTATTCAATGGCACCACCAGCAGCAGCCCCTGTCCTTGCTGAACGATTTGTCCTACTTCCACCTGTTTGTGCGTTACAACTCCATCGACAGGAGCTACGATCTCCGTATAACTGAGATTTAGTTGAGCTGCTGCGAGCGCCGCGCGCGCCTGGTCAACCTTCGCCAGTTTTGCTTGTGCGTCCGCGCTGCGCATCCTTACCTGGTTGGAGTCGCCGCGGGCTGCGGTCACTCCGGCGTGAGCTTGTTGGACGCGAGCTCTCGCCGCATCCAGTCTGGCTTTCTCCACTTCCACGTTTTGCCGAGCTTGCGCCAACTTCTGCTGGTCGGCAGCCAAGGCGCTGGCAGTGGCGTCGGCATTAGCTTTAGCGGCATCGTACTGTTGCTTCGAAATTTCTCCCTTTTCCATCAGGGGGGTGTATCGCGCCAAATCCGCTTTGGCTAACTCGGCGTTCGCGGCGCTTTTCTGCACGTTCGCCTGCGCCAGGGCTAAGTCGGCGGTTTGCGCCTGCTGATACGTTGCTTGTGCTTGCGCCAGGTCGGCGCCAGCGCCCGCAAGCTGCGCATCGGCGCTGGTGTTGCCACTGGCAACGTTTATGCTTGTTCGAGGAACATCGGCACCCGCGGAGCGAGCTTCGCCTTCCGCTAAGGCAACCGCGGCTTTGGCTTGGTCCAGCGCGGCCTGAAAATCGCCGGCATCAATTTTCACGAGCGCTTGACCAGCTTTCACCGGTTGGTTGTCTTCCACTAATACTTGAGCCACGCGGCCATAAATTTTTGAAGCTATAGGCGTGATGTGACCGTCCACCTGCGCGTCGTCGGTTGTTTCGCGATTACGATAGTAAAAATACAGGCCTGCTATGACCGCCAGCAAGATCACTCCACCAATTACGAGAATTCGCCTGATTTTTGGAGAAACGAGCGGCTTGGCGACAGGTTCTTTCTCAGGGATCGGTACGTGCGGAACCTTCGCCGCGTTTTCCAGCCCTACTTCAATCTCTACCGTCATCGATTCCTCACTTGGCGTAAACCTTTTCCATCTGGCCGATACCTCGCGCGTAATCGGCGCGGGCCTGGTTGAATCGATACAGCGCGGCAATTTGGTTATCACTTGCGCGTGACAGCGCATCCTGTGCTTGAACGACTTCGATGTTATTGGCTACTCCGGCCTTGAAGCGATCCCGCGCCTGATCCACTTCTTCGCGCGCCAACTGCACGCCCAGGTTGGCCACTTCCACTTCATGTCGAGCAGATTCCAGATTCAGCAAAGCGGTTTTTACATCCAGAGCAATTCCGTTTCTCAGGTCTGCTTGCTGTTGCTTCAGCGATTCAATCTCCAGGCTTGCTTGCACCACTTGCGCGTGAATGCGCCCGCCGGTGAAGAGCGGCATATTCACCGAAGCCTGATACGTGTAGGTTGGAATGCCGTTCGCGGAGCTTGTCCCCAGATAAGCCCAATTTCCGTCGAAGCGGAGCGATGGCAATCGTGAATCCCAAGCGGCGCGTTTTCGAGCTTCGGCCGCTTTAACTTGCAGATTCAGGCTCTTCCATTCCTCTCGGGCCTCCAGCGCCTGGTCGATGCTGGCCTGCACATCCACCTGGGGAGTGTCAAAAAAACTCAGCGAATCGTCCAATACGAGCTCTTGACGCGGATTCAGATTGAGCAAACGGCTTAAAGCAAATAGCGAAGTATTTTTTTCGGTTTCCGATTGAATGAGCCGCTGCTTTTCGTTCTGCAATTCGACGTTCGCTCGCAGCGTGTCAATTCCCGTGCCGACTCCTTGCTTTTGCAAATCGTCGGCTTGTCCGTAGAGCGCCTGGGCGAGATCCACGCGCGATCGCGATGCCACAACATTAGCCGTCGCGCGGAGCGTTCCGAGATATTGCGATACCACCAGCAGAACCACCTGTTCCCGTGTCGAGAGACTGCTAGCCTTATTGGCTTCGGCGGTGTAGCGAGCCGCCTGGTATCGCTTCCAAAGCGTCAAATCAAAAATTGGCGCGCCAAATGCCGGCCCGGCGGAGAACACCTGATATGGGCCGAGGTGCTGTGGAAACCCAGGGAAGGGAGTTTTGCCGCCGAACTGAGCACGAATGTTTACGCGTTGCGCTTCATCGGAAACTTTTAGATTTGCTTGCGGCAACAGGTCCGCGCGCGCGATGTTTTTATCTTGTTCGCTTATGGCGGCATTTATTACTGCAATCCGCGACGTGGTGTTCTGTTTAAGAGCTAAGGCTACGGCTTGATCCAAGGTAAAATGCAACGGAGCATTTTCAGTCCTCACCGTGTTTTGCTCAGACACAGTTTTTTGCGGCTGATCTTGCGCGGAGGCCCTGGTTGGAAGCAGCGGCAAGCTCAACAACGCCAAATAAAAGATAATTGCGCCGCCCTTGTTATCTGCGCGATTTCCTTTTTTCTTGCGCTCGATGATCTCACTTACGATTGCCTGGTTCAGGCAACCCTCCGCGAGCAATCGTCCACCCTGAAGGTGAATCTCTTTCAACAAAACCTTGCCACGGTTATCGATGAAACTTACGCCGCATAGATTAACGACCAATTTCTTCTCAGGGGAAGCTGCACGCAATTCGCGCCAACACTGTTCCACGGTAGCCACCGCAGCCCCGGCCAGACGCCCCTCCACGTCGAGCGTGATCTTGGTCCGTTTCGTCTGCGTTGTGATTCTCAGCATGCTAAGCCTCTCAGGAGCAATCAGATGCACCGGAAGCCCCATAAGTCGTAAAATTCTGGTAATGTAGAAGTGTTTGATTTAATGATACTTAGCTTGGAGACAGGACGGAAGCTAGCGTAGTTGAAGACTATATATGGGCACTAGCCCAGTAATTGGCAACGAACAGAGTGCCCGTATATGGTCTATTTCTCTGTAGAGGCAGGCATCGGCTCGGCTAGCGGGGCTTTTGCTTTGGTGAGCTCATCGATGATTTCACCTACGCGATTCTTGCTCACCTTACAATCGTGATCCCAAATGCGGCACTGAGCGAGCGTGTACTTGCATCCGCAAGAGCAAGATTCAGCGTTGAACTTACGAAGTACCGCACTTTTCTGTTCGGTAGTTAGCTTCGACAAATCCACGCCAGGAAGTTCGCTGGCGCGATCAGCGTGCTTCAGGAAAATTTCCCCCGTGTCCTCGAATGTTTCGACGTTGACCGGGACAGGCAAATCCAGAAGCGCGCGCACCTCAACCTCGTAAAGAGCCGGATTACGAAGCCCGATATGTTTTTGCACGACGCGGCCTTGTGTATCGAGAACGAACAACGTAGGCAGCGCGGCGATACCGCCGTATTGCACGCGAACCTGGTCTGAAGAAATCGCGATGGGATAATTAATGCCCTCGTTACGGGCAATATCACGCACTTCCGCATCGTCGTCGCTGTCCACCACCAGGCCAATAATTTGAAGCTTGTCTTTGTATTTTGTTTGGAGGGCAATCAGGTCCGGAATTTCCGCGCGACATGGTCCGCACCAGGTAGCCCAAAAATTTAGAAGAACTACTTTTCCTTGCGAGTTGCCCAAGGCAAGGGGCTGACCATCCAGAGTCTTAAGATGGAATTCGGGAGCAGGATCAGGATTGCGAACGAAGCGAATGATTGGCCTGCCGTCGGGCGCGGCATTTTGCGATCTACCAGCAAATGAAGAAGCCGTCACCACCATTAGAATGATAATCATTGTTGCAAAAATCCTTGCGGAGTTTTGCTTCTCGAGATGGAGTCCGAGTCTCATGTTGAATCGCTGTCTTAAGGATACCGCGCAAACAACATGCCAGGGAAGGATCATCGCGCCACTTGCAGCGGCAAAGCGTCTAGTGGGTGGTCTTTTCCAGCACGGCACGAGTTGCGGACGGAGTGAAATAAAAGTGCACCAGCCACTCGCTCGGGAGCTTGCGCCCGTCCGATCCGGGCGCACGGAAAGTCCATTGGCGCGCGGCTCGCAATGAGAGGTCCGCAAAGTATTTGCTGGAAGCCAGGTTTTCGAGGTTTGCTTCAGTCACCTTTCCCGCAGGATTAACGCGAACGCGAACACCGATCTTTACCGTGCCATGAATGGTATCGCGAGCTTTTGCGGAAACATCGGGTAACACTTGATGAAGAACTGCGCCGCCGTCTGGAACAGTTGAAGTACGTAAGTTCTTTTCTTCCGGACGCAAGATGGCGGGCAAGGGCGCACGGACAGCGGGGTTTGCCTTGGCGGCGGGCGCGAGGGAATTCGTCGGCCGGCGCGAGGAATCAGCATTCTCTCTTGCAGCGTGTGGAACGGCGGACGGCACCGCCAATTGTGCGGGGCTCGATTCCGGGCGTGTCGGGTGAGCAGCGCGAGGGTGTTGGCCTAAAAATCTAGGCATGAGAATGACTCCCGCCAGGATACACGCTGCAGCAACGCTTGGAACAAGGTAGCGCGGCGAAGAAAATTTTGATTCTTGTTGCGGGCGCGATTTTGCTCGCGGCAATGGCGGCTCGGTGGAAAGTGGAACAGAAACAGGCGTGGGATGGAGCAGTGGATTGGATTGGAGGCGCGCGGCGATTTGCCCGATGTTCCAGCGCCGTGCTGGATCGCGCTGTAACGCGTGCCGCGCTATATCGAGAAAAGATTCCGGCAAAGTTTGCGTCACGGATTCGGGAAACTGTGAATCCGCGGGATCCCAGGTGGGCAGGCGCTGCGTGAGAACTTCGACAAGGGTCATGCCAAGGGACCATACATCGCTCGCTGGAGAAACGTTCGCCGCGGTTTCGGGCGAAGCGTAAGCACTATCTGGGCTATGGAGGTCACCCACCGAAGAACCCATACCGCACGCTCCGTCGCTGGACATTTTTAATTGATCAGCCACGGCCATAATGTTCGAGGGTTTGATGCTGCCGTGCACGAAGCCTTTGCCATGCAGATAGAGCAAAGCGTCCAGGACTGGATCCAGCATTTCGCGCGTCTCCTGAGGCGTTAGGGGACGCTGTAAGAGAATCTGCGAAAGATTTTCTTCGGCATATTCAGTGACCAAGTAAAGTAGATCGACGTTATCGAGGCGGCAACGTCCCGTCTCGAAAATGTGCAGCAAGTTGGGATGCGAAAGCCTGGCGGCAGACTGCCAACGCGAAAGATGAACTTCCGCATTTGTGGAATTCGCAGGAATAAGTTTAATGGCGGCCTTTTGTGGATTCTTCCCGGGACGTTCCGTAAGAAATACAACGCTGTGCTGCGAGCCGCCTAAATATTCTCGAAGCTGGAACTCTTCGTTGACTGACCGGCCTTGCCACTGCTTCCACGATTGATCCATAGGGCCCTCTCCCATTTCAAACTGGCTGGTCACATCGGCAACAAGTTCTGGGCTCGGGCAAGGTTAGCTTCAGAAACGAATGTTGAGTGCTTGTCTTAATTGTGATTTGAATGGAGCGGCAAAGTAAAATGGCGCGTGTCTAAAACTACATGATTCGACGGGAAACCAAGCCGGGGTTACAGCTAATATTTCACGGGATTTGCCGCCGCGGGGCTGGTCGCAGTCCCAATCGACGCGCCATTCACCACCAGTTCGACACGCCGATTGCGCTGCCGGCCTTCGGGTGTGTCGTTGGAAGCGACAGGCTGCGACTTGCCAAAACCACGAGCGGCGATCGTCGAGGCGGCTACACCCTGTTGAATCAGAAAATCGCGCACGGAATCCGCGCGCCGCTCGGACAGCTGCTGGTTGAATTCGTCGCTGCCTACACTGTCGGTGTGACCTTCGATCTGTAAAGTTAGACCCGGGTGCGCGAGCACGATTCCGGATATTTTTGCCAATTTTTCGCGTGCTCCGGGTTTTAACGTCGAGCTGCCGGTATCGAACAACACATCCGACATATTGACGATCAGGCCGCGGGCGGAGTCGCGTGTCTGCAAAATGGAATTCAACTGGCTGAGAAGTTGCGCGCGAAGCTCGGCCTTTTCCGCTTCAGATTGCGCAGCGGCTTGGCGCGCCTTAGCAGACTCGGCTTCCGCCGCGTGTTGCATTTCGATGGCGGCCTGCTGTTGCGCCATTGCTTCGGCTCGTGCTTTTTCCGCTTCCTGCTTTTCGCGTTCGGCGGCCTGAAATTGAAGCGCAGCCTGCTGAGCGGCTTTGTCGGATTCCTGCTTCATCCGCTCGGCCTCCGCCTTGGCACTTTCCGCCTGGGTTCGGGCCTGCTCGGCTTCCTGGCGGCGCCTGCCTTCGGCCAGAGCGCTGGCCTTTGCCTGCGCTTCACGCTCTTCCGCGGCTTTTTTGTCCGCGGCGTCTTTTGCGCGAGCATCTTCTTCGCCCTTAAGTTTCACAGCCATCACACGGGCTTCTTCCGCGGTTTCCACAACATCGCGCGCCGCAGCTTCGACGGATTTCTTGTCGCTCCTGCGCGCGTAAATATCTTCCACGTTTCGCAATTTTTGTTCGGCTTTCGCAAGCGTGGAAGCGGCATATTTATCCGCTTGGGCAAGGTGCGCGATTCGCACGGCGTTACGAGCTTCAAACAATTCGCGAGGCGTTTTTTGGTCAATCCCAAAGATAGCGTTATCGATTTTCGTGGAATACGCGCCTCGTCCGATGAGTTGATAACTCGCGTCGATGTCTTCCACTTTGCCTAGGGTGGCGGGACCAAAAATATTTTCGGCCACAACCATGTCGCCAGGTTGCGTTACGGCAAAATATGGCTCAGCGGTAACGATCATTCCAAAGGTTTGCATGTCCGTGATCGCTTTAAGGCGGCTGCTGCCATTTTTCACGGCAACTTCTCCCAGGTTCACCGCGCGTCCTTGCGGAGAGATGGCCCATAGAACATAGGTAAGGTACTCAAAACCAAACTTCGTGGAATCCTGGAAGCGCTCGAACTTGGCGTCGATCTCGATGCGGTTGCTTTTGCTTTCCACTTTGGCTTCCCCTGAAGCCGATGGCATCAGGTCCGTTCCTTGAAAATCAATCTTGGTGGACCCGCCGGCGCGGCGGTAGTTCAGAGCCTTGGTGCTGCGCGAAACCGTCGCGACCGAATGAGAAGGAGGAACAGTCTGAGCAAATGTTGGGGCGGCCCCCAGATTGCAGCTCGCAGTAACCGCTAACAATAAAAATGCCATTTTCATCGAGACCCCTCCAACAAGCGCGGCTAATCCGCGCCGCGAAATCTTGTGGACAATTTCTGTGATGCAGAGCGGAAAGTCTTCCTGGTGACTAGCCTAACAAAGCAAAAACAATGCGCATCATTTGTTCAAGGTTCTTTTGTGCAAATGATTACCGTCGAAGGACCTGTATGGAGCTGGCTAGGTAGGCCGCCGTACTTTCAGCTTGCGCATGCGAGCTTGCAAGGTGGTGCGTTTCATGCCCAATATTTTCGCGGCCCCGCGGGGTCCCGCGATGCGCCACTGCGTTTCCTGCAAGGCGCGGAGAATGTGTTGGCGTTCCATTTCTTCCAGCGTGGAGAACGCAGAACCAGGCTGCGACGCGACGTTGGCCAAAGCATTGGATCCCGCAAACGTCGTGGACATAAAGGAATTATCGGCGCCAGAAGCGCTCGCCGCGGATGAAACCCCGGCTCGTAGCTCCGCGGTTGGGACTCGAAGTTCTTTGCCGGGCGAAAGCAGAACTGCGCGCTCGATAAGATTTTCGAGTTCACGGACGTTTCCGGGCCAGGCGTAGTTTGTAAGCGCGCTCATAGCTTCCGCGGGAACATATTCGACAGTTTTATTCAGGCGACGGCTGAATTTCTGCACAAAGTAGCGCACGAGCAAGGGCACGTCCTCGGGGCGTTCGCGTAAAGACGGAATATAAATCGGAAAAACATTCAAGCGGTAATACAAATCGCTGCGAAAGGAACGCTCGGCAACAAGCTTGGAAAGATCGCCATTCGTTGCAGCGACAACACGAACATCAACATGCTGCGTGCGATTACTGCCCAGCCGCTCAAACTCCTGCTCTTGCAGCACGCGAAGTAACTTGGGCTGCAACTCCAGTGGGAGGTCGGCTACCTCGTCGAGAAATAGCGTGCCATGGTCAGCGAGTTCGAACCGGCCAATTTTCTGCGCCAGCGCGCCCGTGAAAGCGCCGCGCTCGTGGCCAAATAGCTCGGATTCCAGCAACCCGCTGGGAATAGCCGCGCAATTTATTTTTACGAAAGTCCGCTGGCGGCGCGGACTCAGGTTATGGATCGCCCGCGCAATCAGCTCCTTGCCGGTGCCGGTTTCTCCGGTGATCAACACGGCGGTGCCGGCAGGCGCCACCAGCTCCACTTGCGCGAGCGAGCGCTTCAATGCCGCGCTGTCGCCGATGATTTCCTCAAAATTGAATTCACTCCGAATTTCTTCCTCAAGATAAAGTTTTTCCTCGGCGAGCTTATCTTTCAGCGCGTCAATTTCCTTGAACGCCAGCGCATTTTCCACGGCAATGGCGATTTGTCCGCCAACTTGCTGAAGCAACTCAATGTCCGACGGAGTAAAAACATCGATGCGGCGGCTGGCCAGATTGAGAGTGCCAAACGTGCGCCCATGATTGATGAGTGGAACACAATAAATTGTTTGTACCCCTTCACTGCGCAGAATGCGGAGAACTTCCGTGGGATAACCGTCCAGTTCCGCCCCACGTAGGAGAACAGGCGCTCCCGTGGTGATCGCTTGGCCGGCCGGTGAACCGGTCAACGGAACGGTCATTTCCTGCTTGAGGGCATGCTCGTAGCCGGGAAAATGCAGCGCGTAAATTTTGAGCAGCCCAGTGACGGGATCGAGCAATGCCAGGCTGGTGTAATCCAACTGGATCACCCGTTCAATGGTCGAAACGATGCCGCGAAAAAGTTCCGGCAAGTCGCGCGTGGTAACTAAAACGTTGTTCACCTGCAGAAGCACCTGCAAGCGGTCGCGCTCGCGGGCGAGTTGACGTTGAAACGATTGCGAGGTTTCGAAATTCAGAGCGTTGTCCACGGCGACGGCCACTTGCGTGGCAACACGACACATAAAATCGATCGCGGACTGTGTAAGTCCGAGCGGCACAGTTCTGCCGAAGCCCATCGCGCCAAGTCGTCGCTGCGCGGTGGTGAGTGGTAGGAGCGCGATCGAGCGGACGCCGGCATCGCGCAATCGGCCCATGAATTCCGGGAAGCGGGACTCTTCAGCCACATCTTGCACCACAAAAATTTGTTGTGTTTGCCAAACCCAGCCGGATGGCTGCCCCTCCACCGGAGACTCCGTGCCGGTTTTGTTTTCGTGGGGCATGCGGCTTTCGAGAACGTGAAGGCGCATGACATTGCGCTTGGGGTCGTGAAGTATCAAGGTAAGAAAATCGAATTCGATTACGCTGTGCAGGCGCTCGGAAAGTTCGTGAAAAAGCGCGGGTAGATCGCGTTGTTGCGCAATAGCTTCGCTGACTTGCAGCAGCGCTTCCAGTTGACGCCGGGAATGTTCATGAGGCGTGTGTGCCGTGATATAGGGCGGAGAAGAGACGATGTCCGGCATTGGGTTCGCCTGCGAGCAGCGTGCTCTGAGGATAGCATCTGCGCGTGACAGGACTCAACGAAAGCGGCTCATGCTAGAATGAAGCACTTGTAGGCTCGTAGCTCAGTTGGTTAGAGCGCCTCCCTGACACGGAGGAGGTCTGGGGTTCGAGTCCCCACGGGCCTACCATCTTTTCAGTAATTTCCGAGGCTGGTTGCGTCCACGGCAACCGGCTTTGTGTCGTGTGCCGTGTCATAATCTGTGGTTTCTTCCCCTTTAACTAAAGTCCCCGTAGGTCGTGCCGAAAGTTTCCCCACCGCTTGCTTCCTCGCTTACTTCGCACATGGGAATATAACGGGCGAGCATGTTCTAGCTGCGTGACCGGCATTGCCATGATGGTTTGAGACTAGTAAAAGAAAACAGGCTGTTGGCACCCTCAAGAGTGTCCAACAGCCTGTTTGTCTAGAGGCCAAACCTACTGGTCGGGTGGCTTAGGGTAGCCTTGGGCTGAGATTATGGTTCCCCAGGCTCCGGCATTGTCAGTCATTCCGGAGGCCCACATTCGCGGGGCACTCGGAAATGTCAGATCCGGGGCGGTCGCCGAATAGTCTCCCCATCGGAATTGATTGTATAACCCTCCCGCTATGCCAAAGGCGAAGCCTGGACCGTTCATCACGCTGTCGCCCAAGCTCACGCGACGACCGGTAACTGCAAACTCCGGATAGATATTGTCGTCCGAGTAGGTATAGGTCATGATGACGTTGTTTTCAGGATCTGGTTGCAGGGTCGCGAAATAAGCCGATCCGTTGGTACCCTGCCCGCCGCAGAAGAAGCAGTCTTCTTGCAACTCCTTCGACGCGCCAGTGATATTGCTGTTGCCATCCAGAATGGGGTGATACTCGAACCAGATGGGGTGTGCTCCCGGCACGTTGGGCACTCCGGTTTCGAAGGACCCAAACAAGCGTCCGGCGTTGTACCACATGGAGCCCGTAATTCGAACGTCAATGGTTTCAATCGAATTGGGGGCTCCTGGTTGGTTCGCGGAAGGCGGGTAAAAATAGGTATGTGTCGTTGGCACGATCACGGCCGCAACGGTCGGAAGAGGCCCGCCCGTAGTGAATGCCGCTACGTTGTTGACGGACCATATGACCATATTAGCGCAGCCCGCCCCGCAGTTCCACAGGATGTTAAAGGTGTTCGTCCAGTATGAAGCACTGGGCCTGTCCCCCGGTTGCGCCGGATTCGAAGCTTGGATCGTGTCAACCAGTGTGCCGCCCACGTTGAAATTAAAGAACCACATGCGGTACATCCCCGTTCCATTGTAGACGGCATCTTTGGGAATGACGAACATGTAGTTCTGGATAAAGCCACCGTTGCAGTTGTTAGCGAACTGGTTGATGCCGATGTAGATTGCACCTCTTGTGGCATTTTTTCCCCAGTTATTTGAGTCGTGCCCAAGGGTCGGGTAGTCCGGGCATTCTCCGGTGGCGCCGACTTGGAACATAAAGATGTTCCATCCGCCTGTCGGATTGGACGTTTTGCTGACCGCAACCATCAGCCGTCCGACGTTGTTGCTGCTGAAACTGCTCTCCGTCAGCATCACAAATACAAAGCGGTTGTTGGTCCAGTCGAAGAAGCCACGCGGGTCTGTCGTATACGTGCCCGTTGGAAGCCCAAAGAACGCTGTCGCGCTCTTGGGATAACCAGCCTGAAGCACACCATTCTTCGCGTACACTGCAATTGAGGTATTCACGAATTGAACCACCCAACTCGGTGAAACCGCAAGAGCCATGTCCGATGGTGTGCAACAATTCTCGCCCTGCCCGCGGAATACATTGGACACCGTAAGGTAGGTGGAGCTTTTCGAGGGCGCAGGCCCCGGTGAGAGCGGCGCCCGGTTGCCGCCCAACAAGGCAGCTTGGCGCTTCATCGCCGCATACTGGGCGTCAGTTCTCCCATCTCGAGGCCGCAACGTTGTGACGTGCGCAAGCTCCGCCGCAGTCGCGGTTGGAAGGGCATCCAGGTCTACTTCCCTCGCAACTGGTTCATAGCTTGTCGAGCCGCCTTGGGTAGTCGCCGCCATGCGTGCCAAATCTTGCGGAGAAATGCTTGGAGCCGACGCGTCAGGTTGCTGGGCTGCCAGCAGGGTCGCCGATCCTGCCAGGAGCAACGGCACGAGGGCGTGCAACATAAGTCTTCGTTTTATGGTCATGACTTTTATCCTCTTTCTATCCTCTTTCTTGTTTCTCGCGATCAATCAATCAATCAATCACTCGGATCTGGAAGTTCAAAAATACTTTGGCCCGGGGCCCGGATACCCGAATTAGGAGGGATGAAGAAGGGACAGCGGCGTTGGTATATATCATCAGACTCTCTGCCGTCAAGGGCAGAAAGTTATAAGTCCTCTACTCGCGAATTGAGTCTATATAGCCGACGTATAGTACCCAACAAATCAAGATCGTCTTAACAGGTTAGAAAATCAAAACGGATTCATTCCCTGGCTGGGTTAGACAAATAGCTCCAAAATACTTATGTTTCTCAAACAGTTGAACCGTGGCGGATGCAGCCATGGAATCAAATAGATGCGACTGCAAAGTCCGAAGACTTGCCGTCTAAAGTTGGACGCTGCCTGAGGTGAGCGGAAAAGTCTTTGAGCACGCCGGCGGCACGGTTCGAGCCCGCACTAAATACTGCCCGTTCTTGTGATGCGTCTGATTGGAACGCCGCAAGGTGAAGGGTTTGATTTCGTTCCTTACGCGATATTGCAGTTGCTCTGGCTGAAGCGGAAAGTATTCTTTCTGCGTAGTATAGCCATCAAAACAAGCAGCCCCAATCCAAGAAAAAGGAATGAACCAGGCTCGGGCGTGGCGCTTACGGCGGTCACTTCGATCTCATTCTCGCTGCAGAACACCACCAGATCTACGCTTCGACAAATGTGCGAAAAACTCTGGACACTACCCCTGCTATATAGTGTAGGTTGACAAGTCTCAGAACGGCCCAACGCTCTTAGTCCAAGGAGCCTTTGAAATGAAAATGGTCTTTTACTCTGTAGCCTTGCTTCTTTCTACTGCGTTGGCCCATCTATCTTTTGCAAAGGAGAAGCAGCACCTGCCTCTTCCCCAGCAAGTTATGACCGCAAAGACAATCTTCATAGACAACCAGACTGGACAGGCAAAGATTGGCGACAGGGCATACGAAGAGTTGAAGAAGTGGGGCAGGTTTCAAATCGCTTCTGACCGCAACCAAGCAGACCTGATATTTTTGTTGACCGCACAGGAACATGACGGTGGGTACGTAACCAGCGGTGGTGGTCAGACGGTACAACAGGCAGCGAGCGAACCGCAGAATCCGATTTCACCGTCCGGCACGGTCCCGGCCGGTTGGCAAACCTACACGGATGCGACGTACAGGTTCGCGGTTGCCTACCCGGACGAGTACGGCATCATTCCGGAGAAGACGCCGCCGATGGGCGGCGCTGTCGAGCGGGTGCGGTTTCAAGACAAACAGCTGCTGTCGACCGACTTCGCGGATCTCGAACCGGCTCGCTTTACGGTCGAAGTGTTCGCGGCCAAGGAATCGTCGCTGACAGATTGGCTTCGGTCGATAAACCGCCTTCCGGCGGGCGCGACGACCACGGCGGTTTCGCTCGCCGGCGCGCGTAAAGGGATAAGAGTGCAGACACGGCAGCAGCTCGCGCCGAATGACTTCTACTACTTCGCCACCAACAAGTACGTGTACGCCCTCACGCCACTCGGCATGTACTCGTCTGCCATGCTCACGTCGTTCCGCTTGCTCTGATCTGAAATCTACGAAGGGTGGGTGACCGACCAACACAGGCAAAGGGCTTGTCGCCCTTTGCCTGTGTTGATTCGCTTACGTTCTCGCGTGCCTGGGATCGGATACTCAGGTCGACGCGTCCTTAGCAGGCAGCAGGAACACCCCCGCACGCCGAAGCCACCAGCGAAACGATATTGGAGCTCGTGAAGGGGCTCGCACCTTGCTCCTTGGGGGCATTACTGACATAGCCCCAGCTGGTGACACCCACCACGATATCGGGAGCTGGAGCAGTGCCGTTTGTGGTTCCCGTCAGAGTCGGTCGTATACCTTCATTGACCAGCCAGGGCCCACCACTCGACCCGCCGCACATCAGCGAGCCGATGACGGTGTTGTTGGAATTGGGGGCCGACACGTAGCCGTAGGAGTCATTCCTCTCCATTAAGATACCGTTGTCAAGGCAGACCGGATATCCGATTTGCGTGATTTGGGTCAACCCATTGCCAGTGAAACCATACCCATTCCACCCGTACCCGTACCAGCCGGTGGAAGTTCCCGGGTAACCACCGCCGATGGTGTTCAGGACGATGAGCGCGACGTCGTCCGGGCACACGATACCGTAGACCGCGCACCCATCTGTGCCGTTGTAGTAGGCGGTCTTGATCCAAGCCGTCCTCGCTGTCCACACGTTGAAGGGTGCAGAGCCATTGCGATAGCCGGGCACGAACCGCCAGTTGCTATAGAACTGCCGTTTGCCATAATTCGCAACGCAGTGTGCCGCGGTGACGACGACTCCCCGCTTGATGAGGGACGCGGAACACACAAAGGTACTATTGCCGATGTTGAAGAACAACTTGCCTGCCGCGCGAAACGGGTACGACGTGTTGGTCGCTGTCGGGATTAGATCGGCTC
>DATNME010000101.1:0-11326 GCA_035602385.1 Candidatus Dormiibacterota bacterium
TTGTTCCCATCATTCGAACTTTTTGTCCCCCCGTGGCTGGGGCCGCCGCGATGCCTTACACCCGCTATCTCTCATACGACATAGCCGGCGGCATCCTCTGGGTCGGCAGCATGATTTTGGGTGGATATTTCCTCGGTCACCTGATTCCCAACATTGGCCAGCGCATCCATTACGTTATTGCGGTCGTCGTCGTTGTTTCCATTCTGCCCGCAGTCATTAGTGTTTTGCGTTCCCGTTCTTCCGCCTCTGCCTCGCACGGCGGAACCCAGCGCAAATCGGAAAAAGGCTAAACATGCCGGGCCAACCTCGTATTAGCACCATCATCTTTGATATCGGACGTGTCCTCATTCGCGTCGATTTGCAGCGCGCCTTGCAAGGACTTTCCGAAGGCATTTCGCTTTCCCCGGAAGAAGTATGGTCTGCTATCCAAAACGATCCCCACTGGCTCGACTGGCAACAGGGCCGCATTTCCGCCCGAGACTGGCATCTGCAACTTACAAAACGTCTGGCGACACCGCTTACGTTCGAACAGTTCACCGCTGCTTGGAATCGATCGCTGGATCCGCAGCCCATTCACGATCTGGCCTTTTTCGAAGCCCTGTCGAAAAAATATCGCTTGGGTCTGCTCTCCAACACCGACGCCATACACGTCGCTAAACTCGAAGCTACCTATGATTTTTTCCGGTATTTCCCTTCTGCCGTCAGAACCTATTCATGCGCAGTCGGCACCTGCAAGCCTGATCCTTTGATCTACCGCGAAGCGCTCCGCGCTTGTAAAGCCCGTGCCGGAGAAACGCTCTATATAGATGACATCCCCGAATTTGTTGAAGCCGCCAAGCGTCTGGGTATGTCCGGCGTAACCTTTACCTCCCCAGAGCAACTTTATTCGGATATGCGATCACTCGGTCTGTCGTGGTGAATATGAGTCAGGTTCTGTTACATTCGTGTAAAGATTGCTAGGACTAGTACTTCATCATGTTTCGCGTGCACTTCTAACCCCAGTGTTGTCAGTTTTATAATCCCCGTTCCGTCAACACCCCTTTGGTGTCGCACGTGCTAACTTGGAAACTACGGCTTCCGCCAATCGAATTTCATTCCCCATATTGGGGTGAGGAGAACAAGATTTATGTCTGAAGATTACAAAGTTGAATCAACAACCGTCCGCGAAACACCCAGCTGGCACTTGCCTGCCCTGATTGTTCTCGGACTGATCGCGCTCGGCGGCTTGGGCTTTGGATGGAATGCATCCTCTAAACTGGAGGCCACTCAGCAGTCCGTGACTACCCAGGTGAAGACCATGCAACAGTCCGTTGAGCAAGATATCGCTTCTTTGAAAGACCGCATTGCGCAGGACGAGAAAACCAATACCGAATCGCAAGGCGACTTAAAAGTCGTGACCGATAAGCTCAAAATTACTCAGAGCCAGCTCAAGAAGGCGCGTCTGGAAGCTTCGCAGCTGAATGACGCAACTTCACAAAAGCTGACCGCACTGGACACAACTTTCCACTCTGAGCTGGCGACTAAGGCAGCCACTGATGACGTAAAATCTGTGGACACCAAAGTAACCAAGGTGAGCACCGACCTCGACGAGACCCGCAACGACGTCAAAATGGCTCGCAGCGAACTAGGTACACTGATCGCCCGTAACCACGACGAAATCGACGCGCTGCGCCGCCAAGGCGAACGCGATTATGTCGAATTCACCATCACCGGCAAGAACAAGCCACAGAAGGTAGGCAACGTTACCGTCGAACTCAAGGGCGTAAACGTGAAGCGCAACCAGGCCAGCCTCGCCATGACCGTGGAAGACAAGCGTTTTGAAAAGAAGAATCGTGCACTCAATGAACCTATCTTCTTCTACGTTTCCGGTTCTCGTGTGCCCGAGGAAATCGTAATCAACAAAATCGGCAAGGACACCGTTAGCGGCTACATCAGCACTCCGAAGGCGGGCGTCCAACAGCCCCAGGCTTCGGCATCCGCTAAGTCCGGAAATTAAAAAAGCATCTGACAAGCCACTGTTCCGCTTGTTCAGAAAGGCCGGCTGGATCGAAAGATTCCAGTCGGCCTTTTTTCTTGGCCGGTCAACCATCTGTAATTCGCGTCCGCGCCGCAATTTCCGTTAAACTGCCCGTACCGGAGCTTTCTTGCGTCAGACTTCCTCAATCCTCTACATTGCGGTCGATTCGTTAATCCCTTCGCAGGGCCCCGCGGCTGCCGGTTTTGCGGAGTTCACCGCTGAGCTCGGTCTCCGTGGCATCCCCGCCGTCTGGCTTACCAACCGCTCCCGTTTGCAGTTTGACGCCCCACGCCGCAAGTTCTCGCACGGCCACCCTTTCATTGCCGAAGCGGGCTGTGGCGTTTATCTTCCCGAAGATTATTTTCATCTGCGCCCAGATTCGCCCACTTCCCGCAACAAAAAGTCTCCGGTTGTTCGTTTAGGAAGGTTCACTTGCATCCCGGTGGCAGAGCTACCGCCCGCCGCTTCCAACGCCTTGGACGCTCTTTCCCGGGATACCCAGGTACCTGTCGTAAATATTCGTTCGTTGTCCCCCCGGGAGCTCCTGCAAAACTCGGGCCTGCCCTCGTCCGAAGCGGAATTGGCGCGACAACGTGATTTCGATGAGCTCTTTTTTTTCGCTGGCGCCTCTGACGCCGCTATCGAGGTATTCCTTGAGGAATCCCGCGCCCGTAACTTGCAGCTTCGGCAAAACGGTGCTTTCTGGTCTCTTGCCGTCGGCGCGAGCGTCCAGGTATGCATCCGTGAATTAACCAAACTGTTCGATCGGGCTCTGCGCTACCACGCTGAAACGGTCGCCATTGCCACAGCCGATCTGGCGGAAGACCTGTTTCCCAACTGCGAGCGTCGAATTCTTTTGACCACGCGTAAGCAAACAAGCGCCCCCACCGGCGCGGCGCAAGAAATTCCCCTACACTCCAGCGACGTCTGGGAGCAAATTCTGGAGAATCTAAGTCCGCCAAAATAGTTTGCAGAGTGAACTAAAATTCTTCATTGTGCTAATTTCTCGGCGTCGCGGGAATCGCCGAGGGTGAGAATGCAAAAAGAATTGCATCGGACTGCAAAATTCCCAATGATTTGCGGTTCTGATAGTCCCGGTACCCCATTGGTGGCGATGATTAATTTGGTCTCCCAATTGCCTTAAGAAAATGAGTGGGCTGAGCGGAGTCTTGTCGGCTCATGATAGGAGACCCTTTACCATGGCTTGGTTCATTCGAAATTTCCGTATTCCCGCCTCGGAAACCAATATGGGTTTCGTTCTCGCGCTCTGCATTTTCACTCTCAGCGCTATGTCCATCGCCATCGTCTGGCAGGCACAGGTCATTGCCAGACAAAATATCCTCCTTCATCAATTGACTTCCCGATTGGGCAGCTGAAAGATCGACGAATTTCGCTTCCAATCGAACGCGAAAAAGCAAAACGGGGAGCCCATGGCTCCCCGTTTTTGTTTTGCTGTATGTACTTTCCCTCGTTTTTAAACGCTGGAAAGGAACGCACCGCAAAAGCGGTGTGATTAGCTGTACATCGGCTCTTGGCTCGGTGGAGTCATGCTCCCTCCAAAGCTCGTTGAGCTTGATCTTTTGTTTACTCCCGTGTTTTATCGTTCGCAAGCGAATGGAAAGAGAAATTCACAACTTATGAAACGGTCCCTGTGAATTTTGCAAACCTACTTCGTCACCAGCGTTTCGCGAAGCTGGTCTCGGCCCACGAACGATTTCATCGTTCGGAACCTAGCAAACATGTCCTGTATCTCGCGGTTCTGATATACCTTTTGCGCCGGAAGTAAAGGCGGCGTGGCGATAACCTGCAGCGTGCTCGAGTCCGCCACGCGATAACGCTGAAATCCTTCCGGCTTCTTGCTATGGAACATCGCAAATACCACGCCGCCGGAGCGCAACAATGCGGTTAAATGCGCCACCGTCTGCTTCGCCATTTCCGGTTCAAGGTAGTCCAGCACGTCCCACAACAATATGGCGTCGAAAGCTCCGGGCTCATATTGCAAATTTGTCTTCAAAAAGCGCTCTACCCGGCCTTCCGGCCCGCGCTCCAGATGGCTCGCTGCGGCGCTGTGCTGTTTTAATTGCGTCTCCTCTTCGCTCACAAAATTTTTCCATCCTCGCAGGATGTCCTCGGACGAAACCCGAAACCCGCGTTCTATGAAAAAATTTAGCGTCGTTTGCCACGCCGGCCCAAGATCCAAAAGCGTGCCTCGCCCTAAACCATCCAGGCTCCACATAAATTCTTTCAGCCCGTTGGAAGGACGATTGGTCTCATTTTTTTCCGGGGTGCGATTGGGTCCAACAGCGGCCAGCGCGACAGCGTCATTTCCACGCCCTCGATCGCCCGTCGCGATACCTCTCGCCGCCGGCCGGCTCGCCGTTCCCACGGCCATACCCAGCTTGTTCAGTATGCCCATCGTTTATTCCGCCGTTGTTCCGGCAGTTGCCGCATTCGCAGGGGCCGCGGTCGTCACCGGTCTCTGTGTATCCGAATTCTTGTTGCCGCTGCTCGCGCCTGCCGCAATGCCTCGCGCTTCGGTCGGCTTTGCCAGTGGTCTTCCCGTCTCCACTCTGCCGCGCAGCACTGCTCCGTCTTCAATCGCGATGCGCTCGCAGTGAATTTCCCCGATGATCTGCCCGCTGCTCCCGATCTGAATGCGCTCGCTGCCCACAACCTTTCCATCCACACGCCCGCGAACAATCACTTCGCGAGCTGTAATATCGGCCTTAACCACACCATTTGGCCCCACCGTTACGCTGGCATTTCCCAAATCCAGCTTTCCCTCAAGCTGTCCGTCGATAAACAAATTTTCTGATCCGGTTATTTCGCCCTTAATGCGAATGCCCTGGCTCACCGAAGCGCTGCTGCCCGAAGCATTGCCAGACGCGTTACCAAACGTGTTGCCCGGCGCCGGCGCGGTCCTCTGCGCTGGTGCCGCTGTTTCTCGTTGGCTTGCCTGGCTTGGATTCGGATTTACAGGGGCGGGAGTACTCACTGCGCTCGGCGAACTCTCCGACACTCCTGGGGTTTTCACATCGTCCTTCTTCCACATCGCGACACCTCGACGTCATCTTTGAATTTTCGAAGCCGCGTTTGCGCAGGCTGGAGGGAGCTGCGACTAAGAAGCTTGAACATAGTACAGCACTTAGCCCATGTAAAGCGAATTTCGACCTGCTCACCCGGATTTGTTGCCGCCTGAATCTATGCCACTTACCGCCCTCTTTTCACCCGAAATATCCTAATTCCCTTTCCCCCGCAGCTCCCACATCGCCACCGGCATCCCGCCGATTTCCCGCGCAAATTCCTTTACAGAACTGCGCTTTTCCCACCAGCGCTCGGGATCAAATCCCGCATCGTGCGCGCTGGCCACCCGTACCGCGCAACTCTTGCCGAAAACTTTTTCGAAAATGTACCGCGCCCGGCGCGTGTGATAGTTCGACGTAACCACAATCACGCTTTTCCAATTCCGCGCCGTCACAATCTTCAATAATCCTTCCGCCTCTTCCCGAGTGTTTTCCGCGTCATGCGCGTACCGCACGATGCTTTCCTTCGGGACGCCCCGCTCAATCAAATCATGTTCGACCAAGCTCGCCACGTCCGCGCCCGGCCGTAACCGTTTTCCGCTCGCCACCACCACCGGCGCAAGCCCCTGCCGAAACAGCTCCGTCGCCCGTGAAGCCCGGTCACCATAAAAATTGTCATTCCCCAGCACCAGGATTGCATCCGCGCGTTCCAGCGGATCTTCCACAATCCAGGATTGCGCGGCCAGGCGCATCAACGGATAGCGCGCCGCATATACGATCACGCAAAGCAACGCGACAAATGCAATAAACAACAGCGAAAAAAAAACTCCGCCCCTCTCGGCGTCTAGCTTCCCAGCAGCCAGCATTACGAATTCACCTCCATCGCCCGCAACTGCGCCGCCGCTACCTCGGGTGCGATGGAGCTGAAATAAACCTCCTTGATACTGTACGATTTGCTGCGCTTTTCTATAATTGGCATGATTTCGATATGCCAGTGAAAGTCATCAGCTAAGGTTTTCCAATATCCCGCCAGCTCGCCTTTTTTGCTCCGCGTATTCGGCGCGGTATGCACCACCAAATGAAACGCCGACGCCACTTTCTCCAGTCGCCGCAGCACTCTGCCCAATAGCGCGGCTAGATGCCGCCGGTTCGCTCCGGCCCTCGGTTGTTCGAACAAATGATTGTGCTGCCTGTGCATCAGCCACACTTCAAACGGAACCCGCGAAGCATAAGGACAAAGCGCATAATAATCTCCTTGCACGTCCACGATGCGCTTGCCCTGCTTTTCCTCCTGCCTCACAATGTCGCAAAAAACGCAGCGCTCTCTGTCCTTGAACCATTCGTGCGCCGAGTTCAGCTCATACTTAATTCGCCGTGGCACGAAAATCGTCCCAGTCACCTGCGAATGCGCATGCGGCCACTCTTCTCCCGCCAGTGCCCCCTGGTTCTTGAATACGCTCACATACTTCAAGCGTTCATCTTTTTTCAAATCCGCAATCCGTGACGCCCACACCCCCAGCACTCGTTCAATTTCTTCGTCACTAAGTTGCGACATCCGCCTGTCGTGATGCGGCGTCTCCACCACCACTTCGTGCGCGCCTAGCGACCCCATCTTGTCGTAAATGCCTTCCGCCTGCCGTCCCGGTTCTCCTTCAATGCGATAAAGCGGGTCGGGATGCGGAATTACCCGTACCTGCCACGTTCCTTCCGCCGGCCAGCTCAAAATTGCCTTCTGGCTCTCCATCTGCGGCCCTTCGAACGGACAAACTCCGGTGTCAAGTCCTTCGCGTTGGCCCAGCACTACCCAGCTTTGTGTTACGGGATCCCTGCGTATTTCCATGAGTGCGTTGTAGTTTCTTTCCCGCTCCTCGAATTGTCAAGGCGGCCTCTCGCCTTTCTCATTATCCCCTTCGTCCTCTTCGCCGGCTCCCCTTCTCTGACACTGCCTATGTTATTCTCGGCCCGCCATGCTCGCTGACGATCACTTCATGCAGTTTGCGCTTGAGGAAGCGCGCGCGGCCGCCGCCGCCGGAGAAGTTCCCATCGGCGCGGTACTCGTCCTCGACGGAACAATTCTCGCTCGCTCCGGCAATCGCACCATTCGCGACACCGATCCCACCGCCCACGCCGAAATCATTGTCCTCCGCGAATCCGCGCGCACTCTCGGAAATTATCGCCTCGCCGGTGCGGCCCTCTACGTCACCCTCGAGCCCTGCATCATGTGCGCCGGCGCAATGGTTCAGGCCCGCATTTCGCGCCTCATCTACGGCGCCGATGAACCAAAAGGCGGCGCAGTTCGCTCCTGCTTCGAATTGCTTTCTGAGTCTCGCCTAAACCATCAGGTCGAAATCACTCCCGGCGTCCTTGCCTCCGAATCCGCCGACCTGTTGTTGTCCTTCTTCGCCGAACGCCGCCTCTAGCTCTCAATCATTGAAATTTCTTTATTTCCTAGCTTCTTAATTTTCCGGCTTCTCAATTTTCCAGCTTCTGAATTTTCTAGCTTCTCAATTCTCTAGCTTCTGAATCATCCGAGTTTCGGTCCGCAAACTCCAACAAGTTACTTCCGCCACGCATACTCCAGCACCGCTATTCGATTTACGCCGCGCACACGTTTAATGCTGCCTGCACGCGCCAATAAATGCGATCGCGCGAACGATTGCCCAACTTCGCCGCGCTCTGCTACGATGGAATTCCTCACCCGCGGAGAGGTGACTGAGCGGTTGAAAGTACTCGCCTCGAAAGCGAGCGTGCGGGAAACCGTACCGTGGGTTCGAATCCCACCCTCTCCGCCATTACAGTCCACTTTTCGTTTCAAATTCCGAATTGTTCACGTATCGAAGTTATATCAAAAACGCCGGGGCTTTCACACCGGCTAGCCCGGAAGCCTCACATCATTGGCGTAAGTCCTGATCAACGCCCTGACCGGACAATTGGAATGCCCCGAAGAGTGCGGTACTTGTCCGGTATCCGACTAATCGGATTTACCAGCCGCTGGCCCGCAAAATATACGGGCGCGATTGCCTTTGGCTGTTAGGGTGTGATACCTCTTCCTTAATGAGTTCCTTAATGAGGCCCGCGATTCGTGTACTTTTCCCAGCTTTTCTATTGCTGCTGGGATCCGCCGCTATTGCGGACAAGCCCGGTTTCTCTGGCTCGTACACGCTGACCAAGATCAAAGGCGGCAATTTTCAAGTAAAGAAGGGCAGCGTTTGGACAATGGACGTCGTTCAAACGGCGGCCGTAATCCAAGTTACAAAGGTGAGAAACGGAAAGAAATTCGTTAATACAATTTTGCTGGACGGTACAGAGGGCCTCTGCGAAGGCCTCGATGGGATTACCCCGGAAGGCATGACCAAGGTTGGTGGCAGGTGCAAGGGCCATTTTAAGGAAAGGTATCTTTACTTGGAGTCGTTTGTCGTTTTCCAAAGCAAAGTCAGCTGGCCTAAGCGGTTCCACGTAACGGAACGGTGGGAGTTATCGCCCGATTTAAAGACGCTAACGGTACGGGTTGACCTAGACATTAACAACGCTGAGAGTGGGCAAATCCTCTTCAATACCTTTCTACCTAGGTCCGAGGTTTACGCCCGAAACTAACATCAGGCCAAAGGAAGGACATTCGCGAAGTGGGCGAAACGGCGACGACATCCGGAATTTGTCTCCCAAGATCTGCGCATTGGAGAATTAAAAATGGCAGGACGACGCCCCACGCTTCTCTAAATATTTCTGGTGATATTCTTCCGCCTGGTAAAATGTCGCCGCCGGCGTGATCTCTGTCGCAATCGGCCGCTTCATTTTTTCCTGCCGCTCTTTCATGGACTTCTTCGCTGCCGCTTCTTGTTCCGCCGAATGAAAAAATATCGCCGTGCGATACTGCGTCCCAAAGTCCGGTCCCTGCCGGTTCACCTGCGTGGGGTCGTGAATCTCCCAAAAAACATTTAGCAACTTTTCATAACTTACTTTCGCCGGATCAAACGTCACTTGCACCACTTCCGCGTGCCCCGTTTCATCCGTGCACACATCCTTGTACGTCGGGTTTACAGTTTTTCCGCCGGCGTACCCGACCGCCGTCTCCACCACTCCCGGCACTTTTGCAAACGCCGCTTCAATTCCCCAAAAACATCCCGCTCCAAACGTCGCCATTTCCGTCATAAGCTTCTCCGAGTTTCCATTATCTCACTGCAAGCGCCATTATCGCACCGCATGCGTTAGATGCGTCTGCTGCCGCCTTCGACTCTCCCCCAGGCTCTCCCTCAAATAACCGAAGATTACTCCCGATTTGACCCGCTTCCCAATTCGCGAGACGATTATTGTTTTGCATGGAGCTCTCACAGTGGACTTTGGCCTGCAAGGTCGCGTCGCTATCGTTGCTGCCGCCAGCAAAGGGCTTGGCCGCGCTGTCGCTCAGGAACTCGCTAAAGAAGGCGCCGACATCGCTATTTGCTCCCGCTCTGCTTCCGCGTTGCAGCACGCCGCCGCGGAAATTCAGAAAATTTCGGGCCGCGAGGTTTTCCACCAGCCTGTCGACGTCACCGATCCCGCCGCGATTGCCGCTTTTGTCGCCGCCGTCGAAAAACACTTCAAAAAAATCGACATCTGTATCACCAATTCCGGCGGCCCCCCGTCTAAACCTTTTGCGGATACACGAATCGAAGACTGGCGCGCCGCCGTGGACCTGCTCCTCATAAGCGCCGTAACCTTCGCAAAAGAAGTTCTTCCCCGCATGCAGAAAAATCATTGGGGGCGTTTTATCACCATTACTTCCTATTCGGTCAAGCAACCGGTTGACGGTCTTTTGCTCTCCAATTCTATACGCGCCGCCGTCACGGGCATGGCTCGCACCCTTGCCAATGAGTACGCCGCGCACGGTATCACCGTAAATAACGTTTGTCCCGGCTACACCCAGACCGACCGGCTGCAGGAACTCGCCGCCATGCAAGCCTCGCGCACCGGCGCAACCGCGAAGGAAATCTTTGCAGGTTGGACGTCTCGCATCCCCGCCGGCCGTCTGGGAACACCAGAGGAATTTGCTGCCGTCGTAACCTTTCTCGCTTCCGAGCGCGCCAGTTACGTCAACGGCGCCTCCATCGCTGTAGATGGCGGCACAGTTCGGAGCCTTCTCTAAATTGTCTACGCTCGCTACTCGCCAATTAAAACTCTCTTTTCTTCCCGGCACTTTCGCCATTTGTAAATTTGCCGCGGGGACAAATTTTCCCGTTGACTATCTTCACAGCTCTTTCTTTTCCATCACCAAAACGGATAGCGAACTTTCTGTCGTTTGTCAGGAATCCGCCGTTCCAACTGACGTTATCGCCGAGCGTGGCCGCCTGGTCTTACGAGTCGAAGGCCCGCTCGACTTTTCGCTGACCGGCGTTTTAGCCTCGCTGGCAGCACCTTTGGCCGCCGCCAGCGTTAGCATCTTCGCTCTATCCACGTACGACACCGATTATCTGCTCATCGCCGAAAATGACTGCGCTCGCGCTATCGCGGCCCTTGAGCAGGCTGGCCACACTATTTCTCGGAGAGAAACCACATGAACCCGCAGTTCCAAATCCGCTCGCGCCACGTCAGTCTTTTTCTGTTCGCGCTGGCCGCTACCATCACTTCGTTCGTCGTTACTACGTCCATCCGCGCCGATGAGCCTTTCGCCCGCACTCGAGACTACGACCTCCAGCATTCCAAAATCTCTCTCTCCTTCGATTTGCAGCAAAAAAAGGTTATCGGCGACGTAGTTCACTCCCTCGTCATCCTTCGCGAAAATACCTCCAAAATTTCCTTCGACTCCGTGGGACTCAAGATCGAAAGCGTCACTCTCAATAAAGCCGCCGCAAAATTTGAAGCCACCAGCGACAAACTCAATATCCCGCTTCCCGCCGCGGCCAAAATCGGAGACAAATTCGAAATCGAAATTAAGTATCAGGGCAGGCCAAACAAAGGTCTTTACTTCATCCTTCCCGACAAGGATTATCCCGATCGCCCGCCGCAAATCTGGTCGCAAGGTGAATCCGAAGACACCCGCTACTACCTCCCGACCTACGACTATCCCAACGACCGCCTCACTACGGAAACAATTCTCACCGTCCCGGCATCCTGGCTCACCGTATCCAATGGAAAACTCGTCAGCGTTTCAGATGCCCCCGGCAGCATGAAAATTTGGACTTGGAAGGAGTCTGTTCCCAGTTCCACATATCTTTTCTCCATCGTCGCCGGTGAGTTCGACGAAGTGAAAGACTCCTGGCACGGTATTCCGGTCACGTACTACGCCCCTAAAGGCCGCGGCGATCGGCTC
>DATNME010000102.1:0-21255 GCA_035602385.1 Candidatus Dormiibacterota bacterium
AGAGAAATCGCTGCATCGCGCGCCGCAGACGCAGAACCTGGGTTTGCGGCTCCAGCGCCGCAGCGAGAAGGCGTGACCGAGGACCTCAGTCAGCTGCGTTGGCAGATTGCGATTGGACCGTCGTTTGTGCGTTTTCGTTCCTCGATATTCGACGCCAGCATGGCGGGCACGGTCACTTCGGTGTCTTGGGCGAAAAATGATTGGCTGGCCGTGGAAGGACAAGTGGTGACCGGCTTCGCGCCAGTGATTTACGACCGTGCGCATGTTAAATACGTGAATTATGGCGTGGGAGTGAAAGTGGGTACGCGGCGGGCGAAGTGGGAGCCGTACGCGCACGTGCTGATCGGCGGAGCGCACATTCAGCCGCAAACCGCGGGAAACACCAGGAACGCATTTATGATCGAAGCAGGTGGCGGGGCGGATTACCGGTTCTGGTCGAGAATGTCGTTTCGCGGACAAGTGGATTATCTGCGAACTTCGTTTTTTAAAAGTACGCAGAATAATCTGCAAATCAGCATCGCCGCCGTCTTCCACTTTTAAGTTTTCTACAGTTCTCGTTTCGCAAAATGGATTCTTGTAACGCGCCCATCTTTCGCTTCACGGGATGGGCGTTTTTACGCTGCGTCGTTGGGGTGATACCCCCCTCCCACCTTTTTCATAAGTGTTCATTCTAAAGATAGTTAAAGTCCCTAACCCTACAAGTGTTTCTTTCCAAAAGCAGTTAAAGTCCATTGTTTTCATACACTTTGCAGAGGATTTATTCTTAATCGGGTTGGCGCAAGTGCGTCCCGGCGGGATCGCGGATCGGCATGGAAGCGCCGGGAACTGTCAGTGGTTTGTGGAACTGGTGACTGGTCTCGGGCATGAAATGCTGGTTGGTACGCTGCAAAGATTCGCGCGAGCGATGTACGGCAGCAGAAGCACGACAAGCGCGGCGCTTTGGACTGGCCTATCCATACCCACAATATGGCGGAATTTTCCTACAAAGTGGATCAGGTTTATGCTGTATTTCGGGTCGGTTCGCTCCTTATTTTGATCGGCAAAGTGAATCGAATCTATGTTTTTCAAGAATTCGCGGTAGAAAAAACACGCCGATTTCTCAGATTTTGGAATTTTTGAGTTTGTTTTCAAATGATTCACACTCGACGCGAGGATTTATTATTCGTGCTGAACAACAGAATTTGTATGCTTTGCTGCGCGGCTTGTGGTACTCCAAGTGGTGTATTAAGATCAAGACCACCGCGTTACACGGATCCCCGGTAGCTCAATGGTAGAGCATTCGGCTGTTAACCGAAGGGTTGCTAGTTCGAATCTAGCCCGGGGAGCCATTTCTCAAAATCAGGTTGCGGGACTCCCGCACCAAGATCCCGACTCTTGTAGGTTTTAGTCGTATCGCTCAACATATCAAAGGGTTGGCGGAAAATATGTGCAGCTCGCCACCTTTCCAAGTGCAGTTCGATAGTAAAAAGTTGAGAAGCCGTCTTTTCTCTCCATCTGGCTGAACCAAGAACAATTCCTGGGCTTTGCCTGCGAGTTCGAGGAGTTTGACCCCTTCGGATAGATATGTTTGATTCGACCCACGATGAGTTTGAATCTCCCGCGTCAATCTGCCTTGTTCGACGCGCCATTCCGATCCCTTGCGATCGAAGAAGGCGGTGTCGATTCTTCCGTCGAGTCCGTCCAAGTACATCGACTCGATACGGTTTTGAAGATTATTGTATTGAACCTGGAGACGTTCAACCGCCTCGTGGTGACAGAGACGTTCATCTTGCTGGCTGTGTCGAAGTGCCTCGTGTACCCACTCGATGACCTCGCTGTCCATCCTAAGCTGTCCTAACAGATGCCCGAAAAATTTTTCTAATACCTCCTCGCGCGTGTACGGCTCCGAGCAATCGAAACGAAACCCTATGCAAGCGTTCTGTGACTGGTCACGTTTCGCACGCGCCGTCACCCTCAAGTGCCAGGTTCGTCGAAAGAACCCGCCCCCGCAGCGAATCTTAAGTCGCTGATAACATTCGACATCTGGTCGTGACAGCTAAGTCGGGTCACAATCAATCGGTAATCTCCGCTGGCTTCCAAGCGGCTATCGTCCCCGGGGAAGGTCTTAATCCCTTCACCTCCGGCCCGGGGGATGTAGACTCAAGACATGGCTGAAACCGCCAGCTCGGAACGTAAGGCCATCATGGGCCGCGGACGCGGGCTTGAATACTTCACCGTCGTGTGGAATGCCTTAGAAGGTTTGGTTGCCGTCGTCGCAGGTGCAATTGCCGGTAGCATTTCTCTCGTAGGTTTTGGAATCGATAGCTTCGTTGAAGTGATCTCCGGATCGGTCCTGTTGTGGAGGATGTCTGTCGATGCGGATGTGCTGCGCCGCGAGCAAAACGAGAGACGAGCACTGCGCGTTGTCGGTATCTGTTTCTTATTTCTGGCCACCTACATTGCCTATGAATCCGCTATGGATTTGTGGTCCAGGCGACCGCCCGCACACAGCGTTCCGGGAATTGTTTTAGCCTGCGTGTCGTTGGTCGTGATGCCCCTTCTCTCACGCGCCAAGCGAAAAGTGGGGCGCGCTCTCGGCAGCGCCGCCATGCACGCGGATGCGAAACAGACTGAGTTCTGTACGTATCTTTCGGCGATTCTTCTAGCTGGGTTGTTGCTCAATGCCTTTCTGGGCCTGTGGTGGGCGGACCCTGTGGCGGCATTGATTATGGTTCCCATCATTGCGAAAGAAGGAATCGAAGGATGGCAGGGTAAAGCCTGCGACGACTGCTCTAAATAGCTTCTCGGTTACTTCGCTGGAAGGACGGATTCCACTCTCAAGGTTTCGCCTTTCAATGTTCCTTTAACGGTGACTGTTTGAGCGGCGTATTTGTCGAGTTCTGATTCATGTCCTTCAAGCGTGTACACACTCTTGCCCACGACAAGCGCGTACTTCGTTCCCTGCTTAACGCAGTAACGCAAGCATTCTGCGTCGGGTTTGTCCTTCATCATGTGAGCCGCGCCGCACATCGCATCGCTCACGACTCCGGTGAGTGACTTCTGCTCACCGGAGGTCTGACCAACAATTGAAAACGTTCCGAAGAGTGCCATTGCTGCCAGAACAAGAATTGCCTTTCCTGAGTACATAGTTTTCATCTTTCCTTCTCCTTATTTTGAAATGACTGCTTGAAATTCCTAAGCACCCGGCTGGGATTCTTTCGGCTGCAAGGTCCCACGGCGGAGCGCGCGTTCCTTCATCAGCGCAAAGAACACCGGCACTAGAATCAGAACGTGAATCGCTGAGGTGATCATGCCACCCACGATGGGAGCGGCAATTGGTTTCATAACATCTGCGCCCACTCCGGTTTCCCAGAGAATAGGGATCAAGCTGGCCAGCACAACGCAGACCGTCATAAGTTTCGGCCTCAGGCGATGGACAGCGCCTTGAATTACCGCTGCTTCGATGTCTTCGTGCTTCAGAGGTACTCCGGTTGCCAGACGATGATTCAGCGCTTCGTGTAGATAGACAACCATCACTACGCCCGTCTCGACTGCGATGCCAAACAACGCGATATAGCCGACCCAAACAGCAACGCTGAAATTGTATCCGAGAAGTTTTTGTAGAATCAGGCCGCCTGTCAGTGCGTAGATCGTCGGGAAAATGAGCACCACTGCCTCGGTAACAGAGTGAAACACCATGTAGAGCAATAGGAAGATGACAAAAAATACGATGGGTAGAATTAGTTTCAGCCGCTCTTTCGCTCGCAATTCAAACTCGTATTCACCAGACCACTTGTATGTAAAACCTGGTGGTAAAGAGAGTTTTTGCTTGAGCAAATCAGTTGCATGGGCGACGAAACCTCCGTAGTCTTTCGTGCTCAGGTCGATGTAAACGTAGCCGGTCAGCGCGCCGTCTTCGTCACGGATCATTGAGGCTCCCCGAGAAAATGAGATTTTCGCAACATCGGAAACTGGAATTTGGGCACCCGAGGAAGTGCCAATCAGGACGCGCCGCAATTCATCGACGTTGTCCCTAAAGTCGCGGTTATACCGAACATTTACTGGATAACGCTCGCGTCCCTCGACATTTTCAGCGACCATTTCGCCGCCGATTCCTGAAGTGACCGCCTGCTGCACATCAGCGACGGTCAAACCGTAGCGAGCCGCTTCTGCACGGTTGACTTCGATATTGAGATAAAAGCCTTGCGAAACGCGTTCGGCGAAGATTGAGCGCATCTCGGGAATCGCCGAGAGAATTTGTTGCACCTGCGCGCCAACTTGCTGGATGCCCTCCAGATTCGGCCCCTGAATCTTTAGGCCGAGAGGTGTTTTGATTCCCGTTAATTCCATATCGAGACGGTTTTCGACCGGCATGGTCCACGTGTTGGATAGGCCAGGAAACTGCAGTTTCCCGTCCATTTCCTGAATGAGTTTTTCGTAAGTCATTCCCGGTCGCCACTGACTGCGGGGCTTGAGCATGACGGTGGTGTCATACATATCGAGCGGTGCGTTATCGGTCGCGCTGTCGGATCGCCCGATGGAGCCGAAGACGGTTTCGACTTCGGGAAAGGCGCGAATGATCTTGTCTTGTTCTTGGAGCAATTGCGACGCCTGCCCGATGGAGATTCCGGGCAAGGCCGTCGGCATATAGAGCGCCGAACCTTCAAAGAGGGGGGGCATGAATTGACTGCCAATCTTCAAAGCAAGGGGCAAAGTGATAACGAGAAATAACAAGTTGAGGACTAAGGTGGTTTTGCGAAACCGCAAGCACAAGCGTAGAACCGGCAAATAGATAGCTTGGGTGATCCTTGAAATTGGATTCCGCGATTCAGGTATCAGCCGCCCCCGGATGAATAGAATCATGAGTACGGGCACAAGCGTGATGGCCAAGACGGAGGAGAAGCCAACAGCCAGCGTCTTCGTCCACGCGAGGGGGCGAAACATGCGCCCTTCCTGTGCCTCCAATAAGAAGACCGGTAAGAAGGAAACAACAATAATCACCAGCGAAAAGAAAATCGCGGGACCAACCTGTTTCGCTGAATCCAACAGAATTTTCCGTCTCTGGTGCTCGGGAAGCGGCGCGGATTCGGAAGATTGCCGTTCAGAGAGCTGCCGATATCCGTTTTCGACCATGACGATGGCGGCGTCCACGAGAACGCCAATCGCCAGGGCTAACCCGCCGAGCGACATAATGTTGGAGGTGACGTGCAGGTAGTACATCGGGATGAAGGATGCGACTACTGCAATAGGTAAAGTCAGAATCGGAATCAGCGCCGAACGGAAGTGGAATAGGAAGATGACAATCACAATGCTGACGATGATGGCCTCTTCGAGCAAGTCGCGTTGCAGCGTTTCGATGGATGCATGAATCAATCCTGAGCGGTCGTAACCGCTGACTATTTCCACACCTGGTGGCAGCGAGGGTTTAATTTCCACGAGCTTCTTCTTGATTCCATTGATGACGGTGAGGGCATTCATCCCGTCGCGCATCACAACGATCCCACCAACGGTTTCTCCTTCGCCTTGCCACTCGGCTACGCCTTCGCGGATGTCCGGGCCGAACGTAACTGTCCCTAAATCTCGGACGAGGACCGGGGTGCCGTTCTTGGTTGCAACGGGAACGGTCTCCAGATCGCTGAGCGAACGCAGATAGCCGAGTCCACGAATCATGTATTCGGCTCCGCCCATTTCAAGCAGGCGTCCACCAACTTCATTTGTACTTGCTCGAACTCTTTCGATAACCGTCGATAGAGGGATTCCGTAAGCGCGAAGCTTGTCAGGGTCCAAGTTGACCTGATATTGGCGGACGAATCCGCCGATGGTGGCTACCTCGGCGACTCCTGGAACAGTTTCGAGTTGGTAGCGCAGAGACCAATCTTGAAGGCTGCGCAAGTCTGCCAAACTGCGCTGATGGCTGCGGTCCACCAGCGCATATTCATAAACCCATCCTGCACCGGTTGCGTCTGGCCCAATGACGGGATGGACGCCTGAAGGCAAACGTCCGGTGATCTGTTGCATATACTCCAAGACCCGCGACCGTGCCCAGTACAAGTCTGTGGTGTCTTCAAAGACAACGAAAACGTAAGAATCGCCGAACATAGTCTGCGCTCGCACAGCCTTTACGTGCGGCGCTGCGAGCAGGGTCGTGACGATGGGGTACGTAACTTGGTCTTCGATAATGCTTGGAGGCTGGCCCGCCCACGGCGTGTGAATGATCACTTCGACATCGGAAATGTCGGGCAACGCGTCGAGCGGAATGTGACGCAGCGCCCAAATTCCTGAGAGCACCAGTAAAATCGTTCCCATGAAAACGAGGAAACGATTTCGAGCGCACCAATCAATCCATTGGGCGATCACGTTACATGCCTCCCGTGGCGTTCACGCTGAGTTGCTTAGTTGCGATAAGCTGGCCATTCTTTTTGGCGAGGATTGTGACTTGCCAGGTTCCACCGCTATCAAGCTGTCCAGAACCTTCATAAAGGCCGTTGCCCTTGTCGCTAAGAGTGAGAGGGACGCGCATTGCTGCCATGCCCATTGCGGGCATCGCCGGCATGAAAAACGTAACGGCAACGTCTGCCCCAGTAACGGGTGTTCCATTTGTATCTGTGAGCTTCACGCGAAATACGTTGCCACCCTTATGGGGCGGATTTGGGTCTGAATTCAATTCGACATTTCCTTGCGGAGCGTTTGAAGAGGACGCCGCGCCCGCACCAGGCGGAGGTGGAACGAAGGAACCGAGCGCGGCTTGAAGCTGGCTCTCGGAGTCGATCAGGAAATTTGCGGAGGTGACAATTTGTTCGCCCGCTTTGAGTCCTTTCAGCACGATAAAATCGTCACCCACGCGGGAGCCTAACTGCACTTCGCGCGGCTCGATGTAACCATCGCCAAGCTGCACAAAAGCAATCTCGCGTGTGCCGGACTGTAGGACGCCGGTTGCGGGTACAACAAGCTGGCTTCCCATGGGAGCTTTCAGAATGACGTTAACGAACATGCCGGGTTTGAGTTGTAGTCCCGGGTTGGAAAAAACAACGCGCACTTTGGCCGTCCGCGTGTCCATGTCCACCTGCGGGTAGACAAAGTCAACACGGCCAGTAAATGTTCGGCCCTGATACGTATTCACCGAGAGCACTGCCGGAGCACCGACTTTTATTCGTGCGAGATCGTTCTGGAAAACCTGGGCCTGCACCCAAACGGTCGAGAGGTCGGCGATGGTATAGAGGCGCATTCCCGGCTGAACGGCAACGCTGGGCAGCGCATTACGTTCGGTGATGTAGCCGGAAACCGGCGAATCGACTTCTAGTTCCTGTTGCACCTGGCCGGTGGATTCGAGGCGGGCAATTTCTTTTTGCGGAACGCCCCATTGCTTGAGCCGTTCTGCGGCTGCGTCGAGCAATGATGCCGCGCTGGAGGCGACACCCTGCACGGTGCTCTGTGCCACCTGCTGCTGGTTCTGCTTTGCTACTAAATACTCGCGTTCCGTAGCCACTAAATCGGGGCTGTAAATCGTTAATAACGGCTGCCCTTTGCGAACGTATTGGTATGTGGCATCAGCAAAAACCTTTTGTATATAACCGGAAAACCGCACTTGTACGTAAGCGAGCCGCGTTTCGTCCACGGCGACCCTACCCGTGGTGCGAATCTCGTCTGAAACCATTTTCCGTTCGACCCTACCCGTCTTCACCCCGATGCTCTGCAACCGTTGCGGCGAAATTTGCACCGGAACCAGCGGCGCTTCTGTCGATGCTGGCGGCGCGGCCATCGCGTTGGCCATAGAATCCTGCACGGCAGAATTCGGTAACTTGGTTTCCGCATTCGACACGGGCTTTACAGAGCGATAATGAAGCCAAAAACCAACGAGGATAACCGCGAGCACGATGTTTCCAATAAGGGCCAGCAAAAAACCTGTGCGAAAGGTTTTCATCTCTTCGCCGCCTCCCCGCGCAATGACAGGCCGGTGAGTTCTTCCAGGCGCGCCAACGCTGTCTCGCGTTCAGCAATATTTTTCCAGTACTCCTCGTCGAGATGGAGGACATCAAGAAAGGACGCCAGCAGTGCTTGAAAGTCCTGCCGATTATTCTGGTAGGCGGCAATGCCCGCGTCGAAACCGGCGCGTGCCTGCGGTAGCAGACCTTCACGATAAATTTTCAGTAACTCGGCGGTGTTCTGAGCCGTTTCGTATTCGCTCCGAAGTTCAAAGGCAACTTGTTGCAACTGAACTTCGGAGTCGCTACGGGAGCGGTTCAGTTCGGCTTGCGCCTGCGCCAGTTCCGGGCGCTGCTTGTTGCCTCGATAAATTGGAACGCGCACGCCAACGCTCAACATGTAGTACGCGCGGAACTGGGTGGGGTCGGTGCGTTGCCACATGTATTGGACATTGAAATCCGGGTAGAAATCCTTGCGCGCAAGATCGATTTGTAGTTTCTGTTTCTCAACTATTTTCTCTGAGGCGGAAATTAAGGGATTTTGATTTTTCGCGGCGGACAAGAGCTCCTCGAAGGTTTGTGGGAGCGACGTTTCCGTCGGTTCGGAGGGTTCTATATCCGGGGAAGATTGCGAGCGATTGAGAAGTTGTTTGATCTGCGCCTGCAACTTAGCCACTTCCAGATGATGCATGGTGATTTCGCGGAGCAGTTTGGTCTGTTCGAGTTGTGGTCGTAGCAGGTCTTGTTGGGTTCCCATCCCGGAGCGGTACCGCGAGTCCGCTGCCTTCTCGACTTGCCGTAGGAGTTGTCCATCGCTTTCAAGAATTCTCAGCGTCTTGGAGAGATAGGCAAGCTGGAAGTACGCCGATTTGACTCCGGCGAGAATCGAGCGACGCACCGTTTCGTACTGCTGCTGCACAACGTCGGCATCTCGCTTGGCTATTTCCCCTTTTAGCCGCAATTTTCCCGGATAAGGAAAGTCCTGAGAGACGCCGACGCCAATATACGCGAAGTCGCTGTTTGTATATCCAGCAAAAGGTCGCGGACTTCCAACATTGACTTGCTGCAAATTGAATTGGGGATCGGGAAGGGTCGAGACCTGTGAAGGAATCAGCTTCGCGGCCTCCCAGCCTTGGCGCGCGGCCTCTATCTGCGGATTGTTATGTTCCGCTTCCGCTAGTAAATCAGAAAGCGGAGTCACCGCTCCGGTGTGCGATGAAAGGGACTCCCGCGCACGAGTATTTCCCGCCGAAGCAACGGAAAGCAAAATCATACAGAGACTTCGAATAAGAGTTCCGCACGACAATTGCATGGCGGGACTTTTTCTCGCTATCGATAACATCTTTTTCTCCTGAGTACGTAACGAATCCGCGGACCATCGGCAAGTGACCCAACAGGGTCTCAACCGAAACCGAAACACGTCGGCGGGTCAGAGGGACAGTGGAGACACAAAAAGAGACAAGGCGGTGCGTAGCCGCATCGCTGATGCAGTTGATCAGATCAGAAGAGAAGCGTGAAGGGCGTACAGTTCGGGAGGTGAATGCTGCGGAGCCTCAAAACCCAAGCGAGAGACTTCGCGGTTCGGCATTGCCTGCGGCGAAGCAAGAATATCGGTTACAACCATCACGGGCGCATGGAGCGTCACGTTAGCGACGGGCAACACGGTGGGGGACTGAGGCGAAATCATCCCCTTGCAGCAATCATGACTCTGGTTAGATGGATCGCACGGCATCGAACCGCAGCACTTCATACTTTGCTGGTCGCGCGTCATCGCGGACATACAGTCTGCAAATTGCAGGCCCAACAAAGCAACAACCACCAGAACAATGAATAGTCTCTTACTTGCCATCCTGATTCGACTCTAAAAGGATTAGACGCGGGAGTCAACACAGAGGCTTTTGGAAGCTGTCCTAGTTAGAAAGGTGAGCAATGGAGGTGAGAAGCCGACTTCCGAACCGACAGTCAAAGAAGTTACGGCCCAAGTACCTTTTTTCAGCCTCCTTTCAGCTGCTTCAGGAAGGCCGTCGCCCGCACGCGTTGCATGCTAATCAAGATGTTTGGACTCCTTAAAATCCGAAATCGGACGGACGCCCCGAGGTTCCGAATTGTTTAGTTAGTTGTTGGACGCCGAGCAGTAGTTGCCTCGCTTTAGAGTCGGGCGCTAGGCAAAACGTTCGATACGAGTCAACGAAGGGGAGCCAACTTTTTTAAATTGTTAATAAATTATCCTGAAGAAAATCCATTGCGCAAAGGCCAGTGGTGCCAGGACGGTCAGTGCGCAAATCGCTCTATGCGCCTCGCATAATCACTTTCGAGCCGGATTGCTTTATGACACGGAAGAGACCGGCCGATGCCCTCCTTTGTTCGATTTAACCCGGACCAAGTGGGACAAATTGCCGCAACCCATCCCTACCTGGCTGACTTCGTGACCTACCTCGTCCCTGTTTTTTCAATGACTTAGAGTGGGCTGACCGAGAATCGTCGGATGGTGGTCTGCTTGCTTCTGGCTCTGCATCTGCAGTAAGAGCCCCTGGGGTGGGTGTATGAGTTGTACAGCGACGCCCAATTCAGCTGCGCTGTTGCGCAAGTCTCTGACCAGCCCTACTTGCGCATGCTTTGGTCAACGATATTGCCATCGCACGTTCGGGCGAGACCTTTGTCGCCATCCAAGTAACTATGTAAGGTGGTTTGATGAGTTGTTCTAGCCAGCGGATGTGAACATGCCATGGCATGTAAACATGCCCAGGCATGTAAACACGAAAATGGCCGAGACAAATAATTCAGCAACCACTCGTCGACGCAGCCAGATCCTCTGGGTTGTCGGTCTATTGTTTGTGTGCGCACTTGCAGGGGTCTTTGTTACCTGGCGTATGCCCGGCCTCCAACTGTATGCGCAGAAGTGGCTGATCCGCGCCCGTGGGCCGCTGCCGGTACCAGAGGACATAGCGATTGTGGCGATCGATGAAGCGAGCCTCGCGCGTCTCGGACGTTTTCCCTGGCGTCGCGCGCTCACAGCTCAATTGCTTAACCAGCTCGCCGAAACACAACCTAAGGCCATTGCGTTGGACGTACTATTCAGCGAAGCAACAAACAATGGGGACGATGCGGTACTGGCGGCCGCAATCGCCAAGGCGGGTAACATCGTTGCTGCGACCCAGCTCACTCGCACTGATTCCGGAAGCGTGACGTGGCTTCAACCGTTTCCTTCCATTGGGAAAGCCGCTGCGGGAACCGGGCACGTACATGTTTCCACCGAAGTTGACGGCGTTGCAGGGTCGTTCCTGGTCCGTCAAGCAGATGACCTCGGCCAAGCCAACTGGGCCATGGCTCTTGAGACCATTCGTGTTGGCGAAGGTGCGAATAGCCAGTCCATACAAGAATTGCCAGGCGCGGTGACGGTCGGCGGTCGAATATTTCCCGTAAGAACCGAGGCCCATTCCATTCAGATCGAATCAGGCCGCCCGCGAAGTACGCAACGTTTCCGCGCCAGCTGGATCCCAATAGAATATGTCGGGCCGACCGGCTCGTTTGCTTCGCATACCTTTAGCTTCGTGGACGTTCTGCAAGGGAAGGTTCCGACGACCGCATTTCGCGGAAAATATGTGATCGTGGGTGCAACCGCGGCCTCGCTAGGTGATCGATTCACTTCGCCATTCGTGCATACCGAAGGACCTGATGGGCAGCAGTATGGAGAACCTTTGTCGGGAGTTGAGGTTCTCGCTAACTCCCTCAACACGGTATTACGCGGGAGATCCTACGCAGAAACACCAGATTGGCTCGCGGCCATTTGCGCGGCGCTAGTAGCCTTGCTCACCATAGGCGGGCTGTGGCTCGCGCAAGGCAAAATGGAAAATCTCAAACAACTTGCCACAATCGTTGCGATTATTGTTTTGATTCTTGGGCTGAGCTATTGGGCATTCACGCACTGGTTGATTTATCCGCCTATTGTGCCCTCCATAGTTTCGCTGGTTTTGGCGGTTCCACTCATCTTGCTGCATCGATCCTTCGGTGCCAGCAGGGAGCTTGACGCGCAGATTAGCCAACTCATTCAAGCCGAGAATTGGTTGTGGCCGTCGGCCCGAGCGGCACAGACAGATCCCGCGGCTTTAATTTGGCGCCTTACGAATGCGAGCGCGGTCGCGATTCTCCAAGCCGTTTCCCCGGGTCGATATCGCGTAATCGCCAGCGCCGGAACGCCACTGTTACCGTCAATTGCCAAGAGCCAAGGCTTGCCCCTCGACACTCTGCCACCAGCGGGGCAAATGGAAGCGCAAAATCCCTTTTTGGGAAAAGCCGAGATCGTACACTTTTTCTATGAAGAACAAGACCCACAGGCGCAACTGATGGCGGCACTGAAATGCAGGCTGGGCGACGGCAACGCTCCAAGCGGAATGCTCATCCTTCTTCACAAGATGGAACAGCGCATCCCACTTGAAACGGTTCGTATTGCCGTGGAGGTTGGAGGGGGGTATCTGGTATCGCTGGGAACAGATCGCTCCCAAGGTATGGAAGCAGTCGAAGCGCGCAGGCGGAAGTTTTTGCAATTGTTGCCCCACGGTATTGCCTGGAAGAGCCGCGAGTTGGGAACATTACATCAGCGAATTCTGTCAGACTGGAGATTCGTAGATCAGTCGCTTCGTTCCGTTGGCGATGGTTTGTTGGTCGCTGGAGTGGGAGGCGAAATTGTATTTGTGAACCCCAGGAGCATCGAGATCCTAGGAATGAGGGAACGCTCGCTGCTGGGAAGTGATCTTTTCGAACGGTTAGGGCTCTCCGAGGAGACGGTAGTAGAAACACTGGAAAGAGTGCTCGTGGATCGCGAGACGGTGGAGCGCGACGCTACTTTCGGAAGGTCATCGCCCAAACATTTTATACTGCGTTTATCCCCCGTTTGTGAAAACTGGAATGAGCGCGGCGCGGTGGTGGGCATTGTGGTGTCCATTTCGGACATCACCAAGCAACAAGAGCTGCAAAATATGAAGACAGAAATCATGACCTTGGTGACGCACGAATTGCGCACGCCGCTCACTGCCATTCAAGGAATGAGCGAAATACTTACGCAATTCGATGTCGACCCGCGCAGGCAGCGCGAGATGCACGCGGCCATCAATGATGAAGCCAAACGCCTGGCGAGAATGATCGACGATTACTTGAATATCACCCGGCTCGAAGCCGGAGCACGTCCGTTGAGGAAAATACCTTTGAGGGTGGAGGCGATTGTTGAGCGTGTAGTTCTACTGCTCAACCCGCTTGGGGCAACTCGCGGTGTTCCAATCAGCTTCGAATTCGCAGAGGATTTGCCGGTGGTTAAGGCCGACCCGGACTTGTTGGCTCAAGCGGTCACCAATGTCCTGGGCAACGCTATTAAATACAGTCCGCCCGGCAAAGACGTGGCCATAACCGTCCGAGTTGACGGAAAAGATATTTTGATCGAAGTGGTGGACAACGGACCCGGAATCGCACCCGCGGACCTGAACCGCATTTTTGAAAAATTTTATCGCGTTCCGCGCGCGGAGAGTGCTGATCAGCAAGGAACCGGCCTGGGACTAACCCTTGTCCGCGAAATCATGGAGTCTCACGGAGGCCAAGTGACGGCCCAGAGCGAACTTGGCCGCGGCTCGACTTTTACTTTGCGGCTCCCGATTCAAAGGAACTCCGAACATTAAATGACCAGCCAATTTCACATCCTTGTCGTAGATGACCAGCCTTCCATCCGGCTGATGCTCGAGTCCGGGTTGTCGCTCAGCGGCTTTCGCGTAAGCTGTGCTCGTAACGGAACCGAAGCCATCCTGGCGGCTAACAGTAAAAAGTTTGACGCGGTGATTAGCGATATTTACATGCCCGATGGCGACGGTCTTGAGATGGTTCACAAGCTCCGGATGGTTACGCCTTCTTTGCCTATCATCTTGATGACCGCCCGCGGCTCGGTTGAGTTGGCGGTTCAGGCGGTTGAAGAAGGCGCAACGGATTTCATTGCCAAACCCTTCGAGATAAGCGCAGTCGCGGCTTTGTTGAGACGCCATCTGTCCGCCGCATCGGAACCGGCTGCTCCGGAGACTGACGCTTCCACGATTGTTGAAGGTATCTCGCGCTCCGGTCTGGTGGGCAAGAGTCCCGCCATGGTTGGCGTGTACCGTTTGATTGCACGGGCCGCTCGTAGTGACGCGCCCGTTTTGGTGATGGGCGAATCCGGCACGGGAAAAGAGTTGGTGGCGCGGGCCATTCATGATTTCAGTACGCGCGAGAAGAAGCCGTTCATCACCGTGAACTGTTCTGGCCTGACCGATACGTTACTCGAATCCGAATTGTTTGGTCATACCCGGGGAGCTTTTACCGGGGCGGTTGGAGAGCGTTCAGGACTCTTCGAGGCAGCCGATGGGGGCACCATTTTTTTGGATGAACTTGCTTCCACTAGCGCGGGCTTTCAGGCCAGTTTATTGCGCGTTCTGCAATCTGGCGAGGTAAGAAGGGTTGGATCCACTCTGACAAAGCGAGTGGATGTTCGCGTTATCGGAGCGAGCAACGCGTCATTGAGAGATATGGCCGCCGCCGCACAGTTCCGGCCCGACTTGTTTTATAGGCTGAGCGTTATCACGCTTGAGCTGCCGCCGCTCCGTGAACGAGAAGGCGATGTCGATGTCCTGGTGGCTCACTTTTTGCGTGCGGCGGTATCCGATAAGCAGGTCCCGCTTCGGCTAACCCGTGAAGTGGCCGAAGCCCTGCGTACCTACTCTTTTCCTGGAAATGTCCGCGAGCTCGAGAATGCCATTCGTCGTGCCGTGGCCCTTTGTGCAAACGACGTAATTACCCTGGACTGCCTCCCCCCAGAAATCGTAGCAGCTCCGGGGCTTCGCAATGTTCCCGGCCATTCTCCGGACGAGCGAACGATCATCGCTGACCGCCCCACCGTCGATGAACTCCAGCGGCGATATTTGCAGTTGGTTTTGGATGAGAACCAAGGAAAGAAAAAGCGCGCCGCGGCGGTTCTGGGGCTTGATCGACGCACCGTTCAGCGACTGGTTGCCAAGTATCGCCTGCGTTTCGTATCCGAGGGCGAGATTGAGGAAAATTCCGATTTGGAGACGTCCGAAAATTCGGACCACGGAGATTCGTGATTGGTGCACTGCGATGGACCAAATTGCTTGGTAACGCACGGCGCCCACTGCTCTTCGTCGCGCTGGCGCTGACATGCATGGCGCAAACGGCGGTTGCACAGGTGACGCCGGTCGAAGCTCGCATTGCGAACATCACCGGCAACGTTTACCTGTCCAACGGCGCCCAGGGTAGCTCCGCGCTCGCAAAGCGCGGAGACGTGCTCACCCCGGGTGAAGAGATCGATACACTAGCCGGAGGTCGGGTAACGATCGAGCTCACGGATGGCAGCCTGGTGGTGGTACGGCCAGGCTCCCGCATAGTGCTCAAGGACTTTCGCACCGCTCATTCACTTCGCGAGTTGTTTGACATTCTGCTGGGGCAAGTGCGCGTAAAGATTAATCATTTTGGCGGGAAACCTAACCCCTACCGAGTTAACAGTCCCACCGCCTCGATCGCCGTTCGCGGTACAGAGTTCAGTGTTGCTGTAAGCGCAAAGGGTGATACCAAGGTAGTGGTGTACGACGGGCTTGTCGAGGTCACGAGCCTTTCGAATCCACAGGACAAGGTTCCCCTGCATCCCGGCCAAGGTGTGATTGTCCGCCCCGATCAGGATATACACTTCTTCGAGCCGGCTCCCGGTGACGATGTAAATCTAGAGCGCGAAGATCAAGACGGCGGCGATCCTAAGGAAGGTTCCAGCCCCGGTAGTGAAGCGCAGCAGTCGGAAAGCGCTATTTCACCTCAGAGTTCCGCGGGGATTTACGATCGTTTCGTGGAGAACGTAGTCACCGCGCGGCAAGGCCCTCTGTACCTTCGCTTTATCGCTTACCCTGATTCTTTTCTGGACAGTTTGGAGAACCCCGCGTATGCAACGGAGTTTTCAGCTCCAGAGGGCCGTGTATTCCTGCTGCCAGGCTTTCGCGGCAGCAAGGGTAGCAACGATACTCCGTCCGACTTCTTTTCTAATCCCGGAAAATCCGTCGACTATAGCCTTTCACCTCAAGGATCTTTCTTTACGCCATTACCTGACCACCGCACCGCCATCGGTGGCGGCGTGACGGCGTTTCGGACCGGTATTCAATCTTTTGCCGTGGAAGATTCATCGAACTCGATTCTCTCCGCGGGCGCGACGCGCGCAACGTCTAATACAACGAGCCATTCTTTTCTTTCCGGTTCTTTGGCGGTGTCTCACGCGTTTGGGGAAGAGAGAAAGACCAGCCTCGGATTCGGTGTGGATCATGTGAAAGGATCGGGCTCTTTCCTCAAGTTTGTCACCGAGCAGGACGCGTTGGGAAATGTATCCAGTGAACGAATTGACTCGAGATCGAATCTCACCGAAAATCGCATTAAAATCGGTGTCTCGCACGAGTTTTCAGGACAACGAAAACTCGGAGTTTATTACAACTACGGATTCCTTTCCGCCGATTTCGGCGACGTCTCTCACACGCTCAACGCGCAACCCCAGCCGCTGGATTCTACCCAGAACGCAGGCCGTTTCTCCGAGGGAGGCATCCGGTTTCGTGGTCTACTGACGCGAAAACTGTTTTACGGAGCGCAAGCTTCCTGGTTTGTACTCTCTCTGGACGAGCAGATAAGGCTTTCGACCATCATGAATTCTCACCAACGCGAGCGAACCACAGGATCAAGCTTCGCCGTGGGCCTCGGGTACGCTTTCCGTCCCCGCGCCGTGTTTACTCTGGACCTCGCCGGAGGATTCTCAAACGCCGCGGCCATACTTACGGAAGATCTCACCGGCAATCCCTTGGAGCGCAACAGCAAAACTAGTACCTTCTTCTCGACGCATACTGCTGTGCAGGCAGATGTCTGGAAGAGTTTGTTCGTCAACGGCTCACTCTTGGGGGCGCGTCAGTACGTTTACAGAAATCTCACGCTCTACCCGGATAGTCTTGGGCGGCTGCTGACTTCAGAAGGCACCTTTGCTCCGGCTGGCTACACGAGCGATAGCTTGACGTCCTACTATTCCGAGTTTGGAGTGGGTTGGCGCTTTAACCGCGCATTTTTGGCTGAATACGTTTTTTCTACGGACTACGGTAAAACTCGACCGAGTCACGTATTTTTGCTGCGATATACGTTCCGCAAGCACGAGCAATAATTTGCACAAGCGCGTCCTAACTTCTATTCAGCGCAAACTACATATTCTGTAACTGTGATTGCGCGGCCAGCTGTACCAAACTGACCCTTTGCCGAGCGGCAAAATTGAGCAGCGTTCAGACCCGAGGGTGGCAGATCGCCCCGACACTCTCTCATACCTTAAGGGGGAAAGATAATTCTTAGCTTTGCCTTCAACAACTTACGTGCAAAATTTCGGCTGGACGTGGCATTCGAGGTGCACGCACTGGTTATGGCAGTTTAAGGAGCTGCCGAACCATGAATAACGTTAAGAAAATGGTTACGTTGTTTGCGTTTGCGGCGCTGATGTTGCTGGGCGGTCGTGTGACGACCAGCAGCGCAGCTACGCATAGCAGCAATGCGGCGTCGGTACAAGCCCCCGATGACGAGTCGACCACGCCCGATCCGGCAGGCGATCCTGATGGTCCAGGTGGACCGGACGGCGGACCGGACGGCACCGACCAAGAGGGCGGACCGGGAGCAGCGTAAAAGCACCAATTGGCCCGCGAAGGTGCCAGTGCATATGCATTGATGCGTCTTCCGCGGGTCAAGCCCAGCCCATTTATGTTTCATGGAACGGTGTCCTTGCTTCTCAGGCTGCCCGCCTTCAGTTCGTAGTACAAACGAAACGCTTACCTGGTTTTGTTAATGGCCGCCCTGTTGCATTCCTTAGAGGGTCCGAAGCAAAGTTCCGCCACTTGGCAGAAACCAACTCATCTGGTTCAGAGCGTCGCTGGGAGAATGAACTAAATCATGGGAAGCAAATTTTCAATGCTCGTGCTCTTTGGAGCAGGTTTTGTCGCCCAGAGTCTCACGGGAAGCGTTGCCCGTGCGGCAACTCCGCCTGATGGCAAAATCGAACTCACGCTCTTTGGCGGGCTCTCGACTCCGGTCAAAAACGAAACCACCGGTTTCGGTTTAGAGATAGAAACAGGGAGTCCCATCGGCGGTCGCGTACTCTACAATTTCAGCGATCACCATGCCGCTGAATTCAGCGTCGCCAATCCACTTTCGGCATCGGTCAACTACGTCTATCATTTTTCCTCTTTCCATGACAGATGGATTCCCTATGTAACCGCGGGCATCGGCGCTGCGCGGCGCGAGCTCACGCTTACCAACAACAACGAACCCGCCCAACTTAATTCCAACTTGATGGAAGCGGGTCCAGACCGCGGCCAAACGGCTTTCACCGGCAACTTTGGAGGCGGCTTGAAGTTTTTCTTCACGCATAACTTCGCCCTTCGCTTTGACCTCCGTGACGAAGTTGGCAAATACAAGGGCACCTTCAGCAATGTGGCTGGCGTTCCTGGAGGAATCGTCAGAGCTGGCAAGACGCTGAATGATTTTCAAACCACAGGCGGAATTGTCTTCCGCTTCGGGAAGACCTGATTCGAGCTGCTTTAGTCCGAGCGACTTGCTTCGTATCGCAAGCAACATGCGAAATATTCACCGTGAAGCGTTGAGGCTTGCTAAATAGAACTAAATCGTAAATGAACTCCCGCCTTGCCGGCTTAATAGAAAGGAAAAAGGAAGCGACATGCCCTGGTCCGCTTCGGAAACCACAGAATCAACACTTTTCGATGCTGCCGACGAGCTCAACCCAAATGAGACTCTCCTGTATCGCAGCCACTTTCATTGGACCACGGCGTCCCGGCCCACGTTCTTTGCTGTTCTTTTTTTACTTCCTGGTGTCTTTGCCCTGAGCGGAGTACCGGCGCGTGGGGGCAGCACCGGGGGCACACTGCTTCTCGGAACATTTGGAACATTTTTTTTAGGCGTGGCTGCTGCGATACTTTTTATAGCCCGGTTAAGTTGGAAGTCTCGGGAAATTATTCTTACGAATAGCCGCCTGATGCTCACGTCTGGAGTAATTTGCACCCAAATTACGTCGATCAGACTGGATGGGATCGAAAGCACAACGGTAAGACTAAGTCTTCTCGGAAAAGCACTGGGCTATGGCACCGTTATTCTGTGTTGCGGTGATGGCTCGGTTAAATGCATCAAGAAAATTTCACACCCTAGAAAGCTTGATGAGTTATTGCAGAAGCAGTGATCGCTTGGGCCACAGCCCGAGGGGGATGGTGACCATGGCCGTTCAGTCCGCGCTCCGAAGTGCCGACCATCGCGTTGAACACCTTCTCAAAGTCTCGTTTCGCGGTCGCCCCGCTGCGCGCCACATCGCTTGGCAACGCCACCATGGGACATGCGTTGTCCCTGCTTTCCAAATGTTGTTGAGACAGGTAAGCGCGGACGATTTGCCGGCCTACATCGGCAGATTTTAGATCGATATGCACACCCTCCCACGAGCTGTTCCAATCCGGATCAGTAAAGAAGCATTCCAAGACCTCGGCGTACAGATCGCTCTTGCTGTCAAAGTGACGGTAGAACGCACCGCGCGTGAGTCCCGCGTCCGCTATTATTTGATTAATCGAGACGTTGTCGAAGCCGAGCCGATTAAATAGCATTCGAGCACTTTGCACGATTTTTTTTCTAGTCTGCTTATTGAACTCGCCGATTATGGGATCTACTTCACTGCCTTAATCTTTGTTCGTTTCCGTTTCGCCAGGTTCTGAGCGAGACTCATCAACATTTCCCGATCATATTCGGACATGCGGCCTAGAAATACCCGCAACTTGTTTAGCAAACGCGCATCTCTCCTGAAGGTGCCCCATTCTTCTTTTTTATTTCGGTTCCGCCCCATTTGCTCTGAACAGGGTTTCGGTTGTCCCTCTTCGTACAGAAGTTGATAAAGAGGTATTTCCAGCGCTCGAGCTAGCTTTTCCAATGTCTGCACTGCGGGCACCGTGTGGCCGTTCTCCACCCTTGAAATGTAACAACGCAGCAGTCCTGAACGATTTTCGATATCCCCTTGCGATAAATTCTTCTCTTCCCGAACCGCCCGCAATCGCTCGCCAATGATCATAGCTACCCCCGTATCTCGCCGGCGGCCGGCACCAGGCTCCCGGTGAAGAATCTAACACTCCGACGGCAACACTGCCATGGCGGCTGCAACCCGGGGGGCAATTGCGGATCCGCGATGCGTGGCTAGGTTTTAGACGTACGATAGGGCCCGGCGGGCTCAAAGCGGGCCGGATGAAAACGTTCTCGGTCGTTAACGGGGGGAGGTAGGAATGGCAGGCAGGATCACTTCTCCGGTTGCTTGGAGTCGGCAATTTCCCGCATTTGAATGTCGTAATAAAGTATTGCCTGGTCAACGAGAGGTTTGCTGGCCGCTATGGTTTGCTTCAGATGACTGCTATAGATGTCGATGTTGTCCGGATTTTCGAAGATCGTCTGACGAAGTGCCGCGACATCAGCCATGACCGCGCTAAGCGTGACATGTAGTGACTTTACGCAACTCAGAATTGCTTCGAGGTGGCGTCCAAGGTCACTCAGTTGCGCTTCCAGCCTCTCCGTGGACATAGCTCTCCTTTTTCGACGGAATATTCCAACGAAGCGCAGGCTACCATTAATTACCAATGCAATCTATTATACTTTGGTGAGCGTAGTCTTTACTTTGGCTAATTTTCAAAATTGATGGTTCCGCGCGTCGAACGAGCTCGGCATCGGAATCCCTCGACCCTCAGTGCTGTGTAACTTTATTCCCCAAGGTTTTTAGCAAAAATTCCCAAGTATCCGCGGCATTGCGGTCCCACGAATGATCTCTTGCTGTTCGTGCAGCTCGTTCCCCAATTTCGGCCCGTAGGGTAGAATCTTCCACGAGTCGCCGTAATAAAGCCGCAATTTCTTTTTCGTCTTCCGGATTTTGCAGCACAAATCCGTCCTTGGCATCGCTGATGATCTCGCTCGCACCTGCCCGCGCGCTGGCGACAACCGGCAGCCCGCAAGCCATGGCTTCGATGATTGGCAGTCCGTACGCGTCTTCCAGCGAAGGCCCAACATAGGCATCTGCCGCGGCGTAAAAGTCCAACACCCGTGAAGACGGTCTTGCAAACTGAAAGCGGTCCGCAAGCTCCAATTCTCGAAGCGGTTGTTCATAAAGGCGCTGGTCGTCGGACCCCACAACCAGCAATTTCAAAGGGAGATCGCGGCAGAGAGCGGCGGCGCGAAGGAGGGCATCCAGGCCTTTATTTTTCCAGTCGTTGCCAATGAGCAGAAAACAAAAATC
>DATNME010000103.1:0-3953 GCA_035602385.1 Candidatus Dormiibacterota bacterium
ACAACACAAGAGAGGGCCCGGGATGATTTACCACATCTTCGAAGCCCGGTTTGAGGATTGCCAAACATGCACTCGCAAACCGGAGTGTTGTCCAGGCAACAAAACGCACGGCCGTTCGGTGGCGCAGCTCGAAGAAAGCCCGGTGGTGATCGCGTTCCGCACGAAGATGGCCAGTGAAGAAGCCCAGAAGAGATACCGTCGCCGGGCAAGAATCGTGGAGTTTTGTCACGCCTGGATCAAGAGCAAGCTGGGACTGCGGCAATTTCATGTGCGGGGCCTGGCAAAAGCGCAAATGGAAATGCTGTGGGCTTGCCTCACATACCACCTGCAGCATTGGATCCGCCTAAGCAAGCTCCGCGCAACACCAACAGTCACGTGAGAGAGTAAGAGAATAGCGAGGAGGACGGAGGCACTCTATCGAAGTAGCAGATTAGCATTCCAGGAAACTCGCACTAAATCCTGAGTCCCGCGCTTCATCGAGGTTTCTTCACAGCTTCGTGACACAACGTACCTAAGACATAGGTAACACTTTTGGACCGAATGGATTTTCGAGCGGTTCGAGCACCCGAGTTTCCAGATCGAAGTAGCCCAAATCATAATCCATAAAGCTCACCAGCCAAATGTCGTCGTGCACTTCTTTAATGCCCACGGCCTGCCCGGCAAAGACCTGACTGAAATTGATTTTCTTCTTGCCCAGACAGATACGCCCGCAACGGGTGACCACGATGGTTTTATCGTGCAGGGGATAGTCGATGTCCGGCAATCCACTGTAGGGACGCGGAGAAGGCTGGTAGACCTCCGCCGGACATTTCATGTCCAGAGCTTCGTGGGGACGTTGGTTGTTGAAGACCTCGATAAATTTTTCAAAGCGCGCCTGCTGCTGAAGAAAATTGGCGACGGCCGGCTTGGTGGCCTCTTTCTTCAAGGTCAGATGCATGCGCTCATGACGGCCATTTTGTTGGGGATGGCCGGGCTTGATGCGCTCAATACCGATCCCCAGGCGAAGCCACCACACCGCGAGCTTGCTCAAGTTGAACAACGCATGTGCGGAAGCGAACGGCACACCGTTATCGCTGCGGATGTTGGCGGGCAGGCCGCGCTCCTTAAAAAGCCTTTCAAACACTGTGAAAGCGTACTGTTCCCGGGTCGAAGAAAGGGCTTCACAGGTGAGGAGAAACCGGCTGGCGTGGTCGGTGACCGTCAGCGGATAGCAGTATTGATGATTCCCCAACAAAAACTCGCCTTTGTAATCGGTGCACCACAGTTCATTGGGTTGCTGACCCAACGATAACGTGGTTCCCTGCGCACGGCGACGCACTCGGCCTCGTCGCTCTACCAGGCCGCAGCGATCCAGCACCGCATGGATGGTACTTTTCGCCGGGATGGGAATACCGGAGAACCGGCGCAGCAAGCGCTCACGGATTTTGCGAGCACCCCAGCTGGGGTGCTCGTGCTTTACGTTCAAGATGAAGTTTTCGACCTGGAACGGAAGTTGGTTGGCGTAGCGATACGGACGTCGGCTTCTGTCCGTGAGTCCCTGCATGCCGCATTCCTGATAACGATCGAAGATCTTATAGCCAGTCTTGCGGGAGATGCCAAACTCCCTGCAAAGTTCCGCCATCGCCTCGCCGGCTAGCCGGCGAGCCACAAACTGCAGTCTTTCATCCATTACCGAACACTCCTTCCAAGGCATCACTCCCTCCCCTTCTACGGGGAGAAAGTGTCACCTATGTGTCCGGTACAATGTGTTACCTATGTCTCAGGTCGCTCATCCATCTCCTGATTTTTCAATCAGTTGATTTGCGCTTTTCGTATTATTTTCAGCCCACGCGTGTCGTGGCATGGGTTTCGGCACACCCATGCTATGTTGCCCCGAACTCGTTGCGGGCGGGCTCGCGGTGTATTTGGAAACGCGTGAAACTTATTTGGCGCGCGCCTTGTCGGCGACAGGAGCGGCAGGTTCGTCCACTTGCAAAATCCGATCGGCGGGCACTTGTTGAAGCGTTTGCGTTATACCGCTGGGCCAGCGAATTTCGATGGTTTGGGCGAGGGCATCGGTGCCCAGGCCGAAATGCAGGCGTTTGTCGCTGGACGAAAGATAACTGGCGGCGGTTGTTACGGTGGCAATTTGAGAAGTTTTCGAGGTGCTGAGTTTGACTTCGGCGCCGATGGCGTCGCGGTTGCTTTTGTGGCCCACGAGTTTCAAGGTGAGCCAGTGATTCTGCGTAGGAGTTTCGTTGTGTAAAACATAAATGGGGCCATCGTTGGAGGTGACGACGGCATCGAGTCGGCCGTCGTTGTCGATGTCGCCGATGGCGAGGCCACGTCCCAGAAAAGGCAGATGAAAGATATATCCCGAATCCGCGGAGACATCAAGGAATCCTGTGCCGGTATTGCGCGCGAGCAGAAGTGATTCGCGATAATGCAAATTGGGATAATTTATCTCGACGGTATCGAGAACATGCCCCTGTGAGACAAGAAGGTCCTTCCAGCCGTCATTGTCATAATCCAAAAAGCGGACGCCCCATCCGGAATGAAGAAGCGACATGCGACCCAGGCCGGAACTAAAACTGTCGTAAGAAAAACTGGCATCGCCGGTGTTTTTATAGAGGGCATACATTTGATTGGACAGGTTGGTGATCACAAGGTCAGGCAAACCGTCATTGTTGTAGTCGGCAAAATCGACGCCCATGCCGGCAAATGTACGGCCGTTGCCATCGACGGCAACTTGCGAGAGGAGGGCGACCTCTTCAAATGTTCCATCCCCTTTATTGCGGTAAAGAAATTCAAACATGGAGTCGTTGGCCACAGCAATGTCGACGTATCCATCGCGATCGTAATCGGCGAGCGCGATGCCGAGTCCCTTGCTGGGTTTTGACATGCCAACTTGCTTTGCAATCTCAGTAAAGTGACCATTTCCATCGTTGTGGTAAACCAACGGTGCCATTGGTTGAAATACATCGGGGTGGCAATAGGAGCGGTATCCTTCTCGATGTTCGCCGCACCAGATATCGTCGAAGTCCCACTGCAGATAGCGCAACACCACAAGGTCTAGAAGACCGTCGTTATCGAGGTCAATCCACGCAGCGCTGGTGGACCAGCCGCTTCCTGCGACGCCGGCCCTTTCCGTAACGTCGGTAAAGCTACCGTCGCCATTATTGTGGTAAAGCTTGTTGCCGCCGTAAGCGGTGAGGTAGAGATCTTCGAAGCCATCATTATCGTAATCGCCGATGGCAACACCCATGCCGTACCCAGCTCCCTGGAGGCCAGCTTTTTCCGTGACATCTTCGAAAGTGCCGTCTCTTTTCTGGTGGTAGAGCCGGTTCCAGTAGGGCGGCCCACTTTTTTGAGGGATGGTTCCCTTGGGGGTGGGATCGCTCAATGCGGTTCCGTTCACAAGAAAAAGGTCGAGGCGGCCATCATTGTCATAATCGAATAATGCGACGCCGGCGCCCATGGTTTCGATCAGGTAATGTTTCGGAGTATGAGAGGATTTGTATTGAAATTGGATCCCGAATGCAGAAGTTAAGTCGACAAATTTGCCAGCTACGAGTTGTTTGGATGGAATCTGGACCTGCTGGGTAGAAGCCAACGCCCCGAAGACAGCAAGGATAACCAAGCCAACAAAAAAGCGCATGTATGAGTATTATGCATTTTTCCAGAGCCCAAAGACGAATGTCATGTGTATACCAGCTTGCCTTCCAGGGCAACGCAACTAGCCCGGTATATCGCACGGCGCCATTTATCCCGGGCTTCGGTAATCAACGTGGAAGTCGGAAGACGAATTACCTCGCAGTCCAGCCGCCGTCGATAAGTATGGTGTGTCCAGTGATCAGGGCCGCGGCAGGCGAGGCCAAGAAAATGACCGCGCCGGTGACGTCCTTGGGCTCACCAATACGGTGCAGCGCTGCGATACGCTCGATCACGTCGGCGCGAAAGGCAGGGTTGGAGAG
>DATNME010000104.1:0-19948 GCA_035602385.1 Candidatus Dormiibacterota bacterium
GATTTTTGTTTTCTGCTCATTGGCAACGACTGGAAAAATAAAGGCCTGGATGCCCTCCTTCGCGCCGCCGCTCTCTGCCGCGATCTCCCTTTGAAATTGCTGGTTGTGGGGTCCGACGACCAGCGCCTTTATGAACAACCGATTCAGGAATTAGAGCTTACGGGACGCGTGCAGTTTGCGGCCCCCACTTCCCGCGTTTTGGAGTTCTACGCCGCAGCAGACGCCTATGTTGGGCCTTCACTGGAAGACGCGTATGGACTGCCAATCATCGAAGCCATGGCTTGCGGGCTGCCGGTTGTCGCCAGCGGGCGGGCAGGTGCGAGCGAGATCATCAGCGATGCCAAGGATGGATTCGTGCTGCAAAATCCGGAAGACGAAAAAGAAATTGCGGCTTTATTGCGGCGCCTCGTGGAAGATTCTACCCTACGGGCCGAGGTTGGGGAACGAGCTTCACGAACCGCACGGGATCATTCATGGGACCGCAATGCGGCGGATACTTGGGAATTTTTGCTAAGAGCTTTAAGGAATAAAGCCAAACAACAGGATTAATTTCTGAGAGGTGCCGCGGGCTTTGCAGGCCTGTCGGTTTTACGGGTCATCCCACAATCTCACGAGCCTGAATGGGTTTGTCGTAGCTGGTTTCCGGTCTGTACGATATGTACGCCAGAAAAATGCTGGGAAGGCCGCAGCGTTCAATCGGGGATTTCAGACCGCAACGGGGACAATACTCTGCCATTTGGATGCTGACGACTATTGGTTGCCGAATAAGCTTGAATGTGTAACCACTATTCTCGCGACTACGACCGTCGGAGGCATGATTCACGGCGCACATTATGTTGATGCGGCAGGCGAATCGCCGGATTTTGTTTTTGCCATCGATACTTTTGTCAGCTCGGATTCGCCACTGGAAACCAATAGGTTTGCCGATGCCACGTTAGGCAAAGGGTTTGTCGTGCGCGCTGTCGATAATTCCAACGTCGTGCCTGGCGAATACGTTGACCGCGTTGAGAAACTCGCCAAAGAGCACAACATTCCAGAGCAATTTGGCTTAACCGGAGGCAGAAACTACGGTCCCGTCTTTTTGCGCTATGGCGCTATTGATATTCCTTTGGGTGGCCGTTGCGCTATTCGCATTCGCCTGCGGAAGTGATTGACACCAAAGACCTGATTACCCTTGCACAAATTATCACAGTCATCGCCAGAGAGTGTGGTAGAACGAAGCATTATTTGCCGGGCGAGATTTCACGAACACGAAGTTCTTCGGCAAAGCGCGAGGCAATCGCCGACCAGGAAAAATATTTTTGTTGTGCGGCTACGCTCTTGGCGGCGAGCGATGCGCGGTACGATTCATTCGTCAGGACCTGAGTCAAGGCTTCGCCAAGTTCAGCCGGATTGTCTCGCGAAACGAGCACAACCCCCGCATCTGTGATCGGCGCGGCGGTTTCAGAGCCACGATAGGCAATGACTGGCAAGCCGCAAGCAATTCCCGCAATTGCACTGCCCCTCCTGCTGGAAATTTGTCCTCTCACAAACAGCAAAACGTCGGAAGAACATAATTCTTCTTTCACGCGCTCGACCGGCAGCACACCTTGTACTCGGACATCCACTGGGAGACCGTGCAACCCATCCCGCAACTGCGATTCGGCATCGTCTGCGCGCCTGCCAAAAGCAGATAGTTGCAAATTTTTCACCTTGCTCGATGCCGCGCGCACCGCCTTCACGATTTCTTCCACCTCGCGGCTTGTGTTTTTTCCGCCGGTAATGACATATACGGCAACGCGTAACGGTCCCCTGGCACCGGAAGTTTCCTTCGCCACTGATAACAGTTCCGGTGGAATATTTGCGCCGACGGGAATGAATACCGCGCGTCCGGCTATTTGCTTAGTGTTGTTCAGCCACGAAGTCTTTTCCAGAGGAATAGTAACCACCGCTAAATCCCCAGCACCCAATGCGGCCCTCATAGTAGATACCTGCGCCGCCCGCCGAATTTTATCAATCCAACGAGAACCCCCATACGGCTCGGCATCATGGAAAATCACGCCGACCCGCGCTCCGGCTTTACGTAGAATCTGCAAAACATTTCTAAATCGAAAAGGAAATCCGCGAGATGACCACGCCAGCGCCGTGTACTGAACCAAGACCCACTGCCCGTGCCAAGAACGGGATTCCTGGCGTAGTGTTTTCAACGCCTTGCTCCATCCTTCCTCGCTCCAGCCCACTCGTTTTATTTTTAAATCGAATTGGTGCGCTCGCAACGCGGCGCCAAGATACTCGCAATATTCCTCAACCCCGTCCGTGGGCATATCACACGTGCCAAGCAGCGCGATGACCGTCTCGCTCATAAAGGCAACGCAAGGAGATGGTACTCATCCAGATCTCGACACACGTAATGCATTTTGGTTTTCCTGGACCTTTCTTTCAATCGGCCGGGTTATACCGCGGCAGGATTGGGACGTTGGGTCTGGCCGCCAGTCCATCAGCGAAACTTTTCCCCTCCCTTTAACAGGGAAAGGCTTTAGTTAGCTTCACATCATATCATTTTCCATGTTTAGGCGGACGGCAGCAGCAAAGCGCAAACCTCAGTCAATAGGGTTGCGGGTGCCCTGATAGCCGTCTGGCGGAAGAGAAAATGCTCGCGAAGGCGCAAACCGGTAATCGCGAGGGTTTGTCGATCAAGAAAATCGGGAAAGTATGGGGCTAATTAAAACCCGCGGAGACACGCCGCTCGCCGAAAACTCGCGAGGAACGTTGTCATTCCGTCTAGCGTTAAGTTTTTTGCTGGCAACAACCTTCCGGGACGTCTGCTGGTACTCTTCTATCATAGGTCCTTGTGAAAAAAATAGAGCACCCGTTTACAGGTCTATTTCCATCGCCTCTTAATTGCCCGGATTAAAGGGGGGAGATCGATCCAGTCATACCACCGTATCAGTCGTCGTCGCCGTCTCTAGCTCTCAGATACCACAGGGCGGCTACCAGCGACAAAGCCAAGCCATAGCAGAAACGAAACTGTCTTGCCGTCCATTTTTCCGCACCCCAGCATAGCGCGCCTGCAAGGGAGCGAAAAGATCAGCCAATACGGTTGGTTCGCCCCAGCGGACTGTCCCCAATTTTGTGCCCACACTCCATCAATAGAAGCAGAGGAGCCGGCGAGGATGGCAAAGCAGTATCTTGGCGCAAGAATCAAAGAGATAGCAAATCGTCGCAACATGATTCATGTTGGACACTATGGCGCTGTCTGTTCCTTCGGCTCAATTGGTGGGGCCGCCCCTGGGTCCGCACCTATTTCTTCGCCAATCGAGTCCAGCCCGCGAGGCATCCATTTTGCGGACGCCAGTTTCCCCAATTCCGGCGGTGCTCCTGCTATCCCCTGCGGCACCCACAAACCTTCTTGATCTCAGTTACAACTATGTCGAACCAGCGGCCGGAACAACGGCAGCGTCGCCAGTATCGACCATCACCAAGGCGGATATCGGGGTGCTTCAGTCCTTCACCTAGACCTACGACTCGCTAACTGTATCCAGACGGCTCAAACGATCGCAACGCAAGCCACAGGTTGCTACTTACTGCTGGGCTGAAACATATGTTATGATTACGCGGTCACGCTAAGGATGCGCAAGCCAAGTAAGGAATCAGAGCAATAGTCGCTAGTCCTAGTCAACGATACGAGCGGATCATTCCCGAGGTTGTGTTAATGTGCATGTCTAAAGAACAGGATTTTCAGGGGTTTAGCGATTTGTTCTTGTTCATCGCCGCTCTCGCGATCGCGTGGATAATCACTTTATCTATCAAGGTATATAGGTACGTGACGGTGTAAAGGCGAACAGCTAACGCAGTCCGTCTTGTGGCCGACTGTATTACTGTTCCGTCAAATAAACAACTAGGGCCAATCCGATCGAGTGAGCCATGCTTCCTGCAGAAGCATCCGCTGGAACGACCTCGCAGCCGGTCCTCGCTTTCTCAAATCCAGCCCGCCTAGGTTCTGCGCCAGCTACGTTGAAGGTCGCGGAGTAGATTGTTCGACGAAATGACGGACGCTTCACTACGCGCTGTTTCTAAAACCGAAGTTATACTGGGTCTTAGGAAGTATCTTCTTATAATTTTTGCCGAATGCTTGAGCCTGTTTGAACACAATAGGCGAAATCAAAAGCGCTGCAATTCATGTCGGAGTTTGTGGCACTCACTACAAAGAGTAATGAGGTTCTCTGCTATGTCGTGTCCCAGCTTGCTTCGCGGTTGCAGATGGTGAACTTCTAACATACATGCTGACCCACAATCTTGGCACCTCCAATTATCTCTTATCAACACTTCATGTCTCAGTGCCTTGTACTTTTCGGGATTTAATCTTAAGCGCGGTCTTTTTTGCCGTAATATGTTGCTTTGCATTTTAGATATTGACATTAAGATTGCTGTTCCAGGAGTGCCGCTCCAGCGAGGAAGTCAGCGCAGATCATCTCCAAACAGTAGCCGCGCGATTTGTCGCTGCCCAGCATCGATGCGGCCGCGTGAAGGGCCTGTTCCACGACCGGCAGCTGGCTCTTGTAGAGCTTGAAGTAGATGATGTCCCATGCTTCAGTGGCCTTGCCGGTCAAATGTCGTTCGATTTCTAACTTGAAGCCTTCCTTCGACATCACGCTAGCTTTGTGCAACCAGGTTGCACTTTCAAAGGTTTCGCCATCTCGTCGCGCTACTTTTACTAGCTCTACTGCTTTGCTCCAGCCAACCGCTCGCAACTGATTTTTTGGGATCCGCGTCAATTTGTCATGAATCGCCATCAAGTAATAGGCTTTCCGGCGCGACCCCGGGAAGCGTCTCTCGAGGAACTCATCGAACGAGTTGAGTTTTTCTAATCTCCAGTATTGCTTTGCGCGAACCTCGCATAAACACTCCCCTAACTCAACAAAATGTATTTCTTTCTGTTGCTCTTTTGTTTTCTCCCAAAACAAAATCTCATCGATTTTCCCCAGTACGCTGAGGGCCCGTCGATGATTTATTTTTGGCGGCACTGCCCTTTGCCCATCAACCCACAAACTCGTCAAGCCAATCAAGATCGCTCGCTCCTGCTTTGCGAATCAGATTCGCGGCTACTATTTGTTGATTTTTAATGCACAAGCCCAAGTGGCAACAGCTTAAGCAAGTATTTTGGGGGAAACGTATCCCACTGTGAGGCAAGAATTGACCAGCCTCTATTTGGTTCACAGTGGCTTCGACAAGGCGACCAAATTCGTGTCGCTGTTCTTGGGAAATTGAAGCCTTTATGTACTGGACTTCTGGTTGATGCTTCCGTACGAACACGACAAAGGCGACATCAGCAATGCCCGTGATCCACGAATAGCAAATTAATTGAGGATCTAATGAAAGTAACCCTTCTGGTTCGGTTGGATAACGGCTGGTTGAAGTCTTCCAGTCAATGATGCACTGTTTGCCGTCAAGTTCCCCAATCGCGTCAAGGTACGCGACGAAATCGTTTCCCCCGGGCAGAGTTTTCTCAATTTTAATCTGGAGATTCTTGCGTGGGTTATGAATACGAATGCGGTCATGCCTAGCGAACGTTTCAAGGAGATGTATCCCTTGGTGCACGACGCGGTCCCACGAGTCTCCCTTTTTGTAGTCCAGAGCGGCATCTCGATAAGCTCCCCATTCCTTAAATAGCGCTGCTGCGCTATCTTCCTCGCGAAAGAATGAGCCTAGAGCATTTTCAAAGCACCGGCCGAAGACCATCGATGCACGATTGTCTCTTTCTTGCCAACCTTCAAAGTAATGGTAGTGGTAGCTGCGAGGGCACCGAAGATATCGGCTGATTTGGGTGTAGCTATAGGTCATTAGCTTCTCCGACCTCATCAATGTTGCTGATGGATACACTGTTGAGTCCGTTCCAATCGGTACTCGGAGCAAAGGCATCAAGATTCTGAAAGCATCGCCCATTTATCCTCACACTTGAGGTCCTCACTATTCCCTTGAGTTTGAGAAGAGATTTCTCATCTACATGCTCTCGGCCAAGAAGCTCGGAATCGTAGCCAAAATCGCGAAGAAACCAGTTGAGTTTCCAAAGGGCCTTGTCAGTGCAAAACAGCCTTCCGGTAAAAGATCGTGCTTCGAACGGTTGTGGCTCAACAACGCTAAACGCGATTTCAAAGAATGGTTTTCGGGAATGCCATCGGTAGGAAACTTTTTGAATTTGAACTAGGAAAAGGCCATCGAGTGGATCTTCACGGTTTTCTCCGGCGGAATGCAGACCAGGGATGTGTCGTTTCATGGGTTCGCCTCTCCTGGGCGCGCGTAGGAATTGAGTTTGCAGAGCAAGGAATCTCTGTTTTCCTTCGCACATTTAGCCAAATGAGCGAGAAAAGATTCGATCAAATCCCGACTGGCTCCTTTGAGAGTCTCTGTTCCGCAGAAATCTGCCGCGTACGCCTTGACAAGCGTTGGATCGAGATTGTTCTGACGGACCAATAGGCAAAACCTGTCTTTCAAGCGAACCTGGCCGTTGTCCGAATTTCTTCGTAACAAGGGTGCTGTACTGGAGTGGTCGTCCCGCGCTATTCCCGAAGGCCCCGAGAGGCCGCCCAATTCCTCGACAGAGCAGAGACCAATACCATAGGCTTTCCTAAGGGCGCGATTGACTGCCCTCGTTTCCGCAATGCGGAGTTCCGCACCCTGAACGAGCGAGGAAACATTCGATGGATCCGCATCACCGTATCCCTCAAATTTGTTTGAACCAATTTTTTTGTACACAACAGCTTTGAAAACCCATCGATTTGCCAAGTGATCTGAACACTGTTCTTGTAGGATCGTTTCTATCCCGTGGCAACCTCTGCGTAAAGCAAGACGCAAGAGGCCGGAATGGGTAACATACCAGCGACCACTCAGAAATTGAATGTCCCCCGCAGCCACGGACAAGGAATGCCTTTCAGTTAAATCGCGGAGGCCGCGCGATGCTATTTGCGATAGTTCTCCCCACAATTTACGTGCCAGGTTTGCGTTGGTACGAAAACTCACACCTCTTTTCTTCATTAAGCCCCCTTTTGTAGTAGCCTTGGACAAGGAATGCGGCAATCAATTTCGTCGGCGCATTCGATATTTATATACAAATATTTTATCGATATAACTATACGATGTCAAGGAAAAATAGTCACGCCAAGGCCCTCGCTGTGGACTGGAAGTCTGTTGGCCGTAGGGTTAGAGAGCTTAGGGGATTTAACCTGACACAGGGGGAACTTGCGGAACGAGTTGGAGTAAGCCAGGGTTATTGGTCGACGATTGAACATGGTGAGTGCGAAATTGGCGCAGAAGTTTTGCTCGCACTCAGTCGAGAATTCGGGAAGTCAATCGAATGGTTATTGACGGGGAAAGAATAAGCCCTGGGCGCGCTGCATTCAATGTCCCGTGAGGATCTGTCTAGTATTCCAGTGCAGCGCGGAATCGAGTTCTAAAGCCGCATGAAAAAGAGAGCGATCTTTAGAACCGGGCCTGCAAAGTTGCCCATCACGGAACGACTTCGGGACATTTGGAAGAAAATACTGTCCGACCGCGACGCTCGTGAAGCTCTGAAGAGACTGGATGAAGCAGGATTCCCGATCTCGCACTTGCAACCTAGCGATGGCAGTTTCAAACAACCTTGCTGGGCTGACTACATCGCTGGTATTCCCCTGGTTCCGAACAAACCCACAACTCGGCGTATTCATCGAAAAACGAAGTTTCGAAAGCATTTGTCACTCGTTCGTGAGTTGCGCGCGTTGGGCGTAAATGACTCGTTTAAGCAGGTCACGCTCGTCAGCGAAAGGGACTATCCCACCTCTTCTATCTGCAGTTTTGGAGCCGATCTGTTGAAGGCAGCCTCAGTGCTTGAGTACTTGTTCTCTTGTGACTATGTCGTGCGCCGCGTCAACCCCCGAAATGCCTTGATAGCAGGGCTGCGCTGGACAATTCGCTACAGAACCGGAAGGCCTCACGATCGCGAGCTGAGTGTTTTGATCGACGCCGCGTTCCGTGCTGCTGGATTCGAGAAAGGGTGCTACCTCGACGCGATTACGTTGGACCGGATAGAAAAACGTCAAAAGGAAAGTCGCGTCAAAGCCCATCGAAAAATGAGAATGCGCTAGTCGTCGGCTCGGGCTCTACGCGAATCCACCGAAATCCCGAAAACCGCGTGTAATCACCTGCGAGCCTGTTGATCTATGCTGTTTGCATTGGCGACAAAAGCGAACTCCCAGGCAGCCAGGAGTAAATAACCCATGCGCAGCGTCACGGATAAGTGCGAGAGCGAGATTCCTTCTTATGGTGCAAAACCGAAGAAGCTGAGAATTCAGTACGCACCGCTGGCTTCTCTTAGGCCAGGTTCAGACAATCCCAGACTGCATAGCAAAAGACAAGTCGAGCAGATCGCCCGCAGCATCCAAGAGTTTGGCTTTAACGTTCCGATCTTAGTTAATAGCGAGCGGAGCGTGATCGCGGGTCACGGCCGTTTGGCCGCGGCGAAGCTCCTCAAACTTCGGCGCATTCCCATAATCCGAATCGAACATCTTTCCGACTCGCAGGTGCGAGTTTTCATGATTGCGGACAACCGACTGTCTCACATCTCCGAATGGGACGACCGTCTGCTCGCCGAGCAACTTAAAGCACTGGCAGAAGTCAAACTTGATTTCGATCTCGAAATCACTGGCTTCGAAATGGCCGAAATTGACACGATGATCGAGGGCGTCTCGCCGCTGTCTGAAGACGAGGTCGATCCCGCAGATACCCACGGCGATTCCGGGGTTCCCGTCGCCAAAGCCGGTGATCTGTGGGTCCTGGGCCGTCACCGTTTGTTTTGTGGGGACGCGCTTAACGAAGACAACTATTCCAAATTGATGGTGGGACGCCGCGCACGAGCAGTCTTTACTGACCCGCCCTACAACGACCCAATAGACGGATACGTAGCAGGATTTGGCAAGATCCATCATCCTGAGTTCGCGATGGGCTCCGGCGAGATGAGTGAGGCGCAATTTACCGAATTTCTTCTCAAGACATTTCGGAATTTGGCACTCAACAGTGAGAACGGATCACTTCATTTTGTGTGTCTCGACTGGCGCCATGTCCCCGAACTTCTCGGGGCCTCCAGCCAAATCTACTCCGAATTCAAAAACCTTTGCATTTGGGTGAAAGAAAGTGGCGGCCAAGGATCGCTTTACCGAAGCCGCCATGAGTTAGTGTTTGTTTTCAAGAGTGGCAAGGGCAAACATCGAAATAATATCCAACTCGGCCAATTCGGCCGTTACCGAACTAACGTTTGGGAATATCCCCGCGTGAACTCGTCGGCGCGAAACGACGAGGAACGGCTGGCGGGTATCCATCCGACGATTAAGCCCGTGGCCATGGTCGCGGACGCGATTCTGGACTGCACATCTCGCAACGACATCGTCCTTGATCCGTTCCTTGGGACTGGAACCACTGTCATTGCAGCTGAACGGACCGGCCGGATCTGTTACGGAATGGAGCTCAACCCAAATTATGTTGATGCCGGCATTCGTCGCTGGCAGACCTTTACCAAGAAAACTGCGATCAACGAGAAATCCGGCCGCTCTTTCCCTGATTTGGAAAGCGATATCAAGTCATGAAGAATGGGACCGAGAACCGATCCTGCGACGGCGGTTACGGAAAACCCCCCAAGCATGCGCAATTCAAAAAAGGCCAATCGGGCAATCCCAAGGGGCGACCTAAAGGTACCCTCAGCCTAGCTACAGTGCTAGAGCGGACCCTGCGGGAGCAGGTGGTCATCAATGAGAACGGTCGGCGCAACGTGATCACAAAACTTGAGGCCGCGATCAAACAACTCGTTAACAAAGCGGCCTCCGGAGACGCGCAGGCCATGAGGTACCTGTGTCACCTCGTCCTATCTGCTGAACAGCGATCCGTGGGCGGTGAAGCTTCCACGCAATTCTCAGATGCAGACCGCAAGGTCATGGACAACATTCTTACGCGGTTTCAACAGAGTTCCAAGGATGGACATAGTGAAACTCACCCCGAATGAATATCGTGCAGTATTGCGTTCGGACTTCACCGCTTTCATCGAGCGGAGCTTTCACGAGTTGAATCCCACGACGCCCTTTCTGTCGAACTGGCATATTGAAGTAATTGCTGCGGAACTCGAAGCCTGTCGACGGGGCCAAACTAAGCGATTAATCATTAATGTCCCTCCTCGTTCACTTAAATCACACTGCGTGTCCGTTGCTTTCCCAGCCTGGTTGCTTGGTCACGATCCAAGTGCTCAGATAATCGCGGCTAGTTACGCTCAGGAACTCGCCAGTAAATTATCAACCGATTGCAGGGCTCTGCTATTGAGCTCGTTCTATCGGGATCTGTTTCCAACTAGATTGTCACCGCAGCGTCAAGCCGTGCAGGAGTTCATGACCACTCGGCAAGGTTTCCGTCTATCGACATCCATTGGCGGCGTGCTGACTGGTAGGGGCGCAGATCTGATCATCATAGACGATCCTCTAAAACCGGATGAGGCTCTGTCCAACGTCCAGCGGAAGGCAGTCAATGACTGGTTCGATCACACATTATACACCCGGCTGAACAACAAGAAAAACGGATGCATTATTCTGATTATGCAGCGGTTGCACGAGGACGATCTTGTGGGCCATGTTCTCAGTTTGGAGCCTTGGAAAGTAATTCGGTTTCCGGCAATTGCTGAAGAACATGAGACTCATGTAATTCGATCACAATATGGAACGCGACGATTTGAGCGCCGTGCCGGGGAAGCTCTTCACATAGAGAGAGAGCCGCTGGGAGTGTTGAATCATCTTCGCGAGGCCCAGGGCGAGTACAACTTTGCCGGCCAATACCAACAGTTGCCGGCGCCTCTTGGGGGCGGTTTGGTAAGAGCCGACTGGTTTAAAATTTATACTTCTGCAGATCTGCCTGCGAAATTCGATTTTATCCTTCAAAGCTGGGACACTGCGAACAAGCCAACCGAACTCAGTGACTACAGTGTCTGTACCACCTGGGGAATAAGGCAAACCCACGTTTATCTTCTTCATGTTTTTCGCAAGCGACTGGGCTATCCGGAATTAAAGCGCGCCTTGCACGAACAAGCGGACGCCTTTAATCCAAGAATCATCTTGGTCGAAGACAAGGCGTCAGGCACGCAGCTAATCCAGGAAATGGTTAGCGAAGGGATGCATGGGATCAAGACGTATGCACCAACAATGGATAAAATCATGCGAATGCATTCGGTCACCAGCACAATTGAAAATGGTTTTACGCATATCCCAGACAAAGCGTCTTGGTTAGCTGAGTACCTGCACGAACTGACCAGTTTCCCAAATGGCAAGTACGACGATCAGGCCGACTCGACATCTCAAGCACTCGATTGGTTCAAACAGCAGTGTATACGCCCGGTCTGCGGGTTGCTGGAGTACTACAAGCAGGAAGCCGAAAGAGTGAAGGCAGAAGAAGCTTTAAACTTCACCGATCGGAGTGCATTGCTCCGGGCCTGGGACCGCAGCTATTGATTGGTCTATCGTTAGAATAAAGCCGGCATCAAACGCCGTGGTTAAGGTGGGCGATTAAATAAGCAACTGTAGTCAGTACATTGTATCGAAAGTCCCTGTTAATTCCCTGTTGTCTTATCACTCCGCGGCGTTCATCCTTGCCCGGCAAGCGCGTCAGTCTTCGTGAACGTAAAGTATACTTGTTAAGGTAAACCACCTTTCCCTGATTCTTTCCCTGTTAAGGGGAGGGAAAAGGTTTCGCTGATGGACTGGCGGCAAGCCCCAACGTCCCAATCCTGCCGCGATATAAACAGGCCGGTTGAAAGAAAGTCCAGGAAACAAATGCGTTACGTGTGTCGAGATCTGGATGAGCACCATCTCCTTGCGTTGCCTTTATGAGTGAGACGGTCATCGCGCTGCTTGGCAAGCGTGATATACCGCGCGTCTTTGGCCGCCAAGAGCGTAGCCGCACAACAAAAATATTTTTCCTGGAAGGCGATTGCCTCGCGCTTTGCCGAAGAACTTCGTGTTTGTGAAATCTCGCGCGGCAAATAATGCTTCGTTCTACCACTCTCTGGCGATGACGGCGATAATTTGTGCAAGGGCAGTCAGGTCTTTGGTGTCAATCACTTCCGCAGGCGAATGTGAATAGCGCAACGGCCAACCCAAAGGAATATCAATCGAGCCATAACGCAAAAACACGGAACCGTCGTTTCCGCCTCCGGTGACACCAGATTGCGCTGGAATGTTGTGCCTTCCGGCAAGTTTCAAGACGCGGTCCACGTGTTCGCGAGGCACGACGTTGGAATTATCGACGGCGCGCACGACAAATCCTCTACCTAAGCTGGCGCCAGCAAATCTATCGGTTTCCAGTGGCGAATCCGAGCTGACAAAAGTATCGATGGCAAAAACAAAATCCGGCGTTCGACCTTCTCTGGACATTTGTTCCGCAACAGCGGCCGCGCCTTCCAAGCCTGTTTCTTCCCTGGTCGACCAGATAAAAGTTATATCGCGTCCCGGCAATTGCGGCCCAAGAGATTTCACAGCGTCAATCAACGCAGCACATCCCACACGATCATCGAAACTGCGGCCATTTGCGCGGGTGCCGAGCAGCGGTCGATATTGTTTCGGAATGGTAATCCAGTCGCCCGGCTTGATACCCAGTTTCTGAGTTTCTTCGGCGGAACGGGTTCCTACGTATGCACGGGCCGGTTCGTCCATGGCGTTTGGCCCATGCGGCCATACAAATTGAGGTTGGTCCCACCCTGCGGGCAATTCTAAAACGCCGCTTATTTTTGCGTTCGCCGTATGTACGAGCACGGGATGTCCGAGGAAATATTGCGTATACCCGCCGCCGAGCACGTCGATGTTCAGGTGTCCATCGGCTGCAATGGATTTCACTTCGTAGCCAATCTCATCCATGTGCGCGACGATGACAATTTTTTTGGATTTTGGCGCGGGATGCGCATCCCCCAAGTGCAAAATCAGGTTTCCGGCGTCGTCGGTTGCAGTTTTTTCTCTGGCCCACGCAGGCAGCAATTCTTTTATTTTTTCGCGAACGGCACTCTCGTGACCGCTGACCCCATAGGTTGCGACCAAGGCAGCCAAGGGAGTAATGGATTGTTTTTCTGCACCTGCATTTGCCGCGGGAACCTTTCTGGACGCCGCGCGCCCATCGGGCGCAGGCTGTGCCGGAGTTGTGAATTCGTTCGCCGCATAGGACCACAGCAACTGATCCAGGGTATCCAAGTCGCGATGATCCACAGACTCGGATGGAGTGAGCGGCAGCAATACGGGCACGGCGAGCCAGGCGAAACGTTTCGGATAATTCGCTCCCTTCACGTAGTCAGTGATTACTGGAGGGTTGGCCTCGACAATGGTTGCGGGAAGCTTTGCTCTTTCCGCAACTTTTTTGAGTTCTTGGACAAAGAGGCCCTCTTCTGTGGTGGAAACAAGAGGAGCGCCAAGCCCCAGGCCATCTCCGGGCACCAAAGAGTTCAACGGCTGGGCGGCCTGCGCCGAGTTCGGATTGATGCGACCAACGAAAATCATTTCGTCAGGACGAATTTCCGTTAAGAGTCGATTCATCCCCCTGCCGCCAAGCCAATGCTGCACAACAAAGGCAACGGTAAGCGTTCCGTTTAATTTGTGATGTTGCAATTGCGAAAGCAATTTAGTCAGCGCGAAAATTCCAAAGCGCCGGCTGGAGTCCTGCTGATTTTCATTTTCGAGAGTTGTGGTCAGGGGGTCCAGAACGTTGACGCCAGCGGCATAAACTTCAGCATCGTTGGACGCTCCTATGTCCACGTACATTTCGTCAAGGTGCGACATGTCTGGAGGATTCAAACGCCGGGGTTGAAGATGGACGGAGAGGCCGGCGAAGACTCCGGGCACCACTTTGCCGCTGCGTGTCGTGATTCTTATGGGCTGTGCGAACTGGAGTCGATCAAAGACCGGGTTCGGCGGAGATTGAGGCAATCGCTGTACGCGCAAAAATCCGGCGGGGGTAATAGAAGACACTATATAACCAGGCTCATCCATGGGCGTAACGATAAGCCGGTGTGGGCGTCCGCTCCCCAGTGTAACGAAGACATTTCCCAAATTATCTGTTTTCGGCTGAAAACTGGCCAGAATTTCGCGAAGTTTGCGTCCCAGCTCCTGCTCGTAGCCAGGGACACTTGAAATGCCCGCAATGCTTGATTGTGCTGGTGAATGGCGTGGAACTATTGCAATTATTGCAAGCAGTAGAAACAACTTCCGGGCAGAGACCATCAGCAGTTCCTTTTCCAGCATTAACGAGAGATAGCGAGAAAACTCTAGCATGATTTTGGGGAGGCAGCAGTTGAGGGTCGGTTGGGCGCGTTTAAATGGGTACTTGTTTTGATGAAGGGACGGGAGTGGGGTGTGACACGTGGGGATCTTTGGTGGGGAATGCGGCGAGCACGGCGGGCAACTCAACGCGGAAGACGGCGCCGCCCCGCTGGCCGTTATAGCAGAGAATTTTTCCTCCATGTTCCTGGACGATGCCGAAGCAGATGCTTAGTCCAAGACCTGTGCCTTTTCCTACCGGCTTGGTGGTGTAAAAGGGGTCAAAAACGCGGTGGGGATCCTTAATTCCAGGACCGTTGTCAGCGAGCAGCACCACGACATTCGAACGATCGCGCAGGGTTTTGATGGTGAGTACGCCGCCTTCCATGGATCCCATGGCGTCCAATGCGTTGCTGATGATATTGAAAAAAACCTGCATCAATTGATTGCCGTCGCCGCGCACACCGGGCAGCACGGATTCCAACTGCATTTCCACGCGAGAAGTGGTGGAGCGCAAATCCAAAGCGCGTAATTCCATGGCCTTATTGACGACGGTATTGATGTCCAACAAGGAGCGCTCCGCGGGCACCTGCCTGGCGAAGCTGAGCAAATTCTGCACCAGTGTTTTGGTTCGTCGAGCTTGATCGCGAATTTTGGAGGCGGTGGCCCGAGATTTTTCGGGCAGGGCGGGATCGTCGGCAAGTAGATCAGAGAACCCCAAAATTGCCGTCAGCGGGTTGTTGATTTCGTGGGCTGCGCCGGCGGCCAACTGGCCCAGGGAAACCAGCTTCTCGGTTTGTACCAGCTGGGCTTGAAGACGCTGGAGGTTCTCGATGGAGGATTCCGATTTGGCGAGCAATTGGCCACGATCGGTTTCCGCCAAGTGGGTCCGCAAAAAGAAGAGAAAAACCATGGGGAGCGCGGCAATGAAGATAACCATCAAGCGAAAATTGCGGACTTCGGAAGATTCCTGGGCAAAGTGCAAGGTATAAATTGCAAACAAGGGCAAGGAAATGATTGCGACCATGGCGACCCTGGTCGCCCAGATGTTCGTTCCGCGAAAAGTTTCCACCGGAGACGTGGCGGAAGGCGGGAGGGGCTCATCAAGCTGATCTTGATAGTGGAAGGCAGTAAGGCCGGCCAGTCCGAACCACAAAAATGAGGAGATCATTGGGAGATCATAAAAGCTGCCGGTAAAATAAGTATTTTGCTCGATAGCTACGTTTACCGTTAACGAAGCCAGCATGTAGCAGGTACTGGCGGCAAACAAATGGGCATAAATCACTCGCCACTTGCCGCTGGATTTCAGCCACAATGCGCCCAGGCCGCACAGAATCATCATGTGTTGGATATTGGCCAAGACATTGAAATTATGGTTGTAATCAGGCAGCGAGGGCACCGCATACATCCACGGCAGTACGATGTAAACGTAAAGGAACGCCCACCAGGAGAGCAACAAGCCAAAATCAAGATAGCCAAGACGGCTCCGGTCTTCGCCATACCTCAGATGCGGACGCAGGGCGAGCGCCGCAATAATGGGTATTCCACGAAAAAAGACCAGCATGTCCCAAGGGTTAAGTCCGGGTACGGACGAGTGCAGGTAAACTTCGTAATAGGTCCACTGCAATTGCGAGATGAGCCAAAGCGTGCAACTTAGCGCAAGGAGCATCCAAAAAATATTGCGGCGCCAATGGGGAGTGCCGGCATTCAACAGCAGCCCGGCGTTTCCCACCAGCGGGATCAGGCACATTACAACATCGCCGAAGGCCGTGAGCTTGGGACCTTGGTGAAGATAAAGGGACAGACCCGCATATAGGATCAGTAACCCGACCCAAATCCCGACATACCAGCGGATTGTGCGCGACACAAACATGGTTTCTGGCTGTTCCATTGTAAGCGTGAATCCGCACGGGCGCCGGGCGCTGTTGGGCGATTTGCGTAAGGATTACCTGTCCTAGTGGGTCGCGATGAAACTAAGCGGGTTGCAGCTCAGAATAAGGCTGGGTGTTACTTGCCACGGAAGAGAAAAGCAAGGTCGATGACCAGAATAATCACGACGGCAAGTTCCAGAACGAAACTACGCGTCTGGTTGAACTGGTCCACCATGAAACGGTAAAGCTCGCCGGCGGTGCGCAGTTTTTGATCGACCAGTCTCCGGTAATCGGGTACACCAACCTTGGCGGCAATTAATCCGTACAGTCTCGCGTGAAACATATCGCTTAAGAATTTCACGGCGTTGTCTACCTTCTCCGTCAATTCCATGACGTCCAGCCGGATGGTATTCACGCGAGCAGCCTCGCGGGAAAGGCGCCAGGCGGTTAATAAACCCCCTTTATCGAGAGAGCGATAGACCCCGTCGAGCAAGCTGGTGAGTAAGCCGTCGTAGTAGCGAAATTCGAGCAGCTGTGTGTTCGCGTATTCAAGCAGTTGAATGGTGGTGGCCGCGCCTTCCTTGTTGCCATAGACCAACGCGCCACTCCAGCCGACTACGAGCAAATCGTTGTGTGAGTAGGAAATGCTGGATTGCAAGACCTCCTGGCGCTCGGCATCGGATAAGGAAGCGGTTTCTCCTCGAACAAGCTGAGCGATGTCCCGGCCATGCGAAGCGAGCAGTTCTTCGGCGGACAACGTCTTCCCGTCGGGTGCGATAATTTCCGCGATCTCAATGATGAAATAATCTTCGCGCAACCAAGTGCCGTATGGCCTGACGAGAGCGCGGTGAGCGCGTTTCAAGACGGCTCGAAATAATTCCGTGGCGCGATTCTCCAGTTCCGCGGCGCCAATCCAACGGCTGGCCTGCTGAATGAGAGCAGGCCAGTCGCAATCGAATGGCAACTCGAGTTCAATGCTGATGACTCCATAATCGTAATACTTTGTTTTTCCTTCGATGTGTTCGCCGGTTTCGAGTCGAATCGCGTCAATGTTCTCAACCACGGGTGGCCGCTCAAAACGTAGATATTGCGGAACAGGAGGAGTGGCAACGCTCGCCGGGGTGTTCATAGCGCCGGGTTCGCGGGCAGATCGCAAGAGATCAAGGCGAATGGCTTCTGCTGCATCGTAAAGAAATAGGACTCTAAAGTGTCCTTTCAAGAAGCCGGCCTCCAGCTGCTAACAGCCAATCGTAGCAACTTAAGGACTTTAGTTTACGCTCCAATACAGCTTCCTACCGATATACCTAAGGTTATTGAACCCTATCGTTATTATGGCCAGCCGGATAAGGGTGATATGTGAGCACCGCGCATAGTGATTTTGGGAGGATGAGGGACACAAGGGCCGGTTACATGCCGGGTCCTTCGGACGACGGCGAAACCAAGGAGATCTTTTATGCGTTCGGTCACTGTGATTTAATGACAAGATACGGAGCTAACTATTCCTCGCTCAGGCCAACTCCGCGTGGGCACTTCCGGCTACTCCTACAAGGAGTGGAAGGGGAACTTTTATCCAGAGAAGCTTCCCAATAACGAAATGCTCAGCTTTTATGCGAAGCAGTTTTCCACGGTCGAAATCAATCACAGTTTTTATCGCATGCCTGCGGAGAGCATGCTTTTGAATTGGGCGAAAAGCGTGCCAGAAGGATTTCGCTTTGCCCTGAAAGCCAACCAACAAATCACGCATATCAAAAGGCTGCGCAATTGTGAAGAGACGTTAAAGCGTTTTTTAGAAGTCGCCAGCGTGCTGCAGGATGGTGATCACCTCGGTCCCGTGCTGGTGCAGCTTCCGCCGACGTTCAAATTCGATGGGCCGCTGCTGGAAGAATTTTTGGCGATGCGCCCGCCCGCGTTCAGGTTCGCGTTCGAAGTGCGTCACCCGTCCTGGTATACGGAGGAGACATATGCAGTGCTGCGCGAGCGCGGCACGGCGCTTTGTCTGGCGGAAACGGAAAAAGACACGCCGCCCGACGTACTCACCGCAGATTTTGCTTATGTGCGGCTGAGGCGCGAGGATTACACGGTAGAGCAACTGAAAGTGTGGCGGAAGCGATTCGACAATTGGTTAGCGCAGGGAGTGGATGTACACGTTTACTGTAAACACGAAGACAGCGGCAAGGCGCCCGCTTACGCCCGTGTGTTGCTGGGAAAAGAAAAGTGAAGAGACGGTTTCCAGCGGCTTTAACGACGCCGCTCCTACCGATGAGCAGGCGACTCTTTCTGCAGCGGGGTGTTCTTTCCTTGGGAGCTGCGGGGCTCTGCAGGCCGGTTGGTCTAGACGCGGAAGTACATCTCTCCGTCATTGATAAGCTCAGCGCCTATATGAGTTCAGCTGCTAAGCGTGCACTCCCAGAAGAAGTAATTGAGCAAGGCAAACTGCATATTCTGGATACCTTAGCCGCCATGATTTCCGGATCGGAACTCATTCCCGGAAGAGCGGCCATCCGGTTTGCAGGAGTTTATGGTGGCGAAAAGATTTGCACGATCGTCGCCTCCGAGTTTCTTTGCGGACCCATCGAGGCAGCGCTGGTTAATGGCTTGCTCGCTCATTCCGATGAGACGGATGATGTTCATTCCCCCTCGCGTTCCCATCCAGGCTCCGCGGCTATCCCTGCCGCGCTGGCAGTCGGTGAGCAATTCGGTATAGATGGGATGCATTTCCTGCGCGCTGTCGTACTCGGGTATGACATCGGTCCGCGAGTACTTATGGCCTTTGGGGCGCCAACGCTAGTGGCTTCGCACAAGAGCCCTTTTAGCTTCGCCGGAGTGTTCTCCGCCGGCGCTGCCGCCGGGTGCGCCGCTAGCTTGAATCAACTTCAGACGCGCTGGCTCCTCGATTATTGCGCACAGCAATGCTCCGGCATCTTGGCTTGGCAAAGGGATACCGAACACATTGAAAAAGGATTCGTTTTCGCCGGCATGCCCGCGCGAAGCGGGGTAACGGCGGCCCTCGTGGTTAAATCGGGTTGGACAGGTGTCGACGACATTTTCTCGGGCGCTGATAACTTCTTCTTGGCATTTGCAGATCATGCTGAGCCAGCCAGACTCGTGGACCAGCTTGGCGAGCGCTACGAAGTTACCCGCACAGATTTTAAGAAATGGTCCGTTGGAATGCCCATCCAGGCACCGCTCGATGCTTTGGAGGCATTGCTAAAGCAGCACCATTTCGAACCCGGACAGGTGCGCGACGTCGTCGTTCGACTGGGCAGCGGCCAGGCCGCAATAGTAGACAACCGTGATATGCCCGATATTTGCCTCCAACACCTTGTAGCTGTGATGCTGCTCGACAAGGCGTTATCATTCCGGTCAGCGCACGATAAGCAACGAATGCAAGATCCTACCGTCTTGAACATGCGATCTAAGGTGAGGGTCATACCGGATGACAAGCTTGAGGCTGTCTTACCCCGGCGCCAAGCCACGATTCAGGTTACGCTAGCGGATGGAACCTCTTACGCGCAGACTGCAGAAGCACGGGGAACAATAAACAACCCCTTAAGCCGTGATGAAGTTATCGAAAAATCCCGCGAGCTGATGTCCACGGTGTTAGGTTCCGCGGCCTGCAAGCGACTGACCGGCTTAGTGCTTGGGCTCGAAAACATCAAGGATATTCGTGAGCTTCGGCCGTTGTTGACGCTTTCTGGACGCCGAGGCTGAACTTTTTTCCGAGGCGCCAACCCTGCCCCTTGGACGATGATACCGACACGGCGGCCTCGATTGGATAAACCTCATGGGCACCCACCG
>DATNME010000105.1:0-43294 GCA_035602385.1 Candidatus Dormiibacterota bacterium
CCCGTTGCCGCCGACGCGTCTCAGGCCCCTCGCTCACCTCAAGTTCCTCAGGTCATCGACACCGGCTTCGCCAATCGCTGCAACAACGACCACCTAATCTCCCCCGACGGCGCTTCCCTGGCCATCAGCGATTCCTCCCAAGAAAATCACGACTCTCTCGTTTACATCCTCCCGCTAGCCGGCGGCACTCCGCAACGCGTCACCAAAAACGCCCCCTCCTATCTCCACGGCTGGTCGCCAGACGGCCAAACCCTAGCCTTCGTTGGCGCGCGCAACAACAACTTCGACGTCTACTCCATCCCCACCACTGGCGGCGAAGAAACCCGCCTAACCACCGCCGAAGGCCTCGACGACGGCCCGGAATATTCTCCCGACGGCAAATACATCTACTTCAATTCCGAGCGCACCGGCCACATGCAAATCTGGCGCATGCATCCCGATGGCACCGACCAGGAGCAAATCACCTTCGACGACCTCAACAATTGGTTCCCGCACATCTCTCCAGATGGCCGCCAAATGGTTTTCCTATCCTTCGAAAAAGGTGTTACCGGCCATCCCGAAAACAAAGACGTAACCCTCCGCATCACGTCCCTGCCCGACAAAAAAATCACCGTCCTCACCAAACTCTTCGGCGGCCAAGGCACCCTCAACGTCCCCTCATGGTCCCCCGACAGCTCCCAACTCGCCTTCGTCAGCTACCAACTCGCCCCATAGCACAACGAAAATTGTGCCAGACTGCCTTTCCTAGTGAGCTGTTATGACCCACTACCCACGCGTCAGACTCATTGCAAAGTTTCCCTGAGGCCAGCTACTATTGCGTCCTTTAACTGCATCGGCGAACTTGTATCGGGGGAGCCCAGTCGTGAAAGTGATTTCCATACGAAAAGCTAACGGTCCACTCGAACTCGAAGATCGAACACGTCCGTCACCCGGTCCGGGCGAACTACTCTTGCGCGTCCGTGCATGCGGAATCTGCCATGGCGATGTAATGGCTAAGATGGGGGCGTTTCCCTTTGTTCGATTTCCAATTGTGCCGGGCCACGAAATCGCTGCGACCGTGGAAGAAACTGGACGAAACGTCGAAGGCATAGCGGTCGGCGATCGCGTAGGCCTGTCCGTCCTATTCTCCTCTTGTGGTTCTTGCCTCCAGTGCAAGAAAGGAGCCGAGAATCTCTGCCCGGAATTCGTTTGGACCGGAATGATGGTAGACGGCGGATATGCCGAGTTTGTGGTCGCAAAAGCGAAATATGTCGTTCCCCTTCCTCCCGAGTTGGACTATCCGGAAGCCGCGCCCCTAATGTGTGCCGGGGTGACCGTATACAGCGGGCTCAAGCACGCCGGGCTGCGAAAAGGAGCTAAGGTTGCGGTCATCGCGCTCGGAGGATTAGGACACGTGGGCGTGCTGTACGCTCGCGCGGCCGGTGCGCGCGTTGCAGTGTTGTCCTCAACGGAGGAAAAAGAGCGCGAAGCTCGCGACCTCGGTGCCGAGCTGTTCATCAACCTGAAGAATAATAGTGACGCTGCAGCGACCCTACAGCGATGGGATGGCGGAGCGGACATCATCTTGGCAACCGCGCCGAATATAGAATCGGTTACTGCAACGTTCCCGGGACTGGCTCCAGACGGCACGATGGTGGTCCTGGGAGTTGGGCCGGGCCAAATTCAAATCGACCCAGTAACACTCGTAATGGGCCGTCGACGGCTGCTGGGATCTCCCGCAGGGTCACGCCAAGACTTAGTGGAAACGCTGAAGTTTGCAGCGGAACACGGGATCCGCCCACGTATCAAGAAATATCCCCTCACCAGCGCAGCCCAAGCCTTCGAGGCCCTCGAACACGGCCAACCCGCCTGCCGCATGGTCCTGGTGAACGAGAACTGAACTTCATCGCTCTTTCTATCGTCATCCCGACCGTAGGGCCGCCGTTTCTGCGGCCCGCAGTGGAGGGATCTTGGCAACACTGCTTCGACGCCACAGTCGACGGGACAACATCCTCGCCAAACTCTTCGGCGGCCAAGGCACCATCAACGTCCCCTCCTGGTCCCCCGACAGCTCCCAACTAGCCTTCGTCGGCTACCAACTCGCCCCCAACTGATCCGACTTCGCAAAGCTCTGGCAACCCTGCTTCGCTGGAATGCCCCAGCTGAACCTTATCCTGGCGCGTCATGACGGCGACAGACGGGTACGCGCTTGACAATGGCGCAGAGCGGTGTCCATTTACAATTAGCTGTCTATTAACATAAGTACTGGTTTATCGTGTAAATGCAGCCATTTTTCACATCTTGTTATATTCTCTACATGACCGTTATGACGCAACTAAGACACTTCTAATTTCGACGACACTTTACTTTCACTGACTTCACCTGGTGCAGGCTGCAGTTTCGGCGGATCTACCAGCCAAAGGGGGCGCCGCCGCAATGTCCTAAGGCCTAAAAATCGCATGCGACATGCGATTTACTTGCATTTCCACAAAATCGCCGTCTCATACCTCAATAGAGTGACGGCTGGAATGCCCCAGCTGAACCTTATCCTGGCGCGTCATGACGGCGACAGACGGGTACGCTATTGGCGCCTCGCACACTTAAGTTGTCATAGTGACATTAATCTCTAATATATCTCGTAAATCTTGTGTCGCGTACTATATTGATATATAATGTGTTAAAGGCGCTTTCTGTTCTGTTCTGTTTATATGCTGATGCAACAAAAGCTTGACATTCACGGCTGGACGTGTCATAGTGGCAACCTTCGAGGTTCCCATGAACGACACCAATACAACTGAAATCCTGAAATACACCAAAGCTATGCTGGCGATGCACATTCAAGCCCTGAACAAAACCGACGAATTTAAACCGGAGATTGTACTAGCGCGAGCTGGATTGTCCGCGCGCGACATAGCCGAACTGCTCGGCAAGAGCCAGGCGGCGGTCGCAAAGGCTCTTCAGCGAGCCGGAAAGAAGGCCGAATAGGATCCCACATGGCGACTCGCGAATCGGCCACTATTGATGACCTGCTGAAACAGGCGAAGACAACCAATCGATTGCTCGCGGCACAATTGAAGTCTCAAATGAGCCAGATGGAGCTCGTAAAGCTTCTAGCTACTAGCGGCCTTACGGCCAGGGAAATTGCGGATGTGCTCGATACGACAGCGGCGACCGTGGCCGTGACCCTTCAAAGGTTGAGGAACAAGGCCATCAGAAAATCGAAGGGGCAATCTAAACTGACGTGAGAAACGGGTAAAACTTCATGAGTGATGCCGAACTCTTCGAAAAACTTTCCAGTAAAATGAGTGCCCTGATCGCAGTCGCCTTGCTGCCTGATGTTCAGAAGAAGAACACAGCGGAAAAGGTCGAGCTTTTGACAAGGTTCGGCCTATCTAACCAAGAAGTTGCCGACATTGTTGGAACAACCAAAGGGACAGTCAAAGTGACCAAGAGCCGGGCCAACAAGAAAAGGAATGACTAACGTGGCAACCAAGAAAGAAAACATTGACCCGAGTGCGGAACTTGCCAACCTCCTCAAAAAGCTATTGGTTTTGCAGTTGTTTGAATTGGGTGTTCCGCAAGGCGGCATCGCAAAAAAGCTAAGGATGGACCTGCACAAGGTAAACGACTTCCTTAAAGGGATTAGGAGAGAGCATGCCAGAAAACCCGCGAAACAACCTTGACCATGCGCGCCTGACGGACCTAATGGAGCGTTTGGGTGCGATCGGCCTGTATCTTGTTACCGATATGGATCATCACGCGATTGCCCGAAAAACTGGGCATGGGAACCCAACGTGTCACAGCAATTTTGAAAGGATTGAAGAAATCTAAAAATGAACGAACAAATTATTGATTTACTTGAAGACATAAAGAAATTGATGATTCTCCACCTCATCGAGCGAGGCGTTCAGGGCAAGCGGATCGCAACTGTTTTGAACGTTGATGCTGCGATAGTGAGTCGAATCATCTCTCCGACAAAGATTAAGAAGAAATAGATTGATGCACGGCTCCCCGACTCCCGTTTCAGATTTCCTCTCCAACGTGAACGATCAATTGGGGGCCGCAGCCCGCATTATCGGACGATCGAAACATAGGCAGGCCATCTTTCGCGCCGTGTATCGCGGAAACAAGCAGGTCAAAACGATCGAAGAGATTGCTCGAGCAGTGGGAATCTCAGCGATGCATGTCCTGAAGGAGGGCGGCCAGATGGCAGGCCTCCTATTAGAGAAAGTACCTAGCGGCTACAAGAAGAAAAAAGAATTCGCTACGCGCTATAAGACAATACTTGGATTGGCGAGAGATAGGAAAAAACTTGAACGCCTTCCGACCAAAACATCTCCTAAGGCAAACTCGAAGGCGGCGAAAATCACAGTTTCCTTTCCCCGGTCCGCCCTGCAGGCTCGGCTGATCACGATTGAAAACATAGAATCCTTCTCCAAAATAGGAAGTCGAATAGCGAAAGGCGTTAAATCGCTGCCCGAACAAAGAATAAAAAACGGGTTTGCGACAATAATAGGAGAGAGTGGATCCTTCAAGGACTGGGGCGGCGAGAAGAGCGATCTATATACGACGAGAACCCGGTTCAGAGGCAAGCGGATCGCTACTGCGCTGGCTTTCAAGGGGAAAGCAACTTCGGGAAAACTCGTGCCGGCGAAGATGGGCAAGAATGGCGATCAGATAAATCGCCTGTTCCAGGAACCTGCCGAGCTCTACCTTGTCGTCTATGGTGGTGAGATCGACTCGTCAATCATTTCCCAGATGCAAGCCTTCGCCATTGGAATCGCCGCAGGGGGCCGACAAGTCTTTTACGGCGTCATTGATGGTACAGATCTGGGACGAATAGTTGCGGCCTATGAAGATTCGTTTTGACGGGCGGGCCCCATACGCGGGTTTGCTTGGAGCGCGACTGCCCCGCCCTCGGGGTTTGAGAGCGAGGTTTTCCTCGGGCAGCTGATTACTCTTGACAGACCGTAACTTATCAGCTACCATGTTATATGTCCCACTCGGAACCACCATTCCGTTCTCTCCCTGCATCATTCCCATGCTTGCTCCACGCACCAAATCACTCCAACTCACGTAAGGTTTTTGTATTCAGCATTTTTCGCCAGAAAACGTGTGACTTGACTGCCCTTAGCATAAAGCTTGTAAAGAATATCAAAACAAAGGACTTTAACTCCCTTTGGAATGAACACTTATGAAAAAGGGGGAGGGGGGGTGGGTCGTATAAGGACTTAGCGGCGATTTTGGGGCTTTGTTACAGTAAAATCCTAGCTTCCGCGTCCGTCACTTTGCCGCGAGCACCCATTTGCGACTAAACTATGTCTCTCAGGAGCCGCACATGCCCGTTGACACTCGTGGAATACAACAAAGCCACGTCGGCAAACGCCTTCGCGTCAACCTTTCCAGCGGTGAAACTATGGAAATCGCGCTCCTGGAACTCACCGTCTGCGAAAACCCCGAACCCTGCTGCGGCATCACCTACGATCTGCTTTCCACCAGTCTTCCAAATCGCGCCAAAGAAATCGGCGGCACCTACTGGACCGCGTTCCACGAAATCGCAACTTTCCAACTCCCAGGAGAATGAATCGCATGGAACCCTTCATCAAACATTCCGGCAAAGTGATGCCGCTCGATCGCGTCAACGTCGATACCGACCAGATGATTCCCAAACAATTCATCAAATGGCTTACGCGCGACGGTTTTGGCCGCGTCCTTTTTTACGACTGGCGCTATCTTCCCGGTGAAAAACCCAATCCAGAATTTGTGCTCAACTTCCCGCGATACCAGGGCGCATCCATCCTTCTCGCTCGCACCAATTTTGGTTGCGGTAGCAGCCGCGAACACGCCCCCTGGGGCGTGAAGGACTACGGCTTCCGCGTCATCATCGCTCCCAGCTACGCCGATATTTTCTACAACAATTGTTTCAAAAACGGCATTCTTCCCGCCGAGCTCACCGAAGCACAGGTCGACGAACTTTTCAAACGCACCGAAAAAGAAGAAGGCTATTCCCTCACCGTGGATTTGCCAAGCCAAACCATCACCGACGGTCACGGCTTGCTCTACACATTTGAAATCGCGCCGTCGCGCAAGGAAGTCCTGCTGAAAGGTCTGGACGACATCGCCACCACCCTGCAACACTCAGCGGAAATCGATGCCTTCGAAAAAGCGCATCCCGCGTCCGCAAAAATGTACGAAGCCATCGACGTGAAAAATTACGGAGAATCGTTAAAGTGAAATCGTTTGAATTGGAGGAATGCCTAATTTTTCTGATACACCACGCGCCCGCCAACTACTGTGCGCAGCACTTGGGTTTTTAGGATTTCGGCAGGAGTTATTTTGGTGAGATCGTTTGACAGCACAAGAAAATCCGCATACTCGCCGACTTTTAACTCGCCCTTCTTCCCTTCCTCGAACTGCGCGTACGCCGCTCCCGATGTATACGCGCGAATGCATTCATCGATCGATATTTTTTCCTGCGGCTGCCAGCCGCCCGCCGGCCCGCCATCAACACCTTCACGCGTCACGCACGCGTACAGTCCGCGCATCGGATTTATGGGTTCAACATCAAAATCGGTGCCAAACGCCAGCTTCGCACCGCTCTTCAGCAGCGAAGCCCACGCGTACGCGCCGCGCGCGCGCACCAGCCCAACTCGCTGCTCGGCCCATCGCAGATCATTTGTTTCGTGCGAAGGTTGCATCGAAGCGATCACGCCAAGGGTCGCGAATCGCGGAATATCTTCCGGAGCGATAACCTGCGCGTGTTCAATTCTACCGCGCCGGTCGCGAGTTCCGTTCACCCTTGCGACCGATTCAAAAACATCCAGCGCCACGCGATTCGCGCGGTCGCCAATCGCATGAATCGCGATTTGAAATCCGGCTTTATCGCGTTCGATGGCCATGGCTTTTAGTTTTTCCGTCTCCATGATCAAAATTCCGCTGTTCGTCGCATCATCGGAATAAGGAGCCAGCATCGCCGCAGTCCTCGAACCGAGCGCGCCGTCTTCCACGAATTTCAGCGCGCCGGTTTTCAGCAAGGGATCGGAAACGCCGCCTTCGCTGCGCAAATTTTGCAGTTCATTCAGCGGCTGCGAAAAGTGCAGCCATTCCGTGATTCGCACCGTAAGTTTATTTTCGTCTTTCAACTGGTGATAAATGAGAAAATCATCCCATTCCGAATTATCTTGTACCGAGGTAACACCGGTTTTCGCCAGCTCCAACAATACTTTTTCAATTCCTTTTCGGCGCTCTTCCGCGGACGGATCAGCAATTCGTTGCGCCGCCATCTCCATCGCGTTTTCTTTCAGCAAACCGGTTGCTTCGCCATTTGCATCGCGTTCCACTTCTCCGCCCGGAGGATTCGGCGTGTCCTTAAGAATTTCCGCGTGCTTGATCGCCAGCGAATTCACCACGGCAACATGCCTGGAAATATGTTCGAGATAGACAGGATTTTTCGGCGCAACTTCGTCGAGTTGTTGGCGTGTCGGAAACTTTTTGTCCGGCCACAAAGTCTGATCCCAACCGCTGCCGACAAGCCAAACACCGGGTTTAAGTTTCTCAGCGGCTTGTTTGACGCGTCTCTGAAATTCCTCCACGGAATTCACGCCTTCGAGGCGCAGTGTGAGCAAATCGCGGCCGGCCGCGCCAAGATGCACGTGCGCGTCGTTGAATCCGGGCATAACAAACGCGCCGTGAAGTTGCACTGTTTCCGCGCCTTCGTCGCTTCCGCCGCAATCCAGCAAAATGTGAGGGAGAGTTCCCACGCATAAAATTTTTCCATTGCGAATCGCTAGCGCTGCGGCCCAGGGATGTTCGCGATCGTTGGTGTAGATGCGCCCGTGAAGATAATAAATGGTGTGATTCAGCGGATTCTGCTGCGCGGAGACCGGAGAAAACGGAAGCACTGCAAAAAAGCAAAAAATAAATAGCAAATATTTCATGGACGAGACTCGCTGGACAAACCGGAAACGCCCAGCAAGGTCAACAGCGCGCGTTTCAAACCCGTTTCACGATTTGTTGGGTCGTACCACTCTTGGAGAGAATGCGCGCCACCACCACTGCCGCCAGCGCCAATGGAAATCGCATCAATACCGAGAGAGAGCGGAATATTTGCGTCGGTGGAAGAACGCTCGACGCGGGAAGTGTTGCCAATAATTTCATCCGCGGCGCGCAACGACGCAAGCAAGGGCGAATCGGAAGCCAGTTCTCCGCCGGGACGGCTGCCGAGCAGGGACACTTTCGATTCCAATTTACCGCGCGAGCGATCGCGAGAAGATTCCATTTCGTCGCGCACGCCGGCAAGAACGCAGTCACGCAAAGCATTTTCCAAACGGGATAATTCTTCTTCGCTTTCCGAACGCAGATCCACTTTTAATTTTGCTTCGTGCGGAATGGAGTTCACGGAGGTTCCACCCTCGATTTGACCGAGATTGAAAGTGGTGCGCGGCGTGGCAGGAACTTTTGTGGCGATGAAGCGCACACTCGAGCGGACCAGAGCATTTATGGGATTGGGAAGACCAAAATCCGACCAACTGTGTCCGCCAGGACCGGTGATCAAAACTTCGAGGCGGCGGGAGGCCAGCGCTTTGGTGGTGACGTGGTCGATGCTGGAACCGTCCAGCACCAACACGGCTCTGAGAGAAGATTTGTACGCTTCCACGAGAGCGCGCATGCCGCGCAAATTTCCTTCGCCTTCTTCCCCGACGTTCGCTACAAAATAAATCGTTCTTTTGGGCACAACGTTGGCGTGGCGCATGGCGCACGCAACGCCGATCAAGCCGGCGAGGCCGGTTCCGTTATCAGAAATTCCAGGCGCAAGAAGCCGCGAACCTTCTTTTTGCACTTTTATTTTTGTTCCCGCCGGAAATACGGTGTCGAGATGCGCGGAGATTAAAACTAGTTCCTTATCGAGCTGTCCGCTAAGTTCACCGATGACGTTGCCGACGGCGTCAGTGCGGACAGCAAGCCCGCAAGACGAGAAAATATCTCTGACCTGCGCAGCGCGTTTAGCTTCCTGGAACGGTGGCGCGGCAATTTCCGTGAGAGCGATTTGTTGATCGTCGATCCATGACCGATTGCGCGCGAACCATTCGAGGGCGAGCTTCACCTTCGGAGCATCTGCCACTTGCGGCAGGTATATGTGCGACTGCTGTTGCGCGTAAACCGATCGGATCGGCATCAGCAAAAGAATAACCCAAAGGGCTGCACCTTTCACGCGCCAACTCCGCTGCAGGTTACATTTGTAAAATGTTTTCATAGTGAAGCGCTACAGACTCAAGTTCGGCCCAGACGCCAACCTTCCTGGTGGCTCACTTCTACCATAACGAGACCCTGCGGAGGAGCCGTGGGACCTGATTGAGAGCGATCCTTCAATTCAAACAGGCGATCGATATCTTCGGGGCGAAGTTTGCCACGGCCAATTTCGAGAAGAGTTCCGACCATTTTGCGAACCATGTAGCGAAGAAAAGAGCGGCCATGCACGGTGAACCAAAGCTCTTCGCCGTCGGGAGAGCGAATGAGTTCGGCGGAATAAATTTCGCGCTGCGCGGTACGTTCCTTGTCGTCATCTTCGGAACCCGTGGAGGCAGCAAATGACGTGAAATCGTGAATGCCCGTGAAGCGCGTGGCGGCTTCGCACATGGCGGGCTCGTCGAGCGGAAAGGGGTAATGCAGAACATAGCGCCAAAGCATCGGAGGAACAACTTTGCCGCGATAAATGCGGTAGCGATAAATTTTTCCGGTTGCGGACCATCGGGAGTTAAAAGCGGGACCAGTTTCTTCGGCGTCAACTATACGGATGGCGGGAGGAAGAAGAGCGTTGCAAGCGCGTTGAAATTCAGCGGCGGATAACCCTGATTGCGTGTGAAAATTCGCGACCTGACCGAGGGCGTGGACACCGGCATCGGTACGTCCAGAACCGTGGAGGACAATATTTTCCTGAGTAAGACGGCGAAGAACCGTAACGATTTCGCCTTGAATCGTGGGCTTATCGGATTGCATTTGCCAGCCGAAGTAGTCAGTCCCGTCGTAGGCAATGGTTAGCTTGAAGTGGCGCATGCGAGGAAGACGGGTCAGAAGGAAGCGCGCACAAAGCGGCTGCCGGGTTTCACCGCAGCGCCGCCTTCATGACACAGCGGACAGTCCTCCGGTTCGAAACTTTCGATGTGAAGGCCGACCAGGGACTGCGCTTCCACGGGAAATTCGATTTTGCCGCCGCTGCGGTCGAGCAGCGCGCCAACGCCAATGACGCGGCCGCCACTTTCTTCGACGACTTGAATAGTTTCAAGAGTAGAGCCGCCGGTGGTCCAAACATCTTCCACGACCAGAACGTGCTGGTCCTTTCTGAGAGAAAAGCCGCGCCGCATGGTCATGGCACCGCTGGCGTCGCGTTCAACGAAGATCGCGGGAACCCCGCCCCCGAGTGAGTGCTTGGGCTCCGGAAGCGCGCGCGCGACCTCCTGGCCTACGATAAGGCCTCCAATGGCGGGGGAAACCACCGCTTCGACGTATTGGTCAGAAAAAAGGCTGGCGAGACTACGGCCCAATTTTTCCGCAAAATGTGGATATTGAAGCACCAGCGCGCATTGCACGTAGGTGGGGCTGTGCAGGCCACTGGAAAGCTCAAAATGGCCATGCCGGATGGCTCCCGCAGATTCAAAGATGCGCAATATCTCTTCGCGAGAAAGCATGGGCCTCAACTAACCGAATGGCACGAATAAACGTCGAAACATGAGGAGATTAGCCGCAGCATAGTGCGTTGTCAAGGAAGAGGAATGCCTGTTAAACTCGCGTTCTGGCGGAGAATGCGAAAAATAGGCCGTGCAGTGGAGCGCGGGGTCAAGTTTTTCTGAAACAAATTCCATTGTACAAACGTTTTACAGGTGTGGGCGCGCGGGTGCGGATCTTCCGGCGAGGCCGAATCCAGAAGAATGAGGGAAAATATGACAGTTGAACGGCTGACCGCGATAGAGGTGTTTCAAGGCGGGGCTGCAAAACGGTACCAGAACAGCGCCACAAGAGTGGTGCTTACAAGCTTGTTAGCTGGCGTGCTCGCTTTCGGCCCCAGCGTCTCGGCATTTGCGCAAGACGCGGCACAGAATCCGCCTGCTACGCCAGCGGCAAACCCTACAACGCAGGCGCCGCCGCCGGCAACGCCTGGGCAGACTTTTTCCCTGGGCCTCGCTAAACACGATTTTTCCCACGGGCCGCGGAATTTTCCAAATTTGATAGCGATCTATCACCCGATTCTTATCGAAGAACCGAACCTGATAAATTCGCCTCGCGTGGATTCCATGATTCACGACGGGAAACTGGAGTTGAGTTTGCAGGACGCGGTGGAACTGGCGCTCGAAAATAATTTGGATATAGCCGTTCAGCGCTATTATCCCTGGATTGCGGACAGCAATATTTTAAAAGCAAAAGCAGGCGGGATTGGAGGAGGTACGCCGGGGGCGGCGTTCGGCGGGTCGACCGCAAATCTGCCGTTTTATTCGTTTGATCCTGCTCTTACAGGTACTGTTGGATACGATTACAGAACGATTCCAATCAACAACGGCTTCATTGCCGGAACTGGAACCTCAAGCGTAAGCAAACTGACCAGTCATTCGGCGTTTTACAACGTAGGGTACGCGCAAGGCTTTGCAACGGGCACGAATCTGTCCGTTGCGTGGGACAACACGCGAAGTTCGTCGGATGCCCGGAACACCTTCAATCCTTCGGTACAAAGCTCGCTTGTGTTTTCCGCGCAACAACAATTGCTAAACGGGTTCGGGCTATTGGTGAATCGCCGAAACATCATGATCGCGAAAAACAATCGGAAGATTGCTGATCTGGCGTTTACGCAGCAAGCGATTAATACAGTGACGAGCACGATCACCGCGTATTGGGAATTGGTGTATGCGCGGCAAAACGTGAACGTGCAACAACAAGCGGTTACCGTGGCGGAAAAACTTTACAACGACAACAAGAAGCAATTGGAAATTGGAACCATGGCGCCGTTGGATGTAACCAGGGCCGAGTCCGAACTGGCGACCAACCGCGGTAACTTGATCGTGGCGCAGACGCTGCAATTGCAGCAGCAACAGGTAATCAAAAATGCGATCAGCAAGAATCCCATGGCAACAAATTTCGTAAACGTGGAAATAGTTCCGACGGACCGGCCGAGCCGTCCTGAATCGGTGGAAGCGCCGACGTTTGAGGAAGCGGTGCGCGAAGCGTTTGCAAAGCGTCCGGATTTGCGCGAAGAAGAAATCAACCTGAAGAACGCGGACATCGATGTGCACGCCACGCGTAACGCCCTTCTTCCCACGGCGACGCTGGGCGCAACTTATGGAAGCTCGGGGTTGGCGGGAAATTCAGCGACCTTCGGATTGCCGACGATAACCGCGGGACAGGCAATCGTGGATTCGACTGGAAAACCTGTATTGGTGAACGGCCAACAGATTTTTGTGCCGGTGTCAACCCCGAATCCGTCAGGAACTACAACGAGCGGATTTACGACGGCGCAGAGCCAGATTTTTCACAACAATTTCCCGGACTATACCGTACAGCTCAATTTACTTATTCCTCTGCGAAACCGATCAGCGCAGGCCGACAATCAGAGATCGCTTCTGGTGCAACGTCAGATGCAGACCCAGATGCAGCAACTAAAAAACGCCGCGCTTTTGGAAGTGCGCAACACTTACGTGGCGCTGGAGCAGGACCGCGCGCGCGTGGAGGCGGCGGTGAAGGCGCGCGAATTGCAGCAACAGACGTTTGAATCGGAGCAAAAGAAATACCAGTTGGGCGCTTCGACGGTGTATCAAGTGATTTTGACGCAGCGCGATTTTATTACCGCGCAGGGCACGGAGTTACGCGCGCTGGCGGATCTGGTGGAAGCGAAAGCGAATTACGAGAAGGCGGTTGGGCGGACGCTGGAAGTTAACCGAGTCTCTGTCGCGAGCGCGAAAACCGGGCAAGTGGAACGGGAGACGCTGATTCCTGGAACGTTGAATGGAAAAGTAATTGGGACAGACCAAATCTTTGAAAAGAGCGGCAATCGGTAGAAATTTTTAGTTTTTCCTGTTTTTTCGGTTTCGCTTTCACGAGGGCAGACGAGGGTGTCTGCCCTTTTTCCTTGCGGCAAGCGAACGAAGAAACAGCAGATTACTCACTTCGCCTGCCTGCGCAGGCAGGTTCGGAATGACATAAAAGGCGCCCGCAAGCGGATGGGCACGTGGTGGGCAGTTCAGTGGTGCGGACACATAGCGAGGTGGCTGCGCTTGCCGCGGGCGATGGTTTCGCATAGGCTTTTTGATGGTAATGGTTACGCGGAAGTAAGTCGGGAGGGAGACCCGTGCGCGAGAATAAGACTAAAAGTGTGCAGACGACGACTGCGGAACAATCGCGGTCGGGTGATCGCACACCTTCGCCCGCGGAACTTGCCTGGGAAAAGAATACGGTGCAACCAGTTTTAAAAATGAATCCGGAGCGGCGAAAGGAATTCACAACAATTTCAGGACATCCGATTCGCCGTTTATACACAGAGGCGGACCTCGCGGGGTTTGATGCGGAACGCGATCTTGGCTTTCCCGGCGAACCACCGTATACACGCGGGATTCATTCGACGATGCATCGCGGCCGGTTGTGGACCATGCGACAGTTTGCGGGATTTGGTTCGGCAGAAGATACCAACAAACGTTTTCGATATTTACTGGCGCAAGGACAGACGGGTCTCTCGACCGCTTTTGATTTGCCCACGCTAATGGGATACGACGCTGATCATGGTTTGGCCGAGGGCGAGGTGGGCAAATGCGGCGTGTCGATCAGTTCTCTTGCGGACATGGAAACGTTGTTTGATCAAATTCCGCTTGCCGGCGTGACAACGTCGATGACCATTAATTCTCCGGCGGCGGTGATTTGGGCGATGTATCTGGCGGTGGCGGAAAAACAAGGCGCCGACTGGAAAACAATTTCGGGCACACTGCAAAACGATATTCTTAAGGAGTACATCGCGCAGAAAGAATATATTTATCCGCCAGAACCTTCGATGCGATTGGTGATCGATACGATCGAGTTCGGAGCGAAACACACGCCGAAGTTCAACCCAGTGTCCATCAGCGGATATCACATTCGAGAAGCCGGCTCGACGGCGATACAAGAGTTGGCGTTCACGCTGCGCGACGGAATGGAATATGTGGAGTGGGCGATGCGGCGCGGAATGGACGTGGACGACTTTGCGCCGCAGCTTTCGTTTTTCTTCAACGCGCACAATGATTTTTTTGAAGAGATCGCAAAATACCGTGCCGCGCGGCGCATCTGGCACAAAGCGATGACCGAGCGATATAAAGCGAAGAATCCGCGATCCTGGGCGATGCGATTCCATACGCAGACGGCGGGATGTTCGCTGACCGCGCAGCAACCGTACAACAATGTGGTACGCACGGCGATTCAGGCGCTGGCCGCGGTGATGGGCGGAACGCAGTCATTGCATACAAATTCCCTGGATGAAGCGTGGGCGCTGCCGACGGAGTTTGCGGCAACGATTGCGCTGCGCACGCAGCAAATTATCGCGCACGAAACTGGCGTGACAAATACCGTGGATCCGTTGGGTGGTTCGTACTTTGTGGAGGCGTTAACGAGCGAGGTGGAACGCGGCGCGTGGGAATACATCAATAAAATTGACGCGATTGGCGGAATGGTGGCAGCGATTGACCGGAATTATCCGCAGAGGGAAATTGCGGAAGCGTCTTACCGTTATCAAGTGGAAGTGGATAAAAAGGAGAAAATTATTGTTGGCGTAAATGATTATGTGGTGGAAGAGCAACAACTGGAAGTGTTGCAGATTGACGAAACCGTGGCGCACCAGCAGGCGGAAAGACTGAAGAAACTTCGCGCGGAGCGTTCGCCGGAAGAAGTTACGCGACGATTGGGCGCGTTGCGCAAGGCTGCCGAAGGAAAAGACAATTTGATGCCGTTTTTATATGAAGCGGTGAAGGTGTACGCGACGCTTGGGGAAATTTGCGAGGCGATGCGGGATGTTTTTGGGACGCATGAAGAAGTGGCGATCACTTAGAGGCTTTCGAGATGCCAGAGAAAAAAATACGCGTATTGATCGCCAAGCCCGGGCTGGATGGGCACGACCGCGGCGCAAAAGTGATTGCGCGGGCGCTGCGGGATGCGGGCATGGAAGTGATTTATACCGGGTTGCGGCAAACGCCGGAAATGATTGCGTCCGCAGCGGTGCAGGAAGATGTCGACGTGATTGGTCTGTCTATTTTATCGGGGGCGCACAATACGATCTGTCCGCAGTTGATGAAATTGTTGCGCGAAAAAGGAATGGACGACGTGACTGTTCTGGTTGGCGGAATTATTCCAGGCGCGGATGTTCCGGCGCTGAAAGAAGCGGGGATCGCGGAGATATTCTTACCAGGGACTTCGACGATGGATATCGTGGAATTTATTCAGAAGCGCATGAGTCACAATTAGATCGGTTCGCGCTCATCAATGGAAAGAGTTTTCAAATTTTACCCGCGTGTAAAAGACGCGGAAGTCCTGTCGGAGGATATTTTGTTGTGAGGCGCTACCGGGACGCGCCAGGCTGACGGCGAGATCGCACGATGCGGCTGCGGCGCGATTCAGGCGGGCGTGGAGTAGCGCGGTTTGTACGCCGCGATTGCGAAAAGCCGGCAAGGTGCTGGCGCCAAACAGGCCGGCGACGCCGTCACGCATTGCGAGTGTTGCGCCACCCGCAACTTTTCCGTCGATGCGGGCGAGATAACATTCCGAAGCTGGCCCCAATGCAAACATTTTCATTACATCGAGAAGTTCCTGAGTAACGGGAAACTGTTCAGCGAAACCTTGAGCGACAGTGAGCACCCATAGTTCGATGTGCTCCGCGGACACTCTTTGAATTTGCACACCGGAGGCGGAAGGCCAGGAATCCTGGCGTTGCATGGGACGCACCATTACGTTGGTGAATTCGCTGACGCGATATTGTTTGTGCGAAAAATGTTCGATGAGCGATGGGTCAGCCAGTGGACAGGTTTCGACGCGCACTGCTTCCCTTCTGCTGAAATAGAAATCCTGCAAGTGGTCGAACTCTTGCTGGTCGACAGGGCCGTTGAGACCGAGGCCGACCGCCTGAGTGATAGGAGAATCCGCTCCGCAGAAAACGGCGTAGCCGCCGGCGATGGGCTCCACGGCTGCGCCCAGCGACGGCTTCAGATTGCAGCAAATTTTAGCGCCGTCCACCGCGGCGTGAGCTTCAGCCAGTTCGATACGGCGGGCAAGCTCTAAATCCAGCTGTGGGAAATTCATCGCGGAGATTGTACTGCGGGGGTTGAGTGCTTCCAAGAGGAGAGAACCGGCTGGCTCGCGGAATCGCGGAATCCTCCGTATACTAAGGTCGCAAAGACGTGACAATTTCAGTGCGAGCGCGTTCGCGCCTTTGCGTGATTTTGTTTTGCGCCTGAAATATTTAGATTGCACCCCGAGGGCTCCGCGTGGCTGATTCCATCCTGAAGAGCGCCGTCAACACCAAGGCTGGGGAGTTTGAAAAGAACAGCCGCCGAATGGTTGACCTCATCACTAAATTGAAGAATGAAGAACAGACCATTTGCCAGGGCGGCGGCGCGAAAGCGATTGAATCGCAACACAAAAAAGGGCGGCTGACGGCGCGGGAACGCATTGAAAAGCTCATCGATCCGGGTACGCATTTTTTCGAGCTTAGCCTGCACGCGGCGTTTGAAATGTACGAGGAATGGGGTGGCGCACCATCCGCGGGCACAGTGACCGGATTGGCGCTCGTTAATGGGCGGATGTTCATGTTGATCGCGAATGACGCCACCGTGAAAGCGGGCGCATTTTTTCCGATGACCGCGAAGAAAGTGATTCGCGCGCAGAATATCGCCATCGAAAACAGGATTCCAACAATTTACCTGGTGGACTCCGCGGGAATTTTTTTGCCGTTGCAGGAAGATGTGTTTCCGGACACGGATGATTTTGGGCGGGTGTTCCGGAACAATGCGGTGATGAGCGCAATGGGAATCCCGCAGATTACAGCGATTATGGGCATGTGCGTTGCGGGTGGCGCGTACTTACCGGTTATGTGCGATCACATTTTGATGACGGAAGGATCTGGGTTGTTTTTGGCGGGGCCAGCTCTGGTGCAGGCGGCTATCGGGCAGAAAAGTTCGGCGGAAGAGTTGGGCGGGGCGAAGATGCACGCGCAAATCAGCGGCACCGTCGATTTCAGGGAGCCGGATGATGAAGCGTGTTTGCGGAAAATAAGAGCGCTAACGGACAAAATGGGGGCGCCCAATCCCGCGATTTTCAATCACGTCAAGTCGAAGGAACCACTGTATGCGGGTGAAGAAATTTACGGGATTTTTTCCGGCGACCCAGGAAAACAGTACGATATGCGGGAAATCATTGCGCGCATTGTGGACGGCAGCGAGTTTGAGGAATACCGCGCCGAATATGGGGAAACGCTGCTGTGCGGGTATGCGCGGATTGGCGGATGGGCGGTGGGGATTGTTGCGAATCAGAAAAAGCACGTACAAACTCTGGCGCGTGGCTCTGACCAGAAGCGGCTGGAATTTGGTGGCGTGATTTACACGGAATCAGCGGAAAAAGCAGCACGGTTTATCATGGATTGCAATCAGAACCGCATACCGCTGATATTTTTGCACGACGTGAACGGGTTCATGGTGGGCAAGGACGCGGAGTGGAGCGGAATTATTCGCGCGGGCGCAAAAATGGTGAATGCCGTGGCGAACAGCGTGGTACCGAAAATTACGGTGATTTGCGGCGGCAGTTTTGGCGCGGGAAATTATGCGATGTGTGGCAAGGCTTACGATCCCAGGTTTATGTTTGCGTGGCCGACAGCGAAGTTTGCGGTGATGAGTGGAGACGCGGCGGCAAATACGTTGACGGAGATCAAACTGAAACAATTGGAGCGCGAAGGCAAAAAAGTGGATGAGAAGGCCAAGCGGGAGTTGCAGGCGTCGGTAAAGGCTTCCTACGAGAAACAGAGCGACCCGCGGTATGCGGCGGCGCGATTGTGGGTGGATGCAATCATTGATCCGGCGCACACGAGGGATGCATTGATCGTTGCGCTGCAGGCAGCGTCTCTAAATTCCGAAATTCGCGAATTCAAAACGGGCGTTTTGCAAACGTGATCCGCGCAGCGGCTTATACTTTTCTCCAATTGACATTGACGAGGAACACGCCCAATGAGTGAGGCAGTTAAGTTAATCGAATGTCCTAGGGACGCGTGGCAAGGACTGCCAGAAATAATTCCCGCGGATATAAAGGCGCAATATTTAAAGGAGCTGGTGCGCTCTGGGTTTAAGCACATAGATGCGGTGAGCTTTGTCTCGCCGAAACATGTGAAGCAGATGGCCGACAGCGAAGACGTGATGGCGAAGCTGCTCGGTTCCCTGCCCGCTGGTGCTCCTGCGCCGGAAATAATTGGGATTGTCGTGAACCAAACGGGTCTGGAGCGCGCGCTGGCTACACCTGGAGTAACAACGATTGGCTATCCGTATTCGATTTCGGCGTATTTTCGGCGTGCAAACGCAAATATGACGCGGGATGAATCACGCGCGCTGGTGGGAAGATTAAAAAAAGAAACGAGCGCGGCAGGTAAAGGATTGGTCATTTACATTTCGATGGCGTTTGGCAATCCCTACGATGAGCCGTGGGGAACGGAACTCGTAGCGGAAACTCTCGAGTGGTTAAAAGACATTCGCGTAAACACCGTTTCGCTGGCGGATACAGCAGGAACGGCCACACCGCAACTGGTAAGCGAGGTTTATAACGCGGTGAAGGATCATGTTGCGGGAATTGAGTTGGGAGTACATTTGCACAGCCGGCCGGAATTGTCCGAAGAAAAGATTATTGCGGCTTATGAAGCGGGATGCCGCCGGTTTGACGGGGCGCTGACAGGATTAGGAGGGTGTCCGTTTGCGGGTGACGACCTGGTAGGCAACATTGCTACGGAAAGCATACTCGCGACACTAAACAAACTTGGCGCGGATGCGGGGATTGATGCAGCGCCACTGTCGACTGCGTTGAAATTGATGAATGAAATTCGAGTAAATTATGCGCATGCGCCAATTCCCCACTGACAAGTCTTTCGTCTATTGTTCTTGCGTTCTAAGCTTTCGTTTAGAAACTGCTGCGATGCTGGAGAGGTGAGAATTTATGTATGCGACGCTGTTACTTGAAACAACCGGACCGATCACGAAAATTACCTTGAATCGCGCGGAAAAGCGCAACGCTATTTCCAGCGAGATGATCTCAGAACTGCAAGCCATCCTCGATGAGGTGGAAAGAACAAAATCTCGCGTGGTGATTCTGACGGGAAATGGCAAGGCCTTTTGTGCCGGGATGGATCTGGATATGCTGGCTTCCATTTCCAAACAATCTCCGGCGGAGAATCAGGAAGATTCACGGCGGATTGCCAAACTGTTCCGACGAATCTGGAGTTTTCCAAAGCCAATGATAGCCGCAGTGAATGGAGTAGCCTTGGCCGGCGGCTGCGGAATTGCCACCCTTTGCGATTTCACGCTTGCGGTGCCGGAAGCGAAATTTGGTTACACGGAAGTAAAGATTGGATTTTTGCCCGCAATTGTTTCGGTGTTCTTGATCCGCCAGATTGGAGAGAAGCGCGCCCGCGATTTGCTGCTGACCGGCAGGGTAGTGGAACCGGCAGAGGCTAAGGAAATGGGACTGGTGACCGAGATCGTAGAGGCGGACAAACTGATGGACCGGGCGCATCAATTGGCCGAGGTGCTCATCGCGGCAAGTCCCAGCAGCCTAACGCGAGCGAAGCGATTGCTGACTTCCTCAGCCGCCGCAGGAATCGACGCCGACCTTGAGCGTGCGGTGCTGGAGAATGCGCGGATTCGCTGTACTCCAGATTTCAAAGAGGGGTTGGCGTCGTTCCTGGAGAGGCGAAAGCCAGTTTGGCAAGGCGAGCCATAACGAACGTTTCAGCGCGCACGGAGCTCAACGAACGCGCCGCTCAAGAAAAACCGCGCGATGGCAGGGCGGGTTGCTGCAAGGACAAATCACAAAACCATGAGAACAACGGAGTATCACGACACGGTGTTGCGAGTACGATATGCGGAGACAGACCAAATGGGCGTGGTTTATCACGCAAACTATCTGGTGTGGTTCGAAATAGGACGCGTGGAATTATTTCGCGCGCTGGGAATTGAGTACAAGCAGATGGAATTGCAGGACGATTGCCACATCGTGGTAGCGGAAGCGCACTGCAAGTACCGGCAACCGGCCCGGTATGACGATGTGCTGCGGGTGCGGACAAAAATCGCCGAGGCGAAAAGCCGAACGGTTCGTTTTAGCTACGAACTATTCAGGGACACGGACGGCGTGTTGCTTGCGACCGGTGAAACCACGCACGTAATTTGCGGGAAGAACGGAAAACCGAAGATGCTGCCAGAAAAATACCGATCGGCCTTTTCGGTGGTGGAGGCAACACCGGCGGCGCGGAGCACCGAATGAGTGTGGAGCTGACCGGGAGCGATCTAACGTTTGCGGAGCTTTATGCCGTGGCGCAACGCGGCGAAAACGTAAGCGTAGCGAACGCTGCTACTGAAAAGATGAAGTTGTCTCGCGCGGTGGTGGATAAAGTTGTGGCATCGGGCGATACCGCGTATGGAATCAATACCGGATTTGGCAAATTGGCTTCGGTGAGAATCTCCGCTGAGCAAGTGAGGCAGTTGCAGGTGAACCTGGTGCGGTCGCACTGCTGCGGCGTGGGCGCGCCGCTCAGCGAGGTGGAAACGCGGGCGATGATGCTGTTGCGCGCAAACGCATTGGCAAAAGGATTCAGCGGCGTGCGTCCCGTGGTCGTAGAAACGCTGTGTGCGATGCTCAACGGAAACGTTCATCCGGTGATTCCTTCGCAGGGATCGGTGGGCGCTTCGGGGGATCTTGCGCCGCTTGCACATTTGGCTGCGGTGATGATTGGCGAAGGTCGCGCAGATTATCAAGGCAAAGTAATGGCCGGGAGCGAAGCGTTACGGAACGCGGGGCTTGCACCTGTCGCGTTGGAAGCGAAGGAAGGCCTTTCGCTATTAAATGGCACGCAGGGAATGTTGGCGCTGTTAAGCCTGGCCCTTTTAGAAGCGGACGCGCTGGTAAATACCGCAGACGTGGCTGCCTCGCTTTCGCTGGACGCGCTGCGCGGCAGTCCCGGAGCTTTTGACGCACGCATTATGCAGGCACGCCCGTTCGCGGGCGCAGAGATGACCGCGCGGAACCTGGCGCACTTGAATGAAGGAAGTCAAATACGCGAATCACATCGCGCTGCGGACAAAGATACGCGCGTTCAAGATGCATATAGTTTGCGATGCACGCCACAGGTGCATGGCGCGGTAAGAGATTCACTGACACAAGCGCGTGAGATGGCGGCGGTGGAGCTGAACAGCGCCACGGACAATCCGCTGGTATTCGTGAGAGATGGCGGCGGAGACATTGTGAGCGGCGGAAATTTTCACGGGCAGCCGCTGGCAATGGCGGCCGACCAGGTAGCGATCGCCATCGCCACGCTCAGCGGGATCGCGGAGCGGCGCATTGAACAAATGACAAATCCATTGACCAGCATGTTGCCGGCGTTTCTGACTCCCGACCCGGGATTAAATTCGGGATTTATGATTGCGCAGGTAACGGCGGCGGCTTTGACGAGCGAGAATCGCGCGCTGGCTACTCCGCATTCCGTGGACTCCATTTCCACTTCAGGGAACCAGGAAGATTACGTTTCGATGGGGATGGGCGGAGCACGCCGGCTGGAACGAATGCTGCAGAATCTGGGGTATATCCTGGCGATTGAGTTGCTTTGCGCTTGCCAGGGAATTGACCTTCTGGCGCCGCTGCAAACGGGGGCGCTGGCGCGAAAAGCGTACGAAGAGGTGCGAGCGAAGTCGCCCAAATTGCAGGAGGATCGCCCGCTGGCGCCGGACACAGAGGCGGTGTATGCGCTGGTGATACGCGGCAATTTTTCCGAGATTCTACAGTGAGTTTGCTCCCGTGTTGAAATAAAAGGAGATACCGGACAACCACTAATGGTGAATTCGCCTCCCTTTCGCGTGAACCGATTGGATGCATCGGATGCAGAGGGCACTCAAGCCTGCGGATTGGCTCGATATAATGGTCGAGTCAAGAAAGCGGAGGCGAATGATGCGAAAGCTATGGTTGACTACTGCGCTGGTTGTAGGAACGGGCTTGGTGGTGTCGGCGACTCCGCAGGCTTACGCCAAGCCGCAGGAGCACGGCGATCATGAGGACAACCGTAGGCACGGGGGATCGGACAAGCGCGAACACCGTGACGAGGGTGGCGATGACGAGCATCACGATAACGGTAAGCACCAGGGCTGGTACAAACACGAAGCGCGTGACGAGCATGGAGATTGGGACGACGACCACGACCGGATACAACCAGGCCGTCAGTATCCTTACGGACGCTACGGGAACGTAAGGCATGCATACATCTGCCGCCGGCTGGATCGTGGAACAAGACTGATCGTGTTGTATGACAATTCGAATTGGGTGGTAGCTCCCTACGATTTGGACCGGACGCGGGATTGGGAGTGGGACCACGATAACGTGTACGTCTACGATGACCAGCGACACCCCGGGTGGTATCTGCTGGTGAATGCCAGGTTAAAACGGTCCATACATGTGGAGTTTTCCGGCGTGCGCTAGGCCGCGCATTGGTCTGCGCGGATTTGCCAGGCTGGGAACATTACGCCAGCGCGGAACGAAAATACGTGAGCATGCGGTACCCGGCGATATAGGAAAACGGCGCGAGTTCGAGCGAGTAATGACCGCAAGCGAGCTTCAGCGTGCGCGGCGTGGCGCCGTGGCGACGAAGAGACGCAAGCATATCCGCGGTAAGATTCGGTAAAAAAGTCGGGTCGTACTTACCGTAAACCATGAAGCAATTGCGGTCCGCGCCCATGCCGCGCTCTACGTAGGGCATTGGACTGATCGGCGCCCAATATTCGCGCAGTTCCTCAACATCAAGATGATCGCGTAGACCTTCCCAGACATGCGACGTGGTCATTCCCTGACTGACTACGTCGGCGAAATAGGTGGACACGTGGAAGAAGCCGCCGGCGCGGACGCGCGGATCATGAACCAGGGTGATATATCCGATGGAGGAACCGATGCTGGTACCCAGGATGCCCAGGCTTGAATAGTTTTGCTGCTGAAGCCAAGTGAGGCAGGAACGAGCGTCCTGCACGGCTTGACGGTTGGCCTGAAGCGTCAAGCCAATGTTGGTGCCTACGAGCTGGTCGGCGCGCTCATGGCCGGGAGCCATGCGGCGGTCGTGATACGGCATGCTCATTTTTAGGGCGGTGATTCCGATTTTCTGAAGCCACTGGCACAAACCGAGTTGACCATGCCATTTGGCGTTCCAGTTGGGGAGAACTAAAACTGCGGGGCCATTCTTTTTGCCGGGGAAATATTGGGCGTAGACGGTATTGTTTTTGAGGCAGGAAGACTCGATCGTACTCGTGAACGTCAGTACATTTTCTGAATCTAGCCGGTAATCAGTAACCGGTGGAGCGAAAAACCATTGTGAACTATCGTCGAACACCTGCTGGCAATAAGAGCGCAGAAAGGCTTTTGGATTCGGTTCAGCAGGATCCCCGCCAATGTTTTCCAGGCCCCATTCGAAAGGGCGAACGCGACGATTGTCGTCAGTATTCCAACGGCGATGCTCGTAGCGAAGAATTTGATTCTCGAACCAGCTTGGCATGTTGAAATTTCACTATAGCGAAGCGACGGAGTCGACGCAAATTTGCGGGTCCCGTTAACCATCCGACACGGCAAGCGCGTGCGTTTGTTGAGAGCGCCGAGGGGGTGTGGCAAAGTCGGAACGTGGTCATTGCCCTCTTCTTTCTGTTTGGGATTATTATCGGCAGCTTCTTGAATGTGTGCATTGCCCGTATTCCCTACGGGATGTCAATAGTGTTGCCGGCGTCCCATTGTCCGCGCTGCGAAAAACCCATCAAGCCATATGACAATATTCCGGTGCTGGGATGGATCATTCTGCGAGGAAAGTGCCGCAGTTGCGGGTTACCGATTTCTGCGATGTACCCGATCATTGAGTTTATGACCGGCGTGCTGTTTGTGAGCTGCTACTTGAGCTTTGGCCTGACTATTGCAACGTTTAAATGGATTTTTTTTACGTGCTTGATTGTGGTTCTTGCGGTGACGGACTTACGCGAGCGCATCCTGCCTGACGACGTGAATTGGCCTGGATTTGGTTTGGGGTTAGCGCTTGCCACGCGGATTCCTCCGCAAGACGGAACCGCGGGGTGGTTATGCGAACGATTTATTCATCACGTGCCACCGGAGTGGGTTGTCGGCGTAATCGATGCGCTGCTGGGCGCGGCTTTCGGAAGCTTTATGCTTTGGGCCGCGGCGACTGGGTATAAATTGGTGCGCAAACGAGAAGGCATGGGTATGGGCGACGTGAAGATGATGGCGATGGTCGGCGCATTTTTGGGGATTCGCGGGGCATTTTTCACCATCCTGATTGGGACGCTACTGGGCAGCATTATTGGCGTGCTGACAATAAGTGTTCTGTATTTGGCGCGGTGGAAAAACGGAGTTGCTCAACGGGGGAATCGCAGAGGTCTGGGAAAAGTGAACGAGCTGCGCTTGGCGTTGGCTCTGCACTATCAGTTGCCGCTTGGGACATTTTTGGGAATTGCGGCGCTGCTTGTCGTACATTTTATGCCGTTGGTGGAGAAGCAGGGATTGTGGCCGCGGTATTAATTTGCGGATCGGTTTGCTGATTTGGGGCCAACGCGCCGGAGAAGCCAGGTAATAAACGATGCTTGTCGCGCTTCAGATCGAAAACAATTCGCGCATGTGGGAAATGATGGTCGGCTTGGGAGTAGCGCTAGCGGCCATTATTGGCTTCGGGCTTTACATGTTGCGAAGGTTTTTTGAAGGCACGCGCAAGTCGGCTGAGCAGGAATTGCACAATACGCCACGAACCGAGAATGCTTCAGCATTTATGGCCGCGTCGATGCAAGGCGTGATCGTGAAATTGCGCGAGCAGGAACGAGAACTGGAGCGGCTGCATAAAATTGAAAAGGAACGCGCGGAAAAAACCGAGCGGCTCAGCGAAGAAGTGACGCGAAACATGCCGGCGGGATTGCTGATCGTCAATGCCACGGGAATTATCAGCAGCGCAAATCCGGCCGCTGAGCAAGCATTGGGAATCCGGGGGCTAGGATTTCGCAGGCATAGCGAGGCGCTCGGAGCGGCCGCAGAGCTTCCTGAGCTGATCGCAGAATGTCTGAGGACGGGAAAAATCTTTCGTCGCGAGCAAGTGAAACATGTTACGCCAGCCGGCGAGTTGCGACATTTAGGCGTGACGATATCGCCCATCCGGCGCGGTGAAGAAACGATCAGCGGGGTACTTTGTCTACTTAGCGATTTGACAGAAGTGGCGAACTTACAGCAGCAGATGCAGTTAAAGGAAAATTTGGCGGCGTTGGGCGAGCTATCCGCGGGAATTGCGCACGAATTCAAGAACGCGCTGGCGACCATTTCCGGATATGCGCAGATGATCCGCGCCGAACCGCAGGGCCAGGAAGCCGCGGATAACGCTGAGCGAATTTTGGAGCAAACCCGCAACATCACGCATGTTGTTACCGAATTTCTGAAATACGCGCGGCCGTTGGACATATCGACGGAGACGGTTGTGCTTCAACCGCTGGTGGAAAAAGTAGTCTCGGAAATCGAGGACGGCTCACCACAACTGCATATCCGAAGCGAGGGTTCTTTCGGCTCTGTCGCTGGGGATGAAGGCTTACTGCGACAGGCGCTGCTGAATCTGGTAAGAAACGCGGCGGAAGCCTGCGGCGAGGCCGCGAATGGACCACGCGTATTGCTGCGGGGCGAGATCGTGCCAGGCGAACAGTCGGCGGTGCAAAGGCTGTGCATTTACGATAACGGGCCAGGAATACCGCGAGAAGTTCAGGAGAATCTGTTTCGGCCGTTTTTTACCACCAAAGCGAACGGAACCGGGTTAGGACTGGCGGTGGTACAGAAGATCATAGTGCAGCATGGTGGACAAGTGGAGGCACGAAATCGCGCCGAAGGGGGCGCGGCGTTTATTGTTACGCTACCCCTCTGCACCGGCCCGAGAGAAGGCGTAGAATTAGGAATGGGCGCGCAAAAGTCTTGATGGCGGCCCAATAGCGATTAGAGAAGCAGGCGGGAGACTATGGGCGCAACTTACGGGGCAAGAATCGCCGCTACGAAATTAGGTGTACTGGTATGTTTGCTCGCTTTGCCGTTGCTGTTTGCCCGGGCACAAGATAGTTCACAACAAACGGGCGACCCGGTGGCGGATGCCGCGCGGAAATCGCGCGAAGAGAAGAAAACTGCCGCCAAACCAAAAAAGGTCTTCACGGAAGATGACATAGCTCCGCGGCCTGCGCCCAAAGACGTTCAGGGGCCTGCCACAACGACTCCCCCGCCCGACACGCAACAAAGTGCAATTCAATCCGGCGATGACGCCAAGCCCGCTGCGAAGGGCCAAGGCCAGCCTAAGGAATCCCCTGAAGTAACCTGGCGCAAGCGATTCAAAGAGGCGCACGATCGGCTCGCAACTGCGGAAAAGCAGCTCAATATACTGCAACGAGATCTGAACAAAACAGACTTGCAGTACTACACGGATCCGCAAAAAGCGATGAAAGAACAGTACACGCGGGAAGGGATCAAAGAAAGAACAGAAAAGATTGATATCCAAAAGGCGGAAATTGCGAAGCTGAAACAGGCGCTGGTCGATATGGAGGACGAACTGCGCAAGTCGGGCGGAGAAATCGGTTGGGCGCGCGAATAGCCGCCGCTAAATGAGTTTTCGAGTTTAAGAACGCAGTTCTTACCAAGCTTTCCGCATATGCTCGCCTGCTTCACTTAAACGCACATGCACTCCGCCTAAAAAATTCAGCCACCGCAATCCATGATAAATACATAAGAGATGGAACCTCTCCTACTCGTAGAAGACAAAAACGAGCTGCGCGCGATGTTGCGCAAAGCGCTGGAGCGCTGGGGCTATGCCGTAGACGAAGCGCCGGACGGAACTGCGGCCATCCAGAAGGTGCGCTTACGACGGTATCTGATGGTTATTACGGATCTAAAAATGCCCGGCGCTTCCGGGCTGGACGTTTTGCGCGCGACCAAGCAGGCGGATACGACAATTCCGGTGCTGCTGCTGACAGCTTTTGGATCAGTGGATGAAGCCGTTACCGCCATGAAGGAAGGCGCCTTTGAATTTCTGCAAAAGCCGGTCGACCTGGACCATCTTCATCTGCTGGTAAAGCGCGCCGCCGAACAACAAGAACTTTTGCGCGAAAATCTTCTTTTACGGGAAGAATATACTTCGCGCTACGGATTCCCGCGAATTATCGGCGAGCATGCTTCCATCCGTGAAATCACCCAGCAGATCCAGCGAGTGGCGGCAACGGAATCAACCGTGCTGCTTCTGGGAGAAAGCGGAACGGGCAAAGAACTTTTTGCGCGCGCGGTGCACCATCTTTCTCCACGGCGTGAACAGCCATTCGTGGCGCTCAACTGCGCGGCAATTCCCGAAGGACTCGTGGAAAACGAATTGTTCGGCCACGAACGCGGCGCCTTCACTGGCGCGGGCGCACGCAAAGTAGGAAAGATGGACATGGCGCACCACGGCAGCCTGTTTCTGGACGAAATCGGGGAGCTGCCGCTGTCCATCCAGGCAAAGTTGCTCCGGGTGCTCGAGGAAAAGCGCTTCGAGCGCGTCGGCGGCACACAGACGATCGAAGTGGATGTAAGGATTATCACCGCGACTAACCGTAACCTGCAGCAGCAAGTTGCGAATAAATTGTTTCGCGAAGACTTGTATTTCCGCGTGGCCACAGTACCGCTTACGATTCCCCCGCTGCGAGAGCGTGGCAACGACGTGCTGCAACTGGCTGATTATTTTCTCGACAAGCTGAGCCGTGAACTCGCAAAACCGGGACTGGAACTTTCGCCGGAAGCGCGAGAGCGTTTGTTGGCATACCGCTGGCCCGGAAACGTCCGTGAATTGCAAAACGTTTTGGAGCGCGCCGTCATTTTGGCCGATGGAGTGACCATCCCCGCGGACGGGTTGCAACTGGATTCGCACAAGCCAGACCTGCAGACACTGCCCGCGGGAATGCTGCCGGAGGATTTCAGCTGGGAGGGATCCCTGGAAACGGTCACAGAGCGTGCGGTAAATCATGTGGAGCGGGTGTTGCTGGAATCGGTGCTACGCGAAAGCCAATGGAACAAAACACGCGCCGCGGAAAAACTGGGAGTTTCGCCAAAAACCCTGCTCTCTAAAATGCGGCTGGCCGGCCTACAAGAGTAAAAGTTTCCGGATAAATAGCTTTACAGAGCACGCCTGGCGGTATGCAGCGCCACAGTTCCGAAGGTCCAGACAGAATAATCAACGGTTTCATAACCAACAGCAGTCAACAACGCCGCAAATTCGGAAGGGCGAAAAAAACGTTCAACAGACTTGGGTAAATAGGTGTAGGCGGCTCGATCTCCGGAAATTGCCGCTCCAATTTTCGGCAAAATTGTTCGGAAATACCATTTATATAGATCGCCCCATGCGCCGCGCGGAGGTTCGGTAAATTCGAGAATCGCAACGGCGCCACCTGGTTTCAGCATGCGATAGATTTCTCGAAGTCCAACTTCGTAGTTGGCTAAGTTGCGAAAACCAAAGGCTGTGGTAACCAGGTCAAAAGATTTATCAGCGAATGGCATCTGCAGAGCGTCTGCTTCGAGAAACAATATTCGACTTGAGGGTGCGATATTCGCGGTTTTGGCGCGCGCTCGAACCAGCATGGGATGGGCAAAATCCGCGCCAATAACGGAAGCCTTGCCTGCGCGAGCCAATCCGGAAGCCAGGTCGCCAGTTCCACAGCAAAGATCGAGCACCGACGCATCAGCGCGGTTGAGAATCGTTGAAAAGCGGCGAACCACGCGAGCGCGCCAGAGACGATCGAGTTGTAAAGAGAGCAGATGATTCAGCAGGTCGTATTTTGGCGCGATTTGCGAAAACATCGCGCGAACTTTGTGGGACGCTTCCGCCTCGGTTGATACTCCTTCCGGGCGAGTGCCCTTCACTGGCGTACTGGGTTCAACCACGGGCCATCTTTTCGTTTAATGCTGGCACAGTTGCGGATCGATCCAAGAGTAACTGCGGCGCAAAGCGCAGCACGCGCTTAACCGCACTCAGCGGAACGGAATCGTAAGTTTGCGCTTTGCCAATTTTGGGCGTCAAAACAAACCTAATTTTACCGCCCTGCGATTTTTTATCGGATCGCATAGTCTGAATAATTTCTGAAGGGGAGAGGCGCGGCCATTCAGGCAATGGGCCCACGCTCCGCACCAGGGTGACAATCCGCGAAACATCTTCGGCCGGTGTTAACCCGATTTCATGACCGAGGAGGGCAGCGCACATCATGCCCCACGCGACCGCCTCTCCGTGCCGGAAGTGACGGTAGCGCGTCAAGGTTTCCAAAGCGTGAGCAAAGGTGTGACCAAAATTAAGAATTTCACGCAGGCCAGACTCGCGCTCGTCTTTGCTCACGACGCGAGCTTTTATTTTCACTGAGCGTCGAATGATATTGTTCAGAATCTTGGAATCGCGCTGAAGAATGAGCGCCATCTCTTTTTCAAGGGAGGCGAACAGGGCGGCGTCCGCGATAATGCCATATTTTATGACCTCCGCTAAGCCGCTGCGAAATTCGCGAGCCGGCAAAGTTTTTAACAGCAGTGGATCAATGATGACCCGCCAAGGGGGATAAAACGCGCCCACCAGATTCTTCCCTTCGGGAAGATTGACACCGGTTTTTCCGCCAATGGAGCTATCGACCTGTGCGACCAACGTGGTTGGAACATGCATCAGCGCCGTCCCGCGAAGGTAGCTTGCGGCCACGAAGCCGGCCACATCACCGACGACGCCGCCGCCAACTGCGATGAGCAAGGACCTGCGATCAGCGCCGGAGCGGATTAACGAACGCGAAGTTTTTTCGATGGTTTGAAGAGTTTTGGCGCTTTCCGCGTCGTCCATCAGGTGCAGCGTGTATTTCGCTTTGTTCTCCAAGGCCTTCCGCAAGTCTTTGCCCAGAGCTCGGTTGACTCGCGGCGAAGTTATCACGTGGAGACTGGACCACCGGCCCAGGGCGGAAATTTCACGACGAATATTTCTGAAAGATCCTGTTCCGCAAACAACTGAATAATTTTCCGCCGAGGATTTGACAGCAATAGGCTTATGTTTCATTTTGTGGATAAGAAGAATGTAACACAACCGCGCAATCCTAAAACAACGATGGATACGGCCGCCGCAACGATTCGGCCGCGGCTGGCAGCCGTTGGAATGAATGGAGGTTGCAGGCAGGGAGTCTAATTTGTTCGTGCTACCATAATCAGGCAAAAGGCGGGTGAACACATCTTTCAATGACGCTTTCGCGCAAAACATACCACGCTGATTACGCGGTTGTGGGCTCTGGCGTTGCGGGATTGCGCGCGGCGATTGAATTGAGCACCGCGGGCTGCGTGCTGGTTTTGGCCAAGTCGCATTTAAGTGACTCGGCGACTGCGTGGGCACAGGGCGGGATCGCCGTTGCGCTCAGCGACGAAGATGAAATCGGGCTTCACGAGCAAGACACCATCAACGCCGGAGATGGCCTTTGCCGCAAAGAGGCCGTGGCCCTTCTGGTGGAAGAAGGTCCCAAATACATTACGCAACTGATCGAATGGGGCACCGAGTTTGATCGCGCGGGAACCAAGCTGGCGTACACGCGCGAAGCGGCTCACAGCAGATCACGCATTTTACACGCGCAGGGAGATTCGACGGGTCGCGAAATCAGCCGGGCGCTGCTCGCTCGAGCGCACACAATTCCACATCTGCATTTGCGCGCCCACGCGTTTACGACAGACCTTATTTTGGAAAACGGACGAGCAACCGGCGTGCGCTTTATCGACGAAACCGATGGCACCCTGCATGAGGTGCGCGCGAAAGCGGTACTGCTCGCAACAGGCGGGCTCGGACAAATTTATCGCGAAACAACAAATCCGGACGTGGCTACCGGCGATGGAATCGCGATCGCTTATGAAGCGGGCGCGGTGCTGTCTGATATGGAGTTTGTGCAATTCCATCCCACCGCGCTGGCTATCAAGGGCGCTCCGCGGTTTCTGCTGAGCGAAGCGCTGCGCGGCGAAGGAGGCGTACTTCGCAATATTAACCTCGAAAGATTTATGAAAAGGCATCACGAAGCGCAGGAACTCGCTCCGCGCGACGTGGTGGCGCGCGCGATTGTCAGCGAAATGCATCGCACGCACTGCGAACATGTTTATCTGGACATGACCGCAAAAAGCGAGGAGTTTCTCAGAAAACGGTTTCCGCGAATTTATGAGACATGCATGGGTTACGGATTGGACCTTGCGACCGATCTTGCGCCTGTTTGCCCCGCGGCTCACTACATGATGGGCGGAGTGAAGACGGACTTATGGGGACGGACTTCGATACCCGGACTTTATTCCGCCGGGGAAACCGCTGCAACCGGGGTACACGGTGCGAATCGCTTGGCGAGTAATTCCCTGCTCGAAGGGCTGGTCTTTGGCGCTCGCTCCGGACAGGCAATGCTGAAGGACGCGCCCGTGGCTAAACGCAGCGCCGTAACTTTGCCGGGAAGTCCGGCCCCAAAGCCGGGCCAGGTGACTCCCGCCGCGGTTCCTCCAAAAAATGCCGAAAAAGCGGCCGCGCCAACGGCGTTAACAAAAATCCGCGATCTGATGTGGCGAAACGTCGGAATTCTGCGCAACGGAAAAGAATTGAGCGCCGCGATTGAGCAACTGGAAGCTTTGCAGTTGCCTAAGACGAGTAAGCCGGATCGAGCTGAACACGAATTGCAGAATTTGCATTCCCTGGCGCTGCTCATCGCGCGCTCCGCATTAGCGAGAACAGAAAGCCGTGGGAGTCACTACCGCTCGGATTTTCCGTACCGCGACGATGATGATTTTGACAAACACTCGATAGTATCGACGGGCAAAGACATCGCGTTTGAAAAGTAGACTTACTTGGCTTGCAGCCGTTTGATACTTTCGAGAAAAACGTGACCCGTGACGGCGAGGCTTTTCCCGCTTATTTTATCCAGGGTGTCTTGAGGCGTGTGCCAGTAAGGTATTTCCAGGTCAATGACATCAACCGACGGCACGCCACGTTTTAGAAAAGATTGATGATCGTCTTCAATGGGCGACGACTCGTTCACAAAAATGTCCTTATAGCCTAGCCTGGCGGCGGCATTCCAGATCAAGTCAGTCAGACCTTTATTGGAGTTTTCTTCACGGCGGAAGCGCAGCGCCTTGCTGCCGACAATATCCGCGAGAAGAAAAGCGCGCACGCGAGGCAAATCTCCGCTAATGGCAAGCTGCGCGGCCATCTGCCGGCTTCCGTAACAATTGTCGGGATCAACCCACTGCTTGTTGACCGCTTCTTCGCCGTCGAAAAAAGCAATCCACACGGCATAGTGACCGTGTTGCCGACAAAGCAGACGCGCGAGCTCCAACATCACCGCGGTCGATGACGCCGCGTCGTCAGCGCCGATAAAATTCTCGAGCCGTTTTGTGTCGTAGTGCGTGCCCAGAAGAATAATTCCACTGTTCTCGCCAGGAATTTTTACTAAAAAGTTCTTCATCGGCAGGCGCCCGGCTGGAGTGTCCGCAGTAAATGTGTCCGCCTCAACGCTGCAGCCGTAATTTTTCAATTCAGCGGCAAGGTATTCCTGCAACTGCGCAATTGCCGGCGAACCAGACGGCCGAGGACCGAATGCTACTTGCTTGGCTACATGTGCGTACGCCTTATTGCCGTCGAAGCCGCCTGTAATTTCGGGGGCAGGAGCATCCGAACTAATTTTGTTTGCGTCGGGAACAGCTGCGTTGGAAGAAGTACTCTGACGGACGGACTGCGATTGATCGCCTGCTGCTTTGCATCCGCTGAAACTCGCGAAGGTCGCACAAACTCCAAGTGCTAGCGAAAACAGGGCCAGGCGATTTCCGACCATCTAGCGGGCTTCTCCCGCGGCGAGGCGCTTGGCTTTGTTGCGCACCACCATAGCGGAAACACCGATGCCGGCAACGTATAGCGCGACCATTGGCGCCATAAAAATCAGCATAGTGGTTGCGTCGGGCGTCGGCGTGACGATGGCGGCGACGACTGCAATCACCAGAATGGCATAACGAAAATTTTTCCAGAGGAAAGTCGGGGTAACAATTCCGAACAATGAAAGAAAAAAGATCAGGATAGGCAATTCAAATACGAGCCCCAAGCCGAGAAGGACCATGAGAATCAGATCAAAATATTCATTGATGCTGATCATCGGCACCACAGGCCCTTGAAAACTAACGAGGAACTTCAGCATATAGGGCAAGGTGATGTAATACCCGAAAGCAATACCAGACAAAAACAGAAACACGGTGGAGAAAAGAAATCCGGAAATGGCGCTGCGTTCGTGTCGGTACAAAGCGGGAGCCACAAACAGCCAGAGTTGGTAAAGGACTACTGGCGACGCCAGCACAATGCCAATGTACACGCCGAGGGTAATGACAAGATTCAGATATCCGGCTGGATGCGTATAGATCAGTTTCTGATCAAGTCCGGCCTCTTTAAGCGCTTTGAGCATCGGCCGGGTAATCCAATTGATAAAGTATTTTGAAACGTAAACGCCGATGAACGCGCCGATGCCGATGGCGATAAGAGAGTTAATGATGCGTTTGCGCAAATCGACCAGATGCTCGAAAAAAGTCATTTGCGCGCCGGGCTCGTTCTCTGGCGTTGCGAGATCGGCCGGTACTGCGGGGCGAAACAAAGGGCTATTTGTCATGGACAGGATCGCGATCCTGCGGCTCTGAGGGAACTGGGTGTTCCACCTGCACGTAGGGGTTATGCGGTGAAACCTCGCTACCCTGGTCGCTCGACCGAGCAACCGCCTCCGTTGCGGGCGATATTACTGGTTCGATTCTGTCCTGAAGTTCGTGATTAGCTTGCGACACCGGCCCGGCGTCTCCCGAAGCAGCCGCACCGTCAGTTGTACGGGTAGCCGCCTCAGCAGCGGCAACTTCCGCGGCGGCCTGTTTTTTCAACTCTGTAATTCGCGCCTGCCGCTCCATTTCGCGCATCTCTTCCTCAAAAGCGGATTTGAAGTCCGTGGAGGCTTTGCGGAATTCAGCCATAAGCTTGCCTAGGCCGCGGGCGAGCTCGGGCAGTTTGTTTGGGCCAAAAACGACCAAAACAATTACAAAGACCACGATCATGTGAGGAATGCTTAGCATCGGCGCGAGTGGCCTTTTTATGGCCTACAGGCATCATAGAAAGGGTGCACGATAGTGTCAAACGACACTTGGCGGCGTGCATGTTATACTTGATAAATCACGCTGGAGCACGAGGATGAACATGAATTCAGAGCGCCGTGGATTTGTCCTGGTAGTGGTAGTTCTTATCCTGTCGGCAGTTTTGGGCGGAATATATGGCCCGTCGGTACGGGCGACCAGCTCCTCGTCCGACGATTACCAGGCGGCTGTGCGCGATTTCACGCGGGTGCTCGATGTGGTTCAATCGAACTACGCCGAGTCGGTCGATGTGGATAAGGCTGTATACCAGGGCGGGATTCCGGGAATGCTGCGCGTTCTCGATCCTCACTCAAACTTCTTTGATTCGCGGCAATTCGCGTTGCTGCGCGAAGACCAACGCGGCAAGTATTACGGCGTCGGCATGGTGGTTGCGCCTCGCGAGAACCACACTGTGGTCATGTCTCCTTATGTTGGAGCGCCCGCGTACAACGCGGGGCTGCGACCCGGCGACGTGATTATGAAGGTGGATGAAAAATCCACCGAAGGACTGACCACCAGCGAAGTAGCGGATATGCTCAAGGGGCCCCGCGGCACCGTGGTAAAAATTACGGTTTCACGCGAAGGCTACAGCGATCCGTTGGTGTTTACCGTTACGCGCGATGAAATTCCACGTCACTCGGTGGACATTGCATTCCTGCTGAAGCCCGGAATTGGATATGTGCGCTTGTCGGCGTTTAATGAAACTACCGATCGCGAAATCGCGGAGGCGTTGAAGCAACTGAATGCCAGTAACCTGGATGGATTTATCCTGGACATGCGCGGTAATCCCGGCGGCTTGTTGAATGAAGCGGTTGCGGTCGGCGACATGTTCCTGGAAAAGAATCAACTGATCGTTTCTCATCACGGACGTACTTCCCCAGAGCGCCGCTACTACGCCGTGCGCGGCAATCAAGGCAATACCGTGCCACTTGTGATTCTGGTGAATGGCAACTCTGCTTCGGCAACCGAAATTGTGTCAGGCGCGGTGCAGGACCACGATCGCGGGCTCGTTGTAGGCGAAACGACCTTTGGCAAGGGCTTGGTTCAAACCGTTACCCCGATGGCTGAAAACACTGGCCTCGCGCTCACCACCGCGCGTTATTACACGCCCAGCGGCCGCCTGATTCAGCGCGATTACAAATCCATTTCACTCTACGAATATCATTACGAGCGAAAAGTCCCAGAGCATCCAACGGAAGTGAAGCTTACCGACAGCGGACGCCAGGTTACTGGTGGCGGCGGAATTACGCCGGACATTGTCGTAGCTTCGCCGAAACTGACGAAGTTTCAGGAACTGATGTATCGCAATGACGTCTTTTTCCCGGCGGAACAAGGCGTGGGCGGATTTACACGGAACTATTTGGGTGGCAGACCGACGATTACTCATGACTTCACGGCCGACGACAAAGTCATGAAGAATTTTCGCGATTATCTTGCGAAACACAATGTACGCTACACCGAAACGGAAATAGACGAAAACATGGATTGGGTGAAGCGCAAGATAAAGCAGGAAGTTTTTATGTCGGCCTACGGCACGCAAGAAGGCTTCAAGGTTTTGTTGGAAGCTGACCCGCAGGTACAAAAAGCTGTTGAGGCAATTCCGCAAGCGCGCGCCCTATATCAAAATGCACGGAAAATTGTTGCGCAACGAAGCGGCGCTAACGGCGATCAACCGTAAACCGTTGCCTGGTTTGTCGCCAAATGCGACGTGCGAACCACGCGTGCCGGTTGGCAACTCCGCAGTGCTCTGCTAAAATTCGTTTGCTGCTCGTGGGCGAGTAGCTCAGTTGGGAGAGCGCCTCGTTCGCAACGAGGAGGTCGCCGGTTCGACCCCGGTCTCGTCCACCAGATTCTAAAACACTTACGCTAATTTTTTCATTTGCACGAGTAGGCCAAGTTGGCCAGTTACGACCGTGTGTTCCGCCTGTAGTGCCCAGCGCTGCAAATACGCCTTCGCAGGGAGCGGATGAACGGACCGGAGATACGCTGAATGCCAGAGCGTGGACTCGCCCATGATCGTACCTCCGACATTTTATAAAGGAATAGCCGATCTGTTTGTAGGTTCGGTCTGGTATTTCGGTCGCAGTCTACGGTTGAGCGGTTCGTTTGAGAAGCTGTGTGTCAGAACGCGCGCGTAACAATCTGGGAGCGCCTCAGTCCTAAACAATCATCGAGGATTAATCACTGCTGTGGGCCTCAAGGGCCGGAATGCCCTCGTCCCGAATGACTCTGTCAGCGTCTATTACCAACCATGCCAATCCGCTCGTAAGGGTGACAAGGGCTGCAAAGTCGAGGGCGTGAATCCACCCAAACTTCCTGGCTATCAAAGCCGTCAATACGGGTGAAAGCCAGCCTCCCAAACTTCCAAAGGTAGTCATAATTCCCGAGATAGATCCGGAATACTCTGCCGAAATATCATTGCACGTCGTCCATAGGACGGCTGATGCTGCAAAATTAAATCCCGCAGCGCCCGCAAGCTCCAGAAGTGCCCAGGTGTTGTTCGACGTGTGAGTGCCGAACCACAGGAGTGCAGCGGAACAACCAATCCCCAGCCAGGCAGTTGCTCGTCGTCCATGACGCTTTCCGAGTCTCTCTGCGGCGCGGTCCGACAGCCAGCCCCAGATCGGCACCACAATCAAATTGGCAACGAAGGGCGCAGAACTCCAAAAGCTTGCCTTAGTGATCGTAATTCCACGGACCTTTACTAAATAAATGAAAAACCAAGTGAAAAATATATATACCGGGTAGACCAAGCAAAAGTGACCTACCATGAGCCCCCAGACCGAGGGACTCGAAAAAAGTTTAAACCACGGAACTTTTTTGATCTGTTTCGCCGGATCTGTTTCTGGCTTCCTCTCGCCGCGGATCAAGGCAAGTTCTGCGGCGTTTACGCCGGAATGTTCCTCTGGACGATCTGTAATCTGTGTATAACAAGCGATCGCCACAAGTATTCCAATGATTCCGGCGCCTACAAAGGACGCTCGCCATCCCCAATGTCTCGTCATCATGCCGATGACGATTGGAGCCATGATTCCTCCGGCCCCGACTCCTGCCAGGAATACACTCGTTCCGAAGGCACGCTCCTTCGGCCCGAGCCAATACGCCATCATCTTATTGCCGACCGGAAGTGCGGCCGCCTCGCCGAGACCCATCACGAAGCGAAGTATCGCAAATGACCACGCTGCACCCAACATTCGCAACCCTGGCAGGCTCGGCGCAAAAGCTGTTGCTGCTGTGAAAAATGAAAACCAAAGGATCGCCAATGACAGAATCCGCCGCGGCCCGAAACGGTCCGCCAACCATCCACCCGGGATATGAAAGATCGCATAACCGAGGCTAAAAGATCCCAATATCCAGCCCATGGTTTGGGTGTCAAACTTGAATTCCTGTTCGATGGATCTGCCGGCTATACCCAGGTTCAATCGATCCACGTACGTGAGTCCGGCCATAACGGCCAACAGTGAGACCACACGCCAGCGCACGTGAGTTGGCGGCTTTGAAAGCTCAAGGCTTTGGGGCTCAATAGGCATCGGCATCAGGCTTCACGCTCCAATCACCTCCACTGAAAAATCTTGCACGGAGACACGCGAATGCTTGAGGCCGGTCTTCGCGACGGGGCCTGAAGCAATCTTTCTCAGAAGTTTGTAATCATCCGCGCCGTTCTGCTGGTAGACATCCACTGTGCCATCGCAAACGGCGTAAATGCGCTTCATCGCCGGGTCGTAGACTATATCATCAACGTCCTTTGAGATAGGCAGGACCTCAAGCTCTTTGCCCGTAGCCGTGTCGATCACCACGAGGTTCCAGGGCATCCTACGAGCAACCGGAAACTTTTGCGCGAACGTCCAATATTCGCGCGCTTCCTCTCTTCGAAGTGAGATAACATATCCAGCGATTTAATAGTGGAGAGTTAAACGTGCGAGTTTTGCTGATCGAAGATGGTCGCGGCAGCCGTTTCCGCGTCGCGCTTCCACTTTTATTAAATCATGCCCATGCAAGTTCCGAAGTTTGCTTAATAGCTCCCACTTCCCGCCTTGCCAGCAAGGTGCAGCACGCGAGAACACAGAATGCAGCAGAGTGATGGCGAAGTTAGGGTCCTATCGGCTACAGGTGTCTGCGGGTCGGGATTCAAGGAAAGTTCATTAGAAGCTGGCTTAGCAAGACGGCCCCACTTCATCGGCTGCGATGCGGGGTCGACGGATCCGGGGCCATTCGCACTGGGTTCCGGTCAGACCGCATTCCCCGTTCGCTCCATCAAACGTGATTTGAAGCTGATGTTGCAGGCCGCGCGCCGCGCGAAACTACCTCTGCTCATCGGCTCTGCTGGAACGGCAGGCGGCGCGCCACATTTGGAAAAGTTCAAAGAAATCACGCTGGAGATCGCGCGCGAGGAGAATCTGCGATTCTCCATGGCGCTGATTCATTCGGAGCAGCACAAGGAATATCTCAAGAAACGCCTTCACGAAGGGCGCGTGACACCTTTGAGCCCAGCTCCCGAATTCACCGACGCAGTTATTGATCGTGCCGAACGCATCGTCGGCATGATGGGCGAGGAGCCCTACTTACGCGCGCTGCAGAATGGCGCGGAAGTGGTCATCGCTGGTCGATCGAGTGACTGCGCAATTTTCGCCGGCATACCAATTCAGATGGGTATCTCGCCGGGCCTTGCCTGGCATGCGGCCAAGATACTGGAGTGCGGGGCCGCCGCCGCCGTTGCTAGACCTTCGCCGGATTGTATGTTTTCGACGTTCGCGGAGGATTATTTCGATATCGACGCTCTCGATCCCGAACTGCGTTGTACCCCACAGAGTGTGGCCGCCCACAGTCTTTATGAGAACTCAGACCCCTACCACCTTGTCGAATCGAGCGGAACTCTGGATCTCTCCACGGCTACCTATGTGGCGCTGGATGGGCGCCGCGTGCGGGTTCGAGGAAGCCGATTTCATCCTTCAGATAAATATACGATCAAGCTGGAAGGAGCCGAGTGCGTCGGCTATCAAAGTATAGTCATTGGATCTATCCGGGACCCTTACATCATCGGACAAATTGATTCGTGGATTGCTCGCCTTACAGAAAGAGTCAAAGTCCGAACAGCTGAAGTGTTTGCAAACGATAGAACTGCCAGCGGTCACGTCTTCAACGTGCGTGTCTACGGCAAGGACGGTACCATGGGACCGCTTGAGCCCGTTCGGGAAATTCGCTCTCACGAGTTGTGCCTCGTCATGGAGGTGACGGCCGCGACCCAGGAGATAGCTACTACGATTGTTTCGTTGGCTCGGCATCAAGCGCTACATCTTCCAATTCCTCAGTGGGGCGGTTTCATAACCGGAATGGCGTGTCTTTACAGTCCCGCTTACTTGGAAAGGGGTCCAGTCTACCGGTTCTGCGTCAACCACGTGATTGAGCCCGACGATCCATGTGAGATGTTCCCGATTGAATATATCAACGTAGGTTAAGGATAAACGATAATCATGACGAAACTCGGTGAACTCGCGCGACTGATCCGCAGCAAAAATGCGGGCCCCTTCGAACTGACATTCGATATCATGTTCGATGCCAAGGAAACCTTCGAACGTGTCAGAGACAGTAAAGTCCTAACCGCCGAACTAATCGCGCAGATTTATCGCCTTCCCGTGAAGGACGTTCGGTTTTTTGTTGTGCCCGAGGCGCTGGCCTTCAAAGCTTCCATACCCAGGCCCCGGTTTCAAGGAGACCTTTTGGACAGTGACACTCACGGGGGACAACAATACGCACCGCTTATTGATATCGAGATCCCGTGACCGCGCACCGAGCGCAACTGCAAAGACTTTATTACTCATTGTGCTGGCTTTTGACGGGATAGTTCTCCGAGCTCGCAGCTCACAGCGCAATCACGTTTCGGGTCAATAGAAATGGCAAACGAAAAATTACAACAAATTCGATTCGTAGCGCCAATCGGAAGCGTCGGCATAGGTATCAGCGACGTTGCTTTGGACGAAGCGCTGGCGCAGGGCCCCCACTTCATCGCCTGCGATGCGGGCACCACGGATGCAGGTCCTTTTTCTCTAGGAACGGGGATACCCGCTTTTCCGCGGGAGGCTGTGAAGCGCGACCTGTCGCTGATACTGCGCGCCGGTCGAAAGGCCAACATCCCAGTAATCATTGGCTCCGCGGGCACGGCGGGTGGAGATATCCACGTTGATTGGGTTCTGGAGATCGCACGTGAGATCGTTTCTGAACATGATCTGACTTTGCGGACCGCCGTAATCTATGCGGAGCAGGACAGGGCTTACCTCAAGAGGCTGCTGCATGAAAATCGCATCCTTTCCCTAAGTCCAGCCCCGCCGATCAGCGACAGCGTCATTGACGAAAGTACCCGTATCGTCGGCATGATGGGCGTTGAGCCACTCCAAGAGGCATTATCGGACGGGGCCAATTTCGTGCTGGCCGGGCGATGCAGCGACTCGGCACTCTTTGCCGCGATCCCATTGATGCACGGTTTTCCGCCGGGGCTGGCGTGGCACGCTGGCAAAGTATCGGAGTGTGGAACGCTGGTCTGCGAGACGTACGGCATGGGCGTCATCTTCACCACCGTCAGCCAGGACGAAATCACAATCCGTCCGTATGGCGCCGGCTTGCGTTGCACCCCGCAGAGTGTGGCTGCGCACAGCTTGTACGAGAACGCCAATCCCTACCTGCATCGCGAATGTTCCGGGACATTCGACCTCACGAAGGCAAGCTTTGAAGCGATTGATAACGTAACGGTCAGGATTCGAGGGAGCAATTTCATATCCGAACCCTACACCGTGAAACTTGAGGGAGCAGAACTGGCGGGATATCAAAGCATTATTGTAGGTGGGATACGCGACCCGTATATCATCCGTCAGTTAGACGATTGGCTAGACGCAGTGCGTAGGTGCATCGACGAGAGCGCCGCTCGCGTGCTCGGCGACAAAGCAGATGAGAGTCTTTATAGCATTGTCTTTCATAAGTATGGCGTTAACGGGGTAATGGGCGGTCTCGAGCCCGGCGCGAGGCATGTCCCCCACGAAGTAGGTATTGTGCTTGAGGTGACAGCGCGGACTCAGGACATAGCGCATAAACTTGCGCAACTCAGCCGCCAGCCCTTGTTGCATTACCCAATCAAAGAATGGGCGGGATCGATCACGGGGTTTGCGTGTCTCCACAATCCTGCGGTTATCGATCGGGGGCCGGTATTCCGGTTCAGCCTGAACCATGTCGCGATTCCTTCCACTCCCCTCGAGATGTTCCGCACTCACTTTATGGACTTGTGTGGTTCGAGGAGTTAGAACTCTCCGGGCAGCGTTTTCAGGGAACTGAAGCCAGTAAAGCGAACTGCATCAACAGGCTTTATGGAGCGGGCGATGGGAATCGCACCCACGTACGAGCTTGAGAATCTTTCGAATGTCCAGGCTACCCTTGTTTGGTCGCGCTAACCTCAGCTCAGACGCGTTTTTAACGACACCCGAACAAGCACTGGGCAATGGAGTTGCGCAAGTTGCCCATTTAAAGGCAGATTCGAAAGACGTAAGTGGTTGCAGCACCGCGCCTTATGAATTTAGTTCCCTCGTTCGCAACGAGGAGGTCGCCGGTTCGACCCCGGTCTCGTCCACCAGAATTTCAATAACTTAGGCTACCTTCGAAACGACGCGAAGTTGCCCAAGTGGTTCAATGGGTACCCTCCCTAAAGTGAAATAATTTCACGGACATTAATGACCCTGTTCTGGAACTACTCGGCAGCCTTGGCCGCCAAGGTCCCAACGACAGCGAGACTCTGCATCAGCTCCCGCGACAGACGGTGCCGCTCCTTTAAGTAGTCCGAACTGTTGTACGAAAGCCAGACTTTACCTTGACCATCTTCCCAAGCCAAAATTTTAAGAGGGAGGTCAATGGCGACGCTCGGCGAGGCCAGCATGAGAGGTGTGCCGGCTTTGGGATTGCCAAAGATCAGCAGTTTGGTGGGACGCATTTTCATTCCCACCTTTTCCGCCTCACCGCTGTGGTCGACCAGCGCGAAAAGCGTAATTCCCTTGGATTGCAAAATGTTCTTGAGTTTCTCCACCGTTTGATCGACCGAGTGATTACTCGGCTGGTCGATGATTCCGTTGCCTGCCGCGAACGCTTCCTTGCTCGATCCCGATGCCATGATTACCTCCTCATGATTGTCCGAAGAGAGATTCGCGGAACCGCGGACGGAAACCAAATAGATCGCCATTGCCAGTCCGACAAGAGCCAGGAATAAGGCGGTCGCAACGGCTTGGCTCACAGAATGAGAACTTGCGGACTCGCATCGGTCCAATTCGTGGACCAATCGAACATGGCGCCGAGCGGAAGAGAGATTTACAACGACTCCGACCGCGATGAGCGCGGTTCCGAACCACAGCGACACGCCGGACGATGTCATAGGAGGAGCGTGGTCGATGAATCGGAGTTGTTGCAAAAAAAGCCCGAACCGAGCAACCACGAAGCCAAATCCCATCAACGCAAGACCGGTGCGAATCCATGCGAGAAACGTTCGCTCGGCGGCTAGATAATCGCGGAGGTCGGCTCCTTGCCTCTTTTCCATTGGCGAATCCATTTTGTGGTCTCCTATGGTGATCCCTCCGCCGTTCCGCCTATCCGGCGAGGCTTATCAGGAGAAACATAGCTGGAAGAAGGCTAGATTGATTTCGCAACATAGGAAACGATCTCCACGCTAGATGGGCATTGAGACCGAGTGGCACAATGCTCCGTTGGAAAGGCCCCAGTCACCGGTTGATGCAGTTGCCGTCGCCCTGGCCGCGACGATTGGTGGATGGTGTAGAGGGCGGTGTGCAACCGCGTTGCTTGGCTGCGCTGGGCGAGATATTACTCGAACGGCTAATAAATTGTCAGCTTTTTTTAC